>JACMNO010000092.1 GCA_014378485.1 Bacteroidia bacterium
CGCCATGGCGTGACTAACGTATGATAAATGTGCTGCTAAATGATGCAAACCTTTTCAAATATTTTCTGCAAATGCCTTGCATAAAAAAGAAAGTAAACTCTTTAAAATAGTTGAATCTATTACTATTTCAGTGTTTTGAGTGAACCCTATTTAAGATTGTTTCGTCATCTTTCCTCGCAATTACGAACAAATTATTTACCTTCTCTTTCTTTATCTAAATAAGAGTGCGAGACTTCTATAACATTATCAATAGGTCGCTTAGCTAGAATAAAAGAACTGGGTTTAGCAATACGGAACGCATGATTTAAGGCTTCATTTTTTTTATGTCCATATTCGTAGAAATAAATATGGAAAAGTTATCGTCAATTTAATATTGATACTACCTTGTAGTTATTAGTTTCTGCTAATTTAACAAGCAAAAACACTAAAAACATTTAAGCTATTTTAATGGCAGCAATACAAACATCATCTACTTGTTCCAAATTACCTTTCCATTCATCAAACTTCTGTTTAAGTAATTCTGCTTGAGTTTCAAAATCTTTAGTGCTATTCAAAAGCAGTAAATTGTTCAATTCCTTGTATTTGAATTTTTTTCCTTTTTCACCACCAAATTGATCTGCAAATCCATCGGTATACAAATACAAAGTATCATCTGGTTTTAATTCAACCTTATTTAATGTAAATGAAGCTTCCCTTGGACCTTCGCCAACCGGCATTTTATCACAAGGTAACTTTTGTATGATACCCTCTGATATTAATACTGGAGAATTATTTGCCGCGGCATAGCTTATTTCTTTACTATTATTGTCAATGCATATTAATATGCCATCAAAACCATCCTTCTGTCCATCCTTACTTAAATTTTCTATTAGCTTTTGTCTAACATAATTAAATACTTCAGCCACATTAAAAATATTTTTTTCATTAATAGCTTCGTTTAAGAAAGTGAAATTTAATAAACTCATGAACGCACCTGGTACACCATGGCCAGTACTATCGCATACAGCCAAATAGAATTTATTATTTTTTTTCGTGGCCCAATAAAAATCGCCACTTACAATGTCTCTTGGTTTTAAAAACACGAAATTATTAGCGATGTTTTCGTCAATGAATGCCTTATTAGCAATTAGTGTATTTTGAATTCTTTTAGCATAATGAATACTATCTAAAATTTCTTTTTGCTTTTCTTGAATTATTTCTTTCTGAAATTGTGTTTCCTTTTCTTTTATTTCTATAATTAATTTTTGCTTTTGGGTAATTTTATAACGTCGTAATAAAAAAAATGAAAATACAAGTACTACAAAAAGAACAAATACAACCGCTATAATGCTAATTGTTTGTTTTTTCTCGCGTTCCTCAGCTACAGCTACAATCTTTTCTTTTTCTGCATCTGATTTAATTTTCAACTCAGCTTCTTTTTTTTCAACTTCAAAATTGGTTTTCAAATCTCCTATTTGTTGGCTGTTTTCTGAATTAAAGATGCTATCTGTCAATTGTTTAAATTTAACTTGATATTGGTAAGCAAGCTGATAATTTTTTCCTTCAGCTTCAACAGCTGCTAGCCCTCCATAACAAAGGCGGGCACCATCAATGTCATCAATTTTTAAAGAGATAGCCAAACTTTTTAGATAGTTAGTTTTAGCTAAACGTAGATTTTTAAGTGTGCTATAAACTGCGGCGGTATTCATATATACCAGTGATAAACCGTACTCATCATCTAATTTAATAAAAGCACTTTCTGCCTTAACATAGTTAAACAAAGCTTCGTCATATTTATGAAATGCATCGTATGTTAAGCCAATGTTTAAATAAGCACCGCCAATTCTTTCTTTGTCATTTATCATTTCTAGCTTTTTTAAAACAATACTTTGATAATATAACGCACTATCTAATTGTTTATCCTCATAAAAAACAGAACCAATATTTGATAACGGTGCAAGTAACTCATCTTCATTTCTATTTTTTACACAAATAGCAACACTCTCTTTATATAACTTTAAAGCAAGTGCATAGTTTTTTTGATTCTTGTAAACCATTCCAATATTATTTAAAGAGTAACTTGTAGCAACATCGTCTCCACGCTCTTTCTCTATTTTTAATGCTTTATAAAAATAACCTAGAGCTTGAGGAAAATTTGCTGACTTGGCTGCATTTAAACCAAGATTGGCGTAACATTTTGGGAGATAGAAAAGACTATTTATTTGTTGTGCCAACTTCAGCGCCTTTAGAAGTGAAGCGTTACTTGCATTCATGCTATCTTCAGATTGATATAATCTCCCAATTTTTAAATATGAACTAGTTTGAAAATAAATATTATTGATTTCTTTAGAAAGATTTAGAGCCTTCGTAAAATAGTACAAAGCAGAATCGTGCTGTTGTTCTTGTTGAAAACCTAAAGCCTTTTTATTTATTTGCTTTATTAAGTTGGTGTCAATAACTACAGAATTATTATTCGATTTTTGAGCGTTATTTACTAAAGGAAATAGAAAATAAAAAACCCACGCGCATGTTTTAATGAATTGTAATAATCTTAGCATTTTTAAAATTAATTTGATATATATTTAAAAAAATTGTTATTATATTTTTTTATTCTGCAAAATGCATTAATCTTAACTTCAGTCATTTTCAAAAATAACTCAGCTCGATTTTTATTTTTTTTAGGAATTAGGAATAATTGGTGAACATATAACGACTCATTTATTGACTACTTCATCCCTCCCTCCTTATCCAAATAAGAGTTCACGACCTCAATTGCGTTATCAATTACATCGCTTAAATCAACAATATAAGAGCCGGGCTTAGCTATACTAAGTGCATGATTTAATGCCTCAATTTCTTTAGGAACATATTCATAAGACGTTTCAGGATTTATCTTTTTATTCCTTTTGGTTCAGGCTGCGGTTGCGATTGTGGCACCGCCTGCGTTGGTACTGTCACCGTTACAATGGTAGCCAATCCTGCTTTGGCCTGAGGATGATCAGGTTTTAATTTTAGACACGCTTCCCAATATACCTTGGCTTTATCATATTGTTTATTCTGATAATATGCACCACCTAAATTATAGAAACCTTCCGGATTTAATTTATCCAGAATAATGGTTTTTCGTAATTCATATATGGCGCTGTCTAACTGCCCGCGCTGTGCTTTTTGGTAACCACGGTTCAACAGGTCATTGTAAAATACAATGTAGTAGTTCTTTAAATAAGGATTGTTTGGATATAAATGTTCTGCCTGTTTCCAGTAGAACAATGCATCCCGGTCGCGGTGCAACTTGTAGCTTCCCAAGCCTAAATTCAGGTAACCGTTCACATAGCGCGGGTGAAGTTCTACTGCATGCTTTAAATATTTAATTCCCTTTTCTAATGATTCTTCACGTTTCGCTACAAAGTTTTTGGTATCCGAAAGGTCGATATAACGGGCTCCGGCATTCCCTAAAACCAACACAGAGTTCGGAACTGTTTCCACATCTTTTAAGAAAAGAGTGATGTCATTCTTCCAGTCCCAGTTACGTTCCCATGTTTTGCATCCGTATAAAAAGGTCATGACACTTAACAAGGCAAAGAAAGCTACTCTCTTAGTAGTTAAAGAACCCGGTATTTTGTCCACACCTTTTAAGATCAGCCATGCAAAGGCAATAACAAAACCGATGGTTGAGTGGAACAATAATCGTTCTCCCATGGTAGCGCCAATGTCCATTAAAATATTACCGATCATTAATAAGAAGGCAAAGTAAACGGCAATGGCAAATCCTAAAAGGTGTTTCTTTAAGATCAGCTTTACACCGGCAACCAATAAGCCAATATGCAATACTAATGACAGTAAAGTATCCCAGCTGGCGAAGGTGCGAAACTGGATCGTGTTAAAGGAATAATCGGAAGAGAGTGGGTGAGGGAACCAGCACAATGAAAAATATTTTAATAACACAAACACTTTAGTGGCCCATTGTTCCTGCTGTGTAGCCAATAAGTAGGGATTATTTAAAATCTCCGTATCAGGTACGCCCGGTTTTAATTTTACAGCTACCAAACGCATTCCTAAATAAAACAGCATGATAAAGAAATGCCAGCTCATTAATGTTGCAAAGGGTTTTTTGATTTTGGTAGAGATTAACCCAACGCCTACAATTAAATAAACAAATGGGAACAGCCAATAAGATGTTGTTGCTTTTTGCCCCGGCAGAATATGTATGTCGGAGTTTCGCTTCACCATCAACATCAATAAGGCACAAATGAAGAAAGATCCAAAAACATAAAGGGTATGCTTAAAGCCTTTGGATTGAAAATAAGTTTTAGGGTCAAATTCAATCTGGTCAAATACAAAAAAGGCGATAGGGATTAACATAACTAATACCACCGCATATTCTTTGGATAACAAGGCCAGCAAAAAATTAAAGGCCGCCCACACCAATGTTTTGGTTTTCTTGTCTTCCATATATTTAAAAGAAAAGAAAAAGGTGAGCGAGATAAATATGAGCGAGAAGATTTCATCCCGACTTTTCACATTGGCTATAGCTTCGGAGTGAATTGGATGCATTAAAAATATAATGGCTGCTAAAAAAGCAAGGTCATGGTTGCTTCTGAAAATATAATTCCTGAAAAATAAATACAGCAACATCACCCCGATAATAAAAGTAATGATGTTTACAAAATGCCTTAATGAAGCGCCTTTTACCTGGCAATCTACTTCATTAAATACACCATCATCGTTGATGTCTTCTTCCACATCATTCACCTTATTCCCATTGGTATCCCAGCATTGTGCCGGGTACAAACCATCTTTGGGATAAGCCCCGATAAACTGTTGTTCAATGGCAAAACTTACAACGGATAAAGGCCTGTAACGTCCACCGGCTAATTGATCCGTAGCATTCATTCGGCGATAAAAACTTTCGTAAGCATCCTTGGTCATAATATCCTTGATGCCTTTTATGCCCTTGATCACGTGGTCATTCTGGTGAATGATAATTCCGTCATCCAATGCGTACTCATTATGCAGGGAAGTTAAATTGAAGATCAAGCCCAAAAGAATGATCACAATGAAGGGTGCGGTTTGATTTTTAAACGGAAAAAAATGAAAGGTATTGGTTAACTCTTTAAAAATAGGTTGTTTGGTACTTGCCGTTTGTTTTGCCATAAAAAATAAGGGTTATTATACAAATATACTTAAATCTTCAAAAAAATGATTTTTGTGACTAAAAAATTAGTTAAAAAACAGTAAATTGCTCTGTAATACTAATGGATAAGCCTTTTAAATTATATGTAATTTTTATCAGCGCTCTTATCTGTGCTTCCATCGGTTATTTTATTTTTCAGGGCAAGAGCCTTACTACCCAGGAACTGGCAGCAAGGGCAGAGGCAAACCTTCATCAAAAGGAAACAATCGCTAAAACAAACCTTGACCTTTTATCGAAGGCATTAAAAACAACCCGGCCAAAAGAACTTTTTGTTAGTTACCAAGGTGCCATCAGCGATCTTTATAAAAATCAAGGAATTGCTGTTTATGTATATTCGAATGACAGTTTGTGCTTTTGGACAGATAACCAGCCTGCCATTGACCTTAATGCTTATACCAATGAAACCAATGTGCAACTGATCAGGATCAGAAACGGATGGTATGAATATATTAAACAAGTAGATTCTCTTCATAGAGATTACACACTCGTTGCTTTAATATCTATAAAACCGGAATTTGATTTTGAAAATCGTTATCTGAATAATAATTACAGCGAGTGGCTTCGTTTGCCTGAGGAATCTAAATTAGTAACACCTGTTAATTTTTTGAAGCACGCCGTTAAATCAAAATTCGGCCCGCCTTTATTTGAAGTTTACAGGAGCGAAGGGTTACACATGAGTAGTCGCTTCATTACATATGCCTGTTTTTTTTATGTAGTTTCTTTTTTACTATTCCTTGGCTTACTGTTTGTCTTTTTAAAACGAAAGCTTAGAAATGAAGGCTTGTTTATTATTGTTTTTGCCAGCGCTTGTTTAGCGATTAGGACGGTGATGATCTATTTTAAAATTCCTGAAGTATTTTATCATAACACTTTGTTTGATGCGAAATTGTTTGCTGACGCATCTTCTTTTTATTTTTCCTTTTTAGGAGATGTTCTCATCAATAGTGGGTTGATATTTTTACTAGCCATCATGCTGTATAAATCTACTTACGTGCTGGTTCCAAAAAATAAAGTGACCGAAACAGGAGTGATTATTTTATCATTTCTCTTATTGTCGGCTTTCTCACTACAGATCAGGTTATTGATCTATAGTTTAGTAAATAACTCTACCATCTCTTACAACATCAATGACCTGTTTAATTTCAGTGCTTATAGTTTAACCGGCCTGTTATGTGTCGGACTTCTGGTATTTGCTTTTTATTTGTGCCTGGAGCGTTTTATTATTTTTTTACTTCAAAGAAAACTTCTCCCTGCGGCGCTTTTGTTGAGCCTGTGCGGAATTTTGGTAATCGTTTACTTGTTATGTGAAAAATACGGAATCAGTATTCTTGAATATAGCTGGCCCTTGTTGTTAGTGATTATTTCTTATTTCCTACGGAAATTCAAAGCTTCCTATAATTTTATTAATATCGGTTTGATAATTTTAACGTCAACTTTTATTGTGTCTTCCCTGTTCAGTAAATATGAGCAGGTCAATAAAAAACAAACGTTTGAAGCATTGTCTTTAAGCTTAACAGATCGACAAGATGTCATTGCAGAAAACGAATTCAGTAAGATCAGCGCCTCGATTAAATCAGATCCTCAGTTAAAAAATTTATTAACTCTGTTGCCTTTGAGCAGCGAGCAGATTGAGCAAAGCTTAAGGCAGCGGAATTTCACGGGCTATTTCGAGCGGTACGAGATCCTTATGTCCTTGTTTAAAAATGATTGTACCCCGATCTTTATTCACCTGAACCCGGTTTATTTAAATGAAGATTATTTTAAACAGCAGATCGAAAAAAATGGTTTTCAAACCATCAGTGATGATCTTTATTTTATAGACAAGCAAAAGGAATCGATTCGTTATATCGCAAAAATTGAGATTGAAGATGTGAATAGAAATCCTGGTAAAACATTTCATTTATATGTACAACTTGAACCAAAATTAGCTGTTAACCTGGGCGCCTTCCCGGATCTGCTGCTGGATAAATCCCTTGAAAATAAACTGGAGTCCAAACACATCTCTTATGCGGTT
The DNA here is from genome assembly GCA_014378485.1 of Bacteroidia bacterium. Classification (GTDB taxonomy): domain Bacteria; phylum Bacteroidota; class Bacteroidia; order B-17B0; family Aurantibacillaceae; genus UBA4416. Next base: position 7,188 of record JACMNO010000092.1, read on the forward strand.
TATGAATCCAATAAACTCTTAAGCACTTTTGGTGAATACCAATACCCTTTATTTATCAATAGCAAAACGTTTAAATATTCTACTAACGATGGTTTCGAGCATTTTGTTTATTCGCCTAAGGCCAATACGGTAACCGTTATCACGGATAAGGAATTTGGTGTCTGGGGACGGTTCACTTCCAATTCTTATTTGTTCATATTTTTTTCAGTGGTTGTTTTATTCAGCGTATGGTTCAACTCTATGGTAATTAAGCGCAGTAAGCGGTTCAATTCATTGAATAACAGAATCCAGTTCATCCTGGTTTCTATTGTGGTATTATCACTGGCAGGAGTGGTGATTGGAACCATTTGGGTAGTGAATTCTCAATTCGAAATAAAAAATAAAAAGGACCTTATCTTAAAATCCCAATCGGTTTTAAAAGAATTGCAGCAAAATATAGGATTACAAGAATCACTCGAGGCTTCTTATAAAGACATTACCACCTTCCGTTTAAAACGATTGGCGCAATTATTTGGAAGTGATATTTCTTTATTTAACAAGAAAGGAGTTTTATATGCGACCTCACAGCCCGCAATCTATGAGCAGGGACTTGTTTCCAAATTTATGAACCCATTAGCTTATATGTCTTTCAGGAGAGGCATCAGGGCTAATTATTCGCAGAGAGAAAATATTGGCACACTAAAATACTTATCCGCCTATATCCCTTTCTATAGTAAAAATGACCGTTTGCTTGGGTACATTAACCTGCCTTATTTTGCGAGGCAAAAAGATCTTGAAAAAGAACTAACAGCATACCTCACTACCTTAATTAATATTTATACCATCCTCTTTGCCATTACCACGCTTGTGGCATTATTGGTCTCCAATTTATTGACCAAGCCTTTAAGAATCATCAGGCAGCAGATTTCGAACATTCAGTTTGGTAGGATCAATGAAGCACTGCAATGGAAATCAAATGATGAGATTGGAAATTTAGTAGAAGAGTATAATAACATGTTGATCAAATTAGAAAAGAGTTCTGTATTGTTAGCGCAATCGGAAAGGGAAAGTGCCTGGAGGGAAATGGCAAAGCAGGTGGCGCATGAGATTAAAAACCCTCTAACACCAATGAAACTGAACATACAGCATTTGCAACGGGTTGTTGAAACGCATCCCGAAGATATTAATGAACGTGTGAAAAAAGTTTCGCAAATGCTCATTGAACAGATTGATACCTTATCACACATTGCAACTGAGTTTTCTAATTTCGCCAAACTGCCAAACACAAATCTTGAAATTGTGAATCTTTTTGATGTGCTTCAGAATGTAACACACTTGTTCCAACAAAATACGGATTGTGAGATCTCCCTTTCTGCTTCAGAATCTTTATGGGTGATGGCTGATAAAGAACAATGTCTCAGAATCTTTACCAACCTTTTAAAAAATGCGGAGCAGTCTGTTCCTGAAACCAGGAAAGGAAAAATAGAGATCATGGCGTATTCCAACGAAACAAACGTAACCGTTAAAGTAAAAGATAACGGCAGTGGCATTGCAGAAGATGTAAAAGACAAATTATTTACTCCCAACTTCACTACAAAAACAACCGGTACGGGTTTGGGATTAGCGATGGTAAAAAATTCGGTGGTCTCATTTAACGGTACAATCACCTTTGAAACAGAGTTGAATCAAGGAACTATTTTCACTCTGGTATTCCCTTTAGCTAAAAAGTAATTGGTCATTCTGAACTCGATTCAGTATCTCAGGCAATTAGTTGAGAACATATTCTGAAACATCACGCCGAGGAGTGAAAGAATGACTTTTAAAATTAAATGGAAAATAGACTAGAGCTTTTTCAAAAGTTTTGTTGCGGGATTAAAAAAATAAAGTTCATTATTTTTAATGCATAAATAAAAGCGCTGATGAATAGGTTGAATGGATTCAAATTCTAAATTCAGTAATTGTTTTCCGGAAGCGCCGATTAATCCGGATAAATTATTTTGTTTAACTTTATATAGTCCATTCCCGGCATTTATGATCTCAGCGTTTTTAATAGTGTAAATGCTTTTTCCTGTCCTGTCGATCAGCGAAGTATTGACACCTTTTGCGACTACTGCGCAATTATCCTCAAAATCTTTTGCTTTATCAAATTCAACGGCTGTTACCGCTTTCAATTTACGGTCCACAAAGCCGTATTTATTATTCTTCTGTATGCGGATAATATCATCCTTTGCAAAAAATAAATTGGTATAGTTTCCAAAGTTAATCGAGTAGCGCCCATTAGCATCCACTAAGGCCACTTCATCATCCCTGATCAGCTTAAAACTTTTGCCATTCGTATAGTAACTTGCTTCAAAAGATGAATTATAATCGTAATCAACGGACGTTACAAAACATTTCTCTTTTACATTATAAAACCCATAAAGCCTGTTTTTCACAACGAGATAAATTTCATCCCTGCAGTGAGTCACGTAATCATATTCTGTGGGCAGTATAACCTGGCCATCAACATCCATTAATCCAAACTGGTTTTTCTTTTTTACAATGGCTATCGAGTTGCTATCCACGTCTGAGATCCAGTCCCACAGAGCCGGTAACGCCTTGTTGTGAATGTCAACAAGGCCATATTGTGTGGAGAGATAGTAAGCAAATTTATTTTTAAAATTCCCTAATTTTGTATAGCTAAAAGGAATGATAATTTCTCCTTTGGCATTAATGGCACCATACACATTGTTTAATTTGCACACATATAATTGATGAGAGGATTCATTAATGTCCTGGTAGCCTTTCGAAATGATCTGCCCTGAACGGTTGATAAGAAAACAGACACTGTCTTTTTTCGCAATAGCAATGCCATCCTTATAACTTTCTGCTTCTTCAAAAAAATGATCTGAAATTTTGAGCCCTTCTTTATTGATATAAAAACAGCTATCGTTTTTACAAACAGAAGCAAATCCTTCATTGAATGGTAAGGCATCATCAAACTGAGGTTGAATGACCCAGTTTCCCAGCGAGTCAATAAAACCGGATTTATCGTTCAGGTTTTTCACCAGGATAAGTACGTTTTGGGTTAAGGATATCTCTTTAAGAAGGGTTTGATTGTAAGGGTAATCTGGATATTTTTGCAAGAAACCGGTTAGTTCTTCCTTGCTATATTGTTTAACTGATAAACTATACAATAATTTCCAGGCCGCTTCATTGGTTAAATTGCTGCTGTATATTTTTATAAAATTATATAAGCTGTCAGCGGAATGAAATTGTTGTGTAAAGTTAAACAAACTCATTTCTGCTTCAGGAACATGAGGGTTCCGGGAAAATTGTGTAATGAATTGCTGTAATTGGTTTTTTGATTTCTGTGGCGTTTTTTCAGTGAACTGAAAGTCATAAAAAAGTGTCTGAGCTTTTGAATAGATCCAGCTCTCAGGATGGTTCAATAAAAATTGACGAACACTGTCGCTCGAATGATAACTTACCACGTTGTTTAAACGTAACTCATCGCGCCTGAAGTAACTTTCAGAAAGCAGGGAATCAGTTGAGAAATAAAAATGTTTTAAATAATGATTCAAATCGTTAACCGACCCGGTATTACCATAAGTACCAAAACCTTTATAACTGATTTTTTGTACTAAATCATTTATGCTTTGTTTGTTTATATGATATGTTAAAAATGTGACGGTATCTTTAAATTGGTTTTTTGCAACTGCAATGTATTTCGCTGCACTATCTATATTTGAAAAGGGGTTGTCTGACCTGTAAAATATGGTAGCCAGACCATAGGAAGATTCACAGGGATATTTTTTATGCGCTTTATAGAAAAGTTGTTTTGCTTTAAAATAGTCATATACTGATAGAGCCTCAAACGCGCCAGAGATCTTATTTCCCCAAAGTTTTGAAACTAAACATATTATAACAACGACAATTATTTTTCTCATCAATTCCCCGTAAAATTATAAATTGCGGTCTAAATTAATTGAAAAGATGTTGACAACAGGTAATTTGATTTTTACAGGAGTTTTTATTGTGATTTTTGTAATAGTTATGCTTTGGTCTTACAAAAAGGACAGTATTAGTGATAAAATTCATTTCAAAGGTGCTTCCAAAATTCTTATGATTACTATAATAGTAATTTTGTTGATGCTTTTATATGTTAAAATGCGCCATCGCCTTTAAATTATCGTGTTTTTTTTCTATTTTTACATTATTCAGTTCGCTACCAAATTAATTTTATAATGAAAAATTTATTTTTTATATTTTCTTTTGTTATTCTGTCGTTCAATTTAAAGAGCAGTGTTCTTATTGTTGAAGGTAAATTTCAAAATAAGAATATTTTTATACAAAATGCATTTGGGGCAAATGGTGTTGGTTTTTGTGCTACAGAAATTAAAGTAAATGGTGTGATCACAACAGATGAAGTTAATTCCTCCTCTTTTGAAATTGATCTGACAGCAATGAACATTAAGCCAGGACAGAAAGTCGTTATTGAGATCAGTCATAAAAGTGATTGCGTACCGGTTGTTTTAAACCCTGAAGTTTTAAAGCCCCGTCCCACGTTTGAAGTGTTAAGCATGAATATTAATTCATCCGGTATTTTAAAATGGACAGCCAAAAATGAAAGTGGTCCATTGCCTTATGTTGTTGAACAATTTAAATGGAACAAATGGGTGTATGTTGGAGAAGTTCAGGGATTAGGCAGTCCGGATAATCACGATTATTCTTTCCGGATAGCAACTCATAGCGGAGAAAATAAATTCAGGGTAAAGCAGGTTGGATTAGGCTCCACTCCTAAAGTATCTTCTGCAGTTATTATTAATTCGGGTACGGATAAGCCTTCTTTTATGATCACAAAAAACAATAAAGCAATTCAGTATACAACAGAAACTGCATTTGAGGTATATGATGCGTTTGGAACTGTTGTCGAAAAAGGATTCGGTAAAGAAACCACTATTGATAACCTTGAGAAAGGTAAATATTATTTGTGTTACGATAACCAGGTAGCAGAGTTTGAAAAGAAGAAATAAATCTAATTACTTCAATTATTATAGATAGGCTGTCTCAAAAGGACAGCCTTTATTTTTATAAAATCACTCATAGAAAGCAGTAATCTATGGGACTATGTGTTAAAACCTAAAATCTCAAACCCATTCCAAATTCCAGCCAGTTATGAAACAACCTGATTCTAGATTCTTTGATTGGTATGGTATTGAATTCAGTCTGATAAATGAAATTAAAGAAAAAATGATTCCCGTTATAGCCAAACTGTGCTTTGCCGCTGGCATATGTGGGAAAATTGATCCAAAATCTTTTTCTGTCTGTTTGCTCATAACTTTGGAACTGAAAACCTGAACCCGCCATAATAACTGGGGTTATATGAAATTTTTTAATTACAAACTGGTATCCAAAGCCTAAAGAAATGATTGTGCTCGTAAAATTTCCGTAACTTAATTTATCAAGGTTAGGATATAAATGACCCTGTGTTGGTGGAACAAAACTGGTGTCGGTTTCTATGCGCTGATAACGTTCAGAAATTCCCATAAGGAAAGATCCGGCACTTTTCTTTTGCCTTTCTCCCTGCGAAAAAGCAGCGTTCATTGAGAAGTTTTTGTTAAAATTGAAACCTAAGTTCAAACCTACTTCGAGGATTCTTAATCCCGGAGATTTTGGATAGCCAAGTGAGTCTTGGTTCCAATCAGGATAATAAGGTTGATAATTTGACAGATAAAAACCTTTATAATCTCTGTAAAATAGACCCCAGTTAACTATACGACCCTGAATATTAATATTAATATTTCTGAATTTAGTTTCGCCATATTTTTGTTTGAGTGCTTCGCTTGCCGGCAATTGAATGGCGGCGGAGACATACACCTTTTTAATCTTCAATGACAGTCCAACAACACCGGGCATGGCAGGTCTATAAGAGAATTTATCGCCTTTGCCAAACATCCGGTTACTAACATTGATAGAAACAATGGGATATACAAAACGTGGGCGGATTAAAAAATTCTTTGGAAAGGCCTCAATATTTTCCGGAAGCTCCTTTACTTTTTTTGCTTTCTTTTCTTCTTTAGTCGGCACGCCTTGGCGTGACTCTTTATTTTGCTTATCCTGCGCAAAGAGCGAAGAATTCATTAATAAAATGAATAAAATGATAAACTGTTTTAATCTTAATGACATGATATGCAAACTTAAAAAAAGAATTAGAAAGCTAAAGATGGTTTTTACAAGTATTATTTATTTATTTTTACCAATCCGTAATGATTGAACCTCAGGAACAAAAAGAATATGTAAAGCAGAAATTCAAACAACTTAAGTGTTGTGTGCTCATTCCTACTTACAATAACGCAAAAACGATAGAAGCAGTCATCCAAACTGTGATTGAATATTGCGATAACATTATTGTTGTAAATGATGGTTGCACCGATCACACCGCAGAAATATTAGTGAAATATCCTAAGCTTACAGTCGTTACTCATACGGTTAATAAAGGGAAAGGATTGGGTTTGAGAAACGGTTTTTCAAAAGCTAATGAGGCAGGGTTTGATTATGCGATCAGCATTGACAGTGATGGACAACATTATCCAAAAGATTTTATTTTATTTTTAGATAAAATAGAAAAGGAGCCCGGAAGTCTTATTATTGGCGCAAGAAACATGACAGTTGAAAATGTGCCGAACAAAAGTACATTCGGAAATAAGTTCAGTAATTTTTGGTTTTGGGCAGAAACGGGAATTACTTTACCCGATACACAAAGTGGGTATCGCTTGTATCCTGTTCAGCGTTTAAAAAAGATTTGGTTGTTTACCACTAAGTTTGAATTGGAAATTGAGGTGATAGTGAAAGCAGCATGGAGAGGAATTCCCATTCTTTCTGTTCCTGTTAGTGTTTATTATGCTCCGCCCGGAGAGCGTGTTTCGCATTTTATCCCAAGTAGAGACAGTACACGCATCAGTTTTTTAAATACGTATTTAGTGGTTTTGGCTGCATTATTTTGGCGTCCGGTAATGCTGGTTCGAAAAATGAACCTGAAGAACTTTAAGAGAGTGTGGAAAGAAGAAGTTGTGGCTGCTCATGAGAGCGCACAGAAAAAAGCACTATCAGTAGGCGTTGGTTTATTTTTTGGAATTGTTCCTATCTGGGGGTTTCAATTTGCCTTAGCAATTTTTTCAGCCGTGTTTTTTAAATTAAATAAAATCATTGTCGGATTAACGGCTCAGATCTCTGTTCCCCCTATGATTCCTTTTGTGCTCTATGCTAGTGTAAAAACTGGGGAATGTGTACTGGGACAAAATGTAAACCTGGATTTGGATAAAATCCTGACCATAGAAACACTAAAAAATTTATATGTGTATTATGTAGGTGCAACCGTTTTATCATTGGTGGCGGGCGTTGCAGGGTTTTTAGTTACCTGGGTATTATTAAAACTATTTGGTTATAAAGCCACTATTAAAAAATCAAATGACTGATCGTTATTTTATTATCAATAAGCCTTACAAAATGGTTTCACAATTTGTAAGTCCTGATAAAGTAAATTTATTGGGCGATCTGGATTTTGAATTCCCGGAAGGAACGCATGCCATTGGAAGGCTTGATAATAACTCGGAAGGCTTGTTACTTTTAACAACAAATAAACGTGTTACTAAATTATTATTTGAAAGCGAAACTCCACACAAACGCACCTATCTTGTGCAGGTTGAAAAAGTAGTGAATGAAGAACGCCTTCGTCAATTGCAAACAGGAATAACAATCAGGGTAAAGGGTGGTGGTTATTATACTACAACGCCTTGCGAAGTAGAGATCGTTGAAAAACCAAAGGATCTGCCAAAGCGTGGACATGAATTTCGTGAAGACCTGCCGCACTCGTGGCTCTTAATTACATTAACCGAAGGAAAATATCACCAGATCCGTAAAATGGTTTCATCGGTGTATCATCATTGTAAAAGACTGATCCGGGTATCGATCGAAGATTTAGAATTAGAAGACCTTCAGCCCGGTTGTGTCAGAGAAATTGAAGAAGAAGATTTTTTTAGAAAACTGAAGATTGATTACAAGGCTGACTTGTTAGAAAGCAATGATTAATTATTCTGTGTCAAAAACTTATTCAGTGTAACAATAATCTTATTTGCTTCATCATCATTTAGCTGCATCCCAAACTTAATCAGCTTCGATTGACATATAAATTCAATACGTTCACCACCCTTTACCCAAAATGTCTGGCTGAAGGTGTCGGCGATACTTCCCGTAGTTAAAGAAATGATACTAAAGCCGGAGAGCAGGTTAATATCAAATTCTTTTATTTTGCCACGCCCGTTAACATCTTGCTGATACAGGATCTTACCTTTTTTGATCCATAGTTTTTCTTTTCCGAAGCGTTTCCACATATATACGCGGATGATCTTAAATTCGAAATAAGCCCAGAAACCCAGCCACACAATGATCATCAACTTTGCATTATCATTGGTAAGCTTAAAATAATTGGCCAGTATAATTATCCCGCTTACCGACCAGGCCATGAGCCATAGAAACATCAGGTTCACTTTCTTTTTATTATCGGTTGGTAATATTACTAAACTAAATATTTTGTCTTTGATCAAAACCGAAGAGCGTTTTCCTATGACCTGAATGTTTTCCATTATTTTTCAGTACTTTTTTTTAACACTTAAAAACATAGCATTTCTATTTTTATAGAATTTATTATAGAAGTTGCGCTATTTAACAATACTACTATGTACTTAGCAATGTTACCTAAATTAATCTGCGGCTTTTATTATTCTATGCGTCTATGTGGTTTGTGTTTTTATAATTTAACCAAGTATTTTCCTTCCATGACTGGTATGACAGGACATTGATTAGGGGTTAAGCAATAGCGGATATCACGCTCAAGATCTAATTTTGCTAAACGGTTCCTATGCGAAGAATTTGACAAAAAGCCATATAGGTCATCTTTAGCAAGCACGTATAAATGATTAGAGGCGATTGCAGAATCACAAGTGATTTCAAAACCTGATTCTGTAGTTAGTTTGTGAACGATTGCGCCTGCAAATATAGTATCTTCTAAATTGAATTTATTTTTCCAACCGGCACACACTAAAATAACTTCTTTCTTTTGTTCCGCCAGATATTCGCATAACACATCGAGGTTTAAAAAACTGCCAACTAAAATTTTTGATGCATGGCGGCTCGCCTCTATAGCTTGTGTACCATTTGTTGTTGAAATAGCGATAGTTTTTCCTTTCACTTTACTGTTCATATATCCAAAAGGACTATTCCCCAATTCAAAGCCTTCCATCATTTCACCGTTACGCTCAGCAGCAGCTAGGTAACCGTTACGCTGATATTCCAATGCTTCTTCAACGGTAGCAACGGGAATCATTTTACTCACACCATGGTAAAAAGCGGTAACAATCGCTGAAGTTGCCCTGAAAACATCAATCACAACAACGATTGCATCCGGTTTGTGAAACAGGTTATAGGCTTGTGGTGTATAGCAAACTTCTATGTTCATGTAATTATTTTTTTGTCAGTCTGAGCGGAGTCGAAGACTATTTTTTAAGAAAAGGTATTTTACAAACTTTTGCTTTTATGGCTTTGTCGCGGATCATTACAAAAATCTCTGTATCCGATTTTGCAAATTCTTTATTTACGTAACCCATTCCAATTGCTTTATTTAAAGTGGGCGATTGTGTTCCGGAAGACACTTTTCCAATAATGTTTCCATTGGCATCGGCAATTTGGTAATCATGACGTGGAATCCCACGATCGATCATTTCAAAACCCACTAATTTTTTAGTAACGCCTTCTGTCTTTTGTTTTTCTATAGCAGCGCGGTTCGTAAAGTCTTTTGTGAATTTGGTGATCCAGCCGAGGCCTGCTTCAATCGGAGAAGTTGTATCATCAATGTCGTTTCCATATAAACAGAAGCCCATTTCTAAACGCAGAGTATCACGAGCACCTAAACCAATAGGTTTGATACCAAATTCTTTGCCTGCTTCAAAAATGGAATCCCATATTTTTTCGGCATTTTCATTTTTAAAGTAAAGTTCAAAGCCTCCTGCACCTGTATATCCCGTGTTTGAGATCACTACATTATCTATGCCGCTAAATTTCCCTTTGGCAAAAGAGTAGTAGGGGATATCAGCCAGTTTCACATCTGTTAACTTCTGCAAGGTTTCTATTGCTTTAGGGCCTTGAATGGCTAATAATGATGTTTCTTCAGAAATGTTTTTCATGTCAACTCCATCGCTATTATGTTTGCTGATCCAGTTCCAGTCTTTTTCAATGTTGGAAGCATTCACTACTAACATATAGGTTTTTTCATTTATACGATATACGATCAGATCATCCACAATTCCTCCGTCATTATTTGGCAAACAGGAGTACTGCGCTTTTCCATCTGTTAATACTGAAGCATCATTGCTGGTTACTTTTTGAATCAGGTCAAGGGCTTTGTCTCCTTTTAAAATAAACTCACCCATGTGGCTAACATCAAATACACCAACAGAATTGCGCACAGTTGCATGTTCATCATTTAATCCACTGTAAGAAACGGGCATGTTATATCCTGCAAAAGGAACCATTTTGGCGCCTAAAGAAATATGTTTTTGTGATAATGCGGTGTTTTTCATATATATAAATTGGTTACGAATGTATGTATTATTATGTATTATTTTGACGTTTAATTTTTTCTAATTCTTCAACATCCAACTGATCTTTCAACCGGTTAGCAGCTTTTTTTGATTCAATTAACTGGTTAATATGAAAGAAGCGGATAGATGTGTTTTTGATAACAGCTTCGTTACTGACCAGATAACAATCATCAAATTTTTCTTGCCCAAAACCTTTCAGATTTGTCATAATATCTAGTTCAAAACCTGAAGGTAAATTAATAGAAGACCAACCGGGAACGAAATCTATGTTTTGTAAATCAGGAATTGAATCAAGGCCTATTTCTTGTAGCGATTTTTGTAATGCCTTCCGGTTTTCTTTTGAATCTTTGATCCAGATATCGATATCATTAGTTAGCCTGTTATATCCGTTTAATATTGAAGCAAATCCTCCTACCATGATATACTTTAAATTATGTTTTTGGAAAGCGCGCCACAAATTAAGAAGTTCATCATCCTCAATATCCATGATTATTTTTGATTAGTATGCGTAATGATTTTCGCCTTCGATAGCATTTTTGAAATCCTGAACAAACGGATAAAATCCTTATACCGTTTTACATAAACATCATTTGGCGTTGTATCTTTTTTTGTGAAAGAATCCATGATATAAATCTACTATTTTATTAGAGATTTTAAAACTTCTAAGTAAGCATCTTTATGAGCATTCACAGAGTAGTTTTTAACTACTGTTTCTCTTCCGGTCAGGCCTATTTGTTGGCGTAAATCATTGTTTTCAATTAATTGAGACATGCAATCAACCCATTCGGACTCTGTGGCAGCTAAAAAACCATTGATGCCTTGTTGTATAATGTCTTTGTTTACTCCAACCGGAGACATTACTGTAGCAATGCCGCAGGCCATATAAGATAGACCTTTTAATCCACATTTCCCCTGCGCCCATTCATCATCAGGTAAAGTCATGATGCCGATATCAAAATAATTTAGGTCCTCTACTTCGGTCTTTGCACTCCAGGATTTACTCACGATTTTTATTTCGGGATGAGAATAGCTGGCTTGCCCTATGACATGGATTTCAAGTTTGCCCGGATACTTTGCCATTAATGTTTTTAAAAAAGGAATGGAGCTTTCAAAGTGTTTGATGGTACTGATACTTCCGCTCCATCCAATTGCTATTTTTTTGTCATCACGCATTTGCATGAGAGAGGAGTCGAAGCCCCTTAATTCCGGCATTGGTTTATGAAAATCAGTATCAATCGTTGTAGGAATAATAGCGGTGTTTGGATTGAATTGTTTGGCGTAACCTGCTAAATATTTATTCCCGGCAATCACACAATGTGCATGTGCGATATTGATTTTTGTTTTAGCGGGATTTTTTAAAAACTCAAATTTTTTATTTTCAGGCGATGTGTCCAACAACCAAATACTATCATCAAAATCAAAAATAACTTTGCTGCGTTTATAAAATTGTTTTTCAAAAAAGGAAGAACCTAATAATAAAGCTTCTCGTTGAATAAATATAATGTCAAATTGTTTAGCTCTTCGTAAGTCGTTAAATCTTATAAAAATGGATTTTAAAAGTATAATCGCTTTTTTAATATAATTGCCTGGATGATAAAAGATAGCGTCATCTTTTTTGGTAATGATTTCAGATAATTCCCAGTCAAATCCATTGGTTTTAAAAAAGTCTAAATATTGTTCAAACCGGTAACGCTGGCTGGGAGAGCGATTTAAGCGATGATCGGCTATGAATAAAATAGAAGGCATTAGATTTATTTGTTCTTTTTTTTTATTCCGCCTTTTATTAAAAGATATATAACAAATATAACTATTCCAATACCAATAAAGGTTGCCCATTCAGGATACTCTTTATATGAAGTGTTGTGATTGCGCTTTACTGCTGCTAAAATAAACTGGAGCATTATTCCACCACCAATTTTCTGGTAATTTCTTTTCCGGAAGTTTGAAGCTTGATTAAATAAACACCTTTACTTAATTGAAGTTGGTTCACTTTTATTTCTAAAGTATTTATTCCAATTGTAATATTAAGTTCGCGCTCTTCAATCAATTTGCCTAAAGCATCATATAATATATAATTTAGTTTTTCGTTTTGATTACTGATCATACTTATAGTTGCTTTTTCATTGGTAGGATTTGGATAAATAGATAATTCATTTAATAAATTATTATCATTTAATCCTGTTGACATTAAATAAATCACCCCATCACTTATTGTACTATCGCTTACTAATCCGGCTCCGTTTTTAGCTTTTACCATGATAAAATATTTCTGGTTGTTGATTAAGCTTAACCCTGTTTTACTTGCAGTTAGGTTTAAACTATTAGAGGTCCATGAAACAATATTCTGTGAACCTGCTGTAGTACCAATGGCATAATAATAAGTCGCAACACCAGAGTTAGTATCTTTTGCGGCGGCGTAATTCAGATCCAGTTGTGTGCCCGTGTAAGTTGTATCAATATCATTAGCTGTTCCATCTTTTATGGTAGAAGAGGCAATTGGTTTTGACCAGTCAATATTTAATGTTTTAGTAACAGTAGCTGATAGATTATTGGCATTATCTTTTGTGATGCTGCTAATTTTTCCGGCAATAGTGGTTGGTGATGGATTTTCGTTTCGTAGATCATTGGTATTTGAAGCACCAACTAAGATTGTATGGGAAGTTGCTCTTGATCGGAAGATCTTAAAGTCATCAATTTTAAATGAACTGTTTCCTGATCTAAATGATACCGCAGTTCCATTGGCATGAGGAGTTGTATCTGTCCATGAACCAATGAAAACATCATTTAGCCATACTTTTATTTCGCCTGAAATCCGATCGTAAGAAATTTTATAATCATAAATTGTTCCTGTTGTGATATTGCAACTTGCGGAATAGGTTGGCAATCCAATGTTATTGGCAACAGATTTGTAAAATTCAACAGCACTTTGATCAGGCCTGAACCAAATCATATAACTGTTTCCTCGCTGGGTCTGGGAAGGATTATCACAAGCTATATAAATCCCTGCTCTGCGGTTTGGGCTGGCGGTGCCAGTTGATGCCGATGTGATAGTGCCTTTAAAGCAGTATAAGTAACGGTTAGATAAACTTTGAGTTACAGCGGCATAAATATTAGTGTTGCCGTTTGTTTCATCGCTTTGAACCAATGCTCCTGATGTGATGCTCCAGGTTCCAATAGAATTTGTCCAGTCGGGATGTATAGCAGGCCCGTTAAAATCATCATTAAAAAATCCTCTGCTACTGTTAGCTCTCCATTCAATCCCGTTATAATAACTAGGCTGATAAAAACTTTTTTCAATTCCGGAGCCTCCTGCATTATCAGCATCAGTATAGTTTGCCGTAAAATTTTGGGTAATCCATCCGCTTGGCGTTGTAATTTGTGTGGTTGGATTCGTATTGTCCTGCAGGCACGTCCAAACTGCTTTAAATCCTGAGCGAACAGTTCCTCCATCAGATTTAAAACGAACAGTAACAGATGGTGATGTAGAGGTTAGTGTGAACGTTGAGTTAAGAGTTCCGGTATAAACACCAAGTGTTGGTGATGTAATCGAATTACCGTTATAGATAAATAAAGTGTCAAAGTTGGCTTCGGTAATAGCATAACTAAAGTTTAATTTTACGGAACTGGCACCGGTAGGGGCAATGGTATACACGTAATTTTCGTTATCATAATAATTTCTGTTAGGTCCACCCATATCAAAAATACTATCTGTGCATGCTACAGTGGCGCAATTCGAAAATTTATCTTTAATTAAGTTCCAAAGATCCGTATACCCGTCATCGTAGCCTAATGCCCAGATACCAATGCCTCCTAGACCACGTTGATTTACCATATCAAATTTGCGGCCATAACTGTAATTGTCATCAATCCAGCATTGGCGAGTAGAAGTACCGGTTACATATGAGTAGAATGGATTAAAGCTATTGCTATCCCAGTTTTTATTGATTGTTGAATAAGTTGTTGGATTATTTTTTACATAATTATATAAACGTGATGATGTAAATCCACCGGTTGTATTGGATGGCGCCGTTGCCGCTAAAGTTTCCCATTCTCTTCCATACCATGGAAGGCCTAAAAGCAACTTATTTTTGCTGGCACCTTGCTTTAAATAATAAGTAATCGATTTTGCTAAAGTTTGATTATAGCCTGTTTGAAAATTATACAGTGGTGCTTCCGGACCGGCTTGTGATGAACCCGAATAATAGTAATCATAACCCATAATAATAAACTGGTCAACGATTGGATTTAAAGCAGGCAGATCAAATGTTCCGCTCCAGTCTACTGCATATAGTGCCATTGTAACTTCATAGTTGGGATTGGCAGCATGAACCTGATTGCAGAGGTTAGTCATAAAAGATGTAAACGGTGTTTTATCAGCGGCACCCATTCCTTCAAAATCGACATTGATACCATTACTTCCGGGACGGGAATTCAATAAATTAATGGCATTAGTAATAAATGTTTGCTGCGCCGTTGAACTTGCCCAAAATGTAGAATGGCTGGCGAATAAAGTCGCACAAAAGTGCACATTAACACTATTACTAATGGCAGCTGTTACTGCTGCACTGGTTGCCCAAGCAAAGGAACCATTGGTGTTATTGCCAGTTGTTGGACTTACTGAATAATCGAAATAACAAAAATCGCTTAACATGGACCAGTTATAATTGGTGTAAACAGACCCAACCCAATACGGATGCCAGCCATATACTTTTTTGGTTAATGCACAGGCAGTTGTTTTAGATTGATTTTGATTATTATGGTAAACTGTCCCGTTTTCAATGGTGTTTAAACTGTCCCATTGAACATCGCTTGCAAAAGAAAAGTTTTTATAATGTTGGCTTTGCTCCTGAATGGTTGATTGCTGTTGTGCAAGAATCGAAACCGGAATGCATATGGCAATAAGTAACTTTTTTATCATTTGAAGAATATTAATGTTTGGTGATCTAAGATAATAAAAAAAGCTGCCCGTGGTTACAGGCAGCTCTTTTAAAAAGGCACTAAATTGCTTTAGTAAACTATTATTTATGAGTTTTTTCGCTTGATACAGTTAATTTTTTACGACCCTTAGCTCTGCGACTTGCAATAACTCTGCGGCCATTAGCTGAAGCCATACGCTCACGAAATCCGTGTTTGTTTCTTCTTTTACGTTGCGATGGTTGGAAAGTGCGTTTCATGGTGTTAGTATTTAAATGTTATAAGATTTTCAAATTTGGACTGCAAATATAATGTATTTTTATTATGAGACAAATTATTTCTGGAATTTAACCTTGAATTCCTGAGTTTTTCGATTAAACCTTTGTAAAAACAGTACATTTGCGCACAAATTTACAGTTAAAAAATGGCAAAAATAGAAAACAACAAAGACGAGTTACCAAAAGCAAGGTTTTCTAAACGAAATTTCAAAAAATCATTACGATTATTTAAATATATTGAAAAAAGTAAATGGTTATTTGTATTGGGAATGCTGTTTGTTGTAGCAACGGCAGTTGTTGGGCTCTATTTTCCGGTTATGGCAGGAAAAATGTTTGGGTATTTAGGTCAAACCGGAATGGCAGCCAATATTTTTAAGGATTCAGTTACAGGAACAGGAATTGAATTATTTATTTTACTGATCGTACAAGGAATTGTTTCCTTTGGAAGAGTACTTACTTTTTCAGTGGTTACCGAAAATATTTTAAAAGGATTACGCACCGATGCCTTTAATAAATTGGTGCAAATGCCCATGAGTTTTTATTCAAAGAACCAGGTAGGAGATTTGAGCAGTCGTTTGTCCACAGATATTAATGTTATTTCTGAAGCGTTTACAGTAAATATTGCTGAAGTTATAAGGCAAACAATTGTTGGAGTAGGTGGGTTAATTTTATTAATACATTTTACAGGCTGGGAAGTAGCAAAATGGTTTATAGTCATTATTCCGCCAATAACGGTTATTGCAATTTTGTATGGACGCAAAATACGGAAGTATTCTAAAGGCTTGCAGGAAAAAATTGCCGAATCGAGCGTTGTAGTAACAGAAGCTTTAATAGGTATTACAAGTGTAAAATCGTTTACAAACGAAAAACTGGAAATAAAAAGATTTGATGGTATCACCAATGATATTAGATTATACGGAATTAAATACGGGGTGATGCGCGGAGCATTTTTTGCTTTTATAATTACCTGCGTGTTCGGATCTATTTTTTTTATTTTATACAAAATGTTGTTACTGATTAATTCGAAAGAATTGAGTGCTGAAAATTTTGGCATTTTCATGATGTTGGCTTTGTTTGTTGCAGCCTCCTTAGGAGGATTGCCGGAACAATTGGCATCAATACAAAGAGCACTAGGTGCAACCGACAGGGTTTTTGATTTGATTGATGATGTTAGTGAAACAATAGACCTTGGATACAAAACAAATTTAAATAAGAACAGAATTAAAGGTGATTTGGAATTTCGAAATATTGAGTTCACTTACCCAACGAGGCTCGATTTTAAAGTGCTTCATAATGTTTCGTTTACTGCAAAAGCAGGCCAGACTATTGCATTAGTCGGTAGTAGTGGAAGTGGTAAGTCAACTATTGCATCATTAGCCTTGCGTTTTTATGAACCGGGCAGCGGAGAATATATTATTGATGGTAAAAAATCGACTGAATATGAACTAACAGAATTACGTGATCAAATGGCAATTGTTCCGCAAGATGTTTTATTATTTGGGGGTACAATAAAAGAAAATATATTATATGGCAAACCTGATGCAACTGAGCAGGAAGTAATAGAAGCGGCCAAACAAGCAAATGCATATGATTTTATTATGAGCTTTCCAGATCAGTTTGAAACACGTGTAGGTGACAGGGGAATTCAGTTATCGGGAGGCCAGCGTCAGCGAGTAGCCATTGCCAGGGCAGTTTTAAAAAATCCGTCTATTTTAATTTTAGATGAAGCAACAAGCAGTTTGGATAGTGAAAGTGAACGTTTGGTGCAGGAAGCATTGGATAAACTAATGATAGGCAGAACGTCGATCGTTATAGCCCATCGCCTGTCTACTATTAGGAATGCGGATAAAATCGTGGTTCTTCAAAAAGGAGAAGTAATAGAAATGGGAACGCATCAGGATTTAATGAAAAATGATTTGGGACTGTATCAAAAGCTGAGCAAGTTGCAATTTGAGTTGCATTAAATGAAATTATTTATCATTTTACTCGATAATAAAAACAAAAGGAAATTAGTTAAATTTGGATATGGAAATCAAAAAAATATTTGATATACTAAATCAATATCACGTAAAATATTTAGTATGTGGTGGCTTAGCAGTAAATATTTATGGTATTCCACGAATGACAGCCGATATAGATCTTTTGCTGGATTTTGATGAAATAAATATTCAAAATTTTGAATTGGGAGTTAAACATCTCTTGTTTCAATCTGTAATTCCTTTGTCTATCAGCACATTTATAAATAAAGAAGAAAGATTAAAGGCAATTAAAGAAAAAAGTCTGATAGCTTATTCATATTTTAATTCCTCCATAGGATTTATGAATTTGGATGTGTTGCTCGATACACCAATAGAATTTGATGTGCTTTGGAAAAATAAAACAGATAGATTATTAGGCTTAACGCCGATTCACCTTGTATGCGTTGAGGATTTGATTAAATTGAAAAGGTATGCCAATCGTATACAAGATCAGAATGATGTTTTATTACTCTCAAAACTTCTGAAAAATGGAAATTAAACCGAAGCTAGAAAATGCGAACAAGGGGTTTCATTATACAGTTACAGATGAACAACTAAAAGAGCATCAGAAAAAGAGCGTGGAGGAGATTTTGATGTGGATTGAAGAAACCAGTAAATTTATTTACGAAGTTCAAACTCCTGAAGAAAGATTGAGATCCAAACTGGCAAAACAGTTTAATAATGATGTTATAAAACGCCTTATTTAATTTTCCGGATTTACTAAAGTCAAGCGGCTGAAATTTGAATTAATTGTTATAATACAATTCAAAAGTAGTTCCCATAATTTTTATAGTCGCGCTTTTTTCTTTGATCAACTCTTTATAAGGTTTTAAATCAAAGGCTACTTTTGTCAGAATTAACGCTTTGCATAATGAAGGTTCAATCCATCTTAATTTAAAATTGAGTTGAGAATTTTTAGTTACCACACTGTCAGTCATTAATTCTAAATTACCATTACAGCCTCCATACACCACAGTTAATTCAAGGCAATCGCCTATGATTTGAGCGTCCCTGATATCACTAATGAAACCTTGTGATATTTCAGGAATGGCTTTAGTTACTTTTATGTCGGCGCACGTTATATTACTCACTGGAATTCCGTTTACCTGCAATTCTTTTTGCTGACTAAATCCTTGGCAGGAAAGAATTAAAAAAAATAAAGATGTTTTTATAAAACGCATTTACTTAAATAATTTTAAGGCCTGATTTTCTTTTTTGCGCATTAATTCAGCATCTGCTTTTGATTTGTCTTTATAGCCGCATAAATGCAGGATTCCATGAATCATCACACGGTGAAATTCTTCGTCAAATGTTACGTTGAATTTTTGTGAATTTTCCAAAACCCTTTCAATACTAATAAATATATCACTGCTGATTTTTTTGCCCTCTGTATAATCAAAGGTGATAATATCAGTAAGGGTATTGTGATTTAAGTGTTTGAGATTTATCTCCAATAACTCATCATCTGTACAGAAAATGTAATTGACTGTTCCGAGTTTGTATTTTTCTTTTTCGGTAATGGTTTTAATCCATTGCTTTAGCTTTGTTTTCTCTTTAAATTTAAAGGCGATGGTTTGGTTGTTAAAAGAAACCATTAATTCACATTAAACGTCAGCAATACTTCCTGTCCGTTATTGTTAAACTCTACTTTATCGGCTAAATTTTTCATTAAAAAAACACCGCGACCGTGCGGTTTATCAATATTTAAAGGATCTGTTGGATCAGGTAAGCTCGCATAATCAAAACCTATTCCTTCATCTGCTACCGAAAATTGGATGTTTTTATCTCCGGATTCAAAACCAATTTTGATTTTTTTTTCAGGATTTCCTTGATTGCCGTGGTACATGGCGTTATTTACAGCTTCTGTAACGGCAATTAAAATATTACCATAACTATCTTCATTTACATTAAACACATCACAAACGTCTTCAACTAAACGTTCTACTAATCTTATATTGTCAGATGAGGACGTAATGTGCAGTTTTTCTCCTTTAGCTGGTATCATTTTACGCTGTTAAAATATTCATTTACTTTTTGTTTGTAATAGGGTGTTAAACTTGGCGAAACGGTATTTAACAACTCTAGTTCTTTTTCTCTAAGTCTTTTATACTCTAAAAATTGCGTAGGGTTACTTAAAATTTCATTTTTTGCTTCATTACTCTTTCTTTTTTCGTCTTGCTCGCGTTCCCTCTCCGCTTTTTCGCTTTCTAAAAGTTTAGTAATAATGTCTTGCTGGCGCTTCATGGTTTCCTGAGTAATTTGACGGTTAACTATATCTTTTTCAGTCTGTTCCATCAATTCCGCAATATTCCCGCCCGGATTAGACCCGCCATCCTTTTTAATCTTATCCATCATTTGTTGCATCTGCCTTCTCAGTGCTTCCTGTTGCGCAGCCATTTTTGCCAATTGTTCACTCATTCCCTGACCTTGAACTCCCGGCATCATTCCTTGCTGCCCTTGCTGGCCCATTCCTCCCTGGCCTCCCGGTTTTTGTCCGCCCGGTTTTTCTCCAGATTTATTCCCAGGCTTCTGACCTCCCGGTTTGTTACCTTGTTGTTCCAATGCTTTTTTTAATTGCTCCAATTGTTTATTGAGTTGTTGTTGCATCTGCTTCATGTTTGCCATGCTCGGCTTTCCATCCCCGGGTTTAGAACTTGGCTTTTGCCCTTTCCCGGGTTTCTTACAGCTCCCACTCCCGGGCTTTCCTTCTTTAGATTCCTTTGCCTGCTTTTGCATATTCTCTAAATTTTCATTTAGCATCAAAGCAAGGTTGTTTATAGAGGTCATGGAATATTGCATCCGCATCTGGGCATTGGATTGCATCCTTTCTGCTAGTTCAGAAACAGCTTTTCCCATATTCATATTAATAGAAGAAATTTCCCGGTTGACTACTGCACTAATAGCCGGCACCCTTTTGCTCAATGCGAGTAAACTGTCTTCTATGATTTTTGAATCGTCCTGTAATTTTTTTTGTGTTTGGGTGATTTTCAAATACTGAGGATTGTCAACTCTTAATTTTGCCAATTGCCCCATCAGATCCTCTTGCGCAAAAGAGAGATTTAATAAATTCTCCAGGATTTGGCGAAGCGTCTGCATATCTTCTTCCTGTTCCTCCTTCTCCATTTTATCCATGGCTTTCTGCATCTGCTCTTTCATCTCCTGCATTTTATCGGAGGCCTGTTTTTGAGATTTTGAAGCATTCTTTTTACTATTCTGATTTAACTCCTCAGAACTTTTCTCCATTTCTTTACTGATCTCATTTTGTTTTTCTTCAGTTTTTGGCAATTCGTTTGGTTGTTCCAATGCAGCATTTTTTTCCCGCATCTCTTTTAAATCTTTTTTCAGATCTTCAAATTGTTTATTTAAATCATCCTGTTTTTTTTCTAGTTCTTTATTTGAAGCTTCTTTTGTCTCTTCTTTCCCTTTATTCCCTTCCTTCTCTTTTGTCTCTTCCTTCGCTTTATTCCCTTCTGTTTCTTTCTTCAATTCATCTTGTTTGTTTTTCAACTCATCTAATTTATCAATGGCCTGCTGCATTTTTTGTTCAACTTCCATTTGCTTAAAAGCTTCCAGAGTTCTGTCAAGTTCTTTTTCCATATCCTTATTGGAGAGCTTTAATTCTTCAAGTTTTTGCTGAACCTGATTCTTGTCCAGTTTATCCATGAGCTTGTTTAACTCATCAAATAACTTTTTCATTTCAGGTGTCATGATGTTTTCAAACAATTGCTCTAACTGTTTTTGTTTTTCCAATAAGGATTCGTCTGGTGGAGTAAATTCCTGTTGCTGCTGGTTGTTAAGTTGGTTTTCTTGTTTGGTTTCTTCTATTTTATTTTTTAATTCGTTTTGCTTTTTAAGAATGTCCTCCAGCTTTTTCTTTTCCTCATAACCCATTTGTTTTTTCTCGGTCAGCTTTTTACCAAGGTCATTGATGTCCTTTTGCAAATCTTTTGCTTTTTTAATGCCATCATCCAGGTCTTTTTTGATCTCGGAATTATTTTTATCCGTTGATTGGTTCACTTCATCAATGGTTGGCGCTTTAAACAACATGGTTTTCGTTTTAGCGGATTTAGATCCATTCACACCATCATTGTCCCATACTTCAAAGTAATATTCTATTTTATCTCCCGGTAATACATTAAAGCGAGAAGCATCTAAAAAATAATAATAGGGCTGGGTAATTTGTTGTTTATTCACACCCATCACCTGCTCTCCGGATTTTACCAACGCTTTACCTGTTGAATCCTGGGTATAGTGGGTGTATTTAAATTGCAATCTTGAAAAACCATAATCATCTTTAATGGTTCCCGAGAAATAAATATTTTTAGGATTTATGGAATCTGTTTTTTCACTGACATCAATAATTGGCGACTGATCCGGATTAACATTGAGCATATAATTTACAGAGTCGGGATTCTGTTTTAAAAACCCATTCATTGTTTTAATGGAATAACCCATGCTTTGCATCATTCTTTTGGTGAAAGAAAATTCATTCTCTGAAGACCTCGATATATCAGCAAGTGTATCAGCAAAGTTCAGAAATATATTATCAGTGTTTTTTGTGTGAAATACCCATTGCATTTTGGTTCCCTGTGGTAACTGCATGTCGCCAATGTTTGAAACCGTTTCGTTTTTTTTGTTGAGGTAAGACGGATAAGTTAACCGGATATCAAATTTCATCAACATCGGTTTCGGTAAAACAGCCAGTTCGTATGTTTTGGAATTAAACCCGGCGGCAGTAAAAATAAAATCCTGATTTTTTTGAACGTTTTTAAAAGTGTAGGTATAATTGATATTATCAATTTTTTCCATTTTATGATCTATGCCGCCAACTGTTATAAATACTTCATTTGGAATTTCATTACCATTCAATTTTAATTCCAAAACATAATCCTGTTGCTGAATTGCTTCTAATGATTTATTATGAATAGTGAATTGGAAGGGTGCTTTTTTCTCAAAATAAGTTTGATGGAAAACAATTCTTTCAGTACTATCTTTAATAAGATCAGGCTTAACTGCTAGTATAAGAAGCATCAATACAACCGGTGGCAGTGCAAATTTTAAATAACGTTTGTTTTCGTTGAGATTTATGGCAGAAGTAAACGGAATAGGTTTTAACTCGTGCATTTTTTGATTGATACTGGCCGTTAATAGTTCCGAAGATAAAATAGAACCTGAATTTCGTTGAAGTTGCAGCGTATTCAATAATTTATCATTGATATTTTTAAAATGTTGTCCAATAATATTGGCGGCTTCGTCATAAGAAATAATGGCTCCTAACCTGTTAAGCTTCAGAACAGGAATTGCAATGTATTTAAATAACACATAACCACTCATGGCTAAAAAGGCATAAAATAAAACAGTACGGATTGTTGTTCCAAATTCGGCAAAATATTCTGCTACAACTAAAAATAAAAAAGCGGCAACTAATAACCCCAACGTATATAATAAACCTCTTATAAGTTGGTTCTTATAATACTTGCGGATAAATTCATCCAGTTTTAAAAGTAGTATGTTTTGTTCTAAAGACATTAATGTATATTGGTGATGGGACTTGACAAACTCATTCGTCATTCTTACAAATTTAACGAAAACAAGGGAGGATTAAAATAAAATTTCTGTTAAATAAAAAAGCGGCTTAAATTGGATTTAAGCCGCTTTTTTAAATGATTTGTGTAAAACACTAACCTAATTTAATTTCTTTTTTTTCTTTCAGAATTTCTAACACTTCATCATGAATTTGCTCGACCGAAAAACCGCACTCAAGATATAACTCATTTGGTTCCCCGTGCTCAATAAATCGGTCAGGCATTCCAAGGCGTTTTACCTGAGCCTGATAGCCGTTTTCTGACATGAATTCTAAAATAGCGCTTCCTACGCCGCCCACGATTGTTCCGTCTTCAACGGTAATTATTTTTTTGTAACGTGAAAAAACTTCGTGCAACATATTTTCATCCAAAGGCTTTGCAAAACGCAGATCGTAATGAGCCACATTGATACCCTCGGATTCTAATTTTTCAATGGCTTTAGTTGCAAAATTTCCAGGATGCCCTAAAGATAAAATGGCAACTTCTTTTCCATCTTTTAATTTGCGGCCTTTTCCAATTTCTATTTTTTTGAAAGGTGTTTTCCAGTTTACCATCACTCCATTTCCGCGCGGGTAACGGATACTGAATGGTCCGGTAACTTCATCCAATTGTGAGGTATACATCAGGTTACGCAACTCTTCCTCATTCATGGGGGCACTTACAATCATATTGGGAATACACCTGAAATAAGCAATATCGAAAGCGCCATGATGCGTTGGTCCGTCAGCGCCGGCAATTCCACCACGATCTAAACAGAAAACGACTTTTAAATTTTGTAAAGCCACATCATGCACCACCTGATCGTAGGCGCGTTGCATAAAAGAAGAATAAATATTACAGAACGGCACCATGCCCTGAGTGGCCAAGCCTGCACTGAAAGTAACCGCATGCTGTTCTGCAATACCCACATCAAATGCCCTGTCCGGCATGGCTTTCATCATAATATTTAAGGAGCAACCACTTGGCATTGCCGGTGTAATGCCCATTATTTTATCATTTTGTTCCGCTAATTCAACAATGGTATGGCCAAAAACATCCTGGTATTTTGGAGGCTGAGGTTCTTTAGGAACTGTTTTAATTATTTCCCCGGTATCCTTGTTAAAAATTCCTGGCGAATGCCAAACGGTTTCATTTCCTTCTTCGGAGAATTTATATCCTTTTCCTTTTTTAGTTAAAACATGTAATATTTTCGGCCCTGGAATATCTTTCAAATCAGCCATTACTTTGGTTAAACGCACCACGTCATGCCCGTCAACAGGACCAAAATATCTAAATTTTAAGGACTCGAATAAATTACTTTGTTTTAGCAAAGAAGTCTTAACAGCGTTTTCTAATTTACTAGCTATCTCTTGTGCATTTGGTCCAAACTTGCTTATTTTTCCTAATAGTTCCCAAACCTTATCTTTGGTTTTATTGTAAGTATGCGATGTAGTAATGTCTGTTAAATAATCTCTCAATGCACCAACATTAGGGTCGATGCTCATGCAGTTATCGTTGAGTACTACCAATAAATTGCTATTGGAAATACCGGCATGATTCAGTGCTTCGAAAGCCTGACCAGCCGTCATAGAGCCATCACCAATTACAGCAATATGTTGTTTGTCTTTTAATCCTTTATACTGACTTGCAACAGCCATTCCTAAAGCGCCGCCTATAGAAGTGGATGAGTGGCCAACACCGAAGGTATCATATTCACTTTCTGAACGTTTTGGAAATCCACTGATGCCTTTATAAATACGGTTGGTATGGAAAATATCCCTGCGTCCGGTAATAATTTTGTGGCCATATGCCTGATGACCAACGTCCCAAACTAATTGATCGTAAGGTGTATTGAATACATAATGCAAAGCGGTGGTTAATTCTACTACGCCTAAGGAAGCACCAAAATGGCCGCCTTTTACAGAAACGATATCGATAATGAATTGACGCAACTCTGCACAGAATTGTTCTAATTCTTCTTCTTTCAGTTTTTTAAGATCGGCAGGAGAATTTACCTTTGCCAATAATGCACCTGGATTAACTCCCGAACCTTTTACAATTTCCATGATAACAAAGATAAACTATTTTATTAATTGTAAAAACGTAATTTTTAACACTTTATTAGAAATTCTTGTCGTTAACAAACGTTAAACAATCATGGCTATAATAGCGCAAGATTACTTAATATTACGCCTATCTATGCCTTTGATAAATAAGTATACTCAAATCATTCAGTTTTTAAAAACTATAAGATTCTTTTCTGAAGAAGAGGACTTGGAGTTTAATGAAAAACTCAAGGAACTTATTTTACAGAAATCCAGTGATGAAATTTTTAAGTCGGAGTTTACAGAGTTTGTTTATTATACATTGGATCATGCCTTTTTTGTAAACGCATTTACTGATTATGGAATTCTTTCTGATAGAGGACTTTTCCCTGAAATTTATATACGTTTTAAACATAAAATTTTACCTGTCAATTCCGATGAGGATGAACTTCATTATTTTTTGAATTTTATATTCTCTGATCCAACAGATCATCTTTGGATACAAAGAATTAATTTTTCCAGTTGGGAGCTGACAGCAAAGCTGATTGATTCAAATCAGCTGGTTGCTCATTCTGAAAAGGTGGCAGATCAATTATACAATGCCATCATTATTTTATGTCATCGTTTAACATCCATCGGTATTGATCCATATCTTGTCAATAAAATACAAAAATTTGATGATAGTGATTCTCCATTCTTTGAGTTAAATCTTCAGGTATCCTTATTTGTAAAAAAACATTTGACCGAGCAAATCCTTGACGGTGATGAATTAAATAATGTATTGAATAGTATTGATCGTACTGAGAATTTATTTAATGAAATTCAAAACAAAAAGGATGAAATAGGAACCAGTCTTCACTTAACTCTTTTATTGATAAGGGCGCGACAACACATCAGCAGAATAAAACTGTTATTGAATTTATTTACTACCAAAGAGCAAAGCAATAAAGTGTTAACTGTTTCTCATCTGATCACGGATTTAGTAATAGCGGAACAAACAAAGAACAGTATTACAGCATTAATTAAAGAAAACACCAATTTATTGGCATATAGAATTGTTAGTCATACTTCTGAAAAAGGCGAGCATTATATAGGATTTTCAAAATCAGAAAATAGGAAATTATTTCGTTCGGCAATGGGTGGTGGTTTAGTAGTTGTATTTCTGGTATTCATAAAACATGGTATTCATACTTTGAATTTTTCATTATTTTTTGAAGGCATCTTATTTGGCTTAAATTATGGCTTCGGATTTGTGTTAATGCATTTATTACATTTCACATTAGCTACCAAACAACCTTCAATGACTGCTTCTTACATTGCTGAGAGCATTGACAATACAAGTGATTCCAGTAAAAAGCCCTGGATGATGTTTAAACAAATTATTCGTAGCCAGTTCGTTTCACTCCTCGGTAATCTAGTAATTGTATTACCATTGTGTTTTTTAGTAGCCTGGGTGCTTAACCATTATTTGAAGTATCCCGTGTTTGATACTGTAGTTTCTAAAAAACAATTGTATTCAAATCATCCTTTGTATAGTGCTTCTTTAATCTATGCATGTATTACCGGTGTATTTTTATCACTGTCAGGGATTGTGATTGGGTACATTGATAATAAAGTGGTTTATTCAGAAATAGCTGCGCGTATCCGTAAGCATCCGAAATTAAAAATATATAGTGAAGAAAAAAGAAGAAAAATTTCTGTATTTGTAGAGCGGAATCTTGGGGCAATCCTCGGTAATTTATTTTTAGGTTTTTGTTTGGGTATGGCCGGAAATATGGGAAAGTTCATTGGAATTCCTTTTGACATCAGGCATATAACTATTTCTGCCGGTAACTTCGGGGTCTCACTAGGATCAGGTGGATCATACCATTTGGATTTAATAATTACAGTTTTTGCAGGAGTGATCCTGATAGGCCTGATAAATATCGCTTCCAGTTTCCTGATTTCTTTTATTGTAGCCTGTAGTTCCAGAAGCTTGTCGCTTAGGCAATCTTTAAAAATTTTATTAGGAGTGTATTAGATAGCAGCCCCTCAAAAAGTCACCACAGATTTTTAACCTTAGTACTTTTGCTCCGGCGGAGAAAGACATTTAGTTTAATACTTTGCTCCGTTGGAGCAATTAAAAGTAATCGAATTTATTTTATTAATAAAGTTAAGTTTCTTCGGAACTATTATCCCTAAATTAATAGGAAGGGATGCAGGTTATTTAATGGGCAACTAGATAAACACAATTTCTTTTTCCTGTTCAGTGGTGATGGTTCCAATCTTTGCGAAAAACTGTTCACGTGTTTGTAAAAAAGCATCCATCTCTTTTTCGAAAGAAGAATCTACACTAAATAATAATCCACCGGAAGTTTGAGGATCACAATAAAAAATAAAATCAAGATCTGTCATGCCCTCAATGTGTTTAGACTGGTCATTGTAATTTCGGGTTGTATTATCTGGGAACACAAATTGTTTTGCATATTCTTTTGAAGCATCCATTATTGGAAGTGCATTTTTTTTAACCGTGGCTGATAGCTTGGTATCTGCCAGCATTTCCAATAAATGCCCGGCAAATCCAAATCCGGTAATATCAGTCATTGCATTCACATAAGATAAATTTCCTAACTGCTCTCCAATGGAATTCAAAGCAGTTGTTTGCTCTATCAATAATTTATACTCTTCTTCTTTTAATAATCCTCTTTTTAAAGCGGTACTCAAAACGCCTATCCCTAAAGGTTTTGTGAGATATAAAATATCATTTTCATGAACAGAATTATTTTTTTTGATATTTTTCTTTTTCACAATACCTGTTACCGCCAAACCAAATAATGGTTCTTGTGTATCCACACTATGACCGCCAGCCAATGGAATTCCTGCTTTTGTGCAAATTTCCTGAGCACCTTTAATCACCTGTTGTGCAATATCCGTAGGAATTTTATCGACTGGCCACCCTAAAATTGCTACTGCCATTAATGGTTTTCCGCCCATGGCATAAATATCACTGATGGCATTGCAGGCAGAAATTTTTCCAAAATCAAATGCATCATCTACTATTGGAGTAAAAAAATCAGTTGTACTGATGATGCAATTTCCATCCTCTAATTCATATACGGCAGCGTCATCTTTGGTTTCGTTACCAACCAACAGGTTTTTAAAAATAAGTTCCTGTTTGCAGCCTTTTAAAATTTCTTCAAGCACCGCAGGCGCTATTTTACAGCCACAGCCTGATGCTTTACTGTATTGGGTTAATTTAACTGACATATTTTACTTTAGAGTATCGATAATTTGTTTGACTTTTAACGCGTTGGTTTCCGCATCAATAGTATCAGAATTTAAAAGAACAATTGGTTGTTTCTTTTTTTGGTAACTGAATTCGTAAGCTCTATCATAATATAGAAGAGATAAACGGGCAACGTCATGTAAATTCCTATCATCTAAATATTGTAAACACAATTTTGTATTGAGGGATCCTAATTGTTGCGAGATCTTTATCACACAGTTTTTCAAAGCTTCTATATCAACCGTGGCATAATCTTCTACTAACTTCTGTACCCTTAGCTCAAAAGGAATTTCAATTTTGATGATGGTAGACTTTTCCATTTGACGCCATAAGCCTTGCGGGAGTTTATTATAACCAATCGATTGAGCCTCATCTTCCATTAAAACAGGCTGCGAAGGATTTACCAATGACAACTGATGAAAGATTTCATGTTCAAAAACCTGCTGAGGATTCTGTTTTTGTTCGTTGATAGAACCAAAAGCCGAGCCTTTATGATGGGCGATGTTTTCAAGATCTATTGTTTGTATAGAAAGGACTAATAATTTTTTTAATACATCTGTTTTACCGCTTCCTGTTTTGCCACCTAATAAAATAATTTTTCTATCCTTTTCAAAATCATTTAAAACAAAATTTCTAAACGCCTTATAGCCACCTTTCATGATCACGGCATCGAGGCCTGAAGTATTCATTAACCAGGCAAAAGAATTGCTGCGCATGCCTCCGCGGAAACAATACACAAATACTTTTTTGGTTTTGGATAATTTTTTTACCCTATCAACAAAAACTGTCATTTTAGGAGAGACAATTTCTAGCCCACGATTGACGGCCTTGTCTTTACCTTGTTGTTTGTATAGCGTTCCAATTTCAGCTCGTTCGGTATCTTCAAATAAAGGAATATTAATTGCGTTTGGAAGATGTCCTTTGAAAAATTCAATCGGAGCTCTTACATCAATAATTAATTCGCCTTTGCTTTTAATCAAAAAATCATCAACGTTTATTTCATTTACAATCATCAACTGCTAAACTACATAATTTATGAAAAGAAAAATATTTTGAAGATGTTTGTTATTTATGATTTTGTAGTTTTTTTGAAGATAGAAGTTATAAATGTTGAATTGTTTAAATCTTGTAAGTTTATTTGGTAAATAAGCAAGTAATCGTTGGACATTATGATTTTATTTGTATAATATTGTAATAATGAAAATGACAAGACTTTTTACTTTTAGCCATAGGCATTTCAACGCCTATGATGTCTCAGGTAAAGGGTGGCAGAAAAAGAGAGCATCGAAATCAAAGAGGCGGCGGTGGTAAATTATTTGGCGGAAAATCTAAAGGAAATGCCGGGGCTTTTGCTAAAGGCGGAAATAAGAAAGGATTTATAGCTCGTTTATTTAAAGGTAATAAAAGCGGAGGTGCCTGGGTATATCATAAAACCAACCCAGGAATTAAGCAAAAGAAAGAACAACCGAAACTATTTTCACGTAACCGTTCTAAAGGGAAGCGTTTTACCGATGGGGTTATTGCACAACAAAACAAAAGAAGATCAAATACAAGGGTAAGAGGAAATGCAAGCTTTAGTAAGAAAAAACACTAAAATAGTTTTTAAAACTTTTTAAGCAGTCCCATCATTTAAGGTGGGATTTTTTATTTTTACCAATTATTCAAATCATATGAACGTATTAATATTAGGGTCCGGAGGAAGAGAACATACTTTTGCATGGAAGCTGGCTCAAAGCAAGCAATTAGAGAACTTATACATTGCACCGGGTAATGCCGGAACCGCCCAGTGTGGAACCAATGTGGCGATTTCTGCAACTGATTTCGATGCCATTAAGAATTTAGTTTGGGAAAAAAGTATTGATCTTGTTTTAGTTGGACCGGAAGATCCGCTGGTAAAAGGAGTACACGATTACTTTTTGCAGGATGAGGTTTTAAGAGAGATCCCTGTGATTGGACCTAAAAAAGACGGCGCGCAGTTAGAAGGTAGTAAGGATTTCAGTAAGCAATTTATGTTTAGGCACGGTGTACCAACTGCTAAATATAAAAGCTTTACAAAAGATAATATTCATGAAGGGGCTGCCTTTATTGATTCACTGGAAGCGCCATATGTTTTAAAAGCAGATGGTTTAGCAGCAGGAAAAGGTGTGTTGATTATAAATGATAAAGACGAAGCCAAACACGAATTACAAAACATGATACTGAATGCGAAGTTTGGTGAGGCAGGTAATACTGTGGTGATTGAAGAATTTTTGAAAGGCATTGAACTATCGGTGTTTGTTTTAACGGATGGAAATTCTTATAAAATATTGCCGTCAGCTAAAGATTATAAACGCATTGGAGTGGGGGATACCGGTTTAAATACCGGAGGAATGGGTGCAGTGAGCCCGGTTCCATTTGCTGATGAAGCTTTTATAAAAAAGGTGGAAGAAAAGATTGTAAAGCCTACTATTAATGGTTTATTGAAAGATGGCATTGACTACAGGGGATTTATTTTTATTGGATTAATGAATTGTGATGGAGAGCCAAGTGTGATTGAATACAATTGCCGCATGGGAGATCCTGAAACAGAAGTGGTGATTCCAAGAATTGAATCCGACTTTTTGGATTTGTTGCAGGGTGTAGCTACTCAAACCTTACATAAAAAACAATTCAGTGTAACTCCTGACATTGCAACAACTGTTGTATTAGTTTCCGGTGGATACCCGGAGGATTATGAGAAAAATAAAGTTGTCACAGGACTTGATGCTGTGAAAGACAGCCATATATTTCATTCAGGAACAGCTTTTAAAAATGAAGAGGTTGTTACGAATGGCGGACGTGTTTTTGCTGTTACCTCCTTTGGTAAAACCATTGAGGAAGCTGTTGCTAAAAGTTTTGCCGCTGCTGAAACTGTTTCTTATGACGGTAAATATTACAGGAGTGATATTGGGAAAGATCTTATGAACTGGAAAGGATAATCGGAAGTACTATCTCGCATTAAACAACCAACCACTTGGATCCATTGTTTTCTGACCTTTCCAGATCTGGAGGTTCATGCTGGTTTTTCCATCTTCGTCCAGGATGGTTCCGATATTTTGTTTAATAGTTACTTTATCGCCTTGTTTAACAAATACATCTCCTATATTACTGTAAACGCTCAGGTATTCGCCATGACGGATGATAATCAGTTTTCCGCCGGTTGGTGAAATGGCAATACTCGTTACCTCTCCTTCAAATACGGCACGGGCCTGCGAGCCTTTATTGGCGCAAATTTCAACCCCATTATTATTCATCATAAAACCTTTAATGGCAGGATGCTCATATTCGCCATAGGGCTGGCAAATAACGCCTTTGGTTACCGGCCATGGTAGTTTGCCCCTACTACTTGAAAAATCTGCTCCCAGGGCCTCAGCTTCTTCTGTCAGTTCAGGAGAGGTTACTTTTACTTCTGGTGTTTTTGTTTCGGTTTTTGATTTGGTTTTTGATTTGTTTTTATTTTTTTCTGCCTTTGCCGCTTTTTCAGCTGCAATTTTTGCTGATTCTTCTACCTTACGTTTTATTTCAGCTTCAATTAAACGTTTAATAGCTATTTGTAAATTTTCAGCATCCCGTTTTTTCTTTTCCAGTTCTTCCTTTAATTCTTTTTCCTGTTGCTGTAAGCTGCTTAACACAATTTCCTGCTGCTGCTTTTCGCCATCCAGTTGTGTTTTTTCTTCCTTTTCATTTCCAAGTAATACATTTTTTTCATGGCGCTGTGTTTCCAGCTCTTTTAATTTATCATTCAGGATAACCTGAGTGGCCAAAATTTCATCTGCTTGTTTTTTACGAAAAGCGGCATACTGTTGAAAATATTTTATCCGCATGTAAGCCTGGTTAAAATTGCCTGAAGAAAACAGGAACATGATTTTTGTATAAGAATCCTGATTGCGTTGAGCGAAATAAATCATCTTGGCATATTCTCCTTTAAGTTTATCCAAACTTGCTTTTAAAGCGTTTACTTCCGTAACATTTTTTTTGATCCTTGCATTAATTTGTGAAAGTTCGGTATTGATTGTGCTTATTAGCTCCTCACGAACCTTGATTTTGGTATTGATCACAACAATGGTATTTATCTGAGACTTCTTGTTGGCTTTGGTTTGGCTTAACTGAGAATTGAGTTGTTTGATGTCGTCATTCAACTTGTTTTTTTTATTTAGAAGATCTTTTTGAGATTGTGTTTTTGTTTGTGAAAATACCGAGGTGGAAACGCTAAAAAGAAAGAAAGCAAAGCAAATAAAAGTGCTAAGGTTT
The DNA here is from genome assembly GCA_014378485.1 of Bacteroidia bacterium. Lineage (GTDB taxonomy): Bacteria > Bacteroidota > Bacteroidia > B-17B0 > Aurantibacillaceae > UBA4416. The sequence continues at coordinate 40,157 of JACMNO010000092.1, forward strand.
ATTTTTTTTAACAGGGATCGGATCATAATTCTTTGGTATGTTCAGCGTTAATTTTTGTGGCTGATTTATCTCTATGCGAACATAGCTAATTTTAAGGTCTATTTTCTTCTCTGCCTTGATCTCAATATTAACATCGTGTGGTGCAAAAACTGAATCTTTTGCATTAAATCTATCATAATTTGCATGGAAACTTCGGTTTGTTGTTACATCTTCGAAGTTATTACTGATGATTTTGTAGGTTTCAGGGTTTAAAGTCATGATCTGTAAGGGACGTTTTAAAGAATCCTGTTTACTGTTAATCCGTTTCAGTTTACGCTTTCTCATGGTACTTAATAAATAATGACAGTTTTCTCTATCAACTACCGGTTTCATTTTACTGTCATCATCATCAAAATCAGCGCTGTTACCAATTAATGCGGCCTGGATTAAATCAAAATCAAGATCTGCATTTAATAACTGGTTAATGTAATTAAAATCACCTTTGAAGTATTGTTTCTTAACGTAAACCACCATTTTCACTGTATCCTTTGTGATTAAAAGTTTGGCAATGTCTATGAGTCCAACTGCCTGGATGGAAATCCATATCGCGCTATCTTTACGTATTTTTAAACGCACATCCAGTTTGTGATCTTCGCCATCAATGTTCACTTCAGCATCGGCCTTGGCACTTAGCCAATTGTACATTAATTGGTTTTCTCTAATATGTTTTGATAGTGATTTGGCGGTTTTAAATGTGATACGACATTTTCCGACTGTGTCTTCAGTTTGAGTGCTGTCCGTTTTCTGAATATGCTTTTTAGTTTTACATGAAAACAAAAAAAGCAGCATGATGAACATGCATAGTAGAGAAATATATATATGTACTTGCTTAATCATTTAATTTTTTTTCACTTATTTTTTTATCCAAAAGCTCAGAGCCACCTCCAGCTTGTTTTGCTTCCTTCCAGTATTTTAGGGCTTCTTCTGTACGATCTAATTTATATAAAACATCACCGTAATGTTCGACAATTGAACTTTTCTGACCAAGTTTAACAGCCTTGCTCAACCATTCCTCTGCTTCCTTATATTTTCCCTGCTGATAAAGAATCCAACCATAAGTGTCGATATACGAGCGGTTGTTAGGCTTTAGTTCATTGCAACGTCTTGAAAATTTTTCAGCTTTCTCTAACTTTTCTTTACGAAGAGATAAAAAATACGCGTAATTATTTAAGATAAAATCGTTATCAGGATCAACTTTCAACGCATCATCAAAGGCTTTATCAGATTTAATATAATCTTTCAAATAATTATAAGCATTTCCTAAACTCGAGTAATATTCTATTAATAAGGGTTTATCGTTATATACAAATTCAATCCCATCCTCCAAAGATCTCACAGCCAGATCATATTTTTTTAATTGGATGTTCGCTAGCCCGTTAAAATAATAGGGTCTCGGGTTATTGGGAAACAACTCCATGGATTCGGCGCTATGAACTTCCAGCGCACTAAAATCATTTAATTCCGCGTCAACATATAATAATTGCTGCCATAAGTTAAAACGGCTTTTATCGATTTGTGTAGCAATAACGTATTCTTCTTTTGCTTCTTTTAATTTTTTGTCTTTAAATAAAAAATCTCCGTAAATACTATGAACATCAGCAGAAGAAGGATGAAGTTGCAGTGTTATAATAAGAAGTTCTAATGCCTGTTGTTTATATTCAGCATTGACATCAGATAATTCATAATAAGAAACTAATATTTTTATTTTAGTGTCGACATCCAGATCCGGATTTTCAAAAGCTATTTTTATTTCTTTATAAAAGTTATCCTTATCATTCTGCGATTTGTAATAATCAGCGAAGGCCAAATGCACCATTGGATTTTTGGGATCAACTTTTAAGATCTCCTGATAGGTTGCCATGGCTTTCTCGTTCTGATTTGTTTCCTGGTAAAATTCCGCTAAATAAGTAAAATACCGTGCCTCACTGCCGTTTAATTTAATTAGTTTTTTAAATTCGGCCTCTACTTCATTGTTTTTTTTAAGTTGCCTGAGAAGTTTAATTTTGTTTAAAGTGAATGCCTCGTTTTGTCCGAATTTTTTTTCGATCTCATCATAGGTCTTAAATGATTTTTCATAACTGCCACTGTACATAAATTCTGCTGCCAGGCCTTCATAAAATTCTGAACGGTTAGGGTAGTTTTTAATCAGCCTTGAATAAATATTAGCGGCCTCAGCAAACTGTCGTTTATTGTGCAGGCATTCAATATATAGTAATTGATACCATTCATTTTTTGGATCTTCATTAGCGCATTCCTTCCCATATTTTAAAGCATTATCATATAAGCCATTGAACCGGTAAACGTTTCCAAGTTCATATTTAACGGCTGTTGATGTTGGATCTATTTTTAAGCATTCTTTAAACAGGCCTTCCGCATTTTCTATATTACCCTTCATTCTTTCCTTACACCCTTCAATAAAATGGAAAGTAAATTTTGCCTGGTCGGCATCAGTAAGGCCCCCTTTTATTTTAATAACAGGTTCGGTAATTTGAGTGGTTGCTTTTTTTGTCTTGCAGGATAGGACAGAAAGTACCAGGGTCGGTAATAAAAGAGAATAAAAAAATATTTTCGTTTTAAATTTCAAAAACGTAGCTTATAATGATATTGTTGTATAATCACTCATACTGAGATCCAAAGCTTTTCCTTTTACTTCAGCACCCTCACCAATCATACTGTTAGCAACAATAGCATGGCTTATTTTGGTATTGGGTTGAATGATACAATTTTTTACAACACCATCAGTTACCATACTATTTGCACCAATAGAAACGTGTGGACCTACAATTGAATTTTTCAATGTCACATTATCACCGATAAAGCAAGGCTCAATAATAAGGCTGTTTTCACAAGTTATATTTTTACCTTTTAAAGCAGCTTTCCCTTTATCAAATTCCAGTACACGTTGATTCGTATAAACTGTTGCATCTTTATTCCCACAATCCAACCATTCCGTTACTTTGCCAGGCGTAAATTTTATGCCTTTTTGTTTCATGTTCTCCAAAGCGTTTGTCAACTGGTATTCGCCTTTTTCTTTGATATCGTTATCCAAAAGATATTGTAATTCTTTTTTTAAATTATCGCCATCTTTAAAATAATAGATGCCGATAATGGCCAGGTTACTTACAAATGTTTCCGGTTTCTCAACAAAATCAGTGATCACACCTTCTTCATTTACTTTTACAACACCAAACTGGCGTGGATCTTCAATACCCTGCACCCAAATAACACCGGCCTGGTTTGTATCCATTACAAAATCAGCTTTAAATAAAGTGTCGGCAAAAGCAACAACGGTTTTACCACTGATACTTTCTTTGGCGCACATGATTGCGTGAGCTGTTCCGAGAGCTTTTTCCTGGTAACAAATAGTACCTTTAGCGCCCTGGTCCTGTGCAATTTTTATTAAATTTTCTTCTACTTCTTTTCCAAAATCGGAGCCTATGATAAAAGCTATCTCATCTACTTTTTCACCACATACTTTTGTGATATCCTCTACAAGCCTTTGCACGATAGGTTTTCCAGCTAGGTTAATTAAAGGTTTAGGAACCGTAAGCGTGTGTGGACGCATGCGCTTACCTTTTCCGGCCATTGGTATAATAATCTTCATAAATCGGGTATAATCAGGTAATAAACAAAACAAATATAATATAAAAAAGGGGAGATAGAGCTTAGTTTTCGACTTCAAACCTTGTTAATTTACCACAAAAAGTTTGTCATAGTTAGCTCTTCGTTTAAAGAATTGATAGGTTACAAACATCCTGTTCTTCCGCCATCTACAGGTAAATTTATGCCGTTAATATACGAAGCGGCCGGTGAAGCTAAAAAGGCAACGGCATTTGCAATCTCTGATGCTTCTGCAAAACGACCCATCGGAATTTCTGAGATCATTTCATTAGTCACAGAATCCAGGGCATGACCTGTTTTATTCGATTTATTTTCAATGATTGTCTTTAAGCGAACCGTTGCAGTAGCTCCCGGCAAAACATTATTTACTGTAATATTATATTTACCTAATTCTCCAGCCAGGGTTTTGCTCCAGTTTGCAACGGCTGCACGGATAGTATTAGATACGCCAAGGTTGGCTAATGGCTGCTTCACTGATGTGGAAATGATATTGATGATCCGTCCGTATTTTGCATTTTTCATGTATTCAATACAAGCCTGTACCAAAATATGATTACATATTAAATGATTATTGAAAGCCGATAAAAATTCTTCACTTTTTGCAAGTGCAATTGGTCCGGATGGCGGCCCGCCTGTATTGTTTATTAAAATATGCACATTTGGTTGACGCTGTAAATATGCCTCCACAATTTGTTTCAACTCCTGGGGATTACCGAAATCAACACACAGATAAGAATGTAGCTGGCCTGCATTTGTGCTCAGTTCTTGTTTGGTAGCTTTTAATGCATCTTCGTTTCGTGCAATTAAAGTAACGCTGGCTCCTAAATTTGCTAATTCAAATGCGATGGCTTTTCCTATGCCCTGGGTGCTTCCGCAAACAATGGCGTGCTTATTTGTTAAGTCTAAATTCATAAGTTATTGTTTTATTATTCAAGATAAAGATAAGAGTTTACAGCTGTTCTGGCACTTCTATTTCGTTCAGTGTGACAGCTCTAATTGACAATGTGTTTTATTATTTTCTTTTAGTAATAAAAAAATCTTTTAATATCGTTGAACATTCGTTCTCTAAAATTCCTTTCACAACAGATGTTTTGGGATGCAACACCAATTGATTGATCTTTGTAAAACCTTTCTTCTCATCAGTTGCTCCATAAACTATTTTCGTAATATGTGTCCAATGCAATGCTCCGGCGCACATCAAACAGGGTTCCAAAGTAACATAAAGTGTACAATCGTTTAAATATTTTCCACCAATAGCATTGGCTGCAGAGGTAATTGCCTGCATTTCTGCATGAGCGGTCACATCATTCAACCGTTCTGTATAATTATGTGCCCTTGCAATAATTTTATTTTCTGCTACAATTACTGCGCCCACAGGAACTTCATCTGCATCAAAAGCTTTTCGGGCTTCTTTCAGCGCTTCACTCATAAAATATTCATCAGAGTATAATTCCATTTTGGTTGTTTAACCGCAAACGGGCAAAGTAGGCACAAAGGTCACAGAGAATTTTTAGTAATAATTTATTTCTTCTTTGTGTTCTTCGCTTTTTTCTTCGCTTTTTTCTTCGCGTTTTTTGTGGTTAAGTTTTTTATAATTTACTTAAAGCTGTATTTAACCTTTCAATTACTTCTTCTTTTCCCAGCAAAGCTAACATGTCAAACAATTGAGCCCCGCCTGCAACCCCTGTAGTTAAAACACGAACCACCTGCATATCAATTTTTCCTAACTCGGGTTCAACAGATGCAAATAATTCATGAATAGAATCAATAGTCCATATATTTAATGAAGCTAGTTTTTCTGTTAGTTTCGTATAAGTAGCTTTTGAATTCTCATTCCATTTTTTGGTCATTACCTTTTCGTCATAGCTGATTGGCGCCACAAAAAAGTAAGAACCCAGTTCGTAAAACTCAGTAATAAAATGTGCCTTCTCTTTGATCAACCTGCAAAATTCTTTTACAAAAGCTTTATCTTTTTTGATGCCTTTTTCCTCTAATAAAGGAGCAACAGAGTCTGCTAACTGTTCATCAGTTTGCATTCTTAAATATTGTTGGTTGAACCATTTTGTTTTTTCAGGGTCAAATTTGGCTCCTGATTTATTTACTCTTTCAAAAGAAAAATCTCTGATCAATTCTTCTTTGGTCATGATCTCACGGTTATCTCCCGGATTCCATCCCAACAAGGCTAACATGTTTATAAAAGCATCTGGAGTAAATCCTGATTCTCTGTATCCAACGTAACTTTCTCCGGTACGTTCATCATGCCAATTGATTGGGAACATTGGCAATCCTGACTTGTCACGTTTTGATAATTTTCCGTTTCCATCGGGTTTTAGGATCAAAGGTAAATGTGCCAGTTGCGGCATGTCTGCTTCTAATCCAAGATATCTGTAAATTAAAATATGCGAAGGCGCACTTGGCAGCCATTCTTCCCCACGCACCGCATGTGTAATTTTCATTTCAATATCATCAACAATATGCGCTAAATGATAAGTTGGCATACCATCGGATTTTAATAATACTTTGTCATCTACCTGGCTCGAATTAACGGTTACCCAACCACGGATGATATCATGAAAGCGGATCTCTTCATTACGGGGAACTTTTAATCGAACCACATATGGCGAACCGCAATCTAATAATTTTTTCACTTCGTCCTCAGGTAATGTCAATGAGTTACGCATATTTTGACGTGTAATTGCATTGTACTGAGGAGCCACTACTTTTGCGGCTTCCAAACGCTTGCGCATTTCATCAAGTTCCTCCGAAGTATCAAAGGCAATATATGCGTGACCTGATGCAATTAACTGATCAGAGTATTTTTTATAAATTCCCAATTCTTTTCTTTCACTCTGCCTATATGGGGCATAAGGGCCATCTCCAAAACCAACACCTTCATTGGGCTCAATTCCACACCATTTTAAAGCATTGATAATGTATTCTTCTGCTCCGTTTACGTAACGTGTTTGGTCGGTATCTTCAATTCTTAATACAAAATCACCGCCATGTTTTTTGGCGTATAAATAACTAAATAAAGCTGTGCGTACACCACCCATGTGTAAACCACCGGTTGGACTTGGAGCGAAACGTAATCGAACTCTTTTTTCCATAATTTTTATTAAAAGTTTTTAAAGATACACTTTTATAAGATTTTTAAATATGTTTTTTATTGGCATTATTTGTAAATTGCCCTGACAAAACGATGCATCTTTACCTTATACTTTGTTTTAAAATTTAAAATATGAAAGCCAGCTCAAATTTTATTTTATATTTTAACTGCGTTCAATGCATTGGCAAATTAAAAAAAGATTCGCTGCTGGCATCTCATACGTATAGAGCAACGCTTGACACATTCCTTATCAATCCCAACTGTATTAGATCATAGAAAGAAAATCTTGAGCAAGTAAATAATATAGATGTTATAGAATTTAAAATATAAATTATGAAAACAAAAGAGATCAATCCGTTTTTATTTTACAGCGCGCAGCTACAGAAACTATTTGCTAAAGCAGCAAAGAAAGATAATCCGGCTATATGGCTGCATAAACATGGAGCAAGAACGCCACTGTTTATGCTTGAGTCATTAACGCGCCTACATAATAAGGCTTTTGATGAAGCAATATTTGATAAATGGAATAGCAGGTTTAAAAAACTGGAAGACTTGTTAGGTGAGATTGATAAATATGATGAGATGGAGAAGGAATTTAAAGCAAATAAAATAATTTCTCCGGAAGTTGTAAAATATTTCAGTGTCAATGTTGCCAAGCATGCCGAAAAATTTAATCAGCGTTTGCGCGAAAAAGATTGGCTAAATAATAAATTAGAATCTTTTGATAGTAAATTAAATGAATTCACTGTTGAGTATAATCAGGAATATATTGATGAATTACAGTTTTCAATCGTTGATGAAATTGATGCGATATTAAATTTCGTTTTAAAATATGATTACAAGTTCACTAAATTAGAGGAACACATCCATGAAGTACGCCGCAAATTGCGTTGGTTAAGTATTTATGCCCAATCGCTTCAGGGACTCATACAACTAAAAAAAACATCTAAAAAACAAAAGACTCATATTAATTATTTCACAAAGGAAGTATTAAAGTCTTCTTTCAATAAATTGCCGGCGAAACCAAATAATACCGCTATTATTGAATATGACGAAGATTCTTTTTATGCGTTGAGCTGGTTGATCGAAGAATTGGGAATATTAAAAGATGAGGGTTTAAAAGTTCACGAGTTAAAGGATGCTCTTTTTATATCAGAAAAGTTAACAGAAGATCAGGCCAATGATAAAGCCATTACTATATTGGGATTTAAAAAAACGATAGAATCGGATATTTTAAAACAAGCATCAGAGATCATTAAAACTGCGATATCAAAAGATAAAATTTTAGATAAATTAGTTATCGGATAATAACCATTTTCCCAATTCCTTTTTTAAAGAAAGAGTCCGCATCCGTTTGTTTTTTTTCAATGGCAGAACCGTTATGCCTGGTTATTACTTTATAAAGGTAAACACCATTTGCCAGTTTGTCACCGAATTCATCTTTTCCGTCCCAGGTATATTCAGTAATGTTTCGACCAATGTGTAAATTACCTAACTCCTGTTTGGTAATCTCTTTTACCACTTTTCCGGTAATTGTCATGATCTGGATGGTGAACATATCAGGGATTTCATTACCGGTTAATGTAAATACAAAACGGGTAGATGTACTAAAAGGATTCGGATAATTTAATACCTCTGTCACCGTCTGTTTATTAATGATCTCAAACAGGATGTTATAATCTACTGAACCGGACACATTGCTACTCCTGTCGTTAGCCTGAACAATAAGTTTGTATTTGCCGTCTTCGGCAAATTCTGGTCTCCATTCAATTTTGCATGAATTATTAGGTAACTGTGCCTTCGTGAATTCAAGATCTTTTACAAAGTATAGTCTTTTTTCAGTTGATTGATTTGGATATTTTATAAAGACCTTGAAATCGGACGTATCATCCAATGCAAGGAATTTATTCTCATCTTTTAATGAAACAAGCACATGAGGTTTTGATGAAATAATATCTCCGTTTAAGATATGAGTGCCGTCAAATGTTACATCCAAAAGTGGATTAACATTATCTTTACTAACATTGAATCCGAGCCGCGCCACATTATTAAAATGATATTGTTCTAACTGATGTTTCGCATTGGCTTCAGGGTTCACATCGACCCACAAATAATTGAAACCCGGATAATCAAAACTGTTAAATTGAATGGTATCAATGATCACCTGGTTAGGGATAAAAGGTTTTGCTTTTAATTTTTGCGGTAGAGGGTGAGTAATTTTATTTGCATCTTCAATCCAATAGGTTACCAATAAGCTATCTGTGAATGAAATTTCTCCGATATTTTTAATGGGAAGATGAACGATTAAATTTGCCCCTTCTTGTAATGCCTGCAATGTGGCATTAGATGTAAAACCCTGTTGCGGATTAATAGCGCATTCAGGAACAGGATCATAATATATTTGCCATCTTTTAAGTTGAGGCGCAGTATTAATTGAATTATTTTTCATAAAGGCAATCAACTTTATTTTTGGGTATACCGAGGCATCTACATAATTATATAAATCCAAAACATCAAAATTATTTTTGTAGAAAATAGTAGGTACTGTATCCACTAAACCATTAGCTTTTATCCGTACTATTTTTAAAGCTACGCTGTCGGTTGACAGTTGTGATGTATATTTCCAATGTAAGCTATTCCAATTGATGGCAGGACCAATAATTTCTGATTCTATAAAACCCTTATCCCACTTAGTCCGGATGGTATCTTTCAGTACAATTTTTGAAGATGGTGAAAATCCAATCACTTCCTGCCCGCACCCTAAACAAGGAATACTGCGTTTTCTTCCGAAAATAATCATCGGTAATGAATCGCCCGCATTGCTTAAACTATAACCTCCAAAACTTTGAAATGCCTGCACTAAACCAGGAGTGGAAGGAAATGTGCTGGAATGATGTGCATTACTGCTGTATGCTAATATGTAATCATTTAACGGAACACCATTTAAAAAGTCCTTTAAATGAGTTTTCCATAGTGGATCATTTCCGCAATTGGTTGAAGGTCCAAAATCAAAAGAAGCTCTATACTCATTAGGAAATGCTAGGCAATTATAGTTCGGGGTAAAACCGCCGTTAGGTGTAATAAAAGACTTCAAAGGTTCTGCGGAAATAGAATCAAGTACAGCAATACTCCAGCCATCGCTTGTATTAAAATTGTAGTTAGATTCGATGGTTGTATTTAAAGTGTATCGGATGCCATATAAGTCGCTCCCGTTTTTATATTCATTATTACATTGAAGACTAACAATATTATTAAAAAATTCAAACGTGCGCTGAGGTTTTTTATAATTGATAAACTGGTAGCGGTCATTCTTGAATTGATGGAAATGTGCCTGCGCCCATCCATTTTTTCCTGGAATTTTTTGAAAGGAACTCTCTCTCCATTGCAAACGGTCTGTAATTAAAACCGAATCTTTTTTTACTCTCCAGAAATATACAGTGCTATCAGGCCCAGGTAAATTTACGGTCCATTCAATAACACCGCCAATACTATTAATGGTTGTAGTGTTAATTGGATTTAAAAAAGTATCGTTCGTGTCAAGTTGCATAATATAATTGGCAGTGGTAGCAAACGGATCAGCGGTAGATGCTTTTAAAGTTATCTGCGCAGTATTTGGCACGATAGCATATTTGTATGGGAAAACCGGGATCACATCACCACCCGAAATAAATAGGTCAACAGTGCCCGTGGTTGAATTATTGTTTTCTGCCAGTTCACTAATTTCATTATAGTAATCAATGGTAACTTTAAAATGATTTAATCCTACGCTATTTTCAAGATCTTTAAAAATAAAAAACCTGAGTATATCTGTGTTGAAAGGAGCCTTTATTTTTTTGTAATAGGTTATTGAATCACCGTTAGGAAAATAACGTTCTACTTTAACTACAAAAGTATCCCGAATTGCCTTACCATTATTTTTTATCCGAATGTTGATGGCAATAGAATCGATAGATTTAAAAGCATCCAGAGAAACATATTCATTTTTCACAACATAATCGGGTTTTGCAAAGGCATTTAATCTCACAGATGGATCTCCTTCTAGTGTCATTTCCAGGTTAGTAATTTCCTGCGTCTGATTAGAAAAAGTGGTTGTTTTGTAGGATGCGTTTTTTACAGCATCACCGATTCCTTTATAATAAGTTTCGTAACCAAGAGATTTGTACATTACTTCTGTATAATATCGCAAAGTATTGACAAGTCCGGATGAAGAAGAGGCAACAAAACCAATACTTCCTTTGTTAGGAATGAGGGTAAACACTTCGCTGGTACTATTGGATTCGGGAAGATGGATGTCTCCCGAATAACAGGAGTTAGCAATAAATAGAGGATATTTATCAGTATTACTATATGCATTTGGATCATCAATTGCCTGGTCAAAACCGGTAACTGAGCCATGGCCAAAAAAAGTAATTAAAGACGCGCCCTTGTTGATCAGGTAAGTAACTGAATCGCTCACATTAATTTGAATCGGCGCAGTGCTGGTCTTTCCAAAACTATGTATACGTGCGCCAAACAAAGTGTCTTTGATAATATTTCCAAAGGATGCTAAATAAGATTTAAAAGCAACCTGCTGAGACAGCCCTGATCCGCCACTAAAATGTAAAACATTTTTACGCCAGTCATCCGGTGGCGATTGTTTAAGGCCTGACTCATGGGATATAACCTTCCCTAAATAATTTCTTACCTCGAGGTCTGTTTTTCCGGAGATTCTTCCAATCGGAATAAATGGCGTAGAAGAATTTGAATTCTTGATACCTGCCGTTAGTAAATTGTCTGAAGAAGGGTTTCCCATTGTTGGAATGAAACACATATTCCAGTTGGCTAAATTGTCCCTCACCATTGCGTTCCTGATTGATTTACCAATTAACAGTAAATATTTAGGTGTGACTGGAAGTGTATCACTCAAAAAACGACAAAAGTTTTTAATGGCTAATGGGTTTTTAATATTTCCATAAGCAAACTGATCATATAAATCATCTATATCTGCCATGATCACATGGTTGGAACCACCTGCAGAACTTTGCCTGTATTGCATATATTCATTTGCGGAAATCTGTAAGTTTTTATGTTTAATAATAAGAAAGGCAGAGTCCGGGTTCGTAGTAAAATAGTTGACAAAAAAACCTGTTTGGTTAACGGGTGTGAGTGTTGTAATGTTATTAACGTTATTGCTCGTCGTTAAAAAACACTCTTTTTCAGTTGCTGAATTTGGTATCAATGCTTTAACATTGTTTCCGGATACAACTGTAGTAATATATTTATGATTGCTAAGGTCATACAATAAAACCTGCGAAGAACCAACATTAACATTCTGTATATCTAAATAGGTTTTTGATCCTGTGCTATTTGGTAAAAACAGTTTTTGTTCAGAAGTGTTTAAAAAATCCGGAATCTGCGGATATTTTAAGGTGATGTAATGAACATTTGTGCTGTTGTTGTAAACCAGCTGAGGATCACTATAACTACTCACTATAAGATGCGATGAATTCTGGAGCTTATCTGAAGTAATTTGTTTTTCAGAAAAAATCTGGGTAACCCCATAAAAAGTATTGTCATGAATGTTTACGTAATTTCCGTTATTATCAAAATAATCCATTTTAATATGGTGATCAAATGATACTCCCGAAACATAATCAGCAGTGGAGGTTCCTGAATACTGTGTTTTAATGTATACTGGTAAAGAAGCGGAGGAATACACATTTAAATTTCCGAAATTAGTTTGCACACTAAGCCCTTTGGTTATTCCTATGCCATAACCTTCGCCAATCACATATCTTGGATCATAAAGTACGCTGTTTACAAATTCACCTAATGAATAAGTTGAGTTGTAAGCTTTAATTATTTCAGTATAATAATGAGTCGCTGGTGTATAACCTGAAAAATTAATATCTGTTTCATAAATCACCCGATTATTATTGATAGAAGTGTTCCAGGTTAAAAATACAGCATTCGTATCATTAAATAAGGCAACATATGGATTCGGCAGTCTTGGAACGTTATAATAGGCTAGAGAATCGAATACCCCATCATTTTTATTTGCAAAAAACTCAATATAATCGCCTGGGTTAAATACATCATCTGCTTCGCCTACTAAATTAATGTATTGCTCTTCTCCTTTCATAAAAACCTGAAGGTTTTTCGGGTTGATGGAACCTAAAGGAATTCCGGCATTAATAAGAGATGTATAATTGATTCGGTATAACCCGGTTTTTGAAATGTTGATCCGATAATATTTTTGAGAATAATTTATCCATTCGTTTCCATACTTTTGAGCTTCTGCAAGAGTTGCAATAAAAACAAAAAAACATAAAATGTATAAACGTTTTATCATTTAACTATTTTTTTATTGATATCAATTTTAACCGTGAAAATGTGAGAATATAAAGAGGTTGCCACATTACCAATATTAGTCATGGCATAATCCAATCCAAAAATTTTGTATTTTATGCCAACGCCAATATTAGGTTGAACAGTGGTTACATCAGTTCCAGTGACATTTTTAGCTTTTTGAATATTGCCAATACCGCCACGTAAAAAAACAAATTTTTTATAGCCAAGTTCTAATCCCAATGCCGGTTCCATACTCCATGCTTTTGTTTTAATTACGGTGTTACGCTTTCCATCAAATGTATTGATGAAATTTAATTCTCCGCCAATGGATATTTTATCATCCCACACATTCCAGGTACGTGTTATACCTAGAATAAGTTTTGGAACTGTTACTTCTATTGAATTAGCAGGAATTTCATTTCCCGTAACAGCAAAAGTTTGTTTCACATCATCTGATAAGTTATAGGTCCATGCATTAAAAGTTCCTGTCACATCTCTTGCCATAGCGGCAAAACGCCAGTTTTTATAGTCATACATGGCACCGGCATCTAAACCAAAGCCCCAGGCTCCTGCAAAATCACCTAATTTACGCCGTATGATCTTTGCATTGGCCCCAATTTTAAGCCCTTTTATTTTTGTCATGTTTCGGGCGTATGATAATAATACAGCCGCATCAACAGCATTAAATGATTTAATTCTGGAATAATCCACGTTTCCGTTTGCATCAATTAATTCAGTTGTATTTGGAATATTGTCTACTCCAAAACGAATAAAGCTTAGGCCTACCACACTATTACTGTCTAGGCGTTTTGAGGCCCCGATAAAATCATATTTTGCAATACCTGCAAAATATTCTGCATGCATTAAGCCAACCTGTAAATTGCTTTGCTGAAGATTTAAACCTGCCGGGTTCCAATAACCAGCTGTTACATCATTTACAGAAGCCACATTGGCATTTGCCATAGATAATGCCCTGGCTCCAACACCAACACTTAAAAACTCATTACTGTATTTTGCTATTTGCGCATTAATAATAGTGCCCGGTAAAAGGCACAAAAAAAACAGGGTTTTATTTGAAAGTATCCGCATAAATAAATTACGATTAAATTTAAGACAATTATTTGTTAAATAACGGATTTATACCATAAATATTATTAAAAGCCAAAGAAATACTTTTACTGAAAACACCGGCCCCTTCGTGGTTCAAATGTAAAAAATCTGCGTAAAACATAGGATTTCTGTAATCAAGAGAGTCGGTGTAATCCAGATAAGAAATATGATGAATAGAGGCTATATTTTTTAATTGAGTTACAAGCGCTGTTTTATTCAACACATTTTTTTCTCCTCCTCCATATACCGGGGATGTCACAAAGGTTAAGCGGATATTATTTTCTTTTGTAAAAAGAATAAGAGAATCAATATATTTCCTGTTTTTATTACTGATGAAGGAGTATTTGGGTTGTAGTGAATCTGAATTATTGAATTTACTTGTAATACTTGTTTGAAAACCTTTGTACATCAATGTGTCATATTTTCCGGGGATATCAAACCAACCATGCAGGGAAGCGCTTAAATATTCTACCTGGGTATAGGGTAACGAATGCAAGGGATTATAATAAAACGAATTAAAGCGGTTATCCATTTTTTGTAATTCCATTCTTAGGTTTTTATTATTGAGATAAGGGAAATACCGTGGAAAGTCATTGATCCGGTCTGTGTCATTTTGCAGGGAGAAATAATCAATATTAAAAATAATGAATTTTGGTTTTTGATGTTGAGTGCAATATGTTTTTAGTAAGGCTAAACTGATCTTTGGAGATGCTCCGCTGATTCCCAGATTGTAGCTGCTTAGGCCGGTAATACTATCAAAGACCTTTGGATTATAATGCATTTCCGCTCTGGATGAACCTAAAAACAAAACATCATAGGTATTACCTTGTTTTAAAAATAATTCATTGTACTTATTATAAATTCCTGATTGATTTTTTCTGATCCCCATATATAAGACCAGCCTGTAAACAAAGAGTAAACAAAGAAAAATAAAAGTATATGTGATTATTTTTTTGATCAAAATTGAAAATAAATAAAACGATTAGCATTAAAATCACCAAAACAAAAAATGAGGCATAGGATTGAAATATAAAATATCGGGCTTAATATATTTGTTGAAAGAGATGAAGTTTTTAAAAGTGTATACTCTTCCTGAATTTCTTTTAAAAACAAGATTAATAATAAAAACAAGAGCATTACAAAAAACAAACGGTCGTTTAATCCTAAAAGATGACTGAACCCGTTACAGAAGTTTACGTTGATGAATATGTGCTGGTAAATGAATAAAACATCTGTCACATTATTCGCCCTGAATGCGATAAAGAAAATTGATATAAAAAATAGCATGTACGACCATCTTAAAAATGGAGGAATTTTTAAATATTTTTTTATTGGAATATGTTCCAGTAAATAAAAGATGCCATTTAATAATCCCCAAATAATAAAAGTAAAATTGGCCCCGTGCCACAAGCCGCTTAACAAGAACACAATTAAAATATTAAATGCCCATTTTGGAACGCTCACCCTGTTGCCTCCTATTGAAATGTAAACATACTCTTTGAACCAGCTTGTTAAACTGATGTGGTGCCTTTGCCAGTATTCGGTGACGGATTTTGATAATAAAGGACGGTTCCAATTTAAGCTTAAATTAATTTTGAAAAGTTTAGCCACTCCGGTCGCAATATCTGAATATCCTGAAAAATCTGCATACAACTGTATTAAAAATAAAATGCCCATGCACATAAATTCAATTGAATTAAAGTCTTTGGGAATATTATCAAATACGGGATCAACCAGGTAAGCAATATTATCGGCAATCACCATTTTTTTAAAGAAACCCCAAATGATTAATTTTGTGGCTGGCCCCCACTCAACATCTTTTAAAAAATGAGTTGTTTTTAACTGCGGCATTAACGTATGATGTCTTACAATTGGTCCGGCCACCATGTGCGGAAAAAATGACACATATAATAAAAAATCTTTCAGAGTGTCATCTGCCTTGTATTTCCTGCGGTAAATATCAATCGTGTAACTAATGGATTGAAAAGTATAAAATGAAAGACCGGCCGGAATAATGATATTAGTTAAAAAAGAAGGATGATCAGTGAAGAGCGTAAGAGAAGTATTATAAAAGAATATAAAATATTTGAATATTACCAGTACGCCAATATTACTGACAATACTGATGAACAAAAGTGCTTTTCGTTTAGCTTCTTTTTCTGTTTTGGAAATAGCTTTTGCAAGGTAAAAATCAAAAGCAGAAGTGCCAATGAGTAAAAGCAGGAACCAGGGATTGTATGAAAAGTAAAAATAATAAGAGGCGATCAATAAAAACAGATTCCGATGTTTAGCGGGCAGGCACCAGTAGACTGAAAAGACAACCGGCAAAAAGACCAAAAATATAAGGGAATTGAATAGCATCTTTTGTAAATATACAAACGATTTAATTTATATATATTTACAGCCTGTATGAATATTAAAAAACATATTCCTAATACCATCACGTGCGGTAACCTGTTTTGCGGTTGTTTAGCAATTGTTCAGGCTTTTGAAGGCAATTTAGAATGGGCTGCCTACCTTGTTTTTCTTGCAGCTATCCTTGACTTTTTTGATGGCTTTGCGGCCCGTCTGCTTAAGGTAACTTCACCTATAGGAAAAGACTTAGATAGTTTAGCGGACATGGTTACCTTTGGTGTGGTTCCGGGCATTGTTGTATTTCAGTATTTAAACGCCATTGAAGGTTCCATGAGCCAGTATACTTTTATTCTCAATGAGTATGAATGGTTAAATTATTCAGCTTTTATTCTAACTATTTTTTCAGCGGTGCGCCTGGCCAAATTTAATAATGATATTAGACAATCGGATTCCTTCATCGGCCTCCCAACGCCTGCCAATGCTATATTCTGGTGTTCTATCATTTTTCTCCAGGATTCAAAGACCGCGCTATCCTTTATAAATCCTTATTCTATGATGGTGGGAGTCTTTCTGTTTTCAATGTTGTTGATTTCCGAAATCCCTTTATTCGCCTTAAAATTCCGTCATTTTACTTGGAGCGGAAACAGACTCCGCTATTCATTTTTAGCAATGAGTTTATTATTGTTGGTTGCTTTTCAGTTACAGGGAATACCATTGACAATTCTTCTGTACATTTTATTAAGTGTGGTGGTTGACATGATGCAAAACTCAAGAAAAAAGGCTTCCTGACACCACCAAAATCTATATAAGCGTACTATATCCATCATAAGCGGTGTGCTAAAATCAGCTTAATATTTCTATTTTTAAGCTGTGATTAAATTAGAGCAAATCAAAAAAGCCTATCATTTGAACAATACTTCTTTTGAGGTTTTAAAAGGCATTGACATACATATCAGAGAAGGAGAGTTTGTATCTATCATGGGCTCTTCGGGTTCCGGTAAATCTACACTTTTAAATATTCTTGGGATACTTGATAATTATGATTCTGGAAATTACATACTTAATAATACACTAATCAAGGATCTTTCACAAACCAAAGCGGCACATTTGAGAAATCAATTTTTAGGATTTGTTTTTCAATCTTTTAATTTATTATCGTTTAAAAACGCTATGGAAAATGTAGCCTTGCCTTTATATTACCAGAAGGTTTCGCGAAAAGAACGTAATATAAAAGCCCTGGAGTATTTAGACAGGATGGGGTTGAAAGATTGGGCGAATCATTTACCAAGTGAATTAAGCGGAGGTCAAAAACAGAGGGTTGCTATTGCAAGGGCATTGATTGGAAACCCAAAAGTAATATTTGCTGATGAACCAACCGGGGCTCTGGATTCGCAGACATCCATTGAAGTGATGGACATTTTTAAAGAGATTAATCAGCAGGGAAAAACGATTGTTTTAGTAACCCATGAAAATGATATTGCTGCTTTAACACACCGAACCATTCGGTTAAAGGACGGACTAATCATTTAAGAAGTAAGATTTCAAATATAAATATTTTTAAATCTCACATCAAACTTCTAAAATCTTAAATAAAAAAATGTTCGATCTCGATAAATGGCAAGAAATATTAGGAACCATTAAAAAGAACAAACTCCGTACTTTTTTAACTGCGTTCAGCGTAGCTTGGGGAATTTTTATCCTGATTATATTATTGGCAGCGGGACAGGGTTTAAGAAACGGTGCGCAATCACAATTTGGAAATGATGCTGCAAACAGTATCTGGGTAGACGGTGGACAAACCAGTATGGCCTTTGATGGTTATAAACCTGGAAGAAACATTCAATTGACTAATGCTGATTTTTACCATATTAAAAATACAATCGATGGAATTGATCATGCTTCAGCAGTTTATGATGGAAGAGCAGGGAAAACATTGTCTTATAAAAATGAACATGCTGGCTTTACCGTTCGTTCATGTGCCCCTGATCATTATTTACTGGAAAAGGCAAAGATCATTAATGGACGTTTTATCAATGAGAACGACTTTCGTGAATACAGAAAAGTGTGTGTAATCGGCACTCCGGTTCGGGATGCCTTATTCAAAAAAGAATATCCTATAAATAAAATGATTGATGTATCGGGAACAAGATATAAAGTAATTGGTGTTTTTAATGATCCTGGTAAAGGTGATAACGACAGGATCTATATTCCATTGTTAACTGCCCAGCGAATTTATAATGGAAAAGATAACGTAAATGTAATTTGGGCAAGTACGGGAACCGTTACCTCCGAAAAAAGTGAGATAATTGTTTCTACAATTCGGAATTCACTTGCAAAAAAATACCATTTCGATCCGGCAGATATGAATGCCGTTGGTGTGTTTAATAATAATGTTGAATATAAACGCATTATGGGATTACTGGACGGCATCAAAATTTTTGTATTCATTATTGGTATATTTACTTTAATCGCAGGTGTGGTAGGAGTCAGCAATATTATGATGATCGTTGTTAAAGAGAGAACGAAAGAGATTGGTGTCAGAAAAGCGTTAGGCGCATCACCGTTATCTATTGTCTCTCTCATCATCCAGGAATCTGTTTTTATTACTGCCATTGCCGGATATATAGGACTCATGCTGGGAATAGGATTGGTGGAACTCATCAGGTACTTTGGATTAGAAGGAGATTTTTTTAAAAATCCTGAAGTTGATCTTTCCATTGCCATCACAGCAGTTGTATTAATAGTAATTGCCGGGGCTTTAGCGGGTTTATTTCCCGCGATCAAAGCGGCAAGAGTTGAACCGATAACTGCTTTAAGGGAAAATTAAAAATGATATTTGAAAGAGATAACTGGCAGGAAATTTTTGCAACAATTCGTAAAAACAAATTACGAACGTTTCTGACCATGCTTGGAGTGTTCTGGGGAATTTTTATGTTAGTAATTATGCTGGGTTCAGGAAATGGGTTAAGAAACGGAATATTAAAAGAGTTTGCCGGAACCGCTACCAATAGTTTTTTTGTTTGGGCACAGCAAACTACAAAAGCTTATAAAGGCATGAGACCTAACCGCAGTTTTAATTATACGGTTGCTGATGCCGAAGCCTTGAAACAATTGCCGGAACTGGCTGTTGTTTCTTCTTTAAATCAATTGGGCGGTCACGAAGAAGCAAGCAATGTTATCCGGGGTTTGAAAACGGCTTCCTGTCAGATCAAAGCGTCTTATCCGAATATTTCTGAAATCACTGAAATAAAAATTTCTAAAGGAAGATTTGTTAATGATTTGGATATAAAGGAAAAAAGAAAAGTGTGCGTGATAGGTCCTCGTGTTGTTGAATTATTATTTAAAAAGGACGAAAATGTGATAGGCGAATATATTCGTGTGAATGGTGTGTATTTTAGAATAGTTGGTTTAACTTATATCACCGCAGGCGGCAATGAAGGCAGAGATCAGGCTCAGCAGATTTATATTCCTTTTAGTACTTTTCAAAATGCATTTAATTATGGAGATGTTGTTGGGTGGTTCGCTATTAAATCTAGGGATGGAATACCGGCCGAAGTATCGGAAGCAAAAGTGATGGCGATTTTAAAAGAAAGACACAAAATTGCACCGGACGATATGAAAGCCATAGGTCATTGGAACATGGCAGTTGAATATAATAAATTGAGTGGGCTATTTACAGGAATAGAAATACTGGTTTGGATCGTCGGCATCGGAACATTATTAGCAGGAGTGATTGGAATCAGTAACATCATGTTGATTGTTGTGAAAGAACGAACCAAAGAGATTGGCGTAAAGCGTGCATTGGGAGCAGTGCCTGCGCAAATCATCGGGCAAATTGTTTTAGAAGCTGTTTTTCTTACTTCTATTTCGGGCTACTTTGGATTGGTGATTGGTATAGGTTTACTGGAAGGATTAAATGCAATGATTGGTGAATCAGGCGAAATGTTTACAAACCCTACTGTTGATTTAAAAGTTGCATTAAAAGCATTAAGTGTATTAATTTTGAGCGGAGCTTTAGCAGGATTAATTCCGGCAAGCAAAGCGGTAGCAATTAAACCGGTAGAAGCATTAAGAACGGAATAAAAAAATTTCCCGCAGATATCGCGAATTAACGTAGATTATTTTCGGGAAAAAGTGATGAGAATTATAATAAGTACTTACATTTTTCCGCAATGATCTGCGTGATCAGCGGGAAAATTAAATAAAAAACATATGATAAAAAAAATAATTAAAATTACATTACTGGTAATCTTTGTAGGATTGGTTTTCTGGACTTTTTATTTTCTGTATAATAAATCACAAAAACCACCGGAAGTATTTAAAACAGTGACGCCCTTTGATACGTCGATCATCAAAAAAACAGTGGCAACAGGTTCGGTCACGCCGCGCAAAGAAGTGAATATGAAATCGCAGGTAAGCGGAATTATTGAAAAATTGTATATTGTTGCCGGTCAGCAAGTAAAGCAGGGAGATGTGATTGCTAAGATCAAGATCATTCCAAATATGCTGAATCTAGCTAATGCAGAAAACAGGATCAGTGCAGCCCAAGTAAATTATGATAATGCTAAAATGGATTACGACAGAAACAAGGCATTATTTGATCAAGGTGTAATCTCCAAAACTGACATGCAGGCAAATGAATTAAGAATAAATACAAATAGAGTAGAACTGGATGCTGCTCAAAATCAATTACAGATCATCAAAGAAGGTGCTTCTAAGGCTTCCGGTTCAAGCAGTAACACGTATGTAAAAGCTACCATTACAGGTATGGTGTTGGATGTTCCTGTAAAAGAAGGAGGCCAGGTGATTGAGAGCAATACATTTAATGAAGGAACCACGATAGCTTCTGTTGCTAACATGGGTGAGATGATCTTTGAAGGAAAACTGGATGAAAGTGAAGTAGGGAAGGTGCAGGAAAATATGGATATTGTATTAACGATTGGTGCGATCGATAAAGAGAGTTTCAAAGCAAAGCTGGAATATATTGCGCCTAAAGGAATTACTGAAAATGGTGCGATCCAGTTTTTGATTCGTGCTTCCATCAGTAAAGAGAATAGTTCTTTTTTAAGGGCAGGTTACAGCGCCAACGCTGATATTATTTTATCTAAAAAAGATAAGGTCATGGCGATTCCTGAGAGCGTTTTGCAGTTTGATAAAGAAAAATCTTTTGTAGAGGTAGAAACAGGCAACCAGATTTTTGAAAAACGCTTTATCAAAACAGGCTTGTCTGACGGAATTAATATTGAAGTGCTTGAAGGATTGCAGAAAACAGATAAATTGAAGTTGCCACAGCTAATGGAAAGTAAAGAAGATTAAACAATTTTCTTCCACCACAAAAAGTAATTTAAGTGCCTGTTTTTATTTAAGCTGATTTCATGTAAGAGTAATAATTCTATTTGTTTTTCCGAGAGTTTTACTGCTTTATCCATTGGAACAAGTGCTTTTTGAGCATACCAGGTTTGGCTCATCAGGTTATTTTTTCTTTCGTCTTCAGTTAATTCCTGTTCTAAACGGTGAGCTGTTAAATTAACACTTTCATAACTTGCTTTAGCATGTGGATGGTCCCAGCCCAATAAATGACCAATTTCATGAGGAATAGTGCGGATGTTTTTGCCGGAAATAATATCGTTTACATAATATTTATTAAGTTTTATTCTTAGCCCTTTAAAATCTGCTTCTGCAGGATTGTTACCGGGAATAGTATCGACTATTTGAAATAAAATTTTCTGCGGTGAGCACTGAGATATTTTTTTAAGAATGCTAACATGAATGGACAGTTGTAGTTTGTATTTCCCTACCGGGCCATTATACACTCTGTTTAATTGAGAAATAATTGCATCCTTTAATAAAGAAAGATCAAATCGGGTAGCACTGGTATTTATAATATCTGTGTCGATATTAATCAAAACAAATAAATCTTTTTCTTTTACTGAAATCATTATTATTTATTGCCATACATTGATAGGGCTGCATCTATGCAATAACCAACATCCAAAGGACAGTGTGCAGTACCCGGAATTCTTCTTTTACGAGCCAAGCGGCTGATGACCAGTTTTTTTTCAGGAACACAGATCACGTATTGGCCAAGCATGCCACGCATGTAAAAAACAGTCAGGCCTTTATAAGTTGTGAGCCACCAGGAATATCCATAAGTATGATTTGGAGTGCAATCTTCTTCATTACATGTAAATGGTTTTATAGAAGCGTTTACAAAGTTACTGTCCAATAATTGTTTTCCTTCCCAGTTTCCCTGGTGCATGTAAAGCTTGCCCATGCGAGCAAAATCTTTTGCGTTGCTGTTGATGCAACAAAATGCTTTTTCCAGACCATCCTTTTTATCTAGGCTCCAGTAAGCATTGTGTTCACAGTTTAAGGGAGTCCACAGTTTTTCACTGAGGTATGTTGATAACGGTTTGCCGATTGCGTTTGCAATACAATATCCAAGTAGGGCAGTGTTACCGCTAAGGTATTTATAAATTGTTCCTGGTGTACTGGCAGAGTCTTCATAGCTGGCCGAAGCTTTCAACAAATCAGTTCCATAATAACCTTCAGCAGGGTATGAAAACGGGTTAGAATAATTCTCATCAAAGGCAATCCCTGAAGTCATGGTTATTAAATGCTGCAGGGTAATTCCTGCACGCCAACCGGTTTTAAATTCAGGAATATAACTACTCACTGGTTCATGAATACTTTTTATAAATCCATCCTGTATGGCAAATCCAAGTAATGCACCTGTATAGGATTTCGCCATACTGAAAGAATTGGTATGTGAAGTATCACTAAAGTTATCCCAGTATTGTTCATGAATTAAAGTATCATTTTTTATGATCACCAATGCGTGCGAAGCAACTTCTCGCATTAACTTTTCTAAATGTCCAGGTAATTTTTTGGTGTTATACCATTTGGATAATGGCCATGGCTTTGGATCATTGGCTTCGACTTTCCTGTTCTCAAAGATATTGTATTCTGTGGCGCTCGGACCGCTTTTGCCTTTTAAATAGGTTGTTCCAATGGCTTTATATAAATACCATCGGCCCGATAATACAATGATACAATTGATCAGAATAAATATCAGTAACATACTTCCTAGTAAATATTTAAGCAGTTTTTTCATGTTAATAAAACAAGCTCGCATTCAAAAAGTTTACTGAAATTTTTTTGAAGTATTTTTTTTATCTCAGGAATATTGACATCTTGCCCAATTTCTCTATTTAGACTAGTGACTGCCTTATCCTGTATGCCACATGGGATAATATGTGAAAAATAATCCAAATCAGAATTTACATTGAAACCCCAGCCATGCATGGTAACCCAGCGACTGCATCTAACTCCAAAAGCACAGATCTTGCGGGCTTTAAAAAAATCATCAGGGTCCAGCCACACACCGGTTTCACCTTTACTTCTTCCTCCTTTGATTCCATATTCATCTAGTGTCAGTATAACGGTTTCTTCCAGTAGACGAAGGTATTTGTGTATGTCTGTAAAAAAATGATCAAGGTCAAGAATAGGATAACCAACTAACTGTCCGGGACCATGGTAAGTGATATCGCCGCCACGGTTTATTTTATAGTAGCTGGCGTTTTTTTGTTGTAATTCATCCTCATTAATTAAAAGATGGGACGTGTCCCCGCTTTTTCCTAAGGTGTAAACATGGGGATGTTCAACAAATAATAAATGATTTTTTGTAATAACTTGTTGATCCTGTTCGAGGCTTCTGTTAGCAATTTTTTGTGAAATAATCTCGTTAAATAAATTTTCCTGATAGTCCCAACAGGCTTTATAGTCCATAAGACCAAGGTCTTTAAAGAGTACTTGCTTATTCAATTAAACAGTTGTTAAGGATCAGCTTAATTTAGCTAATTCGTTTTTCAGATTAGTGATCACGTTCACTTCCACAGCGTCAATGTTTCTAAGATCCGCAATATAACAAGAGATCCAATCGCCAATATTTATCAGGTAAAAGAACTGCTCCACTTTAGTATTTCCTTCCGCGGTTATATCTGTTACTGAACTACAGTATTTCGCAAAGATAGATTTACAAAGGTCATAACGCTTGATGGTTCTTTCATAATCAAAAGACGTTCTGAAAGTGATAACTGCTAAAGTATCATTTTTTTCGGTCCAGCCTACTAATTCATTATGGTTCATTTCCGGGAAGGTATGGTGCCAGCATAACATTTTACTATTTTCATTGATTTGTTGTCTGAACCTTATAGCCGCACCTTCACAGGATCCTAATGAATAAATTACCGGTATTTTGTGTAATAATTTTCTGGCAATAGTTGTAGCTTCCGCTTTGATATGTTCTTTTTCTAAATCTAATAATGTGATCGTGGATCTCACCTGCGCTAAAAGGTCAGTTTTTACGAATTCATTAAACTGGATGATCTTCAATAATTGAACCAACGAGTAGCCAATGCATGAGCGTGGAGGATGTCCTCCGGGAATAATGATGGTATCAAAATTATGGCTTTTTGCGATTGACTCTACTTCTCCTCCGCTTGTCACGCAAACGATCTGTGCCTGTTTGGCAATCGCGTGCTTCATGGCAGAAAGAGTTTCTTCTGTGTTACCACTATAAGAAGAAATGATTACCATCGAATTTGAGTTCACAAATTCAGGTAAAAAATAATCCTTATTAATTATGATTGGAATATGACATTCTGTTTGAACTAATTCGGATAGAATAGAACCACCTATTCCAGAACCTCCGAGCCCTGTTACAACGATGTTTTGAATGTTATGTTTCTTTGTAAGGACTGCCTTATTGGCAATGTCTAAAGCTTCCTGTAATTGTTTGGTAAATCCCTCTACTAGTGTTTTCATATGAAAATTTCGAGTAGTAAAGTTAGCAAAAATATGGGAAATGTAAAAGCTAAAATGTTATATATTTATAATGCTTTTTCGAATGATAGCACTGATTCTTTCCATTCTGAGGGTACATTAATCGTTTCTTTGGTGTCATAATTAATGCAAACCATAGTGCTTTTACCAAAGGCGCAAAGATATTTATTATGAATGTCTTCTACAGTTAATACATTTTCAATTTCGAAACTTTTTGTACCAAAGCGCGATATTTTAGTGTAGCAATACACGTTGTCCTCTAAGATTATAGGGCGTTTATAAGTAATTTCCGTGTTAGCCAGGATCATCCCTGTTTTGATCCAGTCAATGCTATTTCTGAATACATCTTTAAAATATTCAACGCGTGCAGTTTCAAAATAGGTAATGTGATTGGCATTATTTGCATGGCCTTGCTTATCAATGTCCTTAAACCGGACCTGGATTTTTAGTTTATGAGTATAGGAGGATAATAGCTCGTGTAATTCCATGGTTAATATTTTTAAACTATGCTTCCCGCTTTAATAAGTCCAGTGCAAAGGTTTTTAAATTATTTTTTTTAGAGATATCTGCTTCAAGTTCACCCAAATGTTTTAAAGCAATATCCGTATGTTTATTGGCTTCATTAATTGCCAGCTCTTTTACATGTGTTTGATTGTAAATAGCTGTTACCTGTTTTATTTTTTCAGAATGTAAAATCTCTTGTGAATAAAATAAATGATCTAACTCTTTTGTTTCTGATTCGTTGGCTAATTCGTAAGCGCCTAATAGCAAAAATGTTTTTTTGTTTGCGATTATATCTCCACCAACCTGTTTACCAAATTTCTGATCATCGGCATAAACATCTAACACATCATCCAAAATCTGAAATGCTATACCTACATGTTTGCCAAATTCATAAACATGTTCCTGTTGCATAGCGGAAGCATTGGCACAAATAGCTCCCATTCCTAAACTACAACCTAGTAATACGGCTGTTTTATTGGTGATCATTTCAATGTAATTTTCAATACTGACCTTGTCCCATGTTTCAAAATTCATATCCATTTGTTGGCCTTCACAAACTTCAACGGCGGTTTTAGAAAACAACTTAAGCAACTCCGGAACCTTTACCGGGTTTGATTTGTTCAATGCCTGGTAACTTTTAACAAGTAAGCCATCGCCACTTAATAAGGCGATGTTTTCACTCCATTTTTCATGTACAGTAGTACTTCCCCTTCGCAACGGTGCTTTGTCTAATACATCGTCATGCATGAGTGAAAAATTATGAAACAATTCAACCGCTAAAGCAGAGAAAATGGCTTCCTGTGGGTCCGCTCCAAAAAGGTCACAACCAATAAGTGTTAACAGTGGCCTTACCCGTTTTCCGCCTAAACCAATGATATAACTCATTGGCTCATACATTTCTTTTGGTAAAGAACTGTTTAAGGCGTGCTGTTGTTCTTCAACGGCTTTTTTTAAAAGTTTGATTAAGGGAGCATATGCCTGCACGTTTTTTTTGTTTTTTTTCTCGAAGAGTTCCCTGATTAAGTTACAAGGAGCTTTGCAGAGTTTTGTTTTTTTATTTGTTATTTCTGTGTAACTAAATTTTTATCTGTGTAAATCGACAAAAAATATTCCTGCATTGATGCAAATAAATTATTTAGCTTCCGCCATTTTTAATAAGTACGTTCCATAACCGCTTTTGGTTAAGGGCGTTGCTATTTTAATCAGTTGTTCTTTGGTGATGAAGCCCATTTTAAAAGCTACTTCTTCAATACACCCGATTTTTAAACCCTGTCGTTCTTCAATGACCTGCACAAATTGACCGGCTTGCATTAGAGATGCGAAGGTTCCAGTGTCTAGCCAGGCGGTTCCCCGGTCAAGAATGGAAACCTTTAGTTTTTTACGTTTTAAGTATTCTTTATTTACGTCCGTTATTTCGTATTCTCCGCGCGGTGATGGTTTTAATGTTTTAGCTATTTCTACAACTGAGTTATCATAAAAATATAATCCCGGTACCGCGTAATTTGATTTAGGATTTTCTGGTTTTTCTTCAATGGATAAAACATTATGATCCTTGTCAAAGTCAACTACACCATAACGTTCCGGATCACTCACATGATAAGCAAATACAACACCGCCATCCGGGTTATTTATATTCTGAAGCATACGGCCCAAACCTACACCATAAAAAATATTATCACCTAATACAAGTGCGACTTTATCATTTCCGATAAATTTTTCACCAATCACAAAAGCCTGTGCTAAACCATTTGGTATTTCCTGTACCGCATAAGTAAATTTACAGCCTAGTTCTTCGCCTGTTCCTAATAGTTTTTCAAAGTTGGGAAGATCGTGCGGGGTAGAAATAATTAATATTTCATTGATTCCTGCCATCATCAAAACAGATAAAGGATAATAAATCATGGGCTTATCATAGATCGGCATCATTTGTTTACTCATAGCCAGTGTTAATGGATGTAAACGTGTTCCTGAGCCTCCGGCTAATATTATTCCTTTCATTTGATATAAGTTTAAAGAGGCTTAAAAATAAGGTTTTATTTTAAATGCCGGACTTTTTTATAGCGTTTTTTGGCTCTTAGCCATCGTATGTCTTTTATGATTTCTTTCACATCTATCACTAAACCGTAGGAATAAAAGAACCCATCAAAATCAATGCGTGGTTCACTATGGATTAAAACTTTACGGTATCCGATGGAGGTAGTTAATCCAAATTCACGGAAAGGCTTTAATGTGATCTCACTACCAATACTGAAAGGAACAAAAGCGCCGACAGAGTGGTAAATGAGCGTATCTTTTTTATCATTATAGATATTTAGGTTCGAATAACCCAAACCAAGATTGATGGGAAATCCAAATTTTATGTAGCGCCTGTCAATCAGTAGGTATTCAAAATTAATTGTCCCATAATAGAGGTCAAGGTCTCTCATAGTTTGTACCTGCCGCTCTTTTAATTTTAGATTAGCCCGACTTTGTGAATCTACTTGGTAGTAACCAATACCAAATTTGTAGCGACTTTTATATAGTATGCCGGTATAAATACCCTGAATATCAACAGGTGATTTACGCATAAAAGATTTTCGGTTATCTAGTGCTATTTGAGGGTAGATTTTTTTTGGAGTAAAAATTCTTATAGAGTCCCTAATGTAGGCCTCTTTTGTTTTTTTTGACAATTTAGTTGTTTGAGAAAATAGTATTTGGAAAGGAGAAGTATACGCTATTGCATATAAAATAAATCGATAAATATTTCGCTGTATCCAACTCACACTTCTATTGCACATATTGGTTTTGAAAATACATAATTTAGAACTAAAAAGGTTATTTAGTTTCATAAAAAAGATGTAAATAATTGGCAAATGCTTAGTAAATTTACAGTCAAAATCTATTCCCATGATCTCTCAAAATCCTAACAGGGCAGTTATTTACTGGTTATTTTCGGGCTGTACGCTGATTTATATTATGGTAATAGTTGGATGCATTACCCGTTTAACGCACTCCGGCTTATCCATTACCGACTGGAATTTTATGGGATCCATGCCTCCTTTCTCTGAGGAGGATTGGCTGGAACGCTTCATTAAATACCAGCAAAGTCCTGAATTTATAAAAGTGAATTATAGTATGCAGATGCCTGAATTTAAGCACATCTTTTTTTGGGAATACACGCACCGAATGATTGGAAGAGTAATGATGTACGTTTTTGCTATTGGATTAATAATTTTATTGATTAGAAAAAAAATCAGTAAACAAATGCTGTCATCACTCATTTTATTATTTTTCATGGGAGCCATGCAGGCTGTAATTGGCTGGTGGATGGTTTACAGTGGTTTACAGCAAAAACCGGCAGTAAGTCATTTTAGGTTGGCTATTCATTTAATGAGTGCCTTTACCTTATTTGCTTTTACCTTTTGGTTCGCACTTAAACTATTAAATCCTAAAGAAGATGTTCAGGAAAATAACGGACATAAATTAAAATGGTGGTCGCTTACTTTTTTTGTGGTGTTAATCATCCAGATTGTTTATGGCGCTTTTACGGCTGGTTACGTAGAAGGTGATGCCGCAAAGATCCGTCCGGGAAAAATATTTAACACCTGGCCAAAAATGGGTGATGAATGGATGCCGGAACAGGTAACCATGAAAGATAATTTTTATCTGAACTTTTTCGAGAATGCAAGTGGGATTCAATTCATGCACCGGATGCTGGCTATTGTAGTTTGTATAATATTATGTATTATCTGGTTCAAGTCTACCAAACTGAAATTAGGTCCATCTCAATATCGTGGAGTTACTTTTTTAATTTATGGGGTTACTATTCAGTTTATTTTGGGAGTCATTACTTTGGTATACCATGTGCCAGTTGTATTGGGAGTTTTGCACCAGACAGGTGCTTTCTTTTTATTTGCCACTACGGTGTATTTGTTGTTTCATACGTTTAAGAGAAATAAATAAAAACTATCTCACGCCGGGAATCGTATTCTTTTTTCTCGGCCTGAACAAGGCGTTGAACTTATATTCGATGCCCTCACTTGGCATCAATGCAGGTGATTGAGCTAACTGCATTTGTGGATTGATGAAGTAAAACCCGGATAATGTTTTAATATTGTAAGCCTTTTTTGCTGAACTGTTTGGTGCCTGGTGCAAAATGATCCAGTCCTGTTTAGGATTTGTCTTTAAATAGGTTCTGTATGTTGTCACACTATCATCTAAACAAACACTGATAAAAGTAATTTTATCTTTAAACTTTTTTTTTAGGTCGATGATCTTTTGCATCTCTTTCTGGCTCGTTTCACTTTCGCTGGAAAAGAAATTAAGGTAAATGTATTTCCCTTTATAATTAGAAAGGTTAACTTTCATGCCGTCTTTATCATTTACCACAAAATCAGGAGCAGGTGCTCCCGGCTGTAATTGATTGATGGTTTGGAGCATATTAAAGGCAATGCTTTTGTGTTCTCTTATATTGGTTTCACGATAGATTTGTTCAATCACACTTTGCACCTGCTTTTTATCAAATTCAGGGCTATAGTAAAAATCGATCAGACCCTTTAAAATTAAAAGTTCACGCAAGGTGTCATTGCTAATAGATTTATCTTCTTTCAATTGGTTTTTAAGGTCTCTGTAATCCGCAAAGGCATTAATGCTATTGTAGATATTGCCGCCATTTTTAGTAGAAGAAAATGCTTTTAAATAACCTTTAAAGTGAATATTAAAAAACTGCATGTATTCATAATTTGAATATTGTAAAGGTCTTCTATCAATAAATTTTTTGTATAAAATAGTTTTATTTCGGGAGGTGCTTGAAAAAAAATCCGCAAATGAATAATCGACATAATTTTTGAAGTAAGGGTTTTTAATGTGTGAATACCTTTTTTTTGTCGAAACTAAAAACGTATCAAGCATAATATTTAATTTGGCCGGCGATAAATAGCCGACTTTGATATTTAAAAATAAATTATTGTATTGTGTATTAAAATCTACAATTAAAGCATTTAACTCCGTGCTGTCTTTTCCATAAACACTAATATCAACAGTAGTTTGCGTTCCTTCCTGATTATTAGTTAACGAATCTTTTGGAGGAAAATAAATGCCATATACAAAATTGGGTTGTACATAAATTTTGCCCACTAAATTATTAATATTGATAAGGACAGGCCTTGTAATGTTTGATTGTAGTTTTAATTCAAAATAACCATCTTTATCAATGGTATCGGCACTTTCTTTAATAAGGTTGTACGTGATATAATCGGTGAAATCATTTAAAACAATTTCCTTACCAATATGTGAAGCATGCGCTTTTCCCTTGATGGTAATATTTTGTGCGTTGCAGGTAATGAAAGCACTGGTTATAAAAAGGAGGATAAGGCGCATACGTTTCTATAATACCAAATATACTATTAGTTACATGATTTATTTGTGCGTAGCTTATTAAAATATGTTATTGTTTTTTTTGAAATACATAGACTCATAGGAAAGTTAGCTTGACAGCGAATGATTGAAAAAAATAAAGAAGTGCCCTCGCTCCCTTTCTCCGCTCTCTTATTAAACTTATGAATACAGATCAAAAACTATGTGCCTATGTGTTTAAACCTACTCAGCGGTTGAATGAGAAAAGAAGCTGAAATTTACATTTCCGTATTTACGGGTTTCAATATAATTTTTCTTCGCGCTTAAGTCTGTTTTTTGGCTATGCTCTATGATCAGCCAGCCATCTGCATTTAATAAATTATGAGTAAACACGAGATCATGAATTGCTGCAATATTTTCCAGTTCATAAGGAGGGTCCGCAAAGATCACATCAAATGTAGAATGTGATTTTTCGAGGTATTTAAAGACATCAGCCCTGTCCGTAATAATAGAATTTAACTTTAAAGCTTTGGCCGTGTCTTTTAAAAAAAACAAACAAGGTGTATGTTTATCAATGGCGTAAATTTTTTGTGCGCCACGGGAAGCAAATTCCAGGCTGATGTTTCCCGTACCACAAAACAAATCAAGTACGGTTAAGCCATCAAAATCTATTTTATTATTTAGAATATTAAACAATCCTTCTTTGGCGAAATCAGTGGTTGGCCTCACCGGTAAATTTTTCGGAGCGATGATCTGCTTTCCTTTATGTGTGCCTCCGATTATTCGCAAAACAATCGGTTTATTAATGTATAATTAAAATGTTGTGGGGATCCGTTAACGGCTGACCAGTTGATATTTTTGTGACCAATAGCCAGGCGTATGTTTTTAATGTATTTTTTTAAGGAGCTTATTAAACCCGATGTACTGTCTAAATTGCCTGCAACAGTAATATTAACAGTTAAAGGATTAAACTGATATTGTTCTAAAATAAACAATACATAATACAAAACATCTTCCTGTGTTTTAATAGAAAACTGATTTGCTAACATCAATTTATGATCCTGTTTTACTACTATTTCAATATGGTTCTCATGAATAACCAGCAAAATATCTTCTTTGGTTAATTCTTCAGCTTGTAGCATCAAACGTGATAATAGGGTTAGCGTATGCTTTAGTTGATGTTGAGGATACAATTGATCTAGTGTTGATTTTAATGTTTCATCAATAGCATAGATCAGTTTGATATCAGTGTTCACATCATCGGTTAAAACCAATTTATCAGCGACAGTACCTGCATTAAACTCTAAAATTGAACGACTGTTTTCAGGTTTATAAAAAGTGCCGGGGCATAATGTAAACTGAGGATCAAAATAGTTGACATATACATGCTGATATTTCTTTTTTGAGAATTGAAAATGCCTGATGGCATTCATCAAATGTTCGCTATGAGTCTGATTGATTAAATGATCAATGGGATAGTGAACAATGTATAATGGTTTATTTTGTTCAGACTGTAATTCGCAAAACCCGATCAGGTTATCTGATAATTCGATCACCAGGCAATCTGCCAGATCGGAGAGTTGCCCAAAAGTAGAATGATCGATATGTAAATCCGCCGACATAAGTGATTACAAAATTAATCTATTAATGGAATTAGGAAAAGAAATTGTCAATTATTTAGGATTAATGACTTCGTCCGGAATTTTATCCAGTTGTTTGATATTAAAATATTCTTCAACCTGCTCTGTTTTACCGTTTCTTATAAAAGTCACCTTGGTTTCCATATAACCACCACAACTTTTTTGAAAGGCATCAAAGCTCAGATCTATCATACTTTCGGGATCCATTTTTTCAATGATACGTATTACCCTGAATGTTTTTTTATCTACCCAGGCCTGGTTGGATAAGGTATCTTCTTTAATGGCTCCTATGACATACACATTTTATTTTTTCCATTTTTGTGCGGATAGTATTTGTGTATTGTAATGTTTTTTTTCAAGACGTGTTACGACATCATTAATTTCCCTGTAATAAATGCCACCTAAAAGCAACAGCAATGTATTTAAATCTTATGTTTTCTTATTAAACTGATTATTTTTATAACGATAAGAGCTGTCATTTTTAAAAATTACAATATTTTCATCTTCTGGAGCACCGAAATTAATCCTGAATTTATCAGGAAGCTCTATAGCCCCGTGCCATTCAGATTTTCCAATGATACTATAGTTCCGGTAATGCATATTTTTTTGAGAAAAGGTATATGACCGGCAGGGTCTGTTTTTATATTTTTGGTGCATTTCATTGAGCACTTCTTTTCCTGTTTCAAATTTAGTTTTAAAAACACTGTAAAT
Organism: Bacteroidia bacterium; assembly: GCA_014378485.1. Lineage (GTDB taxonomy): Bacteria > Bacteroidota > Bacteroidia > B-17B0 > Aurantibacillaceae > UBA4416. Next base: position 73,751 of record JACMNO010000092.1, read on the forward strand.
GCGGATTCCAATTATAACCTGCGAGAAACAGCATAAGGTAATCATCAGAAAAATAAAAATGCAGCTTAATTTACACCTATTAATAGGTTAATTGGCGGTGAAACTCAGAGCAAATAATGGCGCAGGCATTAGCTGCATTTAAGGATTCACTTCCATTGCTATTCGCTGCCGGAATTGTTATACGGTTGGTGATATGCTTCATCACTTCATTGGAAATGCCATTAGCTTCGTTGCCAATAATGATTACACCTGTTTGTAATTTGCTGGTATAAATGTTTTCACCTTCCAATACAGCCCCATAAACCGGGATGTTTTTCAAGTGAGGTAATAATTGATCAAAAGCAAGGGTGATCACATTCACTCTCAAAATTGCACCCATACTGGCCTGGAGGGTTTTTGGATTATAAACTTCCGTAGAATTCGGAGAACAGATTACCTGACGGATACCAAACCAATCCGCAATACGGATAATAGTTCCCATATTACCGGGATCCCTGATGTCATCAAGATATATGGCAGTAGAATTTATTAATGGAGAAGGGTCAAATTTTGCATGTGTGATTTTTACAATGGCTAAAACCTGGTTAGGATTTGCAAGAAGACTTATCTTTTTAAGATCCTCTGCGCTGATTTCACTGAATTTGATATAATTTTTCTCTAAAACAGACCTTCGTTCATCAATATATTCAATCGTCGCAAAAAGTTCCTTAATCTCAAATTTGTGATCATGAATAAACTCAGTCACTAATTTTATCCCTTCAACAATAAACAAACCTTCTTCCTCTCTGTGCTTTTTAGAGTGGAGGGATTGTATATATTTTATCTGATTTTTACTAATCATTTTTTAAACCTAAATTAGTAGGCTATAAATGTAACTAAACCATTTGACCTATAAACAGGATATTAAAAGTATTTTAAGACATACCCCTGGGGCTAGCTTTGCTGTTTTTTATTTTTTATTTTTGGTGTTGATTTTTTCTTCCTGTAATGTGAACAAGCATTTAAAAGAAAATGAATATTTACTGAATAAAAATACGGTGAAACGCAATGGAACAAACATTGATAAGGGTGATCTCGAGGCTTTCATCAGGCAAAAGCCAAACCGGAAAATTTTAAAATTAGTGCGTTTTAACCTATGGTTATACAACCAGGTGGATCAGAAAAAAATGCTTGAAAAGAAAGAAAAAAGAGACGCAAAATATGACCGAATCAATGCTAAACGAGTAGAAAAAACAAACCGCAAAAATGAGAAGAGATTAAAGCAAGGCAAAGCCACTAAAATAACTAATCTTAAAAATAAGGAAAAGCCAACATTTCGTGAAAGTATAATGGAAGCAGGCGAACCACCGGTTGTTTTGGATACTTTTTTAACCAAACTCACTAAAAACCAATTACAAAAATTTGTGTTCTCGAAAGGTTATTTTGATTCTGATGTAAGGGACAGCATTGTTTTGGATGCGAAGAACAAACGAGCTAAAATTTATTATTTTATTTCCAAATCAAAACCTTATTATATTAAAAACATTAACTACAAAATCGAAGATCCTCTCATTGAGTATTTTATTTTAAACGATACCATTCCTACATTAATTAAACGCAATACCATTTATGATGAAGATGTTTTTCAGAAAGAAAGATCGCGTATCACAGAAAGTCAACTGAATAACGGGTATTTTTATTTTGCCCCTGAATATGTTTATTACCTGGCGGACACTAACCTGGTTGGGCAGAATGTGAATCTGACTATTGGGGTTAAAATGTTTTCACGATCTTTCAATGAATCAAACGATTCTGTTGTGTATGTTAATCATCCACGTTTTTATATAGGTAATGTATATGTAATTCCTGAAAATATTCCTGATTTCAGGGGAAAAGCGAATGATGTATACATGAAAGACACGGTAGAATACAATGGACTAAAAATTCTGCATAATGATAAGCTGAAGTTCCGAAAAAAGGACCTCACGAGGGATATCACAGTTTCACCGGGGCAGTTATATCAGCAAAATTATTCAGAAGAAACCTATAAAGGAATGACTTCATTGAAAGTTTTTAAAAGTGTGTACATTCAGTACATCAAAAATCCTTTATTCTCGGACAAACTGGATTGCTATATTGTTTGCCAGCCTATAGTTAAACAAGCTACTACTATTGAAACGGAATATAATTATACCTACGGCAACAGTGGTATTGCAGGGAGTTTGGTGTTTCAAAATAAAAATGCTTTCAGAGGCGCTGAGTTAGTTGAATTAAAACTGAAAGGATCTATCACTGCTCAAAAACAATTTAACACAACTCAGACTTCCACTAATATTAATGACGTTAGAAACACATTCAATACAATACAATTTGGGCCTGAATTAAATATTTATTTCCCAAAGCCCTTGTTCCCTTTTACCTTATTTTATTATAAAAAAAATGCAAATGAAAAAAGATATTTTACCCAACCAAAAACAATATTAAATCTTTCTGTAAATTATCAGTCAAGACCTGAATTTAGCAGAACGATTTCCAGTATCTCTTATGGTTTTAAATTTACGAATAGCAAAAGATTGTTTGCTTACGATGTAATTCCTTTAGAAGTGTATATGGTTAAAGCAAAATTGTTTGGAAATTTTCAAAGTGATTTATTAAAACTAAATGATTTCTTTTTATTGAATTCTTTTCAGGATCACATCACTACTTTATCAAAGATCTCAGCGACCTATAATAACCAAGGAATCAGTAAAAAAAGAAACTTAATGTATTTAAGGATGAGTATAAGTTCTTCAGGAAATATATTACGAGGAATTTATTCAGCTACTGATCAACCTAAAGATGCTCAGGATAGGTATTTAATTGAAGGAATTCCTTTTTCTCAATTTGTAAAAATTGAGTCGGATTATCGGTTTTATATTAAAGTTAGAAAATTAGGGAAATTGGTGTATCGTTTGGCCGGTGGTTTCGGCCAACCTCTTAAAAACCTGACATCTTTGCCATACGAGCAAAGTTTTTTTGGTGGAGGTCCTAACACCAACCGGGCTTGGCGCGCAAGAACATTAGGACCCGGCAGTTATGCGCAACCTGATTCGGTTAGTGCGCGATATGATAAAATTGGTAATATTCAAATAGAAAGCAATATTGAATATCGTTTTCATATATTTAAATCATTTTACGGCGCCTGGTTTGTAGATGCCACTAACATTTGGTTATCCTACAATGATCCAAATAAACCTAACGGACAATTTAATTTAAATCGATTCTATAAAGAATTTGCCATAGGCACTGGCTTTGGCTTACGTTATGATTTCAGTTTCTTTGTACTGAGATTGGATGCGGCCATGCGTGCTCACGATCCCCAATATGCTGAGAATAAAAGATGGGTTTTAGGAACACAAACACTACGGCAATCTGCCATTTTAAATTTCGGTATTGGTTACCCTTTTTAATATACTTTTTTGCCTTTTAAAATTGCCCATTCCATATCGGATATCTCATCCTGATCTCTCAAAAAAGGTTATCTTTATACCCTTATTTCAAATTTAATGAGCTTTATAGAAGAATTACATAAGAGAAAAACCTTTGCCATTATTGCCCATCCCGATGCCGGTAAAACTACACTCACCGAAAAATTATTATTATTCGGAGGAGCTATTCAGTCTGCGGGAGCTGTAAAATCAAACAAAATCAAAAAGTCAACGACTTCCGATTTCATGGAAATTGAGAAACAACGTGGTATCTCTGTATCAACATCGGTTATGGCTTTTGATTACCGTGACTTTAAAGTGAACATTCTCGATACTCCAGGCCATGAAGATTTCGCTGAAGATACGTACAGAACTTTATCCGCTGTGGATAGTGTAATTATGGTGATTGATTGTGTGAAAGGCGTGGAACCGCAAACGAGAAAATTACTGGAAGTTTGCCGCATGAGAAACACGCCGGTGATCGTATTTGTAAATAAAATGGATCGCGAAGGGCAAAGCCCGTTTGATTTATTAGATGAGATCGAAAAGGAATTAAAGATCAGGGTGCGCCCGTTAACATGGCCAATTGGGATTGGTAAATCTTTTAAAGGCGTTTATAATCTATACGAAAAAAAATTATCTCTTTTCCAAGGCGACAGTAAAACAACGGTTGAAGAAAGTGTGGTATTGGATAATGTGAATGATAGTGAAATTGAAAAGTACATCAGCGAAGATTTCGCCAATCAGTTACGTGATGACATTACTTTAATAGATGGCGTGTATGATGATTTTAATAAAGAAGAATATTTAAAAGCGAATGTCAGTCCTGTATTTTTTGGAAGTGCCGTGAATAATTTTGGTATCAAAGAATTACTGGATTGTTTCGTGGAGATTGCTCCCACACCGCAAGGTAGGGATACGGATGTAGCCGGTTATGTAGAACCGGAAACTCCGAAGTTCAGTGGTTTTGTTTTTAAGATCCACGCTAATCTTGATCCCAAGCACCGTGACAGAATTGCTTTTTTAAGAATTGTTTCAGGAAAGTTTGAGCGTAATAAATATTACTATAACGTGCGTGAAGGAAAAGATATGCGTTTCAGTAATCCAACGGCTTTTATGGCGCAGCAAAAATCTGTTATTGATGAATCTTTTCCGGGCGATGTGATTGGTTTATATGATGCCGGTAGTTTTAAAATTGGTGATACGTTAACGGAAGGCGCTAAATTTAATTATAAAGGAATCCCTAGCTTCTCGCCTGAATTATTTAAATATGTTACCAATCTCGATCCGATGAAAACAAAACAGTTGCAAAAAGGATTGGAGCAGTTAACGGATGAAGGGGTTGCACAGCTATTTACAAAAAAAGCGGATGGCCGGAAAGTAGTAGGAACTGTTGGAGCCTTACAGTTTGAGGTTATTCAACACCGCTTGAAATCAGAGTACAATGCATCCTGTGGTTATGATTCCGTCAACTTATATAAAGCACTTTGGATCGAATGTAACGACAAGAAAAAACTGGAGGAATTTTTAATTGATAAATCAAACCATATCGCCTACGATAAAGAAAACCGATTGGTTTTTTTAGCGGAGTCTGCCTGGTTATTGGAAATGGCGCAAACCAAGTTCCCTGAAATTAAGTTTCATTTAAAGAGTGAGTTTTAGGTAAAAATCTTCAATAAATCTTTTAAAAATTAACCACATAGGCACATAGAAAAATAAATGGGAAAGAAGGAGTTATAGAAAAACATGTTTTTTCCACATAGTTTTCTATATGAAAAGCGTAGCTTCTATATATCTCTGAATTACTGTCGTTCAAAAACTATGGCTCTATGTGTTTAAAAAACAAGTACAAATTAAACTCATAATGTTATGGCAAATATTTTTGAATTCAACGGTTACAAACCGGTAATAGATAAAAGTTCTTTCATTCATCCCAATGCAACCGTGACGGGAAATGTGATCATTGGAAAAAATGTTTATATCGGTCCGGGCGCTGCTATTCGTGGTGACTGGGGACAAATCATTATTGAAGACGGTTGCAATGTTCAGGAAAACTGTACCATTCACATGTTTCCTGGAACAACAGTGTTGTTAAAGGAAGCTTCTCATATAGGCCATGGGGCAATTATTCATGGTGCCACTATTGGGAGAAATGTGTTGGTTGGTATGAATGCGGTGGTGATGGATAATTGCATCATTGGAGATAATTGTATCATTGGTGCTTTATGTTTTGTACCGGCAGATACAGTGATAGAAGATAAAAAAGTGGCTGTTGGAAATCCTGCAAAAATAGTAAAGGATGTTAGTGATGAGATGATGGCATGGAAAACAAAAGGCACTGCGTTATACCAGCAATTACCCGCTGATTGTTATGATAGTTTAAAACCATGTGAGCCTTTGCGAAGAATGCCTGCTTACCGACCCGACCAACAAAACGAATACATAACTTGGAACGAAGAAAAAAATAAATCTAAAATAAAATAGTGTCAAGTGCTAATGACTAATGATCATAAGCATAACAAGGCGGTGCCACAAAACTTAATTTAAAATTAAGGGTTAGGCCGAAAAAGAAATACCAGTCTTTGGTTCTTGGGTTCCCGCGCTGCTCATTCACATTACTTCCTGCGTTCTTTGAACGGTCAGATAATTTCACTCCATTAACAGTTGTAAAAGGTGTTGCAAAAGGATCAGGATAGGTTCCGCTCACGTCATCCAGGTAATCAGTAAAAGTTTTTCTTGGGCCCCATTCAAGACCAATGCCTACTTTTTTACTGACATTCATTTTTAACCCAAGTCCGAAAGGAATAGCCATTTGAGTTAAGCGATATCTTTTTGATTGCCCTTCGGTATTTAATGGTTGAAGGTCTATCCAAAAATTACCCATTTGAGCCCTCGGTTTAAAAGTGAAAACATCCAATCCTAAAAATAAATAAGTTGTGAATTTATATTTATCGTTACTGATCCTGTATTCCAGAAAATTAAATTCGGCGATTGCATTAAATTCAATGATTCTTGATTTGAAATTCAGATTACGCTGAAGCTGATCTTCATCTTCACTCTGGGAATCATCACCCATAATATTGCCATAATTAACGCCACCACGGAAAGCATAGCGGTAATTCGGTGTAAAACGGTAAAAAATTCCGCCAGCCGGCTGAGTCAGATTAAATTGTTTTCGTGGGTTCAAATCACCAATATAGTATGAACCGCCCAGCATAATGCCAACTTCATGTTGACGAAAGTTTCGTTTTTTTGTTTGTGAAAACAAATTTGACGTAACCATCAGGAAAGTAAATATCAGGTAGATGAAAAATTTCATATTCGTATAACGCATTTCTATAAAAAATAGTATTCGAAAGTACTAAATTTTAAAGGTTATAATATTATTATTTTAACCTTATAAGTTGCATTTTTTTCTTCGCTTATTAGTAAATACAAGCCTGCTGCCAGTGTATTTCTTTTAAAAATATAATTTGTTGATGAACAAATATCTTCCATCACTAATTGTCCGGAAGAATTGTATAATCTTATTTTTTTAAAATTTGCAGTTGAGAATAATAAATTTGTTTCGTTACTTAATGGATTTGGGAAAACCTGCATACCCGCTTCATGTGACAGAACCTTGACATTTGCAAGAACCTCTCCGCAGGTCATCGTTGCAAACCCATCCAGTTTCCCGTATCCCCATTTATTGTTAGGTAAAGCGGTTGTTGTAAAAATATCATTATACGCACAATCTATGATGGCTTGTTTTAACTGTTGATTGGTTGCTGTTGGATGTCTCTGAAAATATAATGCAGCTAAGCCTGCCACGACTGGACTGGAAGAAGAAGTGCCCCCGGCTGTGACATGATATCCTCCCTGCGCCACCACGTAAGGTGCGTTAACTTTTAAATTAATGATATGCGCTAAAGGCGAGGCTGCTAAAATAGTAGCACCGGATGCTGTAATATCCGGTTTGATCCGATTATCTCTGGTTGGTCCTGCACTACTGCTGGTATGTAACTGACCTGCTATATCTTGATTAACCTGCAAAGTATTTGTAAAATCAAAATATCTGTTTCTGTTAATGTAATTTCCAACAGCAATTATTTCATCACTGCATTGAAAGCCACTGACAATTGATTGTATCGTATCTGCCATTTTATAATGAATAATTTTTGGGTATTGCGTAAGACTTGGTAACCCTGTAGTTTTATAATTAAAATCCCATGAATCTATTCTTCCTGATCCTGTATGACAAAGACTCCATAAATAACCTAGGCTGTCTGCTTTGATAGTAATATCTAATTCATAGACTCCGAAGGAATTAATGCTTGCAACACTTGTCACAATTCCTATTCTGTTTGAGTTATTATAAATTGTGTCTTTTTTTAATGTATTTAGTGCATAATTATAGGGTTTGAATGAAATAGCGCCCAGGTCTGTTAAACTCTGATTAGTTACGCCTACGCTGTATCTTACATTTTTGATCTGGCTGGTGTCTGAATATTCTACAACATTAATGAAATTTCCTGAACCATTGATCCATGTGAAATTTGTATCAGTGCTCACAACGTTATATCCAACGTGAAATTTTGTAGAGCCACCATTTCCGCAAGCTGCCACCATAGCTCTTCCTGGAACATTAGCGATTAAATTATTAATGATCTGCGATTCAAGATCTGTCCCGTCGTGGCTTCCGTAATAATCGCCAACACTTGCATTTATCACTAATGGTTTATTAATTACCTGGGATTTTGTAATGATATATTGCAAGGCATCAGAGATAGTAAATCCTGGCCTGTTGAAATCCAATGCCACAACAATAAGGTCAGCTTTAGGAGCCATACCTTCGTAACGGTTAACCGAATAACCATTTCCTGCCGCGATGCCGGAACTGTTTGTTCCATGCCCGAAATGCGTTAAATCGTTATGGGTACAAAGTCCTTGGTCTATTCCGTTATTATCCCATTCTTGTCCGTATGTAAACATCGTAGGAGTATTTGCCGCTAATGGTTTAGTCATGTCCCATAAATATTTAATTCTCGATTTTCCATTAATGTCTTTAAAATCAGGATGATTAAAATCTGTTCCTGAATCAATGATCCCAATAATTACTCCTGAACCATCATAAGCCTGATTTAGCGGTGTGGCCCCCAGTTTAATAGGTTTTATTCTGTTTCTCACTATACAGGTGTCTCCCATTAATTGAAGGTGATGTTGTGTGCATTCAATTCTTACAATATTTTTTAACCTAGATATTTCTTTAATAGATTGAATATTAGTTGTAATGGAATAAATATTCCCGGCTTGGTACTGGAATTTTATATCGGGAAACTCTGAAAAATTAATTTCAGTACCGGGCTTTGCTAGCACCAGAACATTTATTTTTTCTGCTGTGTTTCCGAATTCAATCTTTCGAATCAGTTCTGTGTTAAAGATAGATTGAGCATTTATTCTAAAAAATAACACGGTGATAAAAAATGTAAAATACAGCTTCATATTAGAAATATTATACCATTAAATTACAAATAATTTAGATATTTACAATATGCGAAATTATTTGTTTTTAGTACTGCTTGGCTTTTTATATTTCAGCCAATTGAAAGCACAGGACTCTATTCCTTATACAAAAGATTTCCGGCTCTACGAAGGCCTTTATTTAGGGTATCAGGATTTCAGGTATAACTGGCCAATTTCAAAAGAGAAGATAATTACTAACATTAATAAAACGCAATTGGATTTTTATTCCAAACTAATTGAAGAAGAATTTATTACTTATACGGAAAGAGACGGTTCCATTTCTAAAGTTAAATCTGATGGCGTTTGGGGCTATTGTCAGAATAATATTATTTTTATTAACCAGGATAAAAATTTTTATAGAATCCCTGTGTTTGGGGCTATCAGCAATTTTATAGGAACAGCCGAAGTTATTAATTATTCTCCCGGATATGATCCTTTTATGAATGCTCCAATGAATAGCAACAGCGTTAAAACACGTGAGATCAGGCAATATTTGTTTGATTTTTACAGTGGCGAAATTACACCTTCAAGCATCGAAAAAATAGAAGAATATTTAAAACGTGATGAAGAAATCTACAAGGAATACAACGCTTTAAGCAAAAAAAAGAAAAGGGAAATGGTGACAAAATATATAAGAATGTATAACGAAAAGCATTTGGTATATTTTCCAAAAGGGTGATTATGACTAAATTAAATTTTTAGCTATTAATGTACAATATTGTGACTAATACTATTTTATTAGTTATACATTTAATTTAAAATTAATTTAAATGAAAAAAAGGTTACTTCTAATCTGTTTTATTCTTTTTTATTATCATGCTATTTTTGCTCAACTACATATTGCAAAAGATAACATTAATTGTTTATATGGTTTAAAAAACGAAAACAACAAGTGGATATTAAAACCAACTTATACGTACATTGATGAAGTTTACCGTAACAGTTCAGTATTTCAAGTGTTTGATGGGCAATATAGAGGGATAATCTCTGCTGAAGATGGTAAAGTTATTATACCATGTTGCCAAGATAGATTTGATATTAGTTTCCATTATTTTTTAGGATATAAAAATGAAAAAATAATGGTTTATAACAGAGATGGTAAGCCACTTACTCAACAAATTTACGACCAAATAACCCCATATGCTTATTCTAAGGATTATTTATGGTGTTATAAAAACTTCCCAGATTCTGTTTTAACATCGTTAATGCAAGTAGATGTTGGTTTTTTGTTTCATGATGTGAATGGTTTGGTACGTGAGTGGCGTGATAGTACTTACACTATTATCCAAGATAACCGTGATATATCTTATATGAATTTAGGAATAATAGATTCAGTAGGAAAAATAATTTTACCAAAAAAGTATAACGAAATAGAAATTAAAAAAGGATATTTTATTGCTAAACAGAAAGATACAGTTTTGTTTTTAAACAATAAAAATGAGCTCATACTAGAACCATTTGCAACAATAAAAATAATACAACAACTTAATAATGTCGAAAAGTTTATTGTTATAAAATATGATACTTCTTGCAGTTTGATTAATGGCAAATTACAAACTATTATACCATTTAAAGAATACGATAAAATAGATTTTGTAAATAGTAAAACTGAATTAATACTTGTAGCTAAAAATAGAAAATACGGAATAATTGATAGTCATGGTAAAGTAATAATCCCTATAATTTATAATAAAGTAAAGCCCGTAAATAATCAATATTATTATGCTAATCATTACTATTATTACGGAGATAGTAGTACTGTGTTTTTATGCGAATTGAATGGTAAATATGGCTTATTAAACGAACAAGGTAAAGCATTATTAGATTTTAAATATGAGTTAATCTCTAAAAATTATTCAGGTAATTACAACGATGAATTAAATTATTTAAAATATGGCAACGATATTTATTTTATTAATCACGATTGTAAAATGACAAAATATACTTTTTTATTTAATAATGAATTTGGCTCATTTTACAACAATAATATATCTGTAATTTGTTTAAAAAAATATACAGACGGGAAAGAAAGAATTATTACTAATTATAGTAAAGACGGCATTTTCGTATCCGGAGATCATTTTTTTATAAGTGTTTATATACCAACTGGCTATAATAATTATGAAATAAATGTGTATGATTATCAGGGTAATTCAATTTACCCCAATCAATTAAAAGCATTTTATCGAAATGGATTTTATTTACCAAATACTAAAATTAATGAATTTGGTCCGACTAAATTTTACAGTGCAATCTATGCTGTTACTAAATCTAAACGATTGGGTTTATATTCATATTATTCAGGAAAATTATTAGTTGACACTCTCTATTCATCAATAATATCTAGTTCTAGTTTGTTTTATAATTCAAATAATATTAATTTGATATGCAAGAAATATTTTTCTAATCAATATGATATTTACGATACGCTTGGAACTATAGTTAAAACAATAAATTGCGATACAATTTATCAAGACCAAAATTTAAATTATAAAAAAGTTGCAATTAATGGTAAAATGGGAATTATAAACAATAATTATGATTGGCTTATAAAACCGCAGTATAAGTATATAGAATTTTTAACCGAACATCTTTTTTTAGTTATCAATCATAATAAGAAAGTAGGAATTATTGATGTAAATAATAAGTTAATTGTTGATACAGCCTACACAGATTTTTTACCAGTATTTAATAATTATCACCCTAATTTTTTTGCTACAAACGATACTATTAATGGATTTACAGCTGCTAAAAAAGAGCAGTGGTGGTTACTGAAAAATTCTAATGAACGAATCTTAGTTAATGATAAAGGTAAAAGTATTAAATCATACTCTAGTAGCGATAGTTGTTTTAATATAATACAGAATATGCTTTTAAAATTTGCTTTTAATGGAGCTTACATGCCTTGTAGCGACGGCTTTTGCGACTATAGCTTTATTAATTCAGGCGGCAGCCATAACATTGCAGACGGCGCCTTAAAAATCACTATGATTAAAGAGGATAAAGATTTTTTATTAAAACAGACATATATAAATCAGTTGTTTGATATTTTGGAAAAAGCGTATTCAAATGAAATAAAAATTTTAAAAAATTATAGTAACCCAACTTTAGGATTTACTACAGATAGTCGTAAAATTTTGAAAAATGTGTTACATAAGGAAATTTATTCTTTTGGTAAAAGTTACGTGTCGCTATATATTAATGATCTTTCCTTGTCTCCTGATTCAGGCTACTATAGTAATGATTATTATAATAAATATAATTACGACAATTATATTTTCGTTAATGGCAAGTTAAACATCATCAGCTTTTCGGAGGTTTTTAAAAACGATGATTTTTTTAGAACAGAAATAATGGAGGCTATCAAAAAAGACGAAGATTTAAAACTTGATTGTACGGATATGAGTAATATTTATCAAAAAATAAATGGTAGATATGCTTTGACTAAAGATGGAGTAAATTTATTTATTGAAGATGAAAATTATGACCTTAGAGCGATATTAATCCCTAAACATAGACTAAACGCTAATAAAGGATTTAACTGGCTAATTCCTTATTTAAGATAATTTCTTATTGAAAAAATTCAATTATTTGACTTAAATTCGTAGCTCAAATTTTTTTATTATGTCAGAAGTAGGAAGACAAATTATTTACAGTATGGTTAATGTATCTAAGATACATCCACCACAAAAGCAAGTATTAAAAGATATTTATATCTCCTTTTATTACGGAGCTAAAATTGGTGTTTTAGGTTTAAATGGTTCCGGTAAATCATCATTATTACGCATCATGGCGGGGATTGATAAAGATTACTTAGGAGAAATTCACCAGTCACCCGGCTATTCTATTGGTTTGTTGGAACAGGAACCAAACTTAGATGAAACTAAAACAGTAATTGAAGTAGTTCGTGAAGGTGCTCAAAAGCATGTGGATATTTTGAATGAATTTGAAGAAGTAAACAATAAGTTTATGGACGAAGAAATATTAAACGATCCAGATAAAATGGATAAGTTAATTAATCGTCAGGCTCAATTACAAGATTTAATTGATCAACATGATTTATGGAATTTAGATACCAGGTTAGAGCGCGCCATGGATGCGCTTCGTTGTGCGGAAAGTGATACACCAATTAAAATATTATCAGGAGGTGAGCGCCGTCGTGTGGCTTTATGCCGTTTGTTATTACAAGAACCGGATATTTTATTATTAGATGAGCCAACTAACCACTTGGATGCTGAATCGGTTGATTGGTTAGAGCAACATTTACAACAATATAAAGGAACAGTAATTGCGGTAACCCATGATCGTTACTTCTTAGATAACGTTGCCGGTTGGATTTTAGAGTTAGACCGCGGAGAAGGAATTCCTTGGAAAGGAAATTACTCATCTTGGTTAGAGCAAAAAGGAAACCGTTTAAAACAAGAAGAGAAAACAGAATCTAAACGTCAAAAAACATTAGCGCGGGAGTTAGACTGGGTACGCCAGGGAGTGAAAGGACGTGGGGTAAAACAAAAAGCCCGTTTGAGTAACTACGATAAAATGATGAATGAGGACATTAAGGATAAAGAAGAACGATTGGAAATCTTTATTCCTAACGGTCCTCGACTTGGTAACGAAGTGATTGAAGCCACTGAAGTTTCTAAAGGATTTGGTGACCGTTTGTTATATGAACACTTAAACTTTAAATTACCACCAGCTGGAATTGTAGGTATTATTGGGCCAAACGGTGCCGGTAAAACAACTTTGTTCCGAATGATTATGGGTGAAGAACAACCAAACGGCGGTGAATTTAAAGTAGGTCCGACAGTAAAAATTTCATACGTAGATCAGAACCATAAAGAACTTGAACCCAATAAAACAGTTTATGATGTACTAAGTGGTGGCCTTGATAATATTACTTTAGGTGGGAAAGCCATGAATGCGCGTGCTTACATTTCGCGCTTTAATTTTGGTGGAAGTGATCAGGGAAAAAAAGTATCAGTGTTATCTGGTGGAGAACGTAATCGTTTGCATTTGGCAATGGCTTTAAAGAACGAAGGAAATGTATTGTTATTGGATGAGCCTACCAATGATCTGGATGTAAATACATTGCGTGCGTTGGAAGAAGGTTTAGAGAACTTCGCTGGATGTGCTGTAATAATTAGTCACGATAGATGGTTCCTGGACCGTGTGTGTACGCACATTCTAGCATTTGAAGGCGATAGCTCGGTTTATTGGTTTGAAGGAGGTTATAGTGAATATGAAGAGAATCGCAAAAAACGTTTAGGAAATGTAGAACCAAAACGCCCACGCTATAAAAAACTGACTATTTAATAATAAGTCCTTTCAAAAATTGAAAGGACTTTTTTATAGTCCTTGATTTGTGTGGTTATACATAGTGGACTTATTTCATTTTCTATATTTATTTAATAATTTAAAACGCTTGCTCAGGATTTTTCTCATACTTATATCTTTTGTTTTAGCATCCTGCACTAAGGATCCGGCAACCTTCACTATTGATAATTTAAACAATAATGAGATTGGGTGTTTTGGACATGCAGGCATGGGTTCACTTTCCATCTACCCTCTTAATACTTTTGAAAGTTTTGAATCCTGCTTAAACAGGGGTGCGGATGGAACGGAAATGGACATACAGGTAACCAAAGATAGTGTGTTGATTATATTGCATGGACAGGATTTGTCAGCTAATACATCATGCAGTGGTTTGGTAAAGGACATGAACTGGAGTGATATCAGTGATTGCAAAATGAAAGGTAGATATTATAAAGACCTGGATCTAATTTCATTTGATGAGTTTATTCAAAAAATTCCCAACCCTCAGGACATTTTTATTACCCTGGATTGCAAGGCCAATTATGGGAATTTTGATCAATCCGCTTATTTTAAATTATTTGCACGAACCATAGTAAGAACCTTGGAAAAACATCAATTGGGTCCGCGCATTTTTATAGAAAACCTGGACGTTGGTTTTTTAGTAGCAATCAAGGATCTTAAACCGGATGCCAATTTATTTTTATTGACGGAAGATTTTGATTTTGGAATGGAAGCTGTTCAAAAATGGGGATTTTGGGGCCTGTCGATGTCTAATCCGGCAGTAACGAGTGAACAAATTAAGGAGGCTCATAACAAAAATATTCATGTTACACTCTGGGGTGTACGAAATGATAAAGAAAATTATTCTGCTGTTGAAAAATGTCCAGATTTCATTCAGACAGATGATATTGTTTATTTACTGAAAATTTTCGGGAAGAATAAAAAACACAAAGGATATTATTATTCGATGACAAAATAATTAATCATCTTTCTGAAGATTCTCTAAAACAATCTGCGCTACTTTTTGTTCGGCAACTTTCTTTGATTTGTGTTCAAAAACAGCCTGGGCTTCGCCATTAATGGATAATTCAATAGCGTATATTTTTTCTTTGCCGTTAATGTCTTCTTTTACTACCGTGTATTCAAATTGCTTTTTCTGGCGTTGCATTAAAATCTGAAATTGGGATTTGTAATCCGTATCAGTATGTAATAGTTCATCCATATCCAGGTGTATTTTGATAATGTTATTGAGGATGAATTTCTTTGTCTTCTCAAAACCTTTGTCAATGAACACAGCACCCAGAAGAGCTTCAAAAGCATCACCATAAGCAGATGAACTTAGTTTTTCTTTTTTAGTAAGGCGCGAGTTCAGTAATTCATCAAAGCCAAATTTTTTGGAGAGTGTAAATAAGTTCTGTCCATTAACAATACGACTTCTCATCTGTGTTAGGAAACCTTCATCTTTTGTTGGAAATAACCTGAAGAGATATTCTGCCACCACAGCACCTAAAACAGCGTCTCCTAAAAACTCCATGCGCTCGTTGCTTTGCAGGTGTTCTGTTATTTCATTGGAAGAACTGCTATGCCTGAATGCTTGTTTATATAAGGCAATATTGTCAGGATAAAATCCTAAAATATTTTTGAGTTTTTGTCTGAACTCTTTATCTTTTTTTGAGAGTGGTATTAATGCTGATAAAATTTTTATCAAAGCAATAAATTAAGCGGTGTATTTTTTAATTACTACAGCAGCATTATGTCCGCCAAAACCAAATGTATTGCTGATCGCATAATTAATAGTACGTTTTTGCGCCTTATTAAACGTTAAGTTTAATTTAGGATCAATATCCGGATCAGGAGTCACGTGATTAATAGTTGGAGGAACGATATCATTTTGCACAGCTAAAACAGTGGCAATGGCTTCTACCGCACCTGCCGCACCTAGCAAGTGGCCGGTCATCGATTTCGTAGAGCTGATGTTCATTTTATAAGCCTGCTCACCAAAAATATTGGTAATAGCTTTTAGTTCGGCTCCATCACCCAAAGGGGTACTTGTACCATGTGTATTAATATAATCAACTACATCAGGAGAAATACATGCGTCTTTTAAAGCACGTTGCATAACCAATGTAGCACCTAAACCTTCCGGATGAGGAGCTGTGATATGGTAAGCGTCACCGCTCATTCCACCGCCGATAATTTCTGCATAAATTTTTGCGCCCCGCGCCAAAGCATGTTCCAGTTCTTCTAGCACCAAACAAGCACCACCTTCGCCTAATACAAAACCATCACGTTCCTTATCATAAGGGCGGGAAGCAGTTTCAGGAGATTCGTTGCGTGTACTCATTGCCTGGCAGGCATTAAAGCCACCAATGCCACTTTCGTTAATGGCAGCTTCAGAGCCTCCTGTAATAATAGCGTTGGCTCTTCCTAACCTAATGTAGGTAAAAGCATCTATTAAAGCAGTTGTTGAAGATGCACAAGCCGAAACGGTTGTGAAATTTGGTCCTCTAAAACCAAAACGAATGGATATATGTCCTGAACAAATATCCGCAATCATTTTTGGAATAAAGAAAGGGTTGAAACGAGGTGTTCCATCGCCTCTGGCAAAATTAAAAGTTTCAGTTTGAAAAGTATCTAAACCTCCGATACCTGAACCCCATATAACCCCGATTTCATTTTTGTCAATTCCTTCGGCATCAATCCCCGAATCAGCTACAGCTTGCACTGAAGCGGCAATTCCGTAGTGAGAAAAAGCATCTAAACGTTGGGATTCTTTTCTATCAAAATAATCCTCTAGTTTAAACCCTTTAACTTCACAAGCAAATTTGGTTTTAAACTTAGATGCATCAAAACGAGTAATAGGTCCAGCACCACTAACGCCGTTAATCAAATTTGTCCAATAATCGTTAACATTACTGCCCAAAGGTGTAACAGCACCAAGTCCCGTAACTACTACGCGCTTAAATTGCATAAAGAATAGTTTTTTAAAGTAAAGTTCTTAGTTTTTTGCGTTTGCTTCAATATAAGAAATAGCATCTCCTACAGTAGCAATTTTTTCAGCTTGATCGTCTGGAATAGCAATATTGAATTCTTTTTCAAATTCCATAATTAATTCTACTGTATCTAAAGAATCTGCGCCTAAGTCGTTAGTGAAACTAGCAGTTGGAGTTACTTCTTTTTCTTCTACACCTAATTTATCTACGATAATAGATTTTACTTTTGATGAAATGTCTGACATTGTGTTTTTAGTTTTAAAATTCGGGACAAAGATAACGCTATGTAACAAATATCAAAAAAAAAAGCCCCTAAGTAATTAACTGTTTATCAGATAATTACTTAAATGAGGACTTTTTTAAGATCTAACTGAATGTAATTCAGTCTACAAAACTGATATTTTACTGTGTTAAGCTGATTTTTTTATTACTTTATTATGTTGGTGATGATGGAGGTTATTTCTCCGGGAAATATGACGGATATTATTTTGTTCTTTTTCTTCTTTCTGACCATATTTTTCAATCATCAGAGAAGTTACGTAAGCTATAGCTGCGAAAGCTATAACCCCAAAGAATGCATAAAATCCTATAAATCCATCCCTTGACATTTGCTGCACAACATCATCCACAAATTTGCCCGGTGTTGATGCATTTAAAAGCTTTGATGATGTTAGTAACGAGGTTAAAATGATGGCCCGAGTTACCTTTTTTTCTGTTGTTTTCATAATTTTAAAGTATTATGTTCTTTACTTCTAAATAGTGGACAATAGAACCAAAAAACGGTTAAACAATGTTTTCGGTGGTTTTTAATCAATTTAACGGCATCAATTAAAATAAGTTACGATAATAAAATTTGGATATTCAGAAAAAACTGACTACATTTGTCTTCGAAAATTAATAATAGAAAGGATAAGGGACGGATAAAGTCCCTTTTTTATTTTACCTAATGATAAAAAAACAAACGATAATTGATTTAGCTACTGCTCATTTTGAAGGCACTGATAAATTTATAGTAGATGTTAAAGTGCTGACCGGAAATAAAATTGAAGTATATGTAGACGCTCCGAACCATGTTGTGATTGCTGATTGTGTTGCCTTAAGCAGGTTCATAGAAGGTAATTTGGATAGAGAGAAAGACGACTACGAATTGCAGGTGTCTTCGCCCGGCGCCACAGAGCCGTTTAAAGTATTGCCGCAATATAAAAAATACATAGGCTCTAAGGTTCTTGTTGTTACTAAAGAAGGCCTGAAACATGAAGGCGTATTATTAAGCGCCGATGAAAACGAATTTGTTATAGAAGAAACAAGAAGAGAAAAAAAGGCTGTTGGTAAAGGAAATCAAACTGTCGTAGAAAAGATAACCTTAGCATATAATCAAACAAAAGAAACAAAATCAGTATTACCATTTTAAAAAAACAAAACAATGGAAAGTGTAAATTTAATTGAATCATTCTGGTTATTTAAAGAAGACAAAAACATTGATCGCGCAACGTTAATGAGCATCATCGAAGAAGTATTTCGTACCATGTTGGTGAAAAAATATGGTTCTGATAAAAACTTCGATATCATCGTAAATCCTGATAAAGGAGATATTGAAATTTATAAGAACAGAACTATTGTGGATGATGAGTTTGCTGAAGATTCCTTTGATTACGATCCAAATAAACATATTAGTTTATCAGACGCACAAAAAATTGAGCCGGATTTTGAAATTGGTGAAGAGGTTACTGAATTGGTGAAATTGGATGAGATTGGCCGTCGTAATGTATTATCAGTTCGTCAGAATTTAGTTCAAAAAATTCTTGAATTAGAAAAAACAAGTATCTATAATAAGTATAAAGAACGTGTTGGTGATATTATCAACGCTGAGGTTTACCAGGTTTGGAAAAAAGAGATCATGTTACTGGATGATGAAGGGAATGAATTATTGTTGCCTAAAACAGAACAGATACCTTCTGATTTTTTCAAAAAAGGAGATTCTGTGAAAGCAGTTGTACATAAGGTAGAATTGAAGAACGGTACACCTTCAGTAATTATGTCTCGTACAGCGCCATCTTTCTTGGAGCGTTTATTTGAAATGGAAGTTCCTGAAGTATTTGATGGTTTAATTACTATTAAGAAAATTGTTCGCGAACCTGGAGAAAGAGCTAAAGTGGCCGTTGAATCTTACGATGATCGTATTGACCCTGTAGGTGCTTGTGTAGGAATGAAAGGTTCCAGAATTCATGGTATTGTTCGCGAATTAAAAAATGAAAATATTGATGTTATTAATTATACATCCAATGCTTCATTATTGATTCAGCGTTCATTAAGCCCGGCAAAAGTTACTTCAGTTAAATTAAATGAAGATACAAAACGTGCTGAAGTGTTTTTAAAACCTGATCAAATCTCTTTAGCAATTGGAAAAGGTGGATTTAATATTAAATTGGCTGGTAAATTGACAGGATATGAAATTGATGTTTTCCGTGATAACGAAGATACAGCAGTGGATATTGAAGATGTTGATTTAGTTGAATTCTCTGATGAAATTGAAGAATCAGTTATTAATGCATTACAGGCAATTGGTTGTGATACAGCTAAATCTGTATTAGAATTAGACGTTGCTGAATTAGTTCGTAGAACAGGATTGACTGAAGATGTGATTGAAGATGTGAAGCAGGTGTTACAGTCTGAGTTCGAAGATTAATAATATGTTAAGTTTTAGAGTTAGCTTTCTTTTCGTTAAATAAAAAAGCATTTTTGAATAAATAAAAGACAAGGAAATATAAGTATGTCAGACGCAAAAACAATGCGATTAAGTAAAGTAGCAAAGGAATTCAATTTATCTTTGGGTAAAATAGCGGAATTCCTCGCTGCAAAAGGTCGCCCGGTAGAAAATAACCCCAACGCTAAAATTGGTGATGATGAATATTCTTTATTATCAAAAGAGTTTTCTGGGGACAAATCTGCTAAAGAAGAAGCACAGCACATTGGGCAAAATCTTAACAAATTAAAACGTGAGTCTATTGTTGTAGAGGATCTTAAAGCGATCAAAGCCAAAGAGCAGGAAGAACTTCGCGAGAAAGAAATTGTTGCTGCCGCTGCCGCTAAAATAGCAGCTGAGAAAAAGAAAGCCGAAGATACCAAAGCGTTGTTAGAAAAGCTGGAAAAACCAGAGGTAAAGGAAAGTGCTGTTGCCGTTAATGAGGTTTCTGAAAGTACTATTATTTCTGGGCCAAAAGTTTTAGGTAAAATGGACTTAAGTGCCTTGAACCAAAAAACCAAGCCTGATAAAAAAACGAAGAAAGAAAAGGACGAAGAGAAAGCCGCCGAAGAAAAAGAAACTAAAGCTGCCAAAGGCAAGAAAAATAAGGAAATAGATGTTGTTGAAGAAAAGGTAGCAGAAGTAGCTAAACCTGAAGTTATAGCTGTTCCTGAAAAACTGGAAGAACAAAAAGAAGTATTTCATGAAACGGTCTATCAGAAATTAGATGGGCCAAAAATTATGGGTAAGATTGAATTACCTGTAATTAAAGAAGTGAAAAAAGTCGCTCCTGGAGCAGGTCAGGGTTCATTAGCTGATAAGAAGAAGCGCAAGCGTATTCGTAAAGGTGGCATGAGTCAGGAAGAAATTAAAAAAGTTGGAACGGAGCAGGCGCAAATCGCTAAAGACAGAGCTAAAGAAAAATACGGTGATCCTCGCGCTAAAAAACCGGCGACCCGTGAAGCAAGACCTGCCTTAACAGATGTTGAAATTCAAGCGCAAATTAAAGAAACGTTAGCTCGTTTAAGTAATAAAGGATCCAAATCAAAAACATCAAAATATCGTAGAGATAAACGTGATGATGTAAGGGATAAAATGGCTGAACAACAAGAGCAGTCAGACATTGAAAAGAAAACCTTACAGGTAACAGAATTCGTTTCAGCAAACCAGTTAGCACAAATGATGAATGTGTCTGTTACGCAGATTATTTCTACCTGTATGAGCTTAGGGTTATTTGTATCCATCAACCAGCGTTTGGATGCCGAAACTTTAGCTATTGTAGCTGAAGAGTTTGGTTTTAAAACTGAATTCGTAAGTGTTGAAGTGCAAGAAGCAATTGAAGAACAAGAAGCCGAAAATCCTGAAGATTTTGTTGAGCGACCGCCGATTGTAACCATCATGGGTCACGTTGATCATGGTAAAACATCGTTATTGGATTACATTCGTAAGTCTAACGTTTTAGCAGGTGAAGCCGGGGGAATTACCCAGCACATTGGTAGCTATAATGTAAAGATGGAAAGTGACAAATCAATTACTTTTTTAGATACTCCCGGTCACGAAGCCTTTACAGCGATGCGTGCGCGTGGAGCTAAAGTTACCGATGTTGTTATTATTGTAGTGGCGGCTGATGATAGTGTAATGCCTCAAACAAAAGAAGCAATTAACCATGCCCAGGCAGCAGGTGTTCCAATGATTATTGCCATTAATAAAATTGATAAACCAGGAGCAAATCCGGATAAAATACGTGAAGCCTTATCTGCTATGAATATATTGGTAGAAGAGTGGGGTGGTAAAGTTCAGTGCCAGGAGATTTCAGCTAAAATGGGTAAAAACATTGAACTATTATTAGAGAAAGTAGTTTTAGAAGCTGAAATATTAGACTTAAAAGCAAATCCAAAAGCAAAAGCATCAGGATCTGTTATTGAAGCAAAATTAGATAAAGGGCGCGGACATGTTGTAGATATTATTGTTCAAAAAGGAACTATGCGTGTTGGCGATATTGTTGTGGCTGGTTGTTATAGTGGCAGAGTAAAAGCCATGACCAATGAACACGGATTGAACGTAAAAGAGGCTGGCCCGTCGATGCCTGTTCAATTATTAGGATTGAATGGAGCACCTACAGCAGGCGATAAATTTAACGTGATGGGTGATGAGCGTGAAGCGCGCGAATTAGCAAACAAACGTTTACAATTACAGCGTGAACAAGGAATCCGTACTCAAAAACATATTACGTTGGATGAGATCGGAAGACGTTTGGCTATCGGTGATTTCAAGGAGTTAAATGTTATCGTAAAAGGGGATGTGGATGGTTCTATTGAAGCCTTATCTGATTCATTATTAAAATTATCGACCGAAAAAATACAGGTTAATATTATTCATAAATCTGTTGGTGCTATCAGTGAAACAGACGTTATGTTGGCAAGTGCCTCTAATGCGATCATTGTTGGTTTCCAGGTTCGCCCTTCTGTAACAGCACGTAAATTAGCGGAGACTGAAGAAATTGACATTCGTTTATATTCGATTATCTATGATGCGATCAACGAAGTGAAAGCGGCAATGGAAGGAATGTTAGCGCCTGAGTTTGAAGAGAAAATTGTATGTAATATTGTGGTGCGTGAAGTATTTAACATCACGAAAGTTGGAACCATTGCCGGTGCTTATGTATTAGATGGAAAAGTAATGCGCAATACAAAGATTCGTGTAATTCGTGATGGTATTGTAATTCATACAGGATCTTTAGGTTCATTGAAGCGTTTCAAAGATGATGTGAAAGAAGTAACAGCAAACTACGAATGCGGATTGAACATTGATGGTTTCAACGATATAAAAGTTGATGATATCATTGAAGGGTACGATATGGTTGAGATTAAAGCGAAGCTTTAATAAATTATAAAATTTTGAGTTGTGAATTTTTTAAATAATTTTGCAACTTAAAAATTGGGGGATTAGCTCATTTGGTCCCGAAAGCGTTCGGGACGCATCGCTGGCAGAGAAGTTGAAATTATAGAAATATTGTTCTTTAAAATTGGGGGATTAGCTCATTTGGCTAGAGCGCTTCGCTGGCAGTGAAGAGGTGACCGGTTCGAATCCGGTATTCTCCACCAAAATCCCGATCCCGAATACTTTCGGGATCGGGATTTTTTTATTTAGTTATGTTTTACATTTATATTATTTATTCTAATGCGGTCGATAAATATTATGTCGGTCAAACTGAAAATATAGAAGACAGATTGGTTTCTCATAATTCAGCAATTTCAACTTACACATCAATTACCAAAGATTGGATTTTGGTTTACACTGAATCGTTTGAAACCAGGAATGAAGCCATTTGTCGGGAAAATGATATTAAAAGGAAAAAGAGCAGAAGATATATTGAGTGGTTGATATCAAAGGGTGAATTGAATTAGCTCTCCCGACTACTTTCGGGATCGGGACTTTTTAATTATATATTCATTGCGATCTTATAATTGTACAACATATTTTGCATAAAAATTATGTATGTTTAATTGAATTATGCTAAAATCAAAAATAAAATATTGTATCAATATCTGTTTATTAATTTTAATAAGCTATAAGGCATTTTCTCAAACAAAAAGTTTTACTTTAAAAACTTTTGGGGTGAAAATAGGCAAGCTTGAAGCTTACCGTAATTCTAAAAATGAGTTTGATTCTTTTATAAGTTATAGTACTATTGATTTTATTACCATCAAAGCAGATGTAAAAACTGAAGCAATTTATAAAAATGGTATCCTCATAAAATCCGTTGTAACCAGCACTATTAATGGGCAATCCTATGTATCACAAACATTATGGAAGAAAGATCATTATCAAATTGATTGCCACGCCCGTGATTATAATTATACTGATTCCACTTTAACAACTCCTATAAAATGGTCTGCCGGAAAATTATACTTTGAGATCCCAAAAAAAGGCGACGCAGTTTATACTGAAAGCTATGGAGTTATGGGAGTTTTAGAAGAAACAAAAAAGAATGCTTTAAAAATGACGACTCCTGAAAGCAAACAAATATATTATTACAACAATGATTATTCCGAACTTTTAAGGATCGAGGTTATCAATAATATTAAAAACTTTGAGATGATACCGGTTAAATAGTTTGTTTGTTCTTAATTTTTCGCCGCCACCTCCTTAATAATTCGTAACACTGGCTCTTAATGGTTACTTGCATTGGGATCACATAATCATTCCAAGCCGCATAGGTAAAATAATTTGGAACATAATAATTAACACCTTTTAAGACTAAAACCACCTAATATTTGTGCTATTTCATGTAAAAGTGTAAATTCGTGGTTCTTAAAAAGAATGAGCCACAAAGCCAATATAGATTTGCAGAAAGTCCCTCAGCACGTTGCCATCATTATGGATGGAAACGGTCGTTGGGCCAAGCAACAGGGTGAAAATAGAATTTATGGCCATTATGAAGGTGTAAATTCTGTAAGGGATGTAGTTGAAGGTGCCGGCGAAGTTGGTGTAAAATATATAACATTATATGCTTTCAGTACCGAAAACTGGAATCGCCCGAAAGAGGAAGTAGACGCCTTAATGGAATTATTAGTTTCTACCATTAGTGCGGAAACGCCTGCTCTTAATAAAAAAAATGTTCGTTTACAGGCAATTGGTAATTTAAATAGTCTTCCTGTAACTTGTTTACAAGAGTTAAATGAATCCATTGACTTAACTTCAATGAATACCGGTTTAACTTTAGTTTTAGCTTTAAGTTATTCCTCCAAATGGGAGTTGATCAACGCCGTGAAGCACATTGCCAATGATTTGAAAATAGGTAATTTAGAAAGTGATCAGATTAGTGAAGAACATATAGAAAAATACCTCTGCACTAGACTTATACCTGACCCAGAGTTAATGATCCGTACCAGTGGAGAACACCGTATCAGTAATTTTTTGTTATGGCAGTTAGCATATGCTGAGTTTTATTTTACTGATAAATTATGGCCGGATTTTCGTAAAGAAGATTTATTCGAAGCAATATTGAATTACCAAAACCGCGAGCGTCGCTTCGGCAAAACAAGCGAACAATTAACTTAATCTAAATAATGACATTTTTTAAATATTCAGTTTTATTTTTCCTTGTAGCTGCTTTTAAATTAAGTACGGCGCAGGTTGCCCCGATAGAGCTTAATACATCTGAAGCCCTAAATTGGTCTAAACCAAAAGAGTTCACGATCGCCGGAATTGAAGTGGAATGTTCAGAATACACAGATAAAAATATCATCAGGCTTTTATCCGGGATTTCATACGGAGATAAAGTTCAAATTCCCGGTGATAAAATTTCTGAAGCGATTAAAAATTTATGGAAGCAAAGTTTATTTGAAGATGTTAAGATCTATTTAGTGAAAACCATCGGAACTGACGCTTTCCTCAAAATTGCAGTTGTTGAGAAGCCAAGACTTTCAAAATTCTCTTTTAAAGGTAAAGTTAAAAAGAATGATGCGGATGAGATTAGAGCTAAGATTCGATTGGTTAGAGAAAAAGTGGTAACCGATTATTCATTGGGTTACATTAAAAATATTGTTCGGGATTTCTATGTTAACAAAGGATTTTATCATGCAAAGGTTGATATAACGACAGAGGTGGACAAGACTGCTAAAACGCCGCATGTAATCGTTTATATTAATGTGAATAAAGGAAAAAAAGTTCGCATTAAAAATTTGAATATCTATGGAAATACTATAGTGGCTGATTGGAAATTACGCCGTAAAATGAGTGACAGTAAACCATTTCGTTTCTATACATTCTGGAATTCTGGCAAATACCTGGAAGATAATTTAGAAAAGGATATGCCTGCTATTATTGCAAAATATAATAGTAAAGGATACCGTGATGCGCGTATCATTAAAGACACTGTTTATTTTGTAAAAAAGAACCGCGTGAATATTGACCTGACAATTGAAGAAGGACACAAATATTATTTCGGAGATATTAAATGGTTTGGGAATGCCAAATACCGCAGCGGACAGTTAGATACTATTTTGAATATTAAAAAAGGTGAAGTTTTTGATCAGTCTTATCTTGATCAGAAATTATTCATGAATCCTACAGGTTACGATATTTCGTCACTTTATATGGATGACGGATATTTATTTTTTAATGTAACTCCGCAGGAAGTTAATGTGCACAATGATACAATCGATCTGGATATTCACATGTATGAAGGAAAACAAGCCACGATTAATAAAGTAACTGTCATGGGTAATACTAAAACTAATGATCATGTAATATACAGAGAGATTAGAACACGTCCTGGTCAGTTGTTTCGTAGGTCAGATATTATTCGTACACAACGTGAGTTAAGTCAGTTAGGTTATTTTGATCCTGAAAAATTAGGAGTAACTCCAACTCCAAACGCTGCGGATGGAACTGTTGATATCGAATATAAAGTTGAAGAAAAACCATCAGATCAGATTGAATTATCAGGTGGCTGGGGTGGTGGTCGTATTGTTGGAACTTTGGGTTTATCCTTCAATAATTTTTCTATGAAAAACATTTTTAAATCATCTGCATGGAGCCCACTCCCAACAGGTGATGGACAAAAATTCAGTATCAGGGCGCAAACCAACGGCGTTTACTATCAATCCTATAACTTATCATTTACGGAGCCTTGGTTGGGTGGAAAAAAACCGAATTCATTGAGCATATCCGGTTTCTTCTCCATGTTTAATACCTCGGGAGCAAAAAAATATGTTGATAACGCAGAAGGAACCAGGATAATAAATCCTAACAGAAGTACCATGAAGATCATAGGCGGTTCCGTTGGTTTTGGTAAGCGTTTAAAAAAACCGGATGACTTTTTCTCTGTATATACCGAGGCAAGTTATAATTATTATGAATTACAGAATTATCCGTATTTTATTTTAGCGAATGGTTATGCAAATGATTTTAATGCTAAAATTAATATTACACGAAATAGTATAGATGCTCCTATATTTCCAAAGAACGGATCCAATTTTTCATTATTAGGTCAGTTTACACCTCCCTATTCTTTATTCAACGGAAAGGATTACGCAAAAGCTACACCCGCAGAAAAATATAAGTTTATTGAGTATCAAAAATATAAATTTACAGCGGAGTGGTATACCCAATTAACCAACAAAAAAGCCGGAGAAGGAAAAGAAGCCCGCAACCTGGTTTTAAGAACAAAAATCGGTTACGGTATATTAGGAATGTATAATAAGAAGGTTGGTGTTTCTCCCTTTGAACGTTATTACATGGGAGGAAGTGGATTAAGTGGTTATCAGAATTTCGTGGCCAGGGAAATTATTGCTTTAAGAGGTTATACAGATAATTCATTATCCAGCTCAAGTGGAGATCCTTTATGTGCAAGATACACCATGGAATTGCGTTACCCGATTTCCTTAAATCCGCAGGCTACTATATTTATTTTAGGATTTGCTGAAGCCGGAAATACCTGGGCTAGATACAAGGATTTTAATCCTTTCCAGGTAAAGAGAAGCGCCGGTTTTGGCTTAAGGGTATTCTTACCAATGTTTGGATTGTTAGGATTGGATTATGGTTGGGGCTTTGATAATATACCGGGCAACTCCGGTTCCGGTAATGGAAAGGGACAATTCCATTTTACTCTTGGAGCGCAGTTAGGGGAATTGTAGGCAAAAAATGTTAATTACTAAAATAAATGTATCTTGGCACACGTTATGTTAATTCATCAAAAAATTGAATAATATGAAAAAAATAGTTTTATCAGCATTCATTATACTTCTTACTGCAACTATTTCCTTTGCTCAGAAAATAGGTTATGTGGATACAGATTATATACTTTCAAATATTCCTGAATACAAAGCAGCACAAGCTGAAATAGATAAAACTTCAGTTGACTGGCAAAAGGAAATCGAAATTAAATACTCAGAGATCGACAAGCTTTATAAAATTTTCCAGGCAGAATCTGTTTTATTAACCGATGACATGAAAAAGAAACGCGAAAACGAGATCATTAATAAAGAAAAAGAAGTAAAAGACTTGCAAAAGCAACGTTTTGGTGTTGACGGGGAATTATTCAGTAAAAGAATGGAGTTAGTGAAACCCATCCAGGATAAAGTTTACAGCGCCGTAAAGCAAGTTGCAGAGAAGAGCGCTTTAGCTTTTATTTTTGATAAAGCAGGTCAGGTATCCCTTCTTTATTCTAACAGTAAATATGATAAAAGCGAAGATGTTTTAACATTGCTCGGATATAATAAATCAAAAAAATAAAATAAACCAATAAAAAACAATGAAAAATTTAGTAAAATCAATTGCAATTGTCGCCTTAACACTTGGGACTATCACAATGGCTCAGGCACAGAAAATCGCTCACATTAGTTTAGATTCTTTAATTACCACAATGGCTGAAAGCAAAACAGCTCAAGAGGTAGCACAAAAATATTTGAAAGATTTAGAAAC
Source organism: Bacteroidia bacterium (assembly GCA_014378485.1). Lineage (GTDB taxonomy): Bacteria > Bacteroidota > Bacteroidia > B-17B0 > Aurantibacillaceae > UBA4416. The sequence continues at coordinate 102,181 of JACMNO010000092.1, forward strand.
TCAGGTTGCCACAATGGATAGTGAACTTCAGACTAAATATGCGGACTATATGAAAAACAAAGAAACATATTCTGCTTTAGTAGCAAGCACAAAAGAAACTGAATTACAGGATCTGAATAAGCGTATTGAAGATTTTAAAGCACAAGCTCAACAGGATTATCAACGTAAATATGGTGAATTATCTAAGCCCATTTATGATAAAGCTAAAAAAGCGATAGACCTGGTAGCTAAAGAAAATAGTTATAAATATGTCTTAGATACAAGCTCTGGAAATATACTTTACTCAGAGGCATCTGATGATATTTTGCAGTTAGTAATGAAGAAATTGGACACAATGCCTGCGGCTCAGATTCCAGGCGCTCAGAATGCTCCCAAAACTCCTGGCACAAAACCAGGAACTAAACCTGCCGGCAAATAATCCGGGGATTTTAATGATAAATTCTTGAACCGTCCGCTAATGAGCGGACGGTTTTTTGCTTTTAACGAAGAGATGTTAATAATCATTTTGTTTTAATCAAAAAAAAATCGATAAAAATGTCAACTTTGGTTTATTCATAAAATGGATATACTTTATTAAAGCATACAAAAAATCGAATTATGAGAAAACTTAACTTTTTACTATTAGTCTTTATTTTTGTTACTGGCTTTCTTACGGCTCAAAACAAAGATGTAAAAGAAGAAGCCGCCTATTATTTCGATTCAAAAGACTATAAAAAATCTTATGAACTTTATGATAAATTATATACCCAGGTACCTAAAAATTTTGAATATAAGTTCCGCTTAGGGTATTCATCATTGTTTTACCCTGAGAAAAAAGCAAGAGCAATAGAAATTTTTGAGGATATTAAAAGAACTGATAAATCTCCGGATGTTGATTATTATTTAGCAAAATCATACCATGTTAATTATCGTTTTGATGAAGCAATAACATCTTACGAAGCTTTTATAGTTGCTAAGGGAAATAAAATAGCCGAAGAGGATTTACCGTTTATGGAAGATGCTAAACTTGGAATAGCAAATTGTAATAATGGAAAAGAGCTTATTGCAAAGAAAATAGTGGCTGATATTAAAAACATTGGGGCTCCAATTAATACAGATGAATTAGAGGGAGTGCCGGTTATCTCAGCAGATGAATCAATCATGATTTACACCTATGTTGGTAAGCAAAGTACAGGTGGTTTACTGAATGACTTTTTAAAGCCTGATAAAGAAGAAGGAGTTTATCATGAAGACATATTTATCAGTACGCGCAATGATTCTACCTGGAACCAGCCCGTGGGTATTTCTTCTTTAAATACTAACGCTAATGACGCGGCGGTCGCTTTATCTCCGGATGGGCAAACGTTGTTTTCGTTTGTGAGTGATGTGAAAAATCCTGGTGATCTTTATTTCAGTTCTTTATCGGGTTCAGAATGGAGTAAACCAGAAAAATTAAATCCGAATATAAACTCTGAATTCTGGGAAGGAAGCTGTTCCATTACTGCTGATGGCAGATATTTGTATTTCGCGTCAGAACGTCCGGGTGGCCTAGGCGGAAGAGACTTGTATTTATCAGAAAAAATAAATGGCGAGTGGGGGCCCGCTGTAAATTTAGGACCATCCATTAATACACAATATAATGAGGATGCGCCTTTTATCCATCCGGATGGGATTACCATGTTCTTTAGTTCTGAAGGTCATAAAAGTATTGGGGGTTATGATATAATGTATTCCATAAAAAAAGAAAATAGTTGGATCGACCCTTTAAGCATGGGTATTCCCCTGAATACGACAGAAGATGACCGCTATTATGTTATTAATGCAAAAGGTGATGTTGGCTATTTCTCATCAAACCGCGGTGGGACAGGCGGTAAAGGTCAGCAGGATATTTATATGGTAACGCCCGGTATTCTTGGCGAGAAGCCTATCCTGGCTTTATTGAAGGGAAGCGTTTATGTTAATGATAAACCTTCCGAGGCTAGGATCGAAGTTATTAAAAAAGAAACAAATACGGTAATCGGCCCATATTATGCAAACTCAAAATCAGGAAAATATCTGATGGCTATTTCTCCCGGTAGTGGTTATATTGTGAAGATTATAGTGGAAGGCATGGAACCGATTGAAGAAGAAATTGATGTTGAAAAACTTCAGAAATTTGTAGAGATCAAAAAAGATTTCTATTTATATACTTCCGGATTCGAAAGTAAAAAAAATCAGATTTCTGTTAAAACAATTTTGGATAGTTTATTAAATACCGGTACCAATGCAGAAACATTTAAAAACGATGCTAACATAAATAACATTGTAGATGCAAATGTAAAAGCGGCAGACCCTGTTAATACGGCAACTCTGGCACCATGTAACGGAGGAGTAACACCTGATTTTTCTGAGATCAAGGGCAAATCACTAAACGATGCAGCTGTGTATAAAAAGTTAATGGACATCGGCGGAACTATGTGTGCCGAAGGTTTGGTATTTAAAGTTCAGATAGCGGCTTATAAAAACCCTGAAAATTATAAATACGGTCATTTAAAACAATTCGGTGCACCTGAAATTGTAAACTATCCTGATGGAATAACGCGATTTACCCAACTGAGTTTTTCTACTTTAAACGAAGCTGAAAAGGCCCGTCAAAAAATTATAGGAAAAGGCCAAAAAGACGCATGGATAACAGCTTTTATTGATGGAAAAAGGTTTACACTGGAAGAGCTGATTATGGTTAATTTTGCAGGAAAAGCCATCAACTAGTCTTACTAATTTGTATTAATTATTAAAGGCGCTTACATCAAGCGCCTTTTTTTTGCAATAAATGTTAATGCTTGCACTTTAAGAGTTAATGAAATTTAAAATGGAGGAAATCTATAGCCTCTTTCTTTACATATGAATTAACTTTGTATGTGTAATTTTAATTTGGAACTAATGAGTGGAATAAACTGGGATGATATAGAAGCTTTGGAAACTATCGCTAATCAATGCATCTATAAAGGAAAAGAAGTAGGTCAGGCAAGAGCCGCATTAAAAGCAATTTATGGCTATAATGTAATTTATTCTGATGAATTGGATGACAAGTGCAATGAAACTAAAAAAGAGGACACTGAAAAATGAGTTCAAAAAAAAGGTGATCCAAATGGAACACCTTTTTTAATTTATTTAAAATAAAAAATTAGTTATTTAACATCACCGGCATTACCAGCATCAAAACATCTTCAGCAGGGTTTGATTTTTGAGTTGGCACAATAATACCAGCACGGTTAGGCGCGCTCATTTCAATGGTGATCTCATCGCTTTCTAAATTTGTTAGCATCTCCAATACAAATTTAGAGTTAAATCCAATTTCCATATCTTCACCAACATACGTACACATTAGTGTTTCATGGCCTTCATTCGCGAAGTCTAAATCTTCAGCTGAAATTGTTAACTGGCTTCCTGTAATTTTTAAACGAATTTGATGTGTTGCTTTATTAGCAAATACACTTACGCGACGTATAGCACCTAAAAACATAGTTCTATCAACCGTCAGTTTGTTTGGGTTTTGCTTCGGAATAACAGCTTCATAATTGGGATATTTTCCGTCAATCAATCGGCACACTAAATTTATATTTCCAAAACTGAAGTAAGCATTTGTTTTATTGAATTCAACTTTAACAGCGTCATCAATTCCTGATAATAAATTCTTTAAAACATTCAAAGGTTTTTTAGGCATGATAAAAGAAGCAGAAGCCCCTGCTTTCGCATCATTACGGGTATAACGCACTAATTTGTGCGCATCAGTTGCCACAAAAATTGAATTTTCATCATTAAACTGACAAAATACTCCGCTCATGACAGGGCGAAGATCATCGTTACCGGTTGCAAATATTGTTTTATTAATAGCGTTTCCTAATACATCACTTTTTATGATGACAGAAGAAGAAGATTCAACCTTTGGTAATTTAGGATACTCATCACCATTATGGCCGGTTAAGGTATAATCCCCTGTTTCTGTCTTTAATTTTGCACTGAATTTTTTTGAATCAATGATGAAAGAAATAGGTTGCTCCGGTAAGTTGCTTAATGCTTCCAGTAAAGTTTTAGCAGGAATAGCAATATTCCCATTTTCAGATGATTCTACTTTGATACTTGTAGTAATGGTGGTTTCCATGTCACTTGCAAAAAGTGTCAGCATGCCATTGTTAAGATCAAATAAAAAGCAATCTAAAATAGGAATGGTATTACTGGAGTTTAATACTCCGTTTATTGATTTTAAATGCTTCAATAAAGTGGATGATGATACTACAAAGTTCATATATGGTTATTTTTAATCAACCAAATTTAACCATATGAAATCGGGAACAGTCGTGAAATGACAGGTATTTATAAACTACTTTTTAACATTATTTTCTTGGCAAAAAGTATTGGTAAGTCTGCAAAATTTTACCAAAAACATAAAATTGCGCAACTCCGTAATCCTTACCGTTGTTGTATCTTACAAATAATCTGTCTGGATCGTATTTGTAGTTGATGCCATATTCCTGATTTTTTTCGGCTATCGCATCTTTATGGAAGAATTCGCAGATATTACTTCCATTGTTTCTGTCTGTGATAGTTAGTGTTGCAAAAGGTAAACCGGATTTTGATAAGGAATCAACCAGTATGTCTTTTTTGTCTAAAACAATTTCGCAATTTACATTTTGAAAATAAGCGATGTATTGTTTCATTTTATCTTCTTCAAACGGAATGAATTTACCTTTGATTGTTTTCAGTCCAAATCGCTGCATGCTGAAAAGGTCAATCACAAATGAGGAATCCGGAACTTCATGCAATTCCATTTTGATTTGTTTAATTTGGGGCGGTCGGTAATTGATTATCAACCGGTCTCTCCAATCAATGTCATCAGTCACATAACGTGTTGATAGAAATCCGTCAAAACCGGGAATATGAGTAATAAAAGGTTCTTCATAGTTTTCACCTGTTTTTAAATTCGTGAGGATCATATACGTTCCTGTATTATCCTGTGTGGCATGACCCACATAATATTGTTTTACTTTTTCTCCCTTACTGTAAATTTCAATTTTAGTGGATTTAGCCGCCATAATCTTGATCACAGAATTTCTTCCGTTTTTCGAAACAGGAGATTTTACTTCTACGGATCGTATAGTGTATAATAATAATTCTATCACATCGGGCCTTACGTGAAACTTCCCATTTAAAATCCATCCTTCCGGTTTTCTTTCAACTAGGATCTCTCTTCCGTTTTTATCGGCTAAAAATATTTTGTCAATAGCAGCAGTGTCTTTGTATTTAAAATCGCTCGCTTCTTTATCGATCGTTGAGGTTTTGTTTTTATTTTTATAAATGTAAATAGAAAGTGCAGCCAGCGCAATTAGTATCGAAAGAATAAGAATGGTTGATTTTTTCATAATGATCTGATGTGTAAAAACTAATTACTGTATTTTTTCTTTCGGATATAATATTGAATCAATCCAAAGCAAACAATAATTAGTAAAGGTAATCCCACGTTCGTCAGTTTCCATTTCGAAACCTGTGTGGCAATTTTCTTTTTATCTAATAGTCGTAATTTTACTTCACGTGAACGTAACTGAAGAAGTCCTTCATCATCCAGTAAATAATTCATACAATTTAATAGAAAAGTTTTATTGGCAAATTGCTGCTTTGTATACATATCGTATCCAACCGGGTATATCATGCCTGTAGCTCTTTGATATTCATTCTTAGCAATATCTCCATCAGCTACTACAATCATTTTTGTAGGCGGACTCTTTTCTTTGAAATCAAATATACTATCTTCTAAAATAGCTCTTGTAATTCTGTTTTTATAATTGGATTCAAACTGACCTTCCAACAAACAAGCGATGTTCTGAAATGAATTTGTGTATTGGCTTTCCTGCGGCTTTAATTTTACCTGTGCCGCTAAAATACGGACAGGAGTTGGTTGTGTTTTGGTATATTTTGATGTCTGTAATAAAATTGTTTTATTGATTCCTCTTGAAAATACGGTATCCAATGTTCCAATATATTCAGTACGGATGAGATCTAAATTTTTTACAATTGGATGATTGGAGGAAGGAAGAATTAAAGGATAGTAATTCCAGTAAAAAGGTTTGAAATCAGGCTGACCCTGTTTAAATCCAACATTTACGGGAACTTGTGCAGATTGAAGATCTTGTACTAATACCGGATTTAATCGTACACCATATTTGAATAAAATATCGTCTAGGTTCAGTTCGTTTTTAAATCCCAGTGAATAACCTCTGGTGGTTAATGTATCTCTATTTACATATACCGGATCAATTAGCCACAAGACTTTTCCGCCATGCATGATGAATTGGTCAATAATAAATTTATCTTTTTCATCAAACATTGAATCAGGCTGAGCGATCACAATGGCATCAGCGCCTTTCAGAGAATACAGTTTATGATTTATGTTAACACGCGATACGTTATAGTATTCTGCTACCGAACGCATGAAATCAGCACCACGGATGGTATCTAGTTCATCATGCCCTTCAACAAAAAGAACTTCCGGTTTTTTCAACAAGGTTGTTTTACGGATTGCGTTGGTTAAACCGTACTCAAGTTCCTGCACAGAATTATTGATACTTTGTTCGGCTTCAAATCCAAGCTGACGCTTATAGATCTGCCATACGCTTTCTTTTCCTTTATAAGTAATAATTGCTCCCGGCCATATAAATGTTTCTGATACTTTTTGAGAACTCCTGTCAACGATTTGCTCAGGCATAATGCCTTTATCATACAATTGTTTCTCGATTTTATCAGTTTCTTCTTTACTTGGATTTTCAAGTGGATTAATTAATTCATATTCCAGATTATTGTTGGAATAAGCTCTGAATTCATCCAGTAATTCTTTTGTTTCATTTTTTAAACGTGTAAAATTCGGATTGAAATCGCCTTGTAAATACACTTTAATATATACCACATCATCCAGGTTTTTCAATAGTTTTCGGGAGGATTCTGAAAGTGTGTATCTTTTTTCAGAAGTTAAATCAAAGCGTTTAAATAAAAATGAACCAACAAAGTTCAGCAGTATAACAATAGTTAATACCACCAGGAGCATGGCTATATCTTTTCTTTTCCGTATGGATTTCTTTTGAATCATATTACCACTTTCTGCTTTCTAAAACGAGTTTTGATAATAAATTAAACAAGGCTATAATGCTGACAAAATAAATAACATCTCTTGTATCAATAACACCGCGACTCATGCTGATGTAATGATCATTCATTCCAAGGCCTTTTACAAAAGCATCATATTTGCCAAATACTCCGGCTGTTGATATAAAGTCAAAGCCAACGTAAGTAATGAAACAAAGTAAAAGCGCCATGATAAAAGCAATCACCTGATTTTCTGAAATTGCTGAAGCAAAAGTTCCCACTGCTACAAATCCTGCCCCTAAAAATAATAAGCCAACATAAGAGCCCCACATACCACCGGTATCAATATTACCTTTTGGATAACCTAATTGGTGAACTGAGTAATAATAAATTAAGGTTGGTAATAAGGAGACTATTACTAAAATGACTCCTGCGAAATATTTCGCTAATACAATTTGTAGTTCGGTTAATGGCCTGGTTAAAAGTAATTCAATGGTTCCGGTTTTTTTTTCTTCAGAAAAACTTCGCATGGTAATGGCTGGGATAAGGAACAAGTAAACCCATGGTGCCAGAATAAATAAAGGATCTATATTGGCAAATCCGTTTTCCATGACGTTGGAACCTGCACTTTCTGTTGGCACCAGCCACATAAAAGTACCAATGCCTGTTATAAAAACACCAATGGCGATATAACCGATCAAAGAGCTTAAAAAACTTCGTATTTCTTTAATTAATAAGGTAAGCATACAGAATTCAAAAATAGCAATAGATTTTAAAATATGCTATCTTATGTTATCCAAACCTAAAAATTAGCTTAATTTTACATAATTACATTTCGTTGTGCCGAAAGCATTTTTTCTTTTAAAAAAATATGGGTTAGTGTGTATCACGCTCTTGTTTTCTTGTCATTTATTTTCTCAGGGGTTTATTAAAGGAAATGTACTTGATAGTACCCGAAACGGATTTCCTTTTGTCAATATTGCCTTGATCAACGTCATAAACAGTTCTAATGTAAAAGGAACAATCAGTAATGAAACTGGTAAATACGAATTTGATAATGTAAAACCAGGCAGCTACCTTTTAAAGTTTTTTTCAATCGGATATCTGGAAACTTACAGCTCCGCTTTTAATGTAGACAGTGCTTCGCAAATTACAATTCCTGATAAGATCTTAAAGAGTTCTGGTATTAACCTAAATGAAGTATCGGTCACATCTATTAAAAAAACCATTGAATTTAAAAACGGTATGACTATTTTGAATGTTGAAAACAGTATCATGGCAGCCGGAAACACGGTGTTAGATGTTTTAAAAAGAATTCCGGGTGTAACGGTAGATAATAAAAACAATATTTCTATTTCAGGTAAACAAGGTGTTCGTATTATGTTGGATGGCAGAATGCAACAATTGTCGCTAGAACAAGTTGTAGCTATGTTAAGCTCTATGCCTGCAGATTTAGTTTCTACTATTGAAGTGATGAAAAGTCCTCCTGTAAAATACGATGCCGAAGGTAATGCAGGAATTATCAATATTGTAACAAAGAAAATAATAATCAAAGGATACAATGGGAGCATAAATTATAATCCGGGAATGGGACAACGTTTTGGAAACTCGGTTAATGCATCCTTTAATTTTAAATCAAATAAAGTAACGCTGTATAGTAATGTAAATGCGATGTACAAAACATTTTTTGATCGATACGATTTTACTAAAAATGTTCAATACGAAGGGAATACAACTATCTTTAATCAAACCGGTGTACACGAAAATTTGCGAAAGTTTTTAAGTGCTAAAATAGGTTTAGATTATGAGTTAACTAAAAAAACAACGGTTGGTGTTTTGGTGTCAAGTTCTATAAATGATGCAAATCCTACTGAACATGGATACACATCTATGAATGGCTATAACGATACCGGCTTTGATCATTATAATTACACTTCCGACGAAAAAACAATTTGGACCAATCCTAATTATAATTTTAATGCGGAGCATCGTTTTGATACCCTTGGCACTACTTTAAATTTATCGATTGATTATGCAGGCTTTAAAAATACATCTGATAGAAAAAGTGAGTCACAATTTTTTAAAAATGATAATTCCTATGCGAAATCACCATTAGGGTATGACACTAAAAATAAATCTAATGTTTCTATTTTTACACAAAAACTTGATTTTCAAAAAAACATAACATCTTCATGGTTAATGGAAACAGGTGTCAAATCTACTTTTGTGAAACAGGTTGCTAATTTTATTTTTGAAAGAAGAGATACAATAACCGCTATTTATCAGAGCGATACAGCTTACACGAACACTTATCACTACGATGAAGCAATTGTTGCAGGTTATTTAAATTTCAAAAAACAATTGAAAAAAGGAAGTTTAGCATTAGGTGTGAGAGCTGAACATACAAATATTACAGGACGTAATATTACTAGTGGATTTTCTTTAACTAAAAGTTATTTAAACTTCTTTCCCAATCTTTCTTTCGATTATGAGTTGACAGCAAAACAGAATTTGCAACTGAATTATACGCGTCGACTAGACAGACCTGATTATTCGCAATTAAATCCCTTTAAACGTTTTGAGGATCAATATTATTCAGCAACTGGTAATCCAAATTTGAACCCGCAATACAGCGATAATATAGATGTAACTCATATATACAATCAATGGATCACTAATAGCGTTGGGTATTCTTATTTTACGCAAATTATTACAGGTGTTACTCTTCAAAATGACAGCAGTAAACAATCTATACAAACACAAATTAATTTATCCAATGGAAGTTATTCTTACTATAATTTATTTATCCAAAAAGAGGTTAAAAAATGGTGGTCTTTGCAATTTTCAACAAATATTTATTATATAAAATTTAATGGTGCAATTGCTTCAGATCCTTTAAAAATAGCTAATTTATCAAGTAATTTTTACATTAATAATGATTTTATTTTACCGAAAAATTTCAAAGTACAATTAACAGCTCATTATGATGCTCCTCACGTATTTGCTACTACTTATATGAAAGCCAGAGGCAGTGTCGATTTTGCTATTAAAAAAACTTTTTATAAAGAAAAGTTAAATATTATGTTTCAATTTTTAGACATGTTTTATACGGATATTGATAGAAGTTATTATAAATTTGAGAATCAGTATAGTGCTTATAATTCAAAAGATGATACTAGAAGATTTAGATTAACTTTGAATTATAAATTTGGGAAAATGAATATTGATGTGAACGAAAAACATAGTAACGACCAAGAGAAAGGTCGCTTAAAGAAAGATTAAATGAAAAGGTCAGCAAATTTTATATCGTATTTATTTCATCCGCTATTAATGGCTACTTATGGATGTTTATTAGTTTTCTTTGGATTATCAAACACCATTTATTATGCATTTACTCCATTGAAATTAAAGCTGGTATTAACGCTTACAATTTTTGCTTTTACCTTTTTGTTACCGGCTTTAAATTTATTGATACTTTATAAATTGAATTATGTTTCTTCATTAAAAATTGAAAACAGGAAAGAGAGAACATTTCCATTAATTATGACATCATTATGTTATTTCGGTCTGTTTTATATGATTTATGATTTTAATATATGGCCTGCTATTAAATTATTTATAGTGGGTGGCGGTTTGTGTATTTTATTTGCGGCTATTATTAATGTATGGTGGCAAATCAGTGCGCACATGATTGGTATTGGCGGGTTATCAGGAATGCTTTTAGCTATTAGTTATTTTATGCAGTTACCTGTTTTCAGTGCAATATCGGTGTGTTTACTTGTAGCAGGCTGTATTGGTTTTGCCCGTTTAAATTTAAATGCACATAGTCCGGCGCAGGTTTACACTGGGTTTGCCTTTGGCTGTCTGGTGCAGTTTTCTTTATTTTTTATAGCGCAAAGTCTTACTTTTGTTTAGAATTTTTAAAAGGGATGAACTTAATAACAGGAGCAACAGGAATAGTAGGTGCGCATGTGGCATTGCAGCTTTTATTGCAAAATAAGCCCGTAAATGCTATTAAGCGTGAAGGAAGCGATGTTTCTAAAACCAAAAAATTATTTTCTTATTACACGTCAGAGGCTGATGTTTTATTCAATAGGATAAAATGGATTAATGCCGATGTGAACGATATTTATTCATTATTAGATGCTCTTGATGGCATTGATACAGTTTACCATTGTGCAGGTTTTGTGTCTTTTAATTCAAAAGATAACAAGCAAATGCATCGTGTAAATTCTGAGGGGACAGCTAATATGGTAAATGCCTGTTTAGAAAAAAACATCAAAGCTTTTTGTCATGTAAGTTCTATTGCCACACTTCAAAATCCCGATATAAAAAAAAACATTGATGAATCTGTTTATTGGAAATCATCACCGTCTGCCAGTGATTATGCCATCAGTAAATATAATGGCGAACGCGAAGTATGGCGCGGAATTGAAGAAGGTTTAAATGCGGTGATTGTTAATCCGGGAATCATTTTAAGTCCCTGTTTTTGGTCACAAAGTTCAGGTAAATTAATTCAGAGTTGTTATAAAGGAAACCCTTTCTATACAACTGGCTCAACTGCTACCATTGATGCGAAGGATGTGGCAACTTGCATGATAAAATTGACTGAAGGCAAGCATTTCAATCAGAGGTTTATATTAATAGAAAATAATTATTCTTTCAAGGAAATTTTTTCTCTAATACATAAAGCATTAGGTAAAAATGAACCTTCGATCATGGCTGGTAAAACAATTCTTACGTTAGCCAGATTGTTTGATGGCATTCGAAGTAGAATGTCAGGTAAAAAACAAATGATCACTAAAGAAACTGTGATTGCCGGCTTGGATGAAAATTTCTATAAAAATGACCGAATAAAGGCAACGCTTGATTATAAATTTATTTCTTTGCAGGATACAGCGAAATTCATTTGTCAATCTTACCTTAATGATCTCAAAAACTAATTATGTTTAAGTTATTATCACTTTTAATTTCTATAGGACTTATTGGTTTTTTTGTGAGTAATTGTAAGACTTCAGAAAAGACAACCGGAACAAAAAAAGTGGAGTTTTTTGAAATTTCAAAACCTTTTGAAACTCCAAAATCTATTACCTATTTACCTCCTCCGGCCGATTCTGTTTCTACCATCACAATCAATTTAGTAGGAGATTTAATGTGTCATCTTCCTCAAACCAATAACGCAAAATTAAGCAACGGAGAGTATGATTTTAATCCGAGTTTTGAGTACATCAAACCATATTTGCAGGATGCAGATCTAACCATCGGAAATTTAGAGACAACATTTGCTGGTACAGTTCAGCCTTATGCTGGTTATCCGGCTTTTAATTCTCCGGATGCTTATTGCACAGCGCTAAAAAATACGGGTTTTGATTTTTTAGTAACTGCCAATAATCACAGTATGGATACCAGGGAAGCCGGTTTATTAAGAACCATCGAAATTATTAAGCAGCATGGCTTAGGATATGCAGGCACTTACCTGAACCAGCGAGACCATGATTCTATCCGGATTTTAAATATCAAAGGGGTTAAACTTGGCATTTTAAATTACACTTATGGAACAAATGGTTCATATCCGGGCTCTGACCATAAATACATGCTAAATGTGATTGACTCTGCGGGTATTGTAAACGCTGTAAGAACTGCAAAGACTAAAGGAGCTGATATAGTGTTGGTCTTTTATCACATGGGTGTTGAAAATGTGACAGAGCCCACTCAATCTCAAAAAGACGCTGTCAGATATGCTCTGGAAGCAGGAGCAGCACTGGTGATTGGAGCACATCCGCATATGATTGGTCCAACACAAAAAGTTTATTCAACAACCATAAATGATACTGCATTTGTTGCATATAGTCTTGGAAATTTTTTATCCAACCAGTACTGGAGATATACCGATGCCGGGGTGATTTTAAAAGTAACAGTTCAAAAAAATTTCACTAAAAACACAACGTCCTTTGTGGGCGCGAATTACCTCCCCACCTGGGTTTACAGGGGAGATGGGACAAAAAAAATGCACATATTATTTCCTGCGCAATGGAACTCCGACTCTGCTAAATTACCTGAATTTTTAACAAACTCGCATCGTCAGAAAATGAAGGAAGCTTTTGAAGATACCAAAACAATACTTACTAAATATAATTCGGCATTAAAATTGAATACCATAAAATGAGGGGATTTTCAATAATTAAAAAAAAATGAAAAAAAGTTTTGTATAATTACATAAAACTGTATATTAGTATATTATAAACCGAAGATATTTTTAGAAAGAAAGATTTATGCATATAGCGATTGCCGGTAATATCGGTTCAGGAAAAACAACTTTAACATCTTTATTAGCCAAACATTATAAGTGGACTCCTCATTACGAAGATGCTGATGACAACCCTTATTTGAATGATTTTTATGATGATATGCAGCGTTGGTCCTTCAATTTACAGGTGTATTTCTTAAACTCACGTTTCGGGCAGGTGCAGGAAATTAGGCAAGGAAAACAAAAAGTGGTTCAAGACAGAACTATTTATGAAGATGCATACATTTTTGCACCAAATTTGCATGCAATGGGTTTAATGACAACTCGTGATTATGAAAACTATTTCACTTTGTTTAAATTAATGGATAGTTTAGTGAAAGCACCGGATTTAATTATATATTTAAGAGCTTCAGTGCCAACATTGGTTAAACAAATTCAAAAACGTGGAAGAGAGTATGAAAACTCCATACGTTTGGATTATTTAAAGAGATTAAACGAAAGATATGAAGCCTGGATTACAACATATGAAGGCGGTAAGATGTTAATTGTAGATATTGATGAGATCAATTTTTCAGAAAGTAAAGAAGATCTTGGAAAAGTGATTAGAATGATTGATGCAGAAGTAAACGGATTATTTAAATAAATTATATTGAACGATAATTTACATAGCGAAAAGGAGTTTGTTCAAAATCAATACGAACAAATGCTACTTGCTCATAAACAGGATGAAACTGTTTTGGTTTCTCACTATGGAGAGTTATCACAAAGCGTTATCTCACACCTTGAAGGTGATGTTGAAGAAAAGATTACTTCTTTGGATATAGCAAAAGGACCTATCAAAAAAATATTTTTTATCAGTGTGGAAACACTTCAAAATATGCTTTTACATGGTCAAAAGAATAATGATGGTGAGCAGCATAACTTTTTCATATTAGTAAAAAATGGCTCAAACTTAAAAGTTATTTCTTCTAACTTGGTTGCTAATTCGTCCATCCCTTCGCTTGAAAAACAAATCAATACTATCAATTCATTTGATGATGAAAAAGCTTTGAAAGCATTTTATCTGGAGCACTTAGAGAATAATACTATGAGTGAAAAAGGTGGTGCAGGTTTAGGTTTCATTACCATTGGTATGAAAAGCGGGAATAAATTGAAAGTTGATTTCAAAAAAATTAATGATCAGTTTTCTTTATTTACGTTGACTTCTTCAGTTAATTTAGGCTAATTTTTTTATTGTATAATTTCCTGAATTTTCTTCGATTAAATTAATTCCACATTTTCTGTTTTTCAAAAGTGAGCCAAATTGATCTTCGATGCCTAAAAATTCCGCGCCGTCATAAGTAGCAGCTTTCAGTAATAGTTCAAATGACACTTCTGGATTTTTTTTAACGATCGTGTTTATTTCATCTATGATAGAAAGTCCGGTATTACTGGCTAAACTATCTGTTCCAAAGGTAAGCTTACAATTATTAGATATCATTAATTGTATATCCGGCAATAAGTTTTCTATAAATAGATTTGCTTTGGGACACAGACACCAGTATAATTGTTTATGAAAACTTTGAGCAACTTGGAGATCCTCTTTATTGGTAAATGTATTGTGGACCATCAACGTATTAACTGCTATGTTAAATGCATTAATAACGCTTTGCAGGCTGCTTTTTTGTGTTGGTTTAAAATAAGAAATGGCAATATTTAAAGTTTCGTATAGCCTTAGATAATTCCCTGTCTTATTTATAAAGAAATCATTTTCAGCTTTGCTTTCCTGGTTATGAATGCTGGTTGGCTGTTTTGTCGAATAACAATGATTGCTTAATTGTTCTATCAATTTCAGTGAAGCGCTATAAGGCGCATGTGGCGCCAGGGAGGCCGATAAATTATTACTTTTAAATTCCGACTCTAATTGTTTTCCCTCTTCAAAAACTATTTCAGAACGTTCCGGGTTTAAAGCGATCAACTCTACAAACGTATGATAATAAAGATCCGATTTTTTTTTTGCAGCAATTGATGCGCTTGTATTACTAATATCTCCAACCGCCACAATTCCTTGTTTCTGCATTTCTGCATCCGCATGCAGCATCGCTTCTATTTGTTCTTCTGGTGATTGATCATTTCTGTGTTTTATAACAGACAAACCAAAATCAACAATACCGGTGTGTTGTTTGATAATACCTTTTAAATGACTTAATTCTAAATGGCAATGTGTATTAATAAAACCCGGACAAATAATACCATTTAATCGTTCAATATTACTGTTCGCACTATTTTCTTCAGAAATAAGATCAGTGAGGACGCCTTCATTGGTTATAGCCAATACGGTATTCTTTGGTAAATATTCTTTCCCTGAAAAAATCCTGTCAGCAGTTACGTAGCGCATAACCAAATTTAAGAACTTATATCAACTTAAAATATAAATGCCGTAATTTAACCACATAGGTACATAGAAAAATAATTGGTGATGAAGCTGCATGATTTGTTAACCTAAGTTCACATAGTTGGAAGGTTCGCTTCCAGTACTATGTTTTCTTAATTACTTCTTTCATTACCGTTCATAACCCTAAGTTTCTATGTTGTTGTATTACTGAATCCGTCGTTTTATCTGTTGTAAATAGGATTATTCATCTAAAATCGTGTGTCTTTTTCAGTATTTATAGATAACTTTGTAAAAGATCAACATGTCAACAAAAAAAGATATACGCGCCTTAACAGAAGCCGAAATTATTGAGATCCTGAAAGAAAAAGGAGAAGCAAAATTCCGTGCTAAACAAATTTATGAGTGGCTTTGGCAAAAAACGGCTCATAGTTTTGATGATATGTCTAATTTATCGAAACCACTAAGAGATTGGTTAAACGAAAACTTTGTGATTAATGCTGTTGCCATTAGTGATATGCAGGTCAGCTCCGACAGAACCATTAAATGCGCTATGACTTTGTCTGACGGTAATGTGGTAGAAAGTGTTTTAATTCCCACCAAAACACGAATGACTGCCTGTATCTCATCACAAGTGGGTTGCAGTTTAACCTGCAAATTTTGCGCAACCGGTAAATTAAAACGTTTGCGAAATTTAAATGCTGATGAGATTTATGATCAGGTAGCTTTAGTGAAAAACTTAGCAGAAACAAAATATAATCAGCCCCTTACTAATATTGTGTATATGGGAATGGGAGAACCTTTGTTGAATTACGCAGAAACGATTCGTTCAGTAGATCGGATTACTTCTCCTGATGGTTTAGGCATGAGTCCATCTCGTATAACAGTGAGTACCGCCGGAATTGCTAAAATGATCATGAAGTTAGGAGATGATCAGGTGAAATTTAATTTGGCTTTATCCCTTCATGCGGCAAATGATGAAAAGCGTAATCACATTATGCCAATCAATGAAACAAACACTCTGGATAATTTGGAAGAAGCGTTGAATTATTTTTATGAAAAAACAGGTTCGCGTGTTACTTTTGAATACATCGTTTTCAAGGATTTTAATGATGGGATTCAGGATGCAAGAGAGCTGGGGGATTTCTGTAAAAAAACGACTGCTAAAGTTAATATTATAGAATACAATCCCATTGATGATGGGGAGTTTAAACAAACAACTCCAGAACGACTAGAAGCTTTTGTGAAACATTTGGAAGGAAGAGGGATCATTGTTAATGTGCGAAGAAGCAGGGGTAAAGATATTGATGCAGCCTGTGGTCAATTAGTAAACAAAAATAAATCAACGGTACAGGTTTTTAAATAAAAATTTTGAAAAGGTTTATTCCAAATAATCAATCAATCTTAGAGTGGCTTAAAGCTATTGGTATTTCTTTTTTGTGTGTGCTCATCATTCGGACTTTTTTCTTTGAAATTTCTCCTGTAAGTTCTCCTTCGATGGAAAAATCCTTATTGACGGGAGATTACATGTTTATCAATAAATTATCTTTTGGCCCCCGTTTACTGAAAACTGTTTTTAGTGTTCCGTTTATTAATCAAAAATATTATTCTACACTGATTTCTTTACCTTACATGAGGTTGTTTGGTAGTCCTGACATAGAACGAAATGAGGTAGTCGTGTTCAATTATCCTCGTGAAGATGAGCACCCGGTTGATCACAGAACTTATTTTGTAAAAAGATGTATCGCACTTCCCGGTGATAGTTTCAAAATTGTTGACGGCTTGGTTTACATCAATAATAAATTAGCCGACAATGAAAATAATTTGCAGTTTAATTATCATTTAAAATCCGAGCAGTTATTAGATTCTTCATTTATTGCCAGGTACAATTTAGTGGAGGGTGGAAAGATCTCCGACAATAAAGATTATTCTTTCACCTTAACAAACAATTTGGCAGATACATTAAGAAGTAAAACTTACATCACGAAAATTGAAAGAAATGTTGAGGAGAAAGGAATGTGGGATGAATTTGTGTTTCCTTATAATGTTCATTATAAATGGAATGTAGACAATTATGGCTCTTTGAAAATCCCGGCTAAAGGTGATACGATTAAATTGGATACTTTGAATTTATGTATTTTCGAAAAAATTATTTCTTCTTATGAAAGTAATTCGCTTGAATTAAAAAATGATAGCATTTTTATTAATGGAGTGTATAGTACCACTTATATCATAAAGCAAGATTACTATTTCATGATGGGAGATAATCGTCATAATTCACAGGACAGCCGTCACTGGGGATTTGTTCCTGAAGATCATGTTATTGGTAAAGCCACCCGAATTATTTTTTCAAAAGATAAGTTGTATGATAAAGGGATCAGGTGGAACAGGATTTTTCAAAGTATTCTATAAAATGCAAAGTATTCTTTTGTCTACTGCTTATTTACCGCCATTGAATTACCTGTCAAAACTTATTGAAGCAGAGCAGGTAGTGATCGAAAAACAGGAGTATTTTGTAAAACAAACCTACCGTAACCGCTGTGAGATCTTAACAGCTAATGGTATATTAAGTTTAAGCATTCCTTTAATCAAACAAGCTGATAAAGAAATTATTTCAGAAAAAAAAATTTCTTATGCCGAGAACTGGCAAAAGCAACATTGGAGGGCAATAACAAGTGCCTACAAAAATTCTCCATACTTCGAATATTTTGAAGATGAGTTCAGACCTTTTTATGAAAATCAATTTGAGTTTTTATTTGAATACAACACTCAACTTTTAAATGCTATCCTGAATATATTAAGAATTAAAAAGTCAATCGGTTTTACCACTCAATTTGAAACATTACTTATTGGAATAACAGATCTAAGAAACTTGTCTGAAATAAATAACATCAATGTTTCTGTTATGAAACCATACTATCAGGTCTTTGCAGATAAACAAGGATTTACCCCAAACTTAAGTTGCCTGGATACGTTGTTTAATGTAGGATTAGAAACTAAATACTTCTAAAATAGTAATTGTCAGTTCGAGTAAAAAAAATGCGCTCTTCTCATTTTTTTGTATCGAGAACGATTATTATACTTCTCGATACACATTTGCAGGAACAGGCAAATGTTACTCGAAGTGACAAAATTATTTCATTTATTAAATTCTGATACCAATCACTAATACATCGTCCGTTTGGTCATTGTCCTGCTTCCAGTTATTAAATGAATATTCCAAAAAAGCTTCCTGTTCATCCATATTCATATCTTGAATAGTCTTTAGTAATTCTCTGAAGTTAGCTTTGTTTAATTTTTTGTTTTTCTCGCCGCCAAACTGATCATTGAAGCCATCAGTATATAAATAGATACTGTCATTTTTCATTAGCTGAAAAGTTTGTGTATCAAATTTTTTTTCAACACCTGAGTAAAACCCAATAGGATAACGACTTCCTTTTAATTCTGTAACACTATTTTCTCTTGAAATTAAAATAGAACGGAAGGCTCCCGAAAATGTTAAAAGGTTTGTTGCTTTTTCGATTCTTATCAAAGAAACATCCATTCCGTCGTTAAACGTCGCATCCTGATTTTTATTAATAGTCTTTTCTAATTCCTCATCTAGTGCTTTTAAAATTGATGAAGGGTCAGTTATTTTTCTATTTATAAAAACTTCCTTGAACATGGAGTTGGCCACCATGCTCATCATCGCACCCGGCACACCATGGCCCGTGCAATCCACAGCTGCAATGTACTTGTACAACTCATCTTCATAAAACCAATAGTAATCACCGCTTACAATGTCTTTTGGTTTATAAAGCAGAAATGAGTCTTCAAAATACTCATTCAGCTGTTCCTCCTTTTGCAGAATCGATTGTTGTATTCTTTGAGCATAGTAAATACTATCCGTAATGTCTTTATTTTGTTCTGACAGTTGCCTATTACTTTCCAGTAATCGTTTCTCATTGACTTTGTTATCGGTAATATCGTATCCAATACTAACCAACTGATCATCATTGAGGTAAGACACATTCCAGCGGATCCATTTCTTTCCACCTGCTGAGGTTCTCAATTCGTGTTCAAATGTTTGTGTGGAAAGTTTACGGTTACTGAAAATATCCAGTATTTTGTTTTTCACTTTTTCACCTTCCGGTTTTGAAAAACGCGTAGCTTCCCACCAGTTGTTACCTAATAATTCCTGTGAATTATAACCTAATAGTTGTTGGGCTGATTTACTAACATAATCTATACTTCCATCGTTATTTAAAACGACTATCAGAGTGTTGAGTTTATCCAGGATTTGATCCTGTATATCAATTGCAAACATTGGAAAAATTTTAAAAATGGAAAAATGTGAAAACTAATGGGTGCGGACTAGCACATACAGATATGCCACATGGAAATTCGGCAATATCGGTTACAAATAAAATGATGTTTAATTCTGTTTTTCACGAAGCAAATATATAAATTATTTAATACCTCAAACAAAATTGAAAATAAAAAACATAAATATATATTACATCGAATTTTTCACCCTGAGAGGAGTCGAAGGGAGAGATGTAGAGACTTGTAGAAGTATAATTCTAATGCAACTTAGAACTAATTAGACTGATGAATTCTTTACGGGTTGGGTCTTTCATGAACTCTCCAGTAAAGGCAGAAGTGGTAGTAGCACTGTTTTGTTTTTGAATTCCACGCATCTGCATGCATAAGTGAGAGCATTCAATAACCACGGCTACACCCATAGGATTTAGCGTTTCCTGTATACAGTTTTTAATCTCATTTGTTAAACGCTCCTGTACCTGCAGCCTTCGAGCAAAGGCATCTACAACACGGGGCAATTTACTCAAACCTACAATGTAGCCGTTTGGAATATACGCAATATGTGCTTTTCCAAAAAAAGGCAACAAATGATGTTCGCATAAACTGTACACCTCAATATCCTTTACAATTACCATCTGGCTGTAATCTTCTTTAAACATAGCAGAACGTAAAATCTCAGCAGGATTTAAATCATAGCCCTGAGTTAAAAATTGCATGGCTTTCGCCGCTCTAACAGGAGTTTTTAATAAGCCTTCACGTGCAGGATTTTCACCAACATCATCTAAAATGTTTTTATACATATCAGAAATGGAATCAACCAGTTTGTCATTGTATTGATCTATTTTTTTGTATCCGGTAATGTCGTGTTCAAATTCTTCATTTAGCATGCCTTCAATTTTTTAGTTTGCCTTAGTTTCTTAATAATAACTTAAACGCACAGGATTTTTTTTGTAAATAATACAAAAGAAACTTACATTAAAATAACAATTATTTAAAACGTAGTTTCTAACTTCCTTTTTCCCTAAATATCGTTATTGTTTAAATTTATTAATACAACAAGAAATTACAACTATTGTTTATTATCCAAAATATTCCACATAGTTACTGTCGGTCTCGTATAATTTAATGCGATGCAGAACAGCGCCCATTTCTTTTACTTTTGGATTTAAAATATTCCAGATAAAGATCGCTACATTTTCTGTAGAAGGCATCACAGGCATTCCTTTCACATCCATATTCAGGTTTTTATGATCCAGTATTTCCGTCACATCAGTTTTGATCACGGTACTCAGGTCTTTTAAATTTACCACAAATCCTGTATCCGGGTTTACAGCACCTTTAACAGTAACGTATAAATCATAATTATGTCCATGCCAGTTTTTATTGGCACATTTGCCAAAAGTGGCGTTGTTTTGTTCTTCACTCCAGGCCGGGTTAAATAATTTGTGCGCGGCGTTAAAATGTTCTTTGCGGGTAATATAAATCATAGTAAATTAACGGTGTAAAAATACTAATTATAAATGAAGATTCTTATTGTATCAGCTACACATTTTGAAGTAATGCCTTTACTGAATTTTCTGGGAATTGCCTTACCCACAAAAGGCATGAACAATGCAAACATTGATTTTGAAGATAAAGACATTCAAGTATTAATTACCGGTGTTGGTATGGTAAATACAGCTTTAATGATGGGAAGATATATGAACACGGTTTATGATTTGGTAATCAATGCTGGGGTTTGTGGTGCTTTTGATAAGGCGTTACAATTAGGTCAGGTAGTTTGTGTGATTGAAGATATGTTATGTGAATTAGGGGCAGAGAATGGCGAAGAATTTATAACCTACGACCAATTGAATTTGCCCGGTGAATATATGTTTTCGGAAAACACTATAGTTTCTAATCCCAAAATTGATTCGATTAAAAAAGTAAAAGGAATTACTGTAAATACAGTTCATGGAAACGAAGAAAGCATACAAAAAGTAAAACAGTTATTTCAACCTGATGTTGAAAGTATGGAAGGAGCCGCTTTTTTTGCTGCGTGTTCAGGAATGAAAGCAAATTATATTCAGATTCGTGCTGTTTCAAATTATGTGGAGAGACGTGATAAAAGCAAATGGCAAATGCCTTTGGCCATTGAAAATCTGAATACTTTTTTGATTAATTTTATAAAAGAAAACAAGCAATAAACTATGAATTTCTCCCTTGGTTTTTCTCCTTGTCCTAACGATTGTTTTATTTTTGATGCTTTAGTGCATAAAAAAATTGACACGAAAGGAATTGATTTTACAGTTGTCATGGAAGATGTAGAAGCTTTAAATAGCCGGGCTTTTAAGCATGAATTGGATATCACAAAATTAAGCTATCACGCTTTTTTATATTTAACAGATAAATACAACTTATTAAATAGTGGAAGTGCTTTAGGATTTAATTGCGGACCATTATTAGTTCAAAATTCAATGTTTAAGGTTGAAGATATTGATAAAGCAACGATTGCTATTCCCGGAAAGTATACGACAGCTAATTTTTTGTTGTCATTAGCTTACCCCAAAGCAAATAATAAAAAAGAAATCTTATTCAGCGATATTGAAGATGCTATCTTGTCGCAGAAAGTAGATGCGGGTTTGTTAATTCATGAAAACCGTTTTACATATGAAGATAAAGGCTTGGAAAAAATCATCGACCTTGGTGAATTCTGGGAAAGCCTAATCCATGCACCAATCCCGTTAGGAGGTATCGTTGTAAAGAAGAGCATTGATCTTACTCTGCAAAAAATAGTAGATAGTTTAATCAGGCAAAGTGTTGAATTTGCTTTTGTAAATCCGGAAAGCTGTATGCCATTTGTAAAGCAGCATGCCCAGGAAATGAGTGAAGAGGTGATGAAAAAGCACATTGCCCTTTATGTAAATGATTTTTCGGTGGATCTTGGAGTTATCGGAAAAAAAGCTGTTCAGTTATTGTTTAATAAAGCCATAGAAATCCATCTTATTGAGGGGGTTGCCCCTCTGACTTTTGTTAACTAGTTCCGCTTATCATTGTATTAAGCTATTTATATAAAATTTAATTTAAACTTGATTATTTCCTTTTATATTTAATGAAAAATAAATTCATGCAAAAATTAATATTATTAGCATCTTCATTATTGTTGATGAACCAAGGATTTTCCCAGACGTTAACTCCCGGTATCAATTTATCATATATTGATTCTTCGGCTAACCCAAGAAATGATATTTATAAATTTGCCAATGGAAAATGGTTGAATACTCAAAAAATACCTGCCAGTGATGGAAGTTGGGGAAGTTTTAATGAGATTAATGAACGCAATATATCTAATCTCAAAGCATTAATCTCAGTAGTATCTGCAGACATGAAAGCGCTTCCCGGAACAAATAATCAGAAACTCCGTGATTTTTATTTAATGGCCATTGATTCTGTTAAAGCCGATAAAGATGGTATTAAACCAATTAATACTGATCTTGCAGCCATAGATTTGATCAAAACAAAAAATGAATTAATCAAAAAATCGGCGCAGCTCAATAAGAAAGGCGTGGGAGGTATGATTGGTTTTTATGTGTATTCTGACTTTAAAAACAGCAATGTGAATGCCTGTTATTTAACTCAAACGGGCTTAGGTTTACCAGATAAGGATTTTTATTTTGAACCTCAGTATGAATCGGTTAAAAACGAGTATGCCGACCATATAACCCGTTCTTTTGAATGTTCAGGAAATTATCCTGAATCTGCTAAAGCTGCTTCTGCTGCCATAATGAAGATTGAAACCGAGTTGGCTAAAATTTCGCAGAATGCTGTTGAACAAAGAGATCCGCAAAAACAGTACAATCCATATACAAAAGCAGAGTTGATTAAATTATCGCCCAATGTTAATTGGGATATTTACTTTGCCGCCATTGGTATTAAAACTCCTGCGAATTTGATTTTAAACCAACCAAAATATTATGAAGGGTTAAATGCGTTGATCAATTCTGTTTCTATTGCTGATTGGAAATTATTTTTGAAATGGAACCTGATCAAAACGGCATCTCCTTATTTATCAAACAAATTTGTAAACGAAGATTTTAAGTTTACCGGAACCATATTGGCAGGAAAGAAGGAAATAAAACAACGGTATAAAAGAGCACAAGCTTCAACTGATGAAGCATTGGGAGAAGCACTAGGTAAGCTGTACGTTGATAAATATTTTGATGCTAATTCAAAAAAGAGGGTTAGTGAAATGGTGGACAATTTAATTGCTGCTTATAGAGTAAGAATCGAATCGCGCGACTGGATGAGCCCTGAAACAAAAATACAGGCTCAAATGAAACTGGATAAGATCATTAAAAAATTAGGTTATCCTGACACATGGATTGATTACACATCTTTAACCATTGGTAAAGAATCATATTGGAAAAACGTAAGTGCCGGTAGAGAATTTCAGTATAAACGTATGCTGAATAAGATTGGTAAACCAGTAGATCGCATGGAGTGGGGAATGACTCCCCCAACAGTGAATGCTTACTATAATCCAACATCCAATGAAATTGCTTTTCCTGCCGGTATTATGCAAGTTCCTTTTTTCGATGTTAATGCGGATGATGCTTTTAATTATGGAATAATGGGCTCTATTATTGGACATGAATTAACGCATGGATTTGATGATCAGGGATCTCAATTTGATGCAGATGGAAACTTAAAAATGTGGTGGACAGAAACGGATTATAAGAATTTCAAAAATAAAACTAAACTGATTATTGATCAGTTTGATAGTTATGTAGCTATTGACACCCTTCATGTAAAAGGTGAATTAACACAAGGAGAAAACATTGCTGATATTGGTGGTTTAACAATGGCTTACTATGCCTATCAAAAATCACTTAATGGAAAAAAATCGCCCGTTATAGCTGGCTTCACTGGTGAACAGCGGTTTTTCATTGCATGGGTTCAAGGCTGGAAAACTTTGGTCAGAGATGCCTATTTAAGACAAATGATTGCTACAAACCCTCATTCACCGGGTAATTTTAGAGCCTTTGGACCTTTAAGCAACATGCAGGAATTTTATGATGCTTTTGGTGTTAAAGTAGGAGACGGTATGTTTAGACCTGCCGAAAAGCGTGTGAATATTTGGTAGCGTTTTATAATATTTTTTTTGTCCTCTTTGTGTTGCTAAGTTGTAATTTTTGAAAATTTTAACTCAATAATTATTTTCATTTTTTAATTACTGAATTCTTAATACTTGCGAAAAATGCAAATATCAAGAGGTTTAAATCTATTTTTTACTAATTTCCTGAAAGTATCCGTTCAGTTTGCTGATAATTGGCAATAATCGTATGAATATGAAATTTGTCAGCGGTTTTCATTTTCCACAAGCGTTAAGTGCAATGTAGTTTTGATGAATAATTTTAAAAAACTAGAATCATGAAAAATCAAAAACTACAAAACGGATTATTAATTTTAACTCTTTGTTTAACTTTTTGCGTCTCAGCGTTTGCTCAAGATATTATGACATTAAAAAATGGAAATGAGCTATCGGTAAAAGTTACGGAAATACACGAAAGGGAAATAAAGTATAAAGATTTTGCTAATTTAGAAGGACCTGTTCGAGTTATATATAAATCTGACGTTTTTTCAATTAAGTATGAAAATGGAGTTAAATCAGTTATTGATAATAATGCGCCTGCAGTTTTTAATTCTGTAACCGTTAATCAACCTACAGAGGTAATAATTAATAAAGTTGCACAAATCCCTGATCCAAAATTTGATAAAGACTCGTCAGACTTTGCTAAAACAAAACGTAAATCTTTTGGTGGGCCAAGAGTTGGATTAACTTATATTTCACCTGGTACTTCAGCGGATTTTATAATCAACGACGGTAAAAGACCTTTCATTACCCAATTTGGCTGGCAATTTGAAGGCAGATTATTTACTATTAATAATGGAATGTCGGGTATTGTCGAATTTGTTCCCTTAATTGGAGGAGTTGAACAAGGAATGTTTTTGCCTAGTGCCAGTTTTTTAATCGGATTGCGAAGTGGCGGTAAATTGCCTTTTGAATTTGCCATAGGACCTAATTTTTCAGTTGGAGCTGATTATAAAAAAGAAAGAATTGGGTCAGTTGGACTTGTTATCGCACTTGGAACTAGTTTTAAATCAGACAATATAAATTTCCCTATTAATATTGCTTTGGTTCCTTCTATTGGAACGAATCATGATTCAACTGATCCATTAACTATGGAAACAAAAAGAACACACTATGAATCAGGTTTTAAAATATCTTTATTAGCAGGATTTAATTACAGAAAAAAATAATTATTTTAACAGACAAATAATTTTTTATGAAATTGATTTTTAATATATGCTTTATTTGTGCAATTATCTTTTTATCAAATTGTACAATAAATAAGAGGCATTACCGGGGTGGTTATAAATTATCCTGGAACAAAACTAAGATTAAAATTAGCGATCAAACAAAAAATGAGGAAGTAGAACTGTCGCATTTAAATGATTTAAATAAATTTTCCGAACCTGAAAATGAGGATGTATTATATGCTTCGAGTAAAAAGTCGATTTATCCAACAAATAAGAAAAAGATCATAAACTCATTTATACTCCCTCAAGACAGTTGCGGAGACCTTATAACTATGTTAAATGGTGAGGAGATTAGCGTAAAAGTTATTGAAATAAATCAGAGCATTGTAAAATACAGGACGTGTGATAATTTAGATGGACCATTATTTATCGAGTCTAAAGATAAAATATTTATGATTAGGTATGTTAATGGCACTAAAGAAGTTTTTCCGAAAACCACCTCAAAACCTGCTGTTAAGGTAAACACTGACAATAAAAATACAAAAGATGTTTTAACAGGAAATTCAGCAAAAAAGATAAACACAATGGCTTTAGTAAGTTTGATTTGTTGTGGAGCTTTTTTTCTTTACATCCCTTTAGTTCTTGCCCCAATTTTCGCAATAATAGCTTGTTCTCAATTTAAAAAGTATCCTGATAAATACAAAGCAAAAGGAATGGTTATTCCTGCACTTATTGTAGGCGCACTTATTGTAACCATTTTAGTTTTATTATTACTTAGTGTGATTATTGTTTAAAATAATTGAATTCAAAATATCTACTAACCCATCAGCGTTAATAAGTTTGATTGAATTATACCTTAGTTCCACTCATAATAAATAAATTTAATCTGTTATTATTAACTGATTAAAATACATGAGCGACATACAGCATTTTTTTACCCCGATCGAATTAGAAACTGATTCCTATTCTGAAAATCAGATTGGCAGATCAGTATATGCTTTCACTACTAATTCTGATTTCCCGGAGTTAACCGATATCGATATGGCGATTGTTGGTGTATGTGAAGATAGAAGGGCTTATACAAATATGGGTTGTGCTGTTGCTCCTGATAAAGTAAGGGATTATTTTTATTCATTATATCCGGGAAGTTTTAGGCCGCGCATCGCTGATTTAGGAAACATATTGCCTGGTCACGAAGTAGAAGACACTTACTATGCGCTTAAATCAACAGTAGAATATCTGATAAGAAACAATGTTATCCCCATTATAATCGGTGGCAGCCAGGACCTTACTTATGCGCAGTTTTTGGGCTATGAAAAATTAGAACAAACTATTAATGTAGTGACTATTGATTCGACTTTTGATTTAGGTAATCCTGAGGAAGACACTACGAATAATGCTTACTTAGGAAAGATCATCTTACATCAACCTAATTTTTTATTTAATTATAGCAACATTGGTTACCAAACATATTTAGTGGATCAAACCGGTTTGAGTATGATGAACAAACTTTATTTTGATACCTACCGTTTAGGACAAGTGCGTGATGCGATTGAGGAATCAGAGCCAATTATTCGTCATGCAGATATGTTAAGTTTTGACATCACCGCTATTAAGCATAGCGATGCACCGGCTAATCCGAATGCTTCACCTAACGGATTTTATTCCGAAGAAGCCTGCCAGATGATGCGCTATGCAGGAATGAACGATAAATTATCCTCGGTTGGTATTTATGAGATCAATCCTGAATATGATCAGCAAGGAAAGACTGCAAATCTTGCCGCACAAATGATTTGGTGTTTTATGGATGGTTTTTATAATCGTAAAAGCGATTATCCTTCACGAACCAGCGCTGATTATGTAAAATTTCATGTTGTATTGCAGGAAGAAAAATACGAGATCAATTTTTTCAAAAGTAAAAAAAGCGACCGTTGGTGGATGGAAATTCCATACCCGCCAAGTAAAGGCCTGAAGTTTGAAAGACACACTTTATTGCCTTGTTCTTACAAAGATTACGAAATGGCAGTAAATAATGAAATTCCTGATCGTTGGTGGCAAACTTATCAAAAGTTAGCGTAGTTTAATCATTCTGATCCGCCAGCAGGCAAATCAGAATATCTAATAGTTTTTAATAGTTACACATACCCTAAATCGGGTTCAGGTTGACACCATGATCAAGCGCTTTTAAATCCATAAAAGGGCTTTTTGTTTATCCAATTATAGTGTACTTTTGTTTAGCAAAAAAATAAATTAATGAATGTTCAGTCACTTTTAAAACGCGCGCAACAGCTTGATTTTTTATCAATCGAAGAAGGCATATTTTTATATGAAAATTCTTCGACCTCTGAGTTAATGTTTGTAGCCAATGAGATCCGGAATATCAAAAAAAGTAATTCCAATAAAGTTACCTGGCAGATCGACCGTAACTTAAATACAACGAATGTCTGTATCGCTAATTGTAAGTTCTGTAATTTTTACCGAATTCCCGGACATAAAGAAGCTTATATCACAGACATTGAAACGTATAAAACAAAGATTGAAGAAACTATTAAATATGGTGGAGATCAATTATTGTTGCAAGGCGGTCATCACCCTGATTTAGGATTAAGCTTTTATGTCAATTTATTCAAGGAATTAAAATCATTATATCCTTCTATTAAATTACACTCATTAGGGCCACCCGAAATTGCGCATATTACCAAGCTTGAAAAATCAACACACACTGAGGTTTTAAAAGCATTGGTGGAGGCAGGTTTGGACAGCTTGCCTGGCGCGGGCGCTGAAATTTTAAATGACCGTGTTCGCAGATTAATATCAAAAGGCAAATGCACTGGCCGTGAGTGGTTGGATGTAATGAGAGCTTGTCACCAGTTAAATATCACCACGTCTGCTACAATGATGTTCGGGCATGTGGAAACAATTTATGAACGCTTTGAACATTTGGTTTGGCTGCGAGAAGTGCAATCAGAAAAACCAGATCACGCAAAGGGATTCCTTGCTTTTATTCCATGGCCTTTTCAGGATGATGGAACTTTATTAAAGCGAGTGAAAGGTGTTTCAAATAACGTAAGTGCCGATGAATATATCCGGATGCTGGCATTAAGTCGTATCATGTTGCCAAATATTGAAAACATCCAGGCAAGTTGGTTAACCGTTGGTAAGCAAACAGCGCAAATCTGCTTGCATGGTGGCGCCAATGATTTTGGAAGCATCATGATTGAAGAAAATGTAGTGAGTGCAGCAGGTGCACCGCATAGGTTCACATACAAAACTATCCAGGATGCCATCCGGGAAGCCGGTTTTGAGCCACAATTAAGAAACCAGCAATATGGCGACAGAGAGTTGCCAAAAGAAATTATTGAGCAGGTTGTAAATTATTAATGTATGAATGTAATTATTACAGGAGCAAGCAGGGGAATTGGTTTTGAATTAGTAAAACAGTTTTTGAATGCTGGAGATACGGTTTTTTGTTTGACCCGAAATTTAGAACCTTTAAAAAATATTTCGGTCATTAATTTAAAATTGATCTCAACTGATCTGTCTTCGCAGGTTGATATAGATGATGCATTAAAAATTATTAAAAGCGAGGTAAAGCATATTGATTGCATCATTAATAATGCCGGCTCATTAGTCAATAAGCCGTATGAAGACATTTCATATAATGATCTTGAAAAGGTATATAAAGTGAATGTCTTTGCGCCTTATTATTTGACGCAGCAATTATTAAGTATTTTAGGCAAGGAAGCCAAATCGCATATTGTAAACATTAGTAGCATCGGCGGATTTCAGGGTAGTGTCAAATTCCCAGGCTTATCGGCCTATAGTTCTTCCAAGGCGGCAATTGTTGGATTAACGGAATGTTTGGCTGAAGAATTGAAAGATAAAAACATTTCTGTGAATTGTTTAGCGATTGGTGCGGTGCAAACAGAAATGCTGGCAGAAGCCTTTCCGGGTTATCAGGCTCCTTTGTCACCATTACAAATGGCTGAATATATTTTTGATTTCGCAAAAAAAGGACAACTGTACTACAACGGAAAAATTTTACCTGTTTCATCAAGCACACCTTAAGATGAGATTAATGATATGCATTCTGATAGCAGTTAACTTTTCTTTATCTGCCCAGTCTAAAAAAATAAAAGTAACGTTGGTTCAATACATCCCTTATTGTGGAGGTGCAAAGCCAACTGCGGAAATAATAAAATCTGCGGAAAAACCTGTTGCCTATGCCAACAAAAAATTGATCTATATTTCGGATAAGCAAAAAACAGATACAATTATTACTGATAAATCCGGTAACATCGTCAAAACACTTCCTTATGGAACTTATAAGTTTTTTACACCGTGGAAATTT
The DNA here is from genome assembly GCA_014378485.1 of Bacteroidia bacterium. Lineage (GTDB taxonomy): Bacteria > Bacteroidota > Bacteroidia > B-17B0 > Aurantibacillaceae > UBA4416. Next base: position 132,844 of record JACMNO010000092.1, read on the forward strand.
TATAAAACAGTTCCTCCAGGTACAAAGGAAAATAATTTACAGATGGATTGTTTAAAAGAGGAATGGGTAAAAGAAGATCTTAAAATCACTGTTTCAAAAAAGATAACAGTAGATGTAAATAATTTGAAGTATCCTGCATGTCTCCACAAATTCCCTTGTTTAATCAATAAGCATTTACCAAGGTGAGATTTTATTTTACGATATTATTTTCTTTTTTAATTCAGTTTGTTTTTTCACAGGAACTAACGCAAACCATTCGTGGTACGGTGTTAGATAAACAAACTCAAAGTCCATTACCGGGTGTGGTGATCAGTATTTTAAATACAACTCCTTTTACTGCTACAACAACTAACGAAAATGGAAAATTCCGTTTTGATAATGTGTTATTGGGAAGAAAACAATTAAAAATTTCTTTGATATCATATAAAGAAAAAGCTCAAACAGTTGTTTTAACCACAGGAAAAGAAACTGTTTTATCGATTGAACTCGAGGAGAGTGCTGTACAGGGAGAAGAAATTGTGGTGACAGCAGAGGTCGATAAAACAAAGACCAATAACAAAATGGCAACAGTGAGCTCCCGTGTTTTTAGTACTGAGGAAGCGAACCGTTATGCCGGCAGTAGGGGAGATCCTGCTCGTATGGCAGCCAATTTTGCAGGAGTGAGTGGCGCCAACGACAGCCGAAATGATATCATTATCAGAGGAAATTCTCCTTTGGGTATTTTATGGCGCTTGAATGGATTGGATATTCCAAATCCTAATCACTTTGGCAGCATGGGTTCTTCCGGCGGACCGATCAGTATTTTAAATAATAATACCCTCGATAATTCTGATTTCATGACAGGTGCTTTTCCGGCGGATTATGGAAATGCCACAGCCGGTGTTTTTGATTTAAAAATGCGTACAGGAAATAATGAGAAATATGAATTTTTAGGGATGGTTGGTTTTAACGGATTTGAATTAGGAGCTGAAGGACCTTTTAATAAAAAGAAAAAGAATGGCTCCTTTATGATCAATTACCGCTATTCAACATTATCGGTTTTTAAATACATTGGTTTGGATTTTGGAACCGGTAGTGCTGTACCTCAATACCAGGACTTAACTTTTAAAGTTGACCTGCCTACAAAAAAAGTGGGGAAGTTTACCGTTTGGGGCATTGGTGGTTTAAGTTATGCTGAACTACGGCAAAGTCAACAATCAAAAGATAATAATTTGTATGGATATAGCGGTCGGGATACTTACTTCCGATCTAATGTTGGTGCAGGCGGAGTTTCTCACACTTATTTAATTAATGGTAGTTCTTATGTGAAAACTAATATTGGTGTGTCAGGTCAGTATAATGGAATAAAGTCAGATAGAGTTGATACAAGCACCAGCCCGGTTACAATCAGGCCAGAGTATAGGAATACGTCTTACACCACGCGCTATTCGGGAAATTTTACCTATAATAAAAAATTCAATTCACGTAATTTTGTTAATGCCGGCATCTATGCTGATGTGTATAATACGACGTTTGTTGATAGTATAGATATCGATGGAAAAGGTTTTATCACTTTAAGGAATTATAAAGGACAAACAGCTTTAGCAAGAGGATTTATTCAATGGAAACATTCATTCAGTGAACGCTTTTCGGCAAACATAGGATTTACGTATCAATATTTGTTGTTGAATAATTCTCAATCACCTGAGCCACGATTGGGATTAAAATATGAATTAAATAAAAAACAGTCCTTTAGTTTTGGTGCCGGATTGCACAGCCAGGTTCAGCCCTTGTATGTATATTTTGCGACCGCGAATTTAGGGAAGGGGCAAGTTGTAGAAACCAATCGCAATTTGGATTTTACCAAAGCCGTGCATGCTGTATTGGCTTATGATGTGAATTTATTTAGTAGCGTCCGCATCAAAACGGAATTGTATTATCAATATCTATACAGTGTCCCTGTAAAAATCCGTAAAGATTATTTTAGTACCGCTAACTTAGGTGCTGACTTCAATAGTCCTAACGTGGATAGTTTAGTGAATAAAGGCACCGGTGAAAATTATGGTATTGAATTGACGCTTGAAAAGTTTTACAGTAAAGGTTATTATTTTTTAGTGACTGCTTCTTTTTTTGAGAGTAAGTATACTGGAAGCGACGGTGTGTACAGAAACACAGCATTTAATGGAAATTATGTATTGAATGCTTTAGCTGGAAAAGAATTTAAAATCAAAGAAAAACATATATTGGCATTGGATGTAAAAGTAACCTATGCGGGCGGCAAACGTTATGTGCCCATTGATATTGCAAAATCCATTGCTTATCATGATGAAGTAAGAGATGCTTCTGTGGCGTATAATCCTCAATACAATCCTTATTTTAGAATTGATGTAAAGCCTTCCTATAAATTAAATACCAAACGCTTTACACATGAATTGAGTGTGGATATCCAGAACGTGACAAAACACAACAATATTTTTCAGGAGCAATATGATTTGAATACTCAAACGATTAAAACAGATTATCAATTAAAATTCTTTGTAATTCCTCAATACAGGTTGACGTTTTAATTACTAAGTTTATATACGATTATTAAAAACTAAAATTATGGTACAAGTTAGCACGGATGCAGATTTTGAATTTCTATTAAAAGATAACAATAAAGTGATTGTTAAATATTTTGCCGATTGGTGTGGTTCCTGTAAGTTATTTGCACCCAAATACAAACGTCATTCAAATGATGAAGCGAATGCTGATATTTTATTTTTAGAAGTGAATGCCGAAGAAAATGAAGTGGCTCGTAAAGCTGGCGGCGTTGATAATTTACCTTATCTGGCAAGTTTCAAAAATGGTATTTTGCTTGAAGGGACAGCAACCAGTAAGGAAGAATACCTTCAAAAAATGATTGATGACTTAAAAGCTTAATACGAATATACTAATCTGTGTTTGCTATTTCACTTTTCAGCAAATCTTGATTAGTATATTCGTACCATATTCGTAATTATCAATAGTACCAAATTCGTAATCCCTATGCAAATACCAATAATTAAAAAATTAGTAGAAAACTATTCTTTAGTTCAACTTCAGGAAGCAGAAGCAGCAATGATGGAAGAACAAAAACCTGCTATTGTTGTAGAAGGTAAAGATGAAGGCGAATGTTTAACGCATGTACTAGCTTCCATTTATATTAAGGAGAAAATGGATCAAGGAGCGTCTTTTAATCAAGCCTTAAGAGATTTCAGTCAGCGTGTCAGAAAAAGTATCAGTTAGTTATTTAACTAATTCAAATACTTTAATGAGATCCATATCTACACCGTTCAAAATATCTTCTTTACTGTATTGTGTTGGATAATCAGGCATTAGCCCACTTCCTTCATTTTTTACATTAATATCATGGTATAAATGATACATTGGAATGAATACCTGTATATGAGTATTTGGAAGAATGATTTTTCCGCTCACAACCGCGTTGCTTCCAGAAATATTTCCACCTGTTTCTTCACCAATAATAGTAGCATTGGCTTTATATTTTAAATAACTGGCAACCACGGCACTCATCGAAAAAGATTTGCCATTCACCAGCACAAAGATTTGCCCTTTAAACGTCTTTTTCTTTTTAGGAAACCTGATAAAATAATGTCGATATCTGCCATGCGTTGGTAATCCGGGCATCATGGTTGAAAATATAAAAGGTGATAGTCGTGATCCGATTCCCATTTTATATTTTGGATTGAACATCATCAGATTTGGTTTTCGATCAAAAGGTATAACAAGAGGTTGCTGAATCAGATATGATAAAAAATTGAGCCCTGCATTGATCTGTCCGCCACCATTGTCTCTCAGGTCAACAACCACATTTTCTATTTTCTTTTCTTTAATATCATGAAATGACCTTCTAAAGAACCGATGCCAGTATAAACCTTTAAATCCATTGATATCAAGCACTGCAATGGATTTATCGTCTTGTAACATGGAGTAGTTACAGGTTTTTGTTTTATCAATACAAATAACTGTGTCTTTTTTAGGAAGGATCACTGTGTCTTTTAGTGAAGAGATGGCAGCGAGGGTATGAGTTGAAATACTATTATTCTTATTCTTTAATTTGACAAGGTATTCCGGTTTAAAACCGTAACAAAAAGAATAGTAATATTTGAACCAATAGAAACGTACACCTTGTTTCTTGTAAGTTGTATTATACCCATCCGAGGTTGTTATAGAATAGATTGTACTAAGGATATTTTTTACAGGTCGGTGGTCAATACTCAATATTTCATCTCCTGCTTTTATGGAGGTATCAGCGGATAAATTATTTAAAATAAAAAGCCGGTTGGTATCCACCACAAATGTGTTTAAGGGTAAAATGGGTCGGTTAAGCTTGGTAACTGCTTTGGAATATTTTTTTGAGGCGCCTACATCGGTATGCCCGCAACCTATTTTTGCAACAATACGCTTGATGTAAAACCGTGCTTGCATTTCGGTTAAAGGCGTATCGATTTTACTTTTGATAAAGGTTACAAAGGCATGGAGGGAATCTTTACTGATATATCGGAAGGGGTCAGGATGGAATTTAATCAGGTACTTTTCGGTGTAATCGATATCTTTTATGATTTGAGCAACTGAATATTTTTTTCGGACATCAAATTCTTTTTTTTGAGAAAAACTATTCATGCATATTATGATGCATAATAAACTTAAATAGCTTTTCATTTTCTTTTATGCTAACACACCCATGCGTTTTCCTAATCCACTCATGTATTCCCGTATATCTTTTACAGTAGCTTCATCATTAGTAGCTCTTAAGTAGGTATCCGCTAAGGTAGTAATGTTTTGGTGGAAGAATTTTTTCATCTCATCTACACTCATGTCTTTTGTCCATAAATCAATCCGCATGGTATTATTTTCTTTTTCATCCCATAAGGCCAGCATCATGCTTTTGCACACACTGCTTTCATTAGCATCAGCGGCTTCCCATTCAATTTTATGCGGTAATTGATTTTCGTCAACTGTTATTTTTAATTTGATTTCTGATGTAGTCATTTTTTGTTAGCTTTTTGTTTATTCTAATAAACCTGAATTAAATTTTCGTTAAATTAATAAATAGATTAAGATGTTTGTTTATTGATCGGTTTTTTAGTTAATATCCATTGATTATATTTTTTTATTATAAAGGGGTAATAATTCTTTTCGAAGTAATTTGTGGTTTTTAATATTTATGATGATAGTACACACACTAAAACTTACTCCTGTTGCCGTTAATCCTAATCCTAAAGTCGTTTGAAAGGCTGCCTGGTTCCTTTTTTCTTGAGGATATGAATTACGCCCCGATGAATTACTTAACCCTATCAGGGTAGTGATTAAGCCTGCAGTTACAAAACAACCTGATAACGCCAAGAGCCCTGTTCTAATACTATTATTTTTTTTATATAACTTAAATTTACTTTGTACTTCATTGTCTTTATAGTTTTTTAAAATGGCGACAAAATCTTTTTCGCTGATGACAATTTTGTTATCATAAAGTAATGAATGAAAAGTTTTTACTGAAATAACCTTTAAATTTGAGTAGGGTTTGTTGAATTTTTTCTTCCTTGAGTAAATCGCAGAATCAGTAACAAGATGAATATCACCCTTTTCAGTAACGTAACTAAAAACTTTTAATTCATGAATAAATAATTTTCTTTTAGAATTAACCTTTATGTATTCAAATCGGTTACCTTTTTTTATAAGTTTAGATACTTGAAAAGTGCCGTTATAAGAATTTAACACAATTTCTTGCGTAAATAGTTTAAACGATAGAAAACTAAGAAAAGCAATAATCTTTAAAGTATTGTTCATTATTTTAACACCTGTATTTTCATTACTTTTTAACGATATAAACTTAATATAAAAAAACTTGTATTTGGGAGTTTATTAAATCAATAATACAATACATTTGCACTATGATAGAATACCCAAAAATAACCCTTCAAAATGGTAAAGAATTACCAGTGCTTCGTTTTCATCCTTGGATTTTTTCGGGGGCAATAAAAACGCAGGACACTCATATTAAAGATGGTGATGTAGTGGAAATTTACTCCGCTAAGCAGCAGTTTCTAGGAATGGCTCAGTACCAAAAGGCCAGTATTACAGGACGAATCATTTCTTTTAGTAAGCAGCAGATTAATATTGATTTCTGGGTTAATAAAATAGAAAAAGCTTTTGCTTACCGTCAGTTTTTAAACCTGGCCGGTAATCCTCACACCAATGTATATCGTTTGATATTTGGGGAAGGGGATGGTTGCCCCGGATTGATCATGGATTATTATAACGGACATGTTGTTTTTCAGGCACATAGTATTGGTATGCATAAGTGCAGAACAGATATTGCCGAAGCTTTAAAAAAAGTATATGGTGATACACTTAAAAGTGTTTACGATAAAAGTTCCGAAACACTTCCAAAAGATTATTCAGTTAGTTTATCTAATGAATTTTTGTTTGGCTCATGCAATGAAGAATTAGTTGTGATTGAAAACGATGTTAATTTTTATATTGATTTTATTAACGGACAAAAAACCGGTTTCTTTATTGATCAGCGCGAGAACAGAAGTTTACTTGGGAATTACAGCAAAGGAAAACGAGTTTTAAATACATTTTCCTATACTGGCGGTTTCTCTATGTACGCCGCAAAACATGGTTGTACCGCTGTGCACTCTGTTGATTCAAGTGTGAAGGCAATTGCTATGTGCAATAAAAATGCTGTTTTAAATAATGTGACTAACCATGAAGGGTTTGCTCAGGATACCTTTGATTATTTAAAAGATCATGGAAAAGATTATGACATCATTATTTTGGATCCGCCGGCATTTGCAAAAAGCCGGGACGTATCGCACAATGCTGTAATAGGTTATAAAAGGTTGAACCAAATGGCGTTGCAGAATATTAAAAAAGGTGGCATTTTATTTACGTTCTCCTGCTCAGGTGTTATTGATAAGAAATTATTTTATAATACAATAACGGCAGCTGCCATTGAATCTCGCCGCCACATCAAATTATTGCACACGCTTTCTCAACCTGCCGACCATACGATCACACCAAATTTCCCGGAAGGTGAATATTTAAAAGGGTTGGCTTTTTATGTTGAATAAAAAAATATGAGACCTATCCTATTCATAATACTTTTTATCCCCGCTTTATTATTATCTCAAACTGAAAAGAAAGAAAAGTTTATTAAAGAAAATTTTTGCCATTTTAAATTCGGCGCAACTTTTAATAATACTAACGAGGTTTTATTTAAATTGTTAAATGCTTCTGAAACAGATGTATTTACTCCGCATAAAAATATTTATTACAACCCCTCAGTAGATATCGAATTCGAAAACCATTTCTCGCGGTATGTCGGCCTTAGTATGAATCTCGGTTTTATGCAAACCAGGCAGAAATATCACTATACCAATACAAACGCAAGTCCTGTGTCATCTAATAATAATCCGCATTTATTGCCATCAGATGGCCTTGTCCTTTCTAATATTCCACATTTGAATATAGCGCCAACTTTTTATATTACTAATGATACACGCATATATGTTGGCTTCGGATTATATAAATATTATTACCATTTTAATCCGATACAAATAGGAAGTTTTGGTTTTAATTTGAACGCAGAAAGCTTAGCCATATATTCAAATATAAGTATTAGTCAAAAATTTGATTTTAGAAGATTCAATTGTTCTGTAACTATTAGTTATTTTGGACTCACTAAAAGCTACGACAGCGGAATCCAGTTAGGGCTGGGAGTTGTGTTGTAATATTTTCAACATTCTTACCGCTTAAACCAATCCTGTGTTTAAGTAAAATTTATTAATTAAATTCGTGCATCAATTTATACTATGACACCCATATTAGAAGTAAAAAACATTCATAAAAACTATGCTAATCATGTTGCACTAAAAGATGTCAGCATAGTAGTGGAGCCTCAAAAAATATTTGGATTATTGGGCCCAAACGGAGCTGGTAAAACATCGTTGATACGTATCATCAACCAAATCACCGGTCCTGATAAAGGCGAAGTATTATTCAATGGTGAACACCTTGCGCCGAAGCATGTTGATTATATCGGCTATTTACCTGAAGAAAGGGGCTTATATAAAAAAATGTCGGTTGGAGAGCAGGTGATGTACCTGGCTCAATTAAAAGGATTAAAAAAATCGGAAGCCAAAGCCCGTTTGCAGCAATGGTTCAAAAAATTTGAGATTGAAAATTGGTGGGACAAAAAAATTGAGGAACTCAGTAAAGGAATGCAGCAAAAAGTACAATTTATTGTAACCGTGTTGCATGAGCCAAAATTGCTTATCCTGGATGAACCATTTAGTGGCTTTGACCCAATTAATGCTCAGTTAATTAAAAATGAAATTCTGGAGTTAAGAGATAAAGGGGCAACTATTATTTTTTCTACGCATAATATGGGAAGTGTGGAAGAACTTTGCGATAACATCGCCCTTATTAATAAAGCAGAAAAATTATTGGACGGTTCTGTAAAAGATATTCGTAAAACATATAAAAGCAATACATTTAAAGTAACCTTTAAAGGTAATTTAATAGGTTTCACCAATTCGTTATGGGCAGGCGCTGAATTACTTGCAAAAAAATCAGAAGAAGACGTGCACACAGTAACCGTAAAAATGTTGCATCAGAATAAACCAAATGATCTTTTACAAGCGGTTTTAAATAATGCGGAAATCTTATCATTCAATGAAATTGTTCCATCCATGAATGATATTTTTATTTCCGTAGTGGAAAACAAAACTACTTTAAATACTCAAAGCGCTTTTACAGAATAATACTCAAATCAAGACCTTATAAAAATGAATAAATTACTTTTAATTATCCAACGCGAATATTTTTCAAGAGTAAAGAAAAAATCGTTTTTGATCATGACTATTTTAGGTCCTGTATTATTGGCTGGCTTAATGGTTGTTCCCGTTTGGCTTGCCATGCGTGATAAAACAGATCACCAGGTTTTGGTTTTGGATCATAGTGGTTTGTTCTTGGATAAATTGCCAAATACCAAACAAATTAAATTCACGTATGGAGCAGAGTCTATTCAAACAGCTAAAGCAAAACTAAAAGACGGTCCATTTGACATGATCATGGAGATTAAAGGAGATGCCTTAAATGATACCAAGACAACGCCGGTTCTTTATTACAAGAAACAACCCGGGATCAGCGTGGAGCAATACATCACTAATACGATGGAAAATGTACTGTTTGATTACCGTTTGCAAGGCGATAGTATTGACTTAACAAAAATTGATAAAGCGCGTCGGCCTGTTGAACTTTTAACTTTAAAAGTAACCGAAGATGGAAAAGATGAAAAAACAAATACCGAGATCAACATGGCAATTGGTTTTGCCTGCGCCATTGCAATTTATTTCATGATCTTTTTATACGGATCTCAGGTGATGCGGGGCGTGATTGAAGAAAAATCAAACCGGATTGTAGAAGTGATTGTGTCTTCTGTAAAACCTTTTCAATTAATGTTAGGCAAAATAATTGGGGTGGCTTTTGTTGGCCTTACCCAATTCATATTATGGATCGTGTTGACTCTCCTGATTCAAACAGCTGTGACAACTGTACTTTTTAAAGATCAGCTAGCGGATACAGTAAAACATAATTCACAAATGGAAAAGGTCATGAAGAATGATCTTTCTGCAGGGATCAATAAAATGGATAAAGTAGAATCGACAAATGAAGTGATAGAATTATTTAACAACGTAAGCAATATTAATATTTCAAAAGTATTAATGTGTTTTGCTTTTTATTTTTTATTTGGATACTTGTTGTACGCGGCCTTATTTGCAGCCATTGGCTCGGCGGTTGACAGCGAAGCAGATACACAGCAGTTTATTTTACCGGTAACAATCCCGCTCATTGCAAGCTTTATCATCGCACAAAGTATTGTTACGGATCCTGACAGTTCGATGGCGCAGTTCTTTTCTATTTTCCCGTTAACTTCACCGATTGTAATGATGGTACGTTTACCTTTTGATGTTCCTGTATGGGAACTGGCCTTATCCATGTTTTGCCTGGTTATTGGATTTTTATTCTTTACCTGGGTGGCCGGAAAAATTTACCGAACCGGTATTTTAATGTACGGTAAAAAACCAACCTGGAAAGAATTGGGAAAATGGTTATTCTATAAAGGATAAGGTTGTTGCTTAAGAGATACTGTGGGATACCAAAATTCGATAAATAGCTCAATTTACTCAAACAAAAACGTTGCTATTTGTTCAAATTTCCTATATTCGTAGTGATATATTATGCAAAAAGAGGTATTACTTGAAGTTAAAAATTTAACTACTGAATTTAAATCAGACGGAGAGTTTGTTAAAGCAGTAAATGAGGTATCATTCACCCTTCACAAAGGTGAAACTATAGGTATTGTTGGTGAAAGTGGTTCCGGGAAATCTGTGACCGCACTCTCCATCATGCAGTTGATTCCAAACCCTCCAGGCCGCATTTTTGGGGGAGAAATGTTATATCATTCAAAGCAAAAGGGTGTTGTTAATTTAAGAAATATTCCTTCTGAAGAAATGCGTTCTTTTCGTGGAAATGAAATCGCCATGATTTTCCAGGAACCTATGACCAGCTTAAACCCTGTTTATACTTGTGGTAATCAGGTAATGGAAGTTATTTTGCTTCACCAGAAAGTTTCAAGAAAAGAAGCGAAAAAGAAGACCATAAAATTATTTGAACAGGTTCAATTACCGGATCCTGAACGTGTTTTTAATGTGTATCCTCACCAAATATCCGGCGGACAAAAACAAAGGGTGATGATTGCCATGGCGATGAGCTGTAATCCCCGAATATTGATTGCTGATGAGCCTACAACTGCTTTAGATGTAACTGTTCAAAAAACTATTCTTGATTTAATGCTTCAATTGCAGCGTGAACAAGATATGGGTATTATGTTCATTACCCATGATCTTGGGGTTATTGCAGAACTTGCTGATAAAGTGATTGTGATGTATAAAGGAAAAGTTGTTGAGCAAGGTCCGGTATTGGAAATATTCAGCAATCCAAAACATCCATACACCAAAAGTTTACTGGCTTGCCGCCCTCCTTTGGATAAACGTTTGATGCGCTTACCTGTTTCTTCTGACTTCATGAGTACCGATGCAGAGGGCAATATGCTGGAAATCCCTACCACGGTGAGTGAAGCAATCAATAGCGTGATCATTTCAAAGGAACAGAGAAAGGCAGAGCATAAAGAATTGTATGAGCGTTCCAAAATTCTGGAGGTTCAAAACTTAAAAACTTATTTCCCTAATAATAAAACATTTTTTGGTAAAACGATTGATTATATAAAAGCGGTGGATGATGTCACACTGGATGTGTATGAAGGCGAAACCCTTGGATTGGTTGGAGAAAGTGGATGTGGAAAAACAACTTTAGGAAGAACAATCCTTCGATTAAATGAACCAACAGAGGGAAAAATATTTTTTCAGAGAAACGACCTGCTGCGCTTGAAACCGGATGATATGCGGCAGTTGAGAAAAGATATGCAGATCATCTTTCAGGATCCTTATTCATCCTTAAACCCACGCATTACAGTAGGTGAGGCGTTAATGGAACCTATGCAGGTTCATGGCATTTTAGCGAACAACAATCAGCGTAAAGAAAAAGTTTATGAGTTGCTAAAAAAAGTAGGCCTTACCGAAAGACATTACAGCCGTTATCCGCATGAATTCAGTGGCGGACAGAGGCAGCGTGTTTGTATTGCCAGGGCTTTATCATTGAATCCAAAATTCATTATTTGTGATGAAAGCGTAAGCGCACTCGACGTATCGGTGCAAGCACAGGTATTGAATCTGTTGAATGACCTGAAGCGTGAATTTAAATTCACTTATATTTTTATTTCTCATGACCTTTCAGTTGTTAAGTTTATGAGCGACCGAATGGTTGTAATGAATAAAGGCAAGATAGAAGAAATTGGTGATGCTGATGAAATATATCTGAATCCTCAGTCACAGTATACCAAAAATCTGATCAACTCCATTCCAAAAGGTCAGCTAACAGATATTCGCGCCAGTATTGAGAAAAAGCGATCCGCCGATATTTTGGTGTAATTTTTTGAATTTCATATTCATGAGGCAAGGAGGAGAAAATATAATGACATTCCTTTATTATTCTCTTATTTTTGTCTCACAAAAAAATGCTTGATTTTTTTAAACAATTAACGGATCCTGAAAGCATCATTCAATATGGTGGCTTATGGTTATTGCTTTTTGTAGTATTCGCAGAGACTGGCTTATTGGTTGGTTTTTTTTTACCGGGTGATTCTTTGATTTTTATTTCCGGTTTGGTATGCGCTACCAAACCACATTTGCTTGGTTTATCTTTTATTGTACTAATTCCGTTATTAATACTTGCGGCCGTCTTAGGAAATGTTGCAGGTTATTGGTTCGGCAGAAAAGCAGGAGAAAAATTATATTCAAAGAAGGATAGTTTATTATTTAGAAAAAAACATTTACTGACCACTCAACTATTTTATGAAAAGCATGGTGGTATTACGTTGATTCTAGGAAGATTTTTGCCCATCATCCGGACTTTTGCTCCAATTCTTGCAGGTGTGATCAAGATCGATTTTAAAATTTTTATGTTATATAATATTCTTGGTGCTGTAGCTTGGATTGGAAGCATTGCCACTATTGCTTATTTTTTGGGGATTAAATTTCCGTGGATAGAAAATTATCTTGGCTACATCATCATTGGTTTAATTGTGATCACCACCATTCCTGTTTTGCTGACTTATCTTAAGAGCAGAAAAACAAGTGCTTGATTTATTTAGGATTCACTCGAAACACTGAAATAGTAATAGATTCAACTATTTTAAAGAGTTTACTTTCTTTTTTATGCAAGGCATTTGCAGAAAATATTTGAAAAGGTTTGCATCATTTAGCAGCACATTTATCATACGTTAGTCACGCCATGGCGCGAGTGCGGCTGTTTTTGGCGAATTGCGGAGCACTCATTTATTCCTAAAGCACAATAAAAACAATATGAATAAAGAGGGCGAACTACGATTTTTTAGGCGGCACTGCGGAGACATTTTGTGCGATAAAAAATGGGAGTTGGTCTTTCGCCTTGGGTTTTTGTTTCTTTTTTGCCAAGCAAAAAGAAAGTAAAAAGTAAAATTGACTTATTGAGTGAACCCTA
>JACMNO010000093.1 GCA_014378485.1 Bacteroidia bacterium
ATGTATGGCATTATTGGTACGGCTGTAATTCTTGGAGTAATAGGTGTTACTTTAATTAAAAAATATAATCTCCGCGATTTTCAGGGTAACCCTATTAAATTTCATCCCAAAGAAAAGTCAATTACACGTTACCTATTGGGAGGTACAATTTTTGGTTTAGGATGGGCTTTGAGTGGGGCTTGTCCAGGTCCAATGTTAGTAAACATTGGTTATGGGTTCTTTACAATGGCTATCGTGTTTTTGTTTGCATTAATTGGAACCTATTTATATGGTGCAATAAAAGACAAATTACCTCATTAATTTTAAAATTATTTATCATGAATGATCAGTCTCAGCCCGATAATCCATTAGCAACTATAGTTAGTAAGCTAATTAATATCATCGCTATTTTAATTGTATTTATTATAGGTTTGATTATTTTATTGATAGTGTTTATTCCTGCACCTAAAGCAAAACAAAAAGTTGTAGCACCTGTTGCTGACGAAAACGGCAATTTTACTGAAGAGGCTAAACAAGAATCCTTAAAGATAAAAGACACTACTAATTATTGGATGGCACCGGATGTTGCAACATTAGAAGGCGATTTTAATAAAGATTTGATTTTATATGGTAAAGATTTAATTGTTCATACCTCTGAATATTTTGGCGAAAATGGAAAAGTATTTAAAGCTTCCACTAATGGTATGAATTGTCAAAACTGTCATTTAGATGCAGGCACCAAAGTTTTTGGAAATAATTATTCTGCGGTAGCATCTACATATCCTAAATACAGAGCACGATCAGGAGCTACCGAAAATATTTACAAACGAGTGAATGATTGTTTTGAAAGAAGTTTAAATGGTAAAGGTCTGGATACAAGTTCAAAAGAAATGCAGGGAATAGTTGCCTATATAAATTGGTTGGGTAAGGATGTACCAAAAGGAATTTCGACTGAAGGTTCCGGCTTAAAGAAACTTGCTTTTTTAGAAAGAGCTGCAAGTCCCGAAAACGGAAAAACTATTTATTCTCAAAAATGCGCCAGTTGTCATCAAGCGGATGGTTTGGGATTAATGAATAGTGAAAAAACAGCTTATACGTATCCGCCATTGTGGGGCGAACGCAGTTATAATGATGGGGCGGGCTTGTTCAGGATGTCAAATTTTGCTAAATACATAAAATATAATATGCCCTTAGGAGCTAGCCATAATAGTCCGCAATTAACTGATGAGGAAGCCTGGGATATTGCTGCTTTTGTGAATTCGCAATCACGTCCTTATAAAGATATTAAAAAAGATTGGCCAAAAATTGAACAAAAACCTTTCGATCATCCATTTGGCCCATATAAAGATGGGTATAGCGAAGAACAGCATAAATACGGTCCATTTAAACCAATTCAAGATAAAATAGCATCATTAAAAAAGAAATAAAAAATGTTTAAATATGTAATTTTAGCAATTAGTTTTTTATCTTCTGTTATTTCATTCGCACAAGATCATGATGACCATCATATTGTATTAAAGGCAAAAGAAAAAGATTCCTTATGCTTAAAAGATTGCTTATTAAAAGCAAATTGGGAAGCCCACACACGAACATTTGTAATGTCAACTATTAATGAAGGAGAGTTAAAAGATGATTACGCAATTGCTTCGGGGGCCGGCATTGGGGTATTAACTAAGCCTCTTTATGGGTTTCAAGTAGGGGTAAGTGGTTTTTTTATGTATAATTTGGGCTCATCTAAAATACATGAAGTGGATAGTTTAACGCTTGCGCCCAATAGATATGAAATTGGATTGTTTGACATAGAAGATCATACAAATAAGCGTGATTTAGATAGATTGGAAGAACTGTATTTAAAATACAATCTTTCAAAAAGCTCTTTAACAGTTGGCAAAATTAATTTAAATACACCCTTCTTAAATCCGCAAGATGGAAGAATGCGTCCTACAATTGAAGAAGGCGCATGGCTTAGCATAAAGGAGTCTGATAAAATTGGTTTCAATGGAGGTTGGATATGGCAAGTTTCTCCACGATCAACCGTTAATTGGTACTCCCTTGCAAACTCTATGGGGGTTTATCCATCAGGAGTAAATGCCGATGGAAAAAAATCAGACTACTTTGGAAATATTGTAGGTAGTTCTGGAATGGCAATTACAAATATTTATTTCAATCCATCTAAAAATTTAAAAATAAATTTATGGAATGGTTATTTAGAAAATGTAATGAACACTGCTTTGATTGAGATAAATAGTGAACAGCCGAAAGAAAAAATTAAATTTTACGAAGGTTTAATATATTTACATCAGAATGCAGTTAATAATGGTGGGAACGTAAATCAAGCTAAAACCTATATGAATAAAGGAACTCAATCTAACGTAATAAGCGCTCAAATAGGTATAAAGAATAAAAAAATTAATTCCAGTTTAAACTATACCCATATTACCGGGGACGGAAGATACTTGATGCCACGTGAATGGGGAAAAGAAATTTTTTATACTTTTTTACCAAGAGAGAGGAATGAAGGTATCGGAAATCTGCATGCATTTATGACCAAAACAACATTTACTTTAAATAACAGGTTTCAAACAGCAATTGGTTACGGCTATTACTATTTGCCCGATGTAAAAAATTACAGACTAAATAAATATGGTATGCCTTCCTACCATCAAATAAATTGTACTGCCGCATATTCATTTGACAAGTTTTTTAAAGGCCTTGAATTAAGGCTTTTAGTGGCTTATAAAATTAAACAAGACCAAACGTATAACAACCTAAAATATATTTACAACAAGGTAAATATGTTTAACTTTAATTTTATAATCGATTTTAAAATTTAACTTCTTGTAAACTATGAATGACATAAAAACAAAATTTTTAGCCATTTTTGAGAAAAACCTTATTAAAGAAATAATAGAGATAGGGGAAATTCGCAGCTTTAAAGAAGGAGAAATTATCATGGATTATGGTAAGCCAGTCCGTTTTATGCCCATAATAATAAGTGGCACTCTGCGTGTTATGCGAAAAGATGAAGAAGATAGGGAGATTATTTTATATTATTTAAGTAATAACGAAAGTTGTGCAATGGCATATGCCTGTTGCATGGAATCCAAAAAAAGCGAGATTAAAGCCATTGCTGAAGATAATGTTGAACTAATAGCTATTCCTCATAATAAATTAGATGAATGGCTAGTCAAATATCCAAGTTGGAAAAGTTATATTTTCAGCAGTTTTACTCAGAGGTTCAATGAGCTTTTAAAATCATTAGAATGTATCGCTTTCCAAAAGTTCGATGAGAGATTAATTAAATATCTAAAAGCGAAAGCAAAAGTAACCGGGAAAAATGCAATACAACTATCCCATAAACAAATTGCAGAGGAAATGGGAACCAGTAGAGTAGTTATTTCTCGTTTATTAAAACAGCTAGAAAATGATAAAAAACTGGTGCTTTATCGTAATGAAATAAAACTACTAAGTTCATTCTAACCTTCCATAATTTCTTAAGTAAAGACCTACGATTGAATCATTCTTTAAAATGAATTTTACTTCTCACTGATTTCCTAAAAGTTATCGTAAAATTACCGTAAAATATGATTACTAGCCATTATTTCTGACGAAGCATGAACATCCTACATAAGTGCCTTTTATGTGAAAAAGGCGAGACAGAAAAAAGGGGTCTGGACAAAAAGTTAGGGAGAATAAAATAAAAAGTTAGTTTTGATAAAAAATTATCGAGACATCAGATCATAAATTACTACTTGAATTATTCCCAAAAGAATTAATGGAATATTTTGGGATCACAGGCTTTGACACCTTATGTAGTATAGAAATTAAAAAAGAATTTTAGATCATAGAATTTGAAGAGAAAAATGAACTGCCAGAAGGCTATTCGGCGTCAGACTATGAATCAAAAGGATTTACCGAAAGTAAGTTAATCCAAGATTTTCCACTTCGCGGGAAGGGTGTTTATTTGCGTATAAGAACACGAAGATGTCGTCATAAAAGCACAAAAGAAATAATCAAGCGTGATTTTTCATTTATGGCCGATGGTTCAAAATTTACTCAGGAACTATCGGATTTTTTAAAAGGTGCAAGTGGATACAAGGCCGGATACCATGAGCAATATAGCCAGTTATTACGGAGTAAATAGTAAAACATTACAACGACATTATAAGCATAAAGTAAGTGGGTTTAAAGAGTGGAATCAATTACCCCATGCGGAAGATTATTTCATATACCCTGAAAATATTACAGACAGATTAAGTATTGATGAAGTTAGTTTATCTAATGGTGAACTATATACCTTTGTTACCAATAAAAACAGTGGGGTTAAAAACAAGCAAAGTGCTGTAGTGTTTCTCGTTAAATTTAAAGTTTCATTCCAATATGAAAATTCTTCGCATCCTCTATCCCGATCAAATGCGCAAAATCAAATAACATATTTCTGCCAATTTGTATCGCTTCGGGTGTTGAACGATATGAATAAAGTTTAACCATATTACTTAAAAGTCATTCGCTAAGGATTCCGTTCTCATTAACACATAACGTAGACCGTTCACTTCTATTTTTGATAAGCTTGGGTTAGCAGAAAACGTTAGGAAATATTTTTTAAAGATATCAGAAGCCTTATCAAAAACAGACTCCATATTTTTTGGAACCTTAACCGTTTTTTTATCTGTAAAAAAAATATCGTTTTTATTCTTTAAGAAGTTGGTTTTCTTTTTCTAATAATCTAAACCATTTTTAAAGATGATATATTTTCTTCAGACTTCATCAATTCAACACTTTTTTAAAAAATAAAAGTATAAACTAACTTTAAAAGAATGCTTAGATCAATAAACGTGCTGTCCACCATTAATACTGTAATTAGCTCCGGTGATAAAACTGGTTTCTTCGCTCGCTAAAAACGAAACCAAATGTGCTACTTCATGGGTTCCACCCAATCGCCCCATTGGCACCTGTGCTACAATTTGATTTAATACTTTTTCAGGAACTGCCATTACCATATCAGTTCCAATGTATCCCGGAGAAATCGTATTAACGGTTACTCCATATTTAGCTACTTCCATTGCTAATGATTTTGTAAAACCATGCATACCAGCTTTGGCTGCAGAATAGTTAGTTTGCCCAAACTGACCCCTTTGACCATTCACGGAAGAAATATTTATTATGCGACCAAAATTACGGTCAATCATACCTTGAATCACATGCTTGGTGCAATTAAAAACAGAATTCAAATTGGTATTTATTACTGCATGCCAATCTTCTACTTTCATATTAATTAAACGACCATCTCTTGTTATACCAGCATTATTAACTAAAGTATCAATATGTCCGTACTTTGATTCAATTTCTGTAACCATTTTACCGGCGCTTTCAAAATCACTTACATCACCATAAAACAATTCAATGGGAAAGCCTTCGCTTTTCATTTGCTCCATCCATTTATCCGCTTTTTCTTTAGTATGATAATTACCTAATACAGTGTAACCATCTTTATAAAGTTCTTTGCACATAGCTGTTCCTAAACCGCCCGTGGCACCTGTAACTAATACTGTTCTTTTGTTTGATGAGCTCATAATTTTGAGTTTTATGAAAATGAAATTATATAATTCTGCACTTTAAATTTTATCCATATTCAAAATTGTAGCTTCCCCACTAGTGCAAACATTTCCTGTTGCTCTATCTTTAATCAACGTTTCTACAATAGCACGGTGTTTATCACCCAATACTTCTTTTACAGTAAATACCGCTTCGTATTCTACTTCTACATACATCGGTTTTAAAAAACTTAAAGATTGTTTTAAATAAATAGTTCCTTCTCCGGGAAATAAAACGCCAAACACTTTACTAAATAAAGCTGCACCAAGCATACCGTGCATTATAGGTTTTTTGAACATGGTTTTAGCTGCAAAATCTGCATCAGTATGAACAGGGTTTTTATCACCTGTTACTTCCGCAAAACGATTTACTTCATCCTGAGTAAATTTAAAATCATGCGAGTAGGTTTGTCCGATTTCTATCATAGAGCTTTGTTTTATGTAATATTCAAAAAAAAAACGGAAAATGTCAAGTATTTATAAAATTTATTTCGATTTAGACCAAATTAATAATTTTTACGACAATTTAACGAAAAATTAATATGAATTTACTTGACACGTATAGGAAAAAATGTCGACATTTGCACCAGATTTTGAAATGAGTCCTTAACTGGTTGATTTTCAAACAATAAGGCGAATTTACTAAAAATTATAAATAACAAAAGAACAAAAAAATGAAAACAAACAACCCAATTATCGACAACATGATAGATGCTCAGTCTAATGCAATGAATACCTGGATGGATTCTGCAAAAAAATTCCAATCCGCATTCACATCCGGAAACCCTATGGACAGCCAATCTGTTTATAAAGATATGATGGAAAAGCAAGCCGCCATGTTTAGCGGTATGGGAACAAACGGATCTAATCCTTTTACAGCAAATCCATTTATGAACGATAATTCAAAACCTGAAGAGTTTTTCAAAAACTGGTATAATCAGCAAATGGGCGGAATGAAACAAATGACTGATTTTAATCAAAGTATTTATAATTCAATGGTTAATTATGGTAAAACCGCTAACGATTATAATAATAGTTTTTCTACAATGAATAATGCTTGGACCAACATCTACAACAATTGGATGGGAACAATGAATACTTCTTATGATACTTTCTCTCAAAACATCCATAATCCTTTTAATAAAGATATGTTTAAAAACATGTTTGAAGGCGGACAAATGTATATGAAAGTTCAGGAGATGTTTCAGCCAATGATGTCAGCTCTTAAAAGTTCTGATTTCAGCATGGATACCTGGAAAAATATTTATGCAGCTGACAACTACAAAAAAATGACTGAGCAGGTTTTCGGATCTTTCTTCAACACGGCGTCGTTGAAAGATGTATTTGAAAATTCCACTAAACAACTACAAGACTTTTTTGTAAAAAATAATGGGTTAGGAAAAGAATATTATGCGCAAATGCAAAATATGTCGTCACAGTTTCCTGAAATGTTTTCAGGAAATTCAGATCAAATGAAAGACCTTTATTCTAAAATGAATAACGTGTTTGGAAAAACATTTGAACCGTTATTGAAATTAACTAATCCGGGGAAAGAAAAAGAAAACGTGGAATCGACTATTGCATTGTTGGATAAAGTGACTGAATACAGCATTAAACAATCTGAATTGCAATCTAAATTGTACAAAACAATGCAGGCTTCTATGGAAACTTTAGCTAAAGAAACCCAAGAAAAATATAAAAATGCACAGGGTGGAAGTTTTACTATGCCAACTTCAACTGAAATGTACAACGAATGGGTTAAAACCAATGAAAAAATGTACGGCGAATTATTTGCTACAGATGAATTCAGCAAAGTAAAGGCTGAAGCGTTGACCTTAAGTATGGATGTAAAAAAACATTTTGAAAAGCAATTTGAAAATGTTTTTGAACAATACCCTGTAGTTTTTAAAAGTGAAATGGATGAAATTTACAAAACCATGCACGACCTTAGGAAAACAGTAAAAGATCTTCAAACAAAATTAGCAATGCAAAATGCTGCATCTGTTGAATTATTTGAAGAAGATAAAGCCGCAAAAGCTAAAAAGAAATAATATACCTTTGTGTTCATAGCACAATTATAAAAAGGCTGCCAATGTGTTTATGGGCAGCCTTTTTTGTTTTTAAAAATTGGGTTAAGAACTTTTATAAAAAAGCAATTTAAATATGTGGTATATTTTTAATGATATAAAAACCTGATTTACTGCAACATTTAAAAGCTTTGAAATTATGCAACAATAATCCTGTAGCAACAAAAAAATAACGTAAATTTATCACTCAAAATAACTAGAGATATGGAAAATAAGTTAATGGAAGAATTGAACAGCTTCAACTCAAAATTATTTAAAAGCTACGAAACTTTTAACCAAATAGATGAAGTTGATATTGCCACTTCAGCAAAAACTGCAGTTTATAAAGAAGATAAATTAACACTTTACCGATACGATAGGGACACAGAACCAACTTACAAAACTCCGGTATTAGTTGTTTATGCTTTAGTAAATACCTATAAAATGTTGGATATACAGCCTGACAGAAGTTATATTCAAAATCTACTTGCAGCTGGACTTGATGTTTACCTGATTGATTGGGGTAATCCATCTAAGGCCGATAAATATTTAAGCATTGATGATTATGTAAATCGATACATTAATAATTGTGTAGATTTTGTTCGCAAAAAAAACAGAGTTGAAAAAATTAATATTTTAAGTATTTGCCAGGGCGGAACCTTAAGTGTGATTTATTCATCACTCTATCCTGGCAAGATCAAAAATTTGGTAACTCATGTAACTCCAATTGAATTTAGTACCAACGATGGTTTATTATTTCGCTGGAGTAAGGATATGAACTTTGAAAAAATTGTTGAAGGTTTTAATGGTTTAATTCCAGGAGATTTTTTAAATCAAGGTTTTGATATGCTAAAACCAATGATGAAAATGCAAAAGCAGCAAACCTTAACCAATTCGTTGGATGATAAAGATAAGTTGATGAATTTTTTACGAATGGAAAAATGGATCAGCGAAAGTCCTGATCAGGCCGGCCAATGTTTTAAAGAATTTATGATCGATCTTTATCAGGAAAATAAACTGGCAAAAGGAGAACTGGAAGTTGGTGGAAAAAAAGTGAATTTGAAAAACCTTACCAGTAACCTTCTAAATATTTATGCTACTGAAGATCATTTAGTTCCTCCTGCTGCAACTACTCCTTTAAATGATCTGGTTGGAAGTAAAGATAAAGAGCTCTATAGTTTTAAGGGTGGCCACATCGGTGTGTTTGTAGGCAGTAAATCCCAAAAAGAACTTGCACCGGCAGTAACTCAATGGTTGAAGAAAAGAGACTAATTATTTACGATTCTAAAAAGGCTTCGATAATTCTCGAAGCCTTTTTTTTATTAACTTATTCATATCTCTCTTTTAGTTAATATGATTAGATGGGTTTATTGTTTTCCATTCATTACAAAAAATATCCTTGCCTAAAGCCAGCTTATGTATTCGTCTTTCTGCAATCTGCTCTTTTAGGGTCAGCCATTTATCATTCATCACCTTGTTCAATAACTTATCAGCGGGCATATATAGTCCTAAATTTATAAGACCCTGCAACGGAGATTTTAGAGTCGGCCCTATTCTTCTATAACTCACAGAAAAACCACTTTCAAGATAGGTCATATAGTGCCAGTAGCCGCTTGGCATAAAAAGTGAATCACCTGGATCTAAAATAAAATCATATCCTTTTATATGTTTTAATGCGGGGTACTTTTTATAATCAGGCTTATCAGGATCGATTAATGAATATGTATTTAATGGCAGACAATAAAGTAAGGAAGTATACTCCGGGGCAATCAATACAACCCGTTTTTTGCCACCAAACTGCGTGAGAAGAACATTAGACATATCAATGTCATAGTGAATTCTTACGGTAGTGTCCTTACTACCAAAAAACATGTGCGCAAAATTATCTAGGATCCCTTTAAATATATCCGGACATGGGAAATCCTTTTTTAGCCTGGAGTTATATTTAAAAAGATCAAATAAAAATATTCTCAAATCCGTATGTTCATTTGTAGTTAAAATATCAAGGTATTCACTGAACTGCATTTTAAGATCAGGAACTGTAAACGCTGACTTCGCACTTTTTTTATTGGAATTATCATACACATCCACCATAACATTACCCACAATTTCTTTGAAATACTCAATAGACCATTTAACACCAGCTGATGTATCTTTTGAAAGACCTTTAATAACTAACGGTTTTTGAGTATTAAAATAGCAGTGATTAAACTTTTCAATATCTATATTTTCAACAGCATCAATCCCAAGCGACAGATCCATAACTTTAATGTTTTAATAAATACTAAATTATATTCGAAATTATATTCGAAATTAATTTTAAAAGAAAAAGGGGAGTTTTCTATTCGTTAAAAGGAACTTATTTAAAGGTCAAAAGGCGAAAACCTCAAAAAACATATAAGTTCCTTATTGTTTAGGCATTTTTTTGAAAATATTCATTGTGGGCATATTATCTCCTAATAAGAAACCAATAGGCTTTAAAGGTTCTACCCGATCAAAAATAACTTTACAAATTGCAATTATTGGCAATGATAAAAACATACCGGCCACGCCCCATAAAGCACCGCCAATAAGCACTACGATAATGGAAGCTAAAGCATTGATTTTAACTTTGGAAGCAACAATTTTAGGAACAATAAAATTATTATCAATTATTTGGACAGAACAATATAGGATAAGTACGTAAAGCGCGTAAATAGGTTCCTTAGTAGCAATAGCTAAAGTCATTGGCAATAATGTTGCTACTATGCCGCCAATGTACGGTATGAGATTTAGTATTGCGCCAATGCTACCGATAAGGATAGCATAATCTATCCCGATTAACAGAAGGCCCGTTGTATTGAGCGCAGTAACGATTGCAGCTTCAATTAGCAAACCAATAAGATAACTTTGAATAAGTGTTTTAACTTCTGTAAGCACCTCATTAACTGTTCTATCTTCATCAGCAGGAAATATTTTATGAATGAACTCAAGTAATAATGGCTTATAAAATAAAAATAAAAATACATATACAGGTATCAAGAGTATCATTACAAATAAGCCACCAACTGTACTAAGGGTTGCACCAATAACTGACGTAGAATTATTAATACCTTCTTTTTTTTGAGCGGTAATCCATGCATCTATTTTTGTACTGCTGATATTGAAATGCTTTGATACCCAATCTTCAGCGTAGTTGAACATGGAAAGAAATTTTTGTTTCAACTGCGGAAGGGCTTCCGTAAACATGGAAAGTTGTGAAGCAATAAAATAAATTAAACCTATTATTAGCACTAATGCAAGCATTAATGAAATACAAATAGCCACCAAGCGATTAACCTTTTTTCTTGTTAAAAGATTAACTAATGGATTAAGGAGAATGGCAATGATTAGTGCAAAGATCAATGGAGCAATAATACTCTGCCCAAGTACCATTATAAAAATAAAGCCAATAATTCCAATCAGAATATTAGAAAGTTTAAAATAAAAAGGATAGGGTGAGGATTTATCCATGATTGTTAGTGCTTAATTTATTTAATGAATTTTCTGATGGCGAAACTTCACCATAGTAATGATCTGAATAAGCTTTAGTAAACTCAGCGCCAAAAAAAAGAATCATTGAGGAATATGAAGTCCATAATAAAATAAGAATAACAGAACCTGCCGCACCATAACCTGAGCCTGGTTCAGCCTTACCGAAATAAAGTCCTAAAGCAGATTTTCCCAGAACAAAGAATAAAGCAGTAAAAAAAGAGCCAACCCATACGAGGTGCCATTTAATTTTTACATCAGGCAAAATTTTAAACATTAATGCAAACAGTACGGTAATAATAACCAATGACAAAACAAAATTGGTAATTTTAAAAACGAATAATATGGCATCAGACCTATTTCCAGATATCCAATTACCCAAAGCAGCTAAAACAGAGGATAACACTAAAGAAACTAGTAAGAGAAAAGCGATCGATAAAATGAGACCAAACGAAAAAAGTCTTGTGCTGAAAAATTTGAAGATGCCAGATTTGCTTGTTGCTTCTTTTACTTCCCAAATATTATTCAATGATTTTTGCAATTGAACAAATACACCGGTGGCACCAACTATAATAGTTAATACCCCCAGTATTGTGGCCCAAATGGATTCGCTGCCTTTATTTGCAGAAACTATCATTTTCTTGACTTGATCTGCGGTGTCAGGTCCCATCATTCCTGAAATCTGTTTGTGGAGTTCTCCACTAACAATTTCTTGACCAAAAAAATAGCCAGCAAGGGTAATAATAACAACCATTAAACCAGGTAAAGAAAAAATTGCATTGTAAGCAATAACAGCACTTTCCCTAAAAGGATCACGCTTGTACCACTTTTTAAAAGTAATTTTCAGTATTCCACCAAAGTTTTTTAATGTTAGCTTGCTCATGGATTCATACAATTATAAAACTGTGCAAAACTAATAAATTTTTAGTTCAACATTTAAAATTCAACCTCGGAAGGCGTTTTTTTATTTGAAATAATTAAAGACTTTAAGGTATTAAAAATACCTTTTCCCGATTCTTGGATCTTTTCAGTATTATTTGATACCAAATTAGTAACGATTGCCTGTACAGCAATACCGGCCATTCTTTTTAATGGATTATGCGATGAGCCAAATAATAATTTTTTAATAAGATGTCCTGAAGTTACCCCTAAGGCCGCTTTACTAAAACCATTAGTAATTTCAGGAGATTCCGTTGCGCTCTTAAAAACATTCTTGATGAAATTAACCGGTTTCAAGCTTTCGATAGTCTGCAGCATCTCCTCCTTTAACTCCAAAAATTGCTCATTGCGTTTTGCTTCAAGCAAAAGTATATCACGGTTCAAAATATCTATCGCATTTTCTTTTTTCATAATTAGATGTTTTTATCCTTACGGATATGAGTAATGAACATGTTACTTACAGGTATCTTAATTATTGATTCTCTGAATACGTAAACTATTATTGAGAGAAAGGCATAGAAGAGAGCAACGATAAAAAAACCACTATAGGAATTATTCATTAACTTACTTATCCATATCGCACCGCCAACACTAACCATCATAATAATAAATAAAGTAGATATTAAAATGATAACTATGGATGATGTTGATGAAATAGCACTGGCAGATTTATCTATCGCTTTTAGCTTTACTAAATCAATGCTGTTTTTAGTATAATCCTCTGTTTTTTCGAATAGTGATCCAATTATCGTTGCTTTTGCTTCCATGTTCTTGTTTTTTAATTAATTAAATGTTGTGATTGTGGTTATGACCAGACGTTAAAGCAGGCTTCATCTCTAATTTTGCTTCCTGAACTTTAGATCTGCCTTTTTCCATCATATCATCGGCATTGCTTTTAACATTAGCTAAACTTTCTTTACTGCCTTCGATCAACTCAGAAAATTTACTTTTTAAATCTTCAATATAATCTTCACCTGTTTTAGAAAGTTTTGCCCTTGTGTTTGAACCTTTGTCCGGTGCAAATAAAATTCCTAATGCTGCGCCTACTGCTGCGCCGGCTAATACGCCTAAAAATACTTTTCCTGTGCTGCTCATAATTTGTTTTTTAATTGTTGTTTGATTTTTATTTATTTGATTGTCTTTTTATAATTAATCTACTGCCGCTTCAACATTTATAATAGCTTCAGCTATTTCTGTTAATTTAGCATCCGCTTCTTTTTCTTCATCCAAAGTCTCCACTAATAAAGAAACAATCTTGTCCTCGCCTAAAATTCTTGCGAATGAAACCAAAGTACCATAAGTGGCAATTTCATAATGTTCAACCTTTTGTGCAGCTAAAATAATACCTGCATCGCGTACAACCCCTTTTTCCGTTTCCGACATAATTTCTTCAGCTTCTTTTATAAGTCCTGCCATTGCCTCACATTTTTTTGCCTGAGCCTTCACTTCAATTACTTCAAAAACTTCTTCAATTCTTGTTACCTGTTCTTCAGTTTCAGATAAGTGACCAGTAAGAGCGTCGATCAACTCTTCGGATGTTGCATTTTTAATCATTTTTGGAATAGCTTTTGTCAAAGCCTTCTCTGCCCAATAAATGTCCTTCAATTCGTTTTCAAATAATCCGCGCAGCCCTTGTGCAGCATCCGGTTTTGTTTTCATTCCTTTATTAGGTTGTTTTTTAGCAGCTGCTTTTTTTGGTGCTGATTTTGTTTTTGTTGCCATTTTTTATATTTATTGAAGTTTATAATCATTACTACTTTTGCCATAAAACTACTGGGATTGCTTTTATATAACATTTTAGTCGCTGGCAAATCGTATTTTATCTCTTTTTCTCCACGAGTTCTGTTCCACATTTCGGACAAATACCCGGCTGGTCTGATTGAATTTCAGCATGTTTTGGACAGGAATACAAAATCGTCATTTGAATATTTTCCTTTGGTTTCAGTTGGGGGCTCTCGTTATCAAGCATTGCTGCACATGTACTTAAGTTTCCATATATATCTATGCATTCACCTTCTTTCATAATCATCTTTTCTCCCTCCTGAGTTATACATTCACCATTGGCCATGCATTTGGTGCCATTTTTCATAGTCATTTCCCTCTCCATTAATTCAACCTTCCCGGCTTTCATATGCATCATTTTTCCATTCTTCATCATGCAGCAATCTTTTTTTGATACAGTATCCTTCATTGACTGTGCCTGAACTTTCAGTGAATTAAAAAATATTGTTATAGTAAACAATAACGTAAGGAATGAACAGTTAACATTATTTAATTTCATAATTATCTTAGTGTTTTATTTGTTTTATTGCTGTTGAATTCAATCATTGACGCGGAGCAAGGCAAGATACATTTACTGCGTTTCCGCAGAATATATCTGCCTAGTCCGTCGCTTCTTTAGTACATATAAATTATTTTCTCTTAAATACAGTTACTCCTAATATTGCTGTAATTACAACCAGCGCAATAAAGAAGAAAAAAATTGTTTTAGCAATTGATGCGGCACCTTCAGCAATTCCGGTAAAACCAAATACTGCTGCGATGATCGCAATCACAAAAAATATAGCAGTCCATCTTAACATAATACTTATTTTTTAGGTTTAATAATTTTAACTACATGTCTTAAAAATATTCTAAGAAACTGCCTCGCTCGCTATACGATTTTTAACATCCGATGTAAAAATAATGCAAGAATCAACCTTCTCTATTTGCATTCGTTTATCACCAAAAATAAATCGCTTAAAACTTTTTTTTTATAGCTGAATGGGAAATTTATATCTCATTCACAACATCTTTTCTAATAAGAATAAACCTTTATCTTTGGCAACAGCCTAATCTTTAAATATATTCATGGATCAACATACAACTTCCATCACACCGAAATTTTCTTCCTACCAGGTTACAGTAATCATACTTCTTGCTTTAACACAATTTACTGTTGTGCTCGATTTTATGGTTATGTCACCGTTGGGTGATATACTGATGAAATCCATGAATATGAGTACTAGTCAGTTTGGGTTCGCGGTATCTAGCTACGCATTAAGTGCTGGATTTTCAGGCTTGTTAACGGCTGGTTTTGCTGATCGGTTTGATCGCAAAAAATTACTACAGTTCTTTTATATCGGTTTCATTATGGGAACTTTCTTTTGCAGTATCGCGGACACATATCCAATGTTGATAGCGGCAAGAATCGTGACGGGTTTGTTTGGTGGTGTTATTGGTTCTATTTCTATGGCAATAGTAGCCGATCTGTTTTTATTAGGACAGCGTGGCCGCGTGATGGGATTTATGCAAATGGGATTTGGTGCAAGCCAAGTTTTGGGTATTCCCATAAGTTTATACCTGGCAAACATCTGGGGGTGGCAATCTCCTTTTTTAATGATCGTAGGTTTAGCCACTACGGTATGGTTGATGATCCTAATTAAACTTAAACCAATTACAAAGCATCTTGAAATAAAAAACGAAAAAAATGCATTCAAACATTTATTACATACCATTGCACAAAAAGAATATCGGGTTGGTTTTATGGCAACCGCCATGCTTTCCCTTGGTGGATTTATGATGATGCCTTGGGGAAGTGCTTTTGCTATTAACAATCTTCATGTAACTCCTGCACAGCTGCCTTTGCTATTTATGGTTGCCGGTGTTTCCACACTAGTGATCATGCCAATCATTGGAAAACTAAGCGACAAAATTGATAAGTTAAAATTATTTGCAATTGCTTCTATTTGGTTAATTGTTGTTGTGCTGATATACACGAACCTAACGCCTGTTCCACTCGCAGTAATTATGCTGTTAAATGTATTAATGATGATGGGAATTATGAGCCGTATGGTTCCTTCAATGGCACTGGTATCAGCATTGCCTAAAATACAGGATCGCGGAGCCTTTATGAGTATCAATTCATCATTGCAACAAATCGCCGGCGGTATAGCAGCCGCAATCGGTGGTATAATAGTTGTTCAAAAAAATAAATTCAGCCCATTGGAAAATTATAACATTTTGGGCGTTGTAATTACTATATTAACATTGATCGCCATTTACATGGTTTACCGTGTAAGCAAACTGATTAAATCAAGGCTCCATAAAGAAACATTATAATAATGGAAATTTTAGTAGAATGGGCCACTCATAAAGATATAGATTCAATTATTTTCTGATTAAAAGAATTGTATTCGGAATTAGGCGAGGAATCTGAGTGTGCCCATTTTTTGAATGTATAATTTTTTAACCATACTATAAACTCGGAAAAAATAGAAATATTTTTAGCAAAAACGGCTGATAATAAACTGGCAGGTTTGTTAACTTTAAAATAATCCCCAAATATCTATACCGTTGGTGTTTATGCTTTACAAACAGAAAAGTAAATAAACTAAAGTTCTGATCATCCGGTATCGGCTTTTTATTTATTGCTAAAAAAAGCCACGGCTAAACAAATAAACTCGAAAAAAGCTGATTCTAATGCTTCCACAGAAGAAAAATGGAAAAGAACTTCTCAAGCTTATGACGATGTGCATTTGTTTTACGGTATCTAAACTGAAATTAAAACTATAAATTTAATTAAGGATTAATTCATAGTGACCTTCGTATAGTCATGAATATCCTTAATATTGATAGTTATTCCACCGTTTCTCTGTGGGGTTTGTTTCATTGGCGTAAATTTTGCATTCCATATTACTTCATGTGGTTTATATGACATCCTTGAATAAACTGTTTGAAAATAAGTATCTGTAATGGATTTAATCAAAATCACAAACTCCGCATCTCTTTCAATAATATCTTTTTCCGACAAACCAAACAAAGGACTTTTATCATCAATAGGGTGCACAACAGTCCAGGTAAAAGGTAAAAAATTGATTTGGTTTCTTTCTAATTCTAAAAAATGAAATTCTCTTTTTTTTGTTTCTAAATTATTAATTGCGAGTGCCAATTTGCATTCTGTTTCAATCAACTCATTCTGTTTTTTATTCGCAATCCGAAACATAAATCCTGTATTATCAATGTATGGAGCAATCACCGCATTGTTACTATACTGAATATCAGCTTTTGGCTTTGAAAAACGACCGTATAACAACCCTGTTACCAGCGCAAATCCCATTAATCCTAACATGGATTCAATTGCCGAAACGGAACTTGTAGAACCGCTGTTTGGATAAATATGACCGTAACCAACAGTTGTTAAAGTTTGGGCACTAAAGAAAAATAATTTTGAAAAATTTTCAGTGCTTGCTCCACCCACTAAACCGCCAAATTTATCTGCTCCCAACCCAAAATAAATAATTGCAAACAACGTATTAACGCCAACATAACTGATAATAACAAGAGTAATGAATTGCAGCCAGGTAATACTCAATAGCCAATGGTACAAATCAAAACCCATATGCTTATCTGATATTTTACGTTTAATATTAACGGTACCATCCTGATTTAAAAAACGAACGGACTCATTATAATTTTTATTACCAAAACCCAATTCGGCACTTAATTTTTTTTTGTTGCTAAACGTTTCTTTAATCATAACTTTGTATAATGAATATTAAAGGTAATTATTATTGGTTATTGCTGCTTATTCCAATGGCTTTTGTTGCCTGGTATTTTATAAACAAAAATGAACAAAAACCACTTCGCACACTACCCTATTTCGGGCAAAAAAACAGCAGCAAAAAAGGTGATACTATTTTTCATACCGTGAAACCATTTTGCTTTACCAACCAATATGGCGAAAAAGTAACAGAAGAAACAATAAAGGAAAAAATATATGTAGTTGATTTTTTCTTTACCACCTGCCAATCTATTTGCCCAATTATGAGTGATGAACTGGAAAGGGTATATAAACAGTTTTCGAGCCGACAAGATGTTTTAATTTTATCCCATACAGTAGCGCCTGAAGAAGACTCTGTTAATGTACTAATGAACTACGCCAAACTTCATGGAGTTAAAAACAAACAATGGTTATTTTTGACAGGCGATAAAAAACATTTATATGAAATGGCAAGGCAAAGTTATTTGTTAAATGCAGAAGTAGGAAATGGTGGAGAAGAAGATTTTATACACACGCAAAACTTTGCGCTGGTAGATAAAGAAAGGCATTTAAGAGGTTTTTATGATGGGACTGACAGCCTAGAAGTTTCGAGGTTAATTATTGATATCAATTTATTATTAGAAGAATATGCTTATAAAGAAAAACATCCGTAGTTTATTTTTGATTTTATCCATTGTGGCATTTACAAAAGTTAATGCGCAAAGAGCACCAGTATACAAGATCGCTGATTTGTTAAAACGCATTCATAATAACAGCGATACTATATATGTAGTTAATTTCTGGGCAACGTGGTGCAAGCCCTGCGTGGCGGAGCTTCCGGAATTTGAAAAAATTCAGGAAGAATTTAAAAACAGAAAAATGAAAGTGCTATTGGTAAGTATGGATTTTGTAGAAGAACGCGATAAGAAGTTAAAAGCCTTTTTGAAAAAAAATAAATATACCTGTGAAGTTGTTTTACTGGATGAGGTAAATGGAAATGATTTTATTAATAAAATATCACAAAAATGGAGCGGCGCTATTCCAGCAACATTAATTGTTAAAAGTAAATGGAAAGATCAGTTTTTTGAAGGTAAAATGACTTATGAGATGCTAGAAAAAATAATTGAAGAGTAACGAAGTCTAATTGTTCACTTTACAAATTTTTTGAACGAAAATTTTTGTACCTGTTTTAATTCTCAGAAAATAAATTCCTTCTTTTAATTCCGAAAGATCAACAGATTCAGAAGAAGATTGTCCCACCTTAGCTTTCATTATTTGTCCTTGAAGATCTATAATTTCTATTTCTGAAATATTATCCTTCGTATTTATCATTATAAGTCCATTGGTTGGATTTGGATAAACTACCATAGTATTTTGTCCCGCATCGTTTAGAACAGTAACGACATTCGAAAAAAAGAAATTCCAGCTATCCTGAAACATGGCATGACGTTTATTGGTGTTATAGACAGACTCTAAAGGAAAACCCAAATAAATTACTTTTCCGTTTGCTGTACCCGAAGGAAACATACCAGAAAAATAAACCGCTGATGTGCTTGTTGAATTATTCGTGTATTTTAAAGTAGAAATTCCTCCGTTTACAGGTGCAATCACATCCGGGTAATCCACATTATAAGTTCCGTTTGAACCGTTATCAAAATAAACGGTGTCCGTGAAATTGAAAATGCTGTTACTGCTTTCATTCACACTTTTATACCAAGTAGAAGCTTGGCTGTTAGGTGCATCAAATGCATAAGTTGCTTTCAGATAATTTGTGATGAAAATTTTATCACCCGCAGTGCCACTATTATCAAGATCCCAGGCTATTTCAGAACCACTCACTAATAATTTACCGCCTTGTTTCAAAAAATTAGCAACCAGAGTTTGTTCTGAAGAACTGAAAGTTTCATTCGCGGTGCTTTCTTTTCCTAATATCCAATCAGCTGATTTATAAGTTACCAAATTAATCAACCCATCCTGGATAGCTTCATTGCTTGCTGAAGAAAAGAAATGTCCATTAGCATACAAAGAACCACCATGCTGCTTAATAAAATCAAAAGTATTTCCAGTTACTGTTCTATCAAAACCGTTTACTACCAAAATACTATCCTGATAGGTACAAGGCACTGCCGCCAATAATTCGCTAACAGCTGAAGTAACAGAATAACTGGCATTATAAGCTGCAATTTTTACAAAATAAACTTGGTCGCCAGTTAAGCCGGATAAAATCAAATTGCTTTTCACCAAAGTTACCGGGGCATTAAATGTTGTTCCGTTGGTACTTGTGTAGACTTTATAATGAGAGGCGCTAACATCATTCTTCACTTTTATTTCCAATGTATTATTAGCTTTATTAATAACAGCGAATGATTTTGGAATGGATAATGAGGTGATCGGATTACCATAAGGATATTCCGGCGGATTTATCACACCTTCATCACTTAGCAATGGATTTAAAACAGAAGATTGTAAAATGGCTTTGATGGTAGTTGGTGTTCCGTTGTAAAGCACATCATTCTGTATAAAGCGCATGCCATGACTATAGTCCATGTATGTATCTGAATGCACATTGCTCATTGGCTGAATTGGATTTCCAACGCTGGTATGCCATCCATAAATTACAACTCTGTTTGCTGTAGTGTAAATCATGTTTGAAATCACCACATCTTTTTTATCACCTCCAACAAGTGTTCCTAATGGATAAGCGGTTAATGAAGCGCTTCGCTGTGAGTAAACCATACTATTGTGCTGGTCAAATGCCTGCACCGTTGTCATTGATCCACTGGCCGGAATTGTTAAGGGCGGCAATTTTAAAGTGGCTTGTGCATAAATATCATTTACCATTTTTCGGGTTGGTAAAGTACAGCCGATCGAATCAGCAATTTTTGTGGCTACAATAGGCGACATTGGACATAAAAAATAATTTGTGTCGCAGCCAATAGCAAGATAATCAGGAATCACATAATAGGTAATACTTTGCGTAACGCCACTGATAACAGCAGTAGAAGTAACAGCAGATAGGTTCCTATAAAAATTTGGCACATTGCCTTTTATAACTTCCTGTAGTATTACATTTTCTTTGTTTGTAAAACTTAATGCTGTGATTGCTGCAACAAACTGAGAACCATTCATCGCAGATATAGGCCGCACGGGAACATTAAGCGTTTGGGCAAAAGATGAAAAAGATAAAAGCAGGAAAATAATGTTGATATTTTTCATTAGAAAAGGAGTTCTAAATAATCAAATAAAGATAAGATTTTTTTTATATATCCAATGCAGATGCTATCTTTACCCAACTATGGCATTACTTGTAAAAAGATCACAACTTCCCAATTCCGGCAAAGGATTAATTACCACAACAGCAATAAAAAAAGGCACCAGAGTAATTGAATACTTAGGCGAAGTTATTGATTGGAAAGAATATGAAAGACGCGTTGAAAGAGATGAAGACGGTTATTTATTTTTCATCAACAAAAAAAATTGTATTGATGCCTGGAATACTCCACAACACAAGGCACGCTTTGCAAATGATGCAGCGGGCCTTACAAAAGTAAAAGGATTAACAAATAATTGCGTTTACGAAATTGATGGTAATCAATGTTTTATTGTGAGCAAAAGAAATATTGCAGCAGGCGAAGAAATTTTTGTGAGTTACACTAAAGAGTATTGGGAATGCGTTAGATACAACATCAGTATCGGCAGATGTAGGAAATAGCACTTCCTGAATTTGAATAAAAATGGCAAAAAAATCTAATAAAATATACATTGGATTAAACGCAAGTTACCATGATCCATCAATTGCTCTTGTTGATGAAGATGGATTTATAATATATGCTCAGGCCACAGAAAGACACAGTCAAAATAAACGTTCACTTTTTACGGTTGCAGATAATTTTTATTTTGTTGAGAAAATCATTGATTCAAACAACATAGATGATTACGAAATTGGAACTAATTGGGAAGAACATAGTTCCTTTTTTAAAAAGATATATTTTTTACTATTAACATTAGACTCTTCAAGCAATTCGGGAATATTTAATTTTTTAGCAGAAAAGGTTTCCGGAATAAAACAATCTAAACTAATTCATTTATTTTTTTTCACAAGAATCGCAAACTTTAGTTTAAGAAGCTTTTCCGGGCATACTTTCCGTTATTTATTAAATAAAAAAAATGGTATAAGACAAAAAAAAATAAATTTAAATAATCACCATTTATGCCATGCGTACCATGCGCATTTTACATCTAGTTTCACTTCAAGTATAATACTAATTATTGATGGAAGTGGGGATAATGGACATTCTATTTCTATTTTTCAAGCAGAAAATCAAAATATTAAATTAGTAAATAAAGGTTTTAAGGATTTTTCTTTAGGTTCTTTCTATTCTTCATTAACTGATTTCTGTGGCTTAAGCATTTTTTCTGGAGAAGAGTGGAAAGTAATGGGAATGGCTCCATATGGTACTTTAAACAAAGAATTATATGAAGACTTTAAAAATTGGATAACTGTAGACGGTATTTACATTAAAAGCAATGGAAGAAAACATGTATATATTGAGGAAAAAATAAAAAACAATCAATACAAAAATATAACGATAAAGGACATTGCCTATACAGGACAATTATTTTTTGAAGAACTAGTAATTAAATTTGTGAATGAACTTTACAAAAAGCACCCGCATCAAAACTTAATAATTGCAGGGGGCTGTGCATTAAACTCAGCTTGTATAGGCAAATTACATATATTTACGCCTTATAAACATATTTTTGTTCCCTCTGCCCCCGCAGATGATGGTGGAGCAGTAGGCGCAGCATTGCTATTATTTAAAAAATATAATCCTTTAAAAAACATCCCGAATAAACAGGCAAATCCATACTTAGGAAATGAAATTAATGAGAAGGAATTAGAACATATTATTAAATTTAGTGGTTACAAACATGTAAAATTAGAATACCCTCAATTATATAAAGTTATAGCAAAAGAATTAGCTGATGGTAAAATTATTGGATGGGTACAAGGCAAAGCTGAATTTGGGCCACGATCATTAGGCAACAGATCAATTTTAGCTAACCCTTCGTTAAAAGGGATGAAAGATAAAATTAATGCTACTGTTAAGTTTAGAGAAGAATACAGACCATTTGCTCCATCAATCCTGGAAGAATATGCAAATGATTATTTTGAAAACTATTATCCCACCCCATATATGGAAAGGGTTTTAACCATCAAAGAGGATAAAAGAGAACAATTAAATGCAGTGAATCATATTGACAATACAGGACGATTACAAACGGTGAGTAAAGAAAATAATGAGCACTTTTACAATTTAATTAGTGAGTTTAATGCACTTACAAACATTCCTGTACTTTTAAACACCAGTTTTAATGTAATGGGGAAACCAATTGTTGATTCGGTAGCAGATATGGTGGCTGTTTTTGTTACAAGCGGTTTAGATGCTATGGTGATTAATGATTATGTATTTTATAAATAAACAATGATGATTTTAAATCAGCGGAAATGCAAAAACCTCAAAAATATTTTATTGGATTAACATCATGCTACCATGACTCAGCAATTAGTATTGTTGATGAGCAGGGAAAAATTGTTTTTGCGGAAGCTACTGAGCGATATACACAAAATAAACGTTCGTTATCCATGTCAGCGGATAACTATTTTTTAATTAAGAAAATATTAAAAAAGTATTCAATTTCTGATTATGAGATTGGTTATATATCTAGGAGCTTTAGCACACTATTTAGAGTTACATTTTTTTCAGCTATCATATTTGCTGTACAGAATTACTTAAAGGCGATAACCTTTTTTGCAGTAAAAATTCGTAAACAAAATGCAAGTAACTATATCAGTGCAGTAGATTTTCAATACTCACCTCACTTGGGTTTAAGGTTAATGGCTGGCACTACTCTAAAATATTTATTAAATAAAAAACAAGATTTAGAGTACAAAAAAATAATCAATTTCGATCATCATCTATGTCATGCTTATCATGCTTACTTTACCGCTCCAGTTAACAACTCTATTATTTTTATAATTGATGGCTTTGGAGACAATTTTAGTTCCTATTCCATATATAGTGCAAAAGATCAAAACATACAACTCGCATTTAGAAATAAATCCCCAACATCATTAGGCGACTTTTATGGGGAAATTACAAACTTATGTGGTTTTGATGCTGTTGGTGGAGAACAATGGAAGGTTATGGGTATGGCACCATATGGCAAAAAAAACGAACTCCTTTATAACGATTTTAAAAGTTGGATATATACAAATGATATTGAATTAAAAAGTGACGTTCCAAATTATCACATCGTTTTAAGAAAAAACATGAGTGAAAATAAATATAAAAATATAAATTCATATGATTTAGCTTTTACTGCTCAACTGTTTTTTGAAGAAATCATTTTACAATTAATTAATACCTGCCATGTAAAATGGCCGCATACAAATCTTATCATTTCAGGAGGCTGTGCTCTTAATTCTGCTTCAAATGGAAAAATACATACAAATACACCATATAAAAATGTATTTATACCATCCGCGCCAGCTGACGATGGATGTTCTGTTGGCGCTGCATTACTTGCCTTCAAAAAATTCAATCCAAATAATATAATCCCTTATAATCAAACAAATCCATACTTAGGATTTGAAATCCAGGAAGATGAGTTAACTAATTTTTTATCCTATTCTGGTTACAATTATAAAAAATTAAGCTACCCTGAAATTTATTTAACAACTGCAAAGTATTTAGAAAACGGAAAAATAATTGCCTGGGTTCAAGGCAGAGCTGAATTTGGACCTCGCGCATTGGGAAACCGATCCATATTAGCAAATGCGTGTTTGCCGGAAATGAAAGATCTAATAAATTCAAAAGTAAAATTCAGAGAAGAATTTAGACCTTTTGCCCCGGCAGTTTTAGAGGAATACGGCTCTGAATTTTTTGAAGATTATTATCCTACACCATTTATGGAAAGAGTGTTAAAAATAAAACAACACCAACAATATAAAATACCTGCCGTTAAACATATTGATGGGACAGGAAGACTACAAACAGTTACAAAAAAAGATAATATTCACTTTTATAATTTAATTGTTGAATTCCATAAATTATGCGCTGTTCCAATATTATTAAATACAAGTTTAAATATAATGGGAAAACCTATTGTTAGTTCCGTAAATGATATAGCATCAGTATTCACAAGTAGCGGTATAGACGTTTTAGTTATAAACGACTATATTATAACAAAGCCCAACATGGATTAATCATTTTTTGATTTTATTACGAACAGGCATTAATACTCTGATAAGAAAAGCCAATGGATATGAAATCGGATAAAGTAAAACAGGATTTACTTTATATAATTTCGGAAAATAATTGGCAATTTGTTGAATGTATAAACTAGCAAGAACAATACTACAGACCTTATTTTTGCTAGTTAAAAACTCAGGCTTTAAAACATCAAAAAGCATAATAATACGTTTCTGATTTGTTTTATTCCATGCCTCATGATCATAGGCATCAGTAAAGCCAATGACTTTTCCCTGCTGCCAATTTCTTATTTCATTATTGACTTTTAAAGCGCAATTATTATTTTCTTCTGGTATAATTAGTCCTAAATGACATCTTATGATGGCATTAGTATCTCCACAATGCGTTTTAATAACAGCTTTCGGTTCAAGTAAATTAAATCCAATATTAATCACACCATCAATACCGGATAATAATCGTAATGTTTCAGGAAAATATTTTTGAATGCTATACATTTCAACACCCCAAACCCGTAACGATCTTACTTTCCAGAATTTTGAATTCTCAACCATGGTTGTATTAAATTGACTTTCAAAAATATGTTCTTTTAAATAGCTGTCAAGCTCATTCAAAATTATCTGATAATTCATTTCCAGTTCCTTAATGCCTTTTATTTTCGAAATATCAGGATAGTTTAATTCATTGCCATTGTAAGGCCTTTTATGCAAAAGACTAAACCATAATTTATGTTTTCGTAAGACCAATTTAGCGCTTTATTTTATATACTAAATTCCGGGCAGGTATTGCCATATAAGCAAGCGGTATAAACATTTTTGAAATTAACTTTTGAACTGTTACAGGCAATTTTAAAAGTATCGGCATATACATAACCATTTTTTGCATGAAAAGAGAAGTAATAACTGTTGCACAAATAACTTTTTCTTTACTAACAAACTCTTCCCTCACAATATCAAATAAAAAAATGAATCTATTTTCATCCGAAAAATTTTTAGCCTCATGATTATTCGCATCTACAAAAACCAATAGTTCACCCTCTGTCCAGTTACGCCATTCATCCTTCACCCTAAATCCGCATTGAGGGATTTTTCCGGGTATACTTAATCCAAAATGACATCTAAAAATCCCATTTGTATCACCGCAATGCGGGACAATATGTCCCTGAGGACTTAATACATTAAAGGATGCGGAAACCAGCGAAGGAATAGATTGAATGATCTTCAAGGTCTCAGGAAAAAACCTATGATTTTCATATAATTCAATATTCCAGGTTCTTAATGAAATTGTTTTCCAACTATCTTTTATAGATACCATGCTATCATTAAAATAGCTTTGTAGTTTATGAGATTTCAGGTAATTAAAAAGTTCCTGTTCAATAACCTTGTGATT
Source organism: Bacteroidia bacterium (assembly GCA_014378485.1). Lineage (GTDB taxonomy): Bacteria > Bacteroidota > Bacteroidia > B-17B0 > Aurantibacillaceae > UBA4416. The sequence goes on from JACMNO010000093.1 coordinate 26,273, forward strand.
TGATTTGATAATTCTGGCAAACTCATAATCATCGGGATTAAAAAAAGCCGGTTCATTGCCCTGATAATCAACTCTATCAAACAAGCTATACCATAAGTTTTTCATCACAATTGTTAGTTAAATCACTAAGTGAATTTAATAAATTAAATGTTATACCCACGTTAAAATAAAAATAAAGTAATTTTTATTTAGTATTTTTAATTTTAATAAAACAGTTAAACATTTTTGTTAAGCAAATGGTGGATAAATTTACTGATAGAAATTCCCAGTGGTTCTATACAATTGACGAGACGCCTGAGTTAAAGATTTTAGAAGATAATTATACTATTATACTTGAAGAATTGAATCAACTCAGAGGAAAGGCGGAAAACGGATATTGGCTTGATACCTTTCCTTCTTATCTTCATCCTGACAGCAAAAACAAATGGAAAGTATTTACGTTTGAATTTTTTGGAATAAGGCATACCTTAAACTGTAATTTATGTCCCAAAACTTATTCGATTTTAAAACAGATTCCTTCTTTAGTATCAGCTGATTTTTCTTATTTACCTGCACATACACACATTTTGCCACATAAAGGGTTTACCAAAATGGTATTAAGAGCTCATTTAGGTTTAACCATTCCCGCTAACTGCAAACTGCGGGTTGGAGAGGAAACCAAAGAATGGGAAGAAGGAAAGCTACTGATTTTTGATGACTCTTTTGAACATGAAGCCTGGAATAACAGCAACGAAGATAGGTTTGTGTTAATGCTTGATATCGCAAATCCTAAATGGAACTATAGCGCCAAAGAAATATGTAAATATAAAATCGAAACTATACAGGATGATTTTATGCTCAATATGTTTACTAAAGAACAGTGGTTGGAATTTTCAAATAAAGGCGAGTTTGGTATATTTCCGGCTAAAATATAGTACTGTGTTCTTTAATATAAAGATTAATTTCATCGATAAGTAAATCACTTTCTTTAGCGTGCACTATGAATTTTGAGTTTGCAGGATTATAAATAGATGCCGCTTTAATTAATTTTTTACAATGTGAGAAATATTTCTCTCTTGACAAATGAAGTTTATAGTAGCCATCCTCAGTCATACTTTTTATTTCGTACCCCAACATTTCATTGAAGCGTAATGCTACTCTATTACTTTTGGCAACTGTAGCAATTGATTCTTCACCTGATTTAAATATTTCAAAAACAGCCTGTAACATAGTTAATGAAGCAAAAACAGGTATTGATGTACCCCAATACTGATTATCCCAGATAAAAATACCACCTTCTGCTAATTTGGTATCCGGTGATGCGTCCTTACAATTAATCAGGCCTATTTTTTTATTATTGTCTTTAATTATGAAATAATAATTATACTTATTATTGATTCTATTAAACCAATCCCTTTGCATTTGGGGAGTAATGTATTCTTTAAACTGCATTGTATCTCTAATAAAAGATTGATTTCTCCAATAACGCAATGTTTCGAGATCCTGTTCTGTTACACGCAAATAAGTTAAGCCATATTGCTCTACAATCATGTTTTTTCTTTTATGTAAAAAGCAGGCTTATTATTTTGCATCATTAAAACATTTCCCAAATACTCGCCGATAATTCCTATACAAAACAAAATTAATCCGGCACTGAACAAAATAGAAACAATAATGGATGTAAATCCTGATGGAGAATTAAAAAATATTTTTTTGAAAAAATAAACTGAACCAACAAAAAAACTGACAAATGAAACGGATAAACCTATTGATTTAACAAGCTTTAAAGGCATAGTAGAGCTAATCATTAACACATTTGAAGAGAGTCGAAACAAAGAAATAAAACCATAACCCGATCCGGATTTTCTGGAAATATAAAATTCTAAATCACAGGAATTAATATCTGAAGTATACCACAAAATTAATTCATCGATAAAAAATAAATGATTGTTGTGAGCTACAATTTTTTGAACAAGATCATTTTTCAATATCCTGAAACTAGACCCAAGCCCTGCATACGGATTTTCCACCTTAGAAATAAATTTATAAAAGGAGGTCATTGTTCTTCTAATAAACGATTTCTTTTTATTTTGTGCAATTCCATAAACCAAATCGCAGTTTGTGTTTTTTATTGCCTGATAAAGAATAATTATATCAGATGGCTTATGCTCAAAATCATCATCAATAGTTATTATATATTTGCCAGTAGCATTCGAAAAACCGCAAAGAGTAGCTTTATGCTGTCCAAAGTTTTTTGCGAGAGAAAAGCCTTTTATATTTTCATTTTCTTTACTTATTTCTTTAATTATTTTCCAGCTATCATCTGCACTACCATCATTTACAACAATAATTTCATATGAAACACAGAGTTTAACAAGCACATCGTTAACTTCATAAATAAGATCTTTGATGCATATAGCAGAATTATAAACAGGAATAATAACTGATAATTCTCTTTTAAAATTTTCCATAGCGCTATTTAAATCCTAATGTTAATCCACCATCCATTTTTAAAGTGCTGCCCGTGATCCATTTGCTGGCATCAGAAATAAAAAAAGCTAAAGCGTTTGCAACGTCTATTGTTTCGCCAATTCCCAAAGGATAACTATTTATTAATTCCTTCATTTTGTCATCATCAATAGCTGCATTTACTGTACTATCAAATATTTCAGTATTTACTAAAGCCGGTTGTAATACATTAACACGTATTTTTTTCGGAATTAATTCAAACGCTAACGTTTTCGCATATCCTTCCAAAGCAGCTTTTGAACTGATATAAGGGCCACCTCCAAAATAGGCGTGAAGTGTTGAAACAGAAGAAATAAAAACAATAGAGCCGTTATTATTTATTTTTTTTTGTTTTAATAATTCTGAAATCATTGTTACCGCAGAAAAATAATTAACCTTAAATACATCCTGTAAATGCTCTTCCTTTATAAACTTTACAGGAACAGGCAATACTTTTCCGCAACAATGAACAATGCCGTCAATAATTCCAACATTAGCTGTAAGGTGTTTTATATCTTCTTCCGAAGTTAAATCAGCGCAAATTTGTAAATGCCCTGAATTTGAATCAAGCTCTGAAAAGGTGTTATTCAGGTTTTCTGTATTTCTGGCAGTTATAATAACAGTAGCGCCTAATTTACTAAACAGTACAGCTGTTGCTCTTCCTATTCCGGATGAAGCTCCGGTAATTAATATTCTTTTATTTATTAATGAAATCACATTAATTCAATTAATGGTAAACAAACAATTTGATTTGTTTTAATTAAGGCGCTTCCCCATGAAAAACCAACTCCAAATCCACTTAGGCATAATGTATTTTCTTTAGTGATTAAATCACTCGAAGCTTCAGTAACCATTGTTAAAGGAATGGAAGCGGAACTGGTATTGCCATATTTTTCTAGTGAATACAAAACTTTGGAAATATCAGTGATCTTAAGCTTTTTGCGAACCGACTCATTGATTAATTTATTAGCCTGATGAAAAATAAAAAAATCAGTATCCTCCATTTTTTCATTTGCCATATGGTAAAGCTCATTTACATTAGGCGAAACTTCTCTAAGCGCAAAATTAAAAATACCAATTCCATCCAATTTTAAATGTCTCTTTTCTCTCGATATTCCCGGTTCAATCTCAATTAAATCAAAAGTATCTTTTTGTATTCCATGCCTCGAACCTCCATGCTCTATATTAATCGCATCTTTACCTGAACCATCTGATCCCATATTAAAATACATAGTGTCAGCACTTTTATCAAATTGCAAAGCTGTTGCAGAACCAGCATCCCCGAATAACGGGTAGGCACTTTTATCGGTAAAGGCTGTTGACATGGTTGATTTATCTCCTGCCAGTAAAATCCCTTTTTTTAATTGTCCGGAACTTAATAAATTACCGAGAACATATAACCCATAAATATAACCGGAACAACCCAAATTAATATCAAAAGCAAGGCATGATTTTTTTAATCCTAATTTATGCTGCAAAATAATTGCTGATCCGGGAATAAAATAATCGGGAGATTGAGTAACCATAATTACCACATCAATATCATTCTTATCCCAATTTAATTTTTCAATTAATTGTTTAGCCGGTTCATAGCAAAGATCTGATGTTGATATATTTTCTCCTGCAACTCTTCTTTCTTTTATTCCGGTTGTTTTAATAAAAAGTTCGCGCTCTTCTTTTGTAACATGACTATAATCCAAGTTAGAGTAAACGGTATGTGGAACACAAGCCGAAACACCAGCAAAAGAAATATTATCTAAAGTAACAAAACTCATTCTTTACTTTTTTCAGAAACAATTCGGTACAAATCTCTCAATGACCGTGTATTCTTTAAATTTTCAGCATTAAGTTGAACATCAAAATTTGCATCAACAAAAGCAATGATAATGAGCGCGTACATGGAACTCCAGTTTTTTATTTCACGGTAATTCGTATCAGGAGTAATGGTAGATGGATCAACATCTTCAAATTCTCCGGCTAACTGATTTGTGAACTCCTCTAAATTTACCATGTTTTTTTAAATTTAATCTTTTTTAATCTTAGAATCAAGCTTCTACTTATATTATTTATTTTTTTGTTCCTGCATTTTCCTCTTAGCCTCATTTAATTTTTTCATTTCGTCAATATTTAATTGATTAATATCTTTTTTAAAATATGACCATGTTTTCCAAATTGGAGGTTTAAATGAACAAAAGTCTAAAAACATAAAAAGTGGTGATATTTTAAAAGAGTACATTGGCTGAATCCAACGATATCCTACCCCAATCGAATCAGTTGTATTATTAACAGCATGCCAATAAAAAGGTGGATTCCATAATACATCTCCAGGTTTTAAGTGCGCAGAATAACCGTCAATATATTTAAATAGTTCGTATGGAGAGTCAAAATCCGGAATAAATGGGTCAAATGGTGTATTACCTCTTTTATTTGGCGCCTCTCTATACATGTTTTCAGTTGGCGAGGGATCTATAATTGGGCTGTAATAATGTGAATATAAGAACCAATGTTTTTCGCCGTAAGCTTGTACAAAAATATTTGGCGGGTTGGCATTATGTAAATGTGTTTTTGTGTTTTTTCCGCCCATAAAAATTTGAAATGCCTCTAGATTTAACAAACTATTTGAACGTTCTTTTAACCATTTATAATCAAAATCATTAATGTGTTCGGGATGCCTTGCTAATAATGGATAAAATCTATAGTATTTTTTGCCCCCAGATTTAATATTTTTTATCACATCACTCAATGTAATCATTTCGTATTTATCTTTTATATCAAAATCAAATAATACAATTTCATCATTTCCATGCAGTTCATTAAAATAATCTAATGACCAATTTTTAACACAATCCCAATCCTTTGCTGCTCCTTCAAGCACAACTGGTATCCCTTTTTTCACATAATGGTTTTTAAACTCTTCGAGGCTTAAATCAACTCTTCGTTCTATTGACATTATTTTACCTTCGCCATGTTTTGGTAGCGTTTCAAATAATTCTTTATAAAATTTGGTGCGATTTTTAAATATTTTTTTTCTACCAAAAAATTGGTCTGCTATTTGGAAGACGGCAAATTTAAAGCGCTGTTTTCGTTTAAGATTTCTTCTAAATGCTTTGTATTCTTCCATTAATAAATAATTATAAATGTTGTTTATTGTTTTGTCCTTAATTTCCTTTTATCTTCAAACTCTTTCATTTTTATTTTTGCTTCATCCAACAATCCATTTAGTGCAGATGAACTTCATTCATATCTTTTTTGTATAATCCCCAAGCTTTCCATATAGGTCGTTTTGTTGAAAATAAATCTAAAAACATGAATAACGGCGATATTTTAAATGAATACCACGGAACTATCCACCTAAATCCTACTCCTATAGAATCGGTAGCATTTTGAACAGCATGCCAATAAAACAGAGTATTCCAAAGCACATCACCAGGTTTTAGTGTTACAGAATAACCATCCATATATTTAAATAATTCATACGGTGCTTCGAAATTGGGTTTAAATGGATTAAATGGTCTATCTTCTTTCTTTGGTGGCGCCACTCTATAAATATTTGCTATCGGCGGAGGGTCAATTATTGGGCTATAATAATGTGAATATAATATCCATTGTTTTTCGCCGCATACTTGAACAAATAAATTAGGTGGGTTGGCATTGTGTAAATCAGAAAATGTACCTTTTCCTCCCATAAAAACCTGAAAAGAGTCAAGCAATGATTTTTTATGAGCTCTTTCCTTTAACCAATTAATGTCAAAATCTTTTATATGTTCTGGACGCCTTGCTAATAAAGGGTAAAATCGGTAGTATTTTTTTCCACCCTCTTTAATATTTGAAATAACATCAGCCAAAGTGATCATTTAAAAAGGTGTTTCCTTACTTAAGGCATCAAACAAAATAATTTCATCATCGCCATGTAGTTTGTCAAAATAATCAAGCGACCAATTTTTAACACAATCCCATTCTTTTGCAGCGCCTTCTAAAACAACTGGAGTGCCCCTTTTTAAATAGGTATCTCTAAATTCTTTAACACTTAAATTTTTTCTTCTTTCAATCGGCATTATTTTACCTAAGCCATTTTTAGGCAAGGTTTCAAATAATTCTTTATAATAATTAGAACGATTTTTAAAAAGTTTTTTTTTGCCGAAAAAATGATCTGAAATTAGAAAAACTGCAAATTTAAACCGTTGCATTCTCGTAAGGTTTTTTCTAAACTCTTTATACTCCTCCATTTTTTTTCAATACTCAATAATTGTAGCGCCCCAGCTATTTCCTATTCCAAAACCTGCCAGCACTATTCTCATTCCTTTTTTCAATATTCCTTTTTTTGCGGCGTCATATAATGCCAGCGGAATTGTTGAGGAAACCGAATTTCCATAATCCTGAATATTAATAAATACTTTTTCCGGCGGTAATTTTAATTTTTTTCTAATCACTTCAATCATAAAATAACTTGCCTGATGAAAAACATATAAATCTATATCTTCTTTAGCGAGCTTATTTTTTTCTAAAATTTCATTGACTAAAATAGGGACTTTTTTTACAGCAAATAAAAAAATATTAGTTCCATTCATTAACATTTGTCCACAAACTAAATCTTTATCGATTTTAAAATCCGGGTTAACAGGAGCTCTAAAGCCACTGCCTTCAACATAGAGATCTAAAGCGCCTTTCCCATCTGTTCCATAAATAAATTTCGTATCTGGTTTAAAATCGTTTAGTGTTATGAGGGAAGCTGTTGCAATATCGCTAAAAATAGAGCGTAGTTCCAAATCATTTTTTGCAATACCTTTTGAAGGTATATCTGCAGTTAAAAACAGAATTGTTTTTGCAATACCGGCTTTTAATAACCCGTAGGCAATACCTAATCCATATACATAGCCGGAGCATCCATAGGGCAAATCAAAACAACCAATGGAGGTTGATAATCCAAGTTTATATTGAATGATGCAGGATGATGCTGGGGCAATATAATCAAAACCTTCGCTGCAAAAAATGAGGAAATCAATTTTGTCTTTTTCAATTTTAGTCTCTTCAAATAATTTATTACCGGCTTTAATAGCCATATCAGATGAAAGTTCATTTTTATTTGAAATAAACCTTCTGTTTATGTGGGTATTTTTAAAGATCTGTTCTTGTGTAATATCAAATTCTAACGCGAGGACGTCGTTATTTACTGTCGTTTCTGGCAGGTAGATGGAAATATGATCAATATTAAAAGACATGAGTGTTTTGTAAATTTAAACAAAAAGTGGCTCATAATAAAGTAACATACTAGAATTTGGCGGGCATATATTTTCACTTCCCTCATTCAGAACGTATATTTAATTATTCACACTGTTTTTTTTGAAACTAAATTAATCCTTTATATATTAGCGTATAATTAAAACTATTTTATTATGAAAAAAATATTATCAATTGCCTTTTTACTTATAGCACTTGTATCATCAAAAGTTTATTCACAAAGTAATTTAACCTGGGTGGTTAAAGATAAATTAGAGGATAACACTTTTAAAACCAAACAAGAATTCCACATCTCAGTAAGCGGTTTAACAAGCCCTAATGAAGCGGCTGAGTATTGCGATAAAATCAAGTCAAACAAGGATGTTGAATCCTGCGATAACTTAGGTCAAGATGTAAACGGTGCTTATTCCATTAATTTTAAAATGGTAAAGCCTTACGAGTCGAACTATTACATTAACTGGGCTCAAAAACTCGGTGTTTCTTTTATCGAAGCAAGGGGTCAGAAAAAAACACCTGCAGAATGGTTAAGAGGAGAGAGAAAATAATTTGTCTTTATAAAAAATAAAAAAAGCGCCGTAAAAGCGCTTTTTTTTTGCCTAAGTTTGAGGGAAATGATACATATTACACACTTTAAAGAAAAATGGCTTGAGCATAAAGCTATTTATACCCTTTTTCTGGTGCTTACATTTCTTTTTTATGGTAACTCCTTAAAGAACAAATACTCTTTGGATGATGAATATGTAACAATTACAAATAGTCCCGCTAAAGGACAACCATTTATTCCAAATAATAAATTAATAAAAGACGGATTTAAAATATGGGTAAGCCATTATGCTCATGATTCAGAGAAAGTAAATAATAAATTATTTAAACTATTTTGTGCATTTAACAGTCTATAGATTTAAGATAAGCTTTTAGTAAGTAAGTATAAAGGGCAATAAAAAATTAATATGGAAATCTATAAAAAAAATCGAATATTATTTTTAATTTTTGCTTCAGCATTTATTTTATATGGCAATAGTATAAAAAACAAGTATGCACTTGATGATGGCTATGTCACCGTTACTAACCCTGAACATCCTAATAATCCAAAGATTGAAAAAGGATTAAAAGGTATTCCTGAAATATTTACATCCCATTACATTGAATCAAAACAGCAAAGCTTCGAATACAGACCCTTGGTATTAGTAACATTTGCTATAGAATATCAGTTTTTCGGCAGTAATCCACATGTGAGCCATTTTCTAAATGTGTTAATTTACGCAATTACATGTATCATATTGTATTTAATTCTTTGCCGGCTCTTTGATAAGTTTCATCTTATTTTTCCACTTACCACAACACTATTATTCTTGGTTCACCCAATTCATACTGAGGTAGTAGCAAACATAAAATGTAGAGATGAGTTACTAAGCTTTCTGTTTGGCATGTTATCATTACTATTTATTCTTAAAAACATTGAATCAAAAAAAATAACCTATATTTTTTTAAGCATTATGTTTTTTTTCATGTCATTGCTATGCAAACAAACTGCGATGCTATTCATTATATTTATCCCTATTACACTTTATTTCTTCTCTTCAATCAAAACAAAACAACTGCTATTTTTTTGTGCTATCCTGTTATTTGCAGTAATATGTAGTGATGTACTGAAAAATATTATGCTTAATAGTTCTACCTCGCTCAGGGAATTTGCTTTTTTCGAAAACCCTTTATTTTACGATGACAGCTTTTTAAGTCGTTTTTCTTTGGCATTATATACTATTGGCTATTATATAAAATTACTTGTTTTTCCGTACCCCCTTTGCTGCTATTACGGTTACAATACTATTCCTATAGACAACTGGGAATCTCCTTTCATTTATATTTCCGGCATTTTTTATTTATTAATTATAATTTACGCTATTAAAAAAATTCCTATAAAATCTATTCTTTCATATAGTATTCTTATATATCTGTTGGGAATTTTGCCTTTTGCAAATATAAAAACCCCTTTATCAGGGATTGTTGGAGAGCGTTTTATTTACTTTGCTTCTTTTGGGTTTTGCATAGCATCAACTTATCTTCTATTGTCATTTTTTAAAATTAATTTAAAAGTCAATTCCAATACAGATAACTTTCAGTCTAAAATCAGAGATTTAAACTTTTTTCCTAAATTTTTTATAAGTGTTATTTTAATTATTTATTCCACTTTAACAATATCAAGAAGCAATAAGTGGAAAGACGAAATAACATTATTTAGAAACGACATAAAACATTTTAAAAACTCTTGTAACCTACACTATCTAATTGGAAATAATCTTTATCCGAAAATATTCACTACTCCAAGTGGAGCATTAAGAGATTCAATTATTAGGGAAACAACTTTCCATTATAAACAAGCCGTGTTATTGATGATTGAAGGGGTAAAGAAGTACCCCGCAGATTTTACCACTCTAAATAATATTGGAACCATTTACATTAATATTTTTAACGATGCCGCAACTGCTCAGCCATTTTTTAAAAAATCCATTATCATAAACCCCGATGACGATGTGGCTCAATATAATTATGCTTTTTGCTATGAAAAAAGGAATCTACCTGATTCTGCTATTTTTTATTATGAAAAAATGATTCTAGCCAATAAGACATATCCTCTTGTTTATATTCAACTTCGGGAGTTATACATCAAAAAACATCAGTATTTACAAGCTATTATTTGCGATAAGGAAGCCATAAAACAAAATCCAATACAAGCCAAATTATATATCAATTTAGGAAATACCTATATGTTAAATAAAGATACATTGAAAGGCATTGAACAATTTGAAAAAGCTGTTAATATTGAACAAGGCAATGTAAATTTAAGGGCACAAATAATAGCCTTTTTAAAATCAGCTGGGTATATTGAAAGAGCAAAAAAATTGGAAAAAAATTAGATTTCATTGTTCTTTATATATTAGGTTCGTATTCTAATAAAAATCATATAATTTTAGGATTATATAAATATTGTTGTAATTTCGTATAAATCAATTTTTAATTATATTTAACGTTATGAAGAAAAAATATTGTTTAATTACCGTGGCTATATTAACACTTTGTACTTTTGTTTCCATAGCTCAAACACCGATATACAAGGAAGCTACACTTCAAAGACCAGCTGAATTATGGGAACCTGTTAATTTAAGTGATAATGAGAGTAATGTGTTAAAAGGTGTCAAATTTTACAGTCATAATTCTGATTGTAACACAGGAAAAGTAACATTGGTAAAATTGATTAATTTAAATTCTTATCAGGTAAAGATAAATTACCAAATAAACCCAAAAAGTCCTATAATAGATCTTGTAATTCCTCCTGCAACCTCTATAGAAGGTTCATGCTCTGCAACCAATGAGAACTTATTAAAATTAGTTCTTACTTTACCTGAATCAAAAATTGAGGCAGAAAATAAAGAAATGAAAAAATTTCTGTTATCGCATATTACCGTTTCTAAACAATAATTTAGTCCATTTTAATTAGTAACCCAGTCTGCTTTTCTTGTAAAATTATTAATATGAAAAAATCTATACTTTTATCTTTTACAGTACTTTCTTTTATTTTTAATTTTTTATTAAATAATAAAATTCAGGCTCAAACGGCCACAACAACTATATTTTATAGTGGTTTTCAAGGTTGTGGCGGCTGTACAGTTTGTGGGGCTGATTACTACTGTTTTAATACACTCAGCAGTTATTGCGGGAATACTGCACCTTGTGGCACTAAGTCTTTTGTTGATCCGGTTCCTGCAGGCAATATAGTAACGTCGGTAAATGTTGGATATTTTAGTGCAGATTGTTCAGGAGGCACATTAACGGCAGACATTAACGGCCAATCTGTGCCTACTGTTAATGAAGGAAATACGGGCTGTTTATGTTCAAATGCGCCTTGTGCACAAAGTGCAACCAGTTCTAATACCTTTCCTTGTGGGCTGCCAGGTTACAATAATGGAGGTGTAAATAACCTTCAATTATGTACAGGTGCGAATGTATGTATTAATCGGTTGGTATTAACTTTAACGTATGCTCCTGCAAATCAAGCTTCACCAGCAACGCAGCCTGGGGCAATTTCCGGTTTAAATACATTTTGCCCTGGAGTAGCTCAGGTATTTTCTATTCCTGCAGTTTCAAATGCTTCTTCTTATGTTTGGTCTGTTCCTGCTGGTTGGACTATTAATTCCGGACAAGGGTCAACTTCAATTAATGCTACACCAGGTTCTGCAGGCAATATTTGTGTTTATGCAAGTAATTTATGTGGAAACAGCGCTTCAACTTGTTTATCTACCGTTTTAAATACAACTTCTTCCGCACCAACTTCTGTTTCTTCATCTGTATCATCAGTATGTGGCTCAGGGACTACTAATTTAACTGTAAATGGCGGAAGTTTAGGGACTGGCGCCAATTGGAATTGGTATGCTGGTGGCTGTGGTGGTGCAGTTATCGGCTCAGGAACTTCTATTTCAGTTTCAGCATCATCTACTACAACTTATTTTGTTAACGCTGTTGGCTCTTGTAATACTACCGCATGTGCCTCTGTACAATTTGTCGTTAATCCTATACCTACCGCTAATGCAGGCGCAACAGCTGTTTTAACATGCGCTAATACAACCGCAGTTTTATCAGGTTCAGGTGGTGGGTCTTACTCTTGGACCGGGCCAGGTATAGTATCCAATGGTAATACAGCCAACCCAACAATAAATCAACCTGGTACTTATAATTTAATTGTGACATCTTCAGGCTGCTCATCTCCAGTTTCATCAGTTAATATTACGCAAGATATAGTAAGTCCTATTGTAACATCTAATGCATCAGGTATTTTAAATTGCACATTAACATCCGTAAACGTGAATGCAAATACCAGTAGCTCACCGGTTTCCTTCAGTTGGTCTGGTGCTGGCATTACAAGTGGAGGTACTTCAGTATCTGCCGCGGTAAACCAACCCGGGACTTATAATTATATAGTAACTAATACTAGTAACGGTTGCACTGCATCAGGTTCTCAAGTAGTAACTCAAAATATATCTAACCCAGTTGTTGCTTCTAGTGCATCTGGTGTATTAAACTGTACATTAACATCCGTAAATGTAAATGCTACTACAACTACAAATCCAGTAAATTACAATTGGAGTGGAACGGGTATTACATCATTAACTAACATTAGTACTATTAACGTAAATCAAGGAGGAACATTTAATTATACTGTTACCGATACTTCAACTGGTTGTTTTGCTGTGGGATCTCAGGTAGTAACTCAAGATATAGCAACACCTGGCGTAACTCCAAGTGTTTCAGGCCAGTTAACATGTACTAATTTAACCGTTGACGTCGCTTCTTCTTCATCTGCATCACCTATTTCGTATAATTGGAGTGGAACAGGAATAACTGCGGGATCATCTACAGGTACAATAACAGTTAATCAAACTGGTAGTTTTAATTATACAGTTACCAACACCTCAAATGGTTGTATTACAATTGGTTCACAAGCAGTAAATCAAAATACAACAGTTCCAACTGTAACAATGCCAGCTACACAAACAATTACGTGTTCTGCTCCCTCTGTCACATTAAATGCTTCTGCATCTCCTTCCAACTGTAACCCAATATGGACTGGCGGTGTAACGAGTGGTGCATCCAGCTTTACAGCTGTTGTATCTTCTCCAGGTTTTTATACACTAACGGCTACGGATCCTGCTAACGGATGTTTTGTTTCAGGTATAACTCAAGTTGTTCCAAGCGCAGGATTTCCCACTGTAACAACTTCTGCAACAAATTCAATAACATGTACTACTAGTACTGCGCAAGTTGTGGCTACAACAACATCTACTCCTATTTCATATAGCTGGGCCGGACCTGGAATTACTTCAGGAGCTGCAACTGCAACAGCAAATGTGAATGCCAGCGGCCAATATACAGTTATTGTTCAAAATACAAGCTCACTGTGTAGTTCTACGATAACAGTTGATGTTGCCTTAAATAATACTGCCCCATCAGTTTCTTTAACAACCTCAGCTACAAATGGAGGATCTGTAACCTGCACCAATACAATGGTACCAGTTACTCCGACTGTGTCACCAATTGGCTCACCATTTACATATACATGGAGCGCAAGCACTGGAACAATTACTAATCAGGCAAATACTACATTTACTGCTGCAGGTATTTATACTTTAGAAGTCACTAATACGTTGACAGGCTGTGTTGCTACAACTACCAATTCAGCTAATACATTTACAGTTTTCTCGAACCAGGTATATCCAATTGTAACTTTAACAGCGACCTCAACTAATAGTATAATAGGGTGTTTAGCTAGTAATTCAGTTGTCACTTTAAGCTGTTCGGTTACAAACACAAATACATCAATTATGTGGTTGCCTAATGGTGTTACAACTTCAACATTAAATGCAACATCTGCCGGCATTTATACTGTAGTTGTAATTGATGCTGTAAATGGTTGTTCAGTTGCTCCGCAATACACAGTAGGAGGTGGCACTCCTCCTCAGAATGTTGATGCAGGTGCATTTGGCGCTATTCCTTGTGGATCACCAACCCTTTCCTTAAATGGAACAACATCATCAACAGATGCAGTTACCTACTCTTGGTCTGGCCCTAATTCAGGTAGTATCCTATCCGGTTCAAATACTGCAAATCCTGCAGTAATGGATCCAGGTGTTTATTCTTTAACTATAACTAATTCATTAGGTTGTTCAGCAACTGCTACTATAAATGTTACCCAGGGAAATGTTATTGCTGCATTTACAGCTAATCCCACAAGTGGCTTATCCCCTTTAGAAGTTAATTTTACAGATGCAAGTAGTGGAGCTACAGGATACAGTTGGAATTTTGGTGATGCAGGTACTTCAATATTACAAAATCCATCTCATACCTTTACAACGGGCACTTATACTGTAATATTAACAGTAACATCCGGTCCGTGTATGGATACCTCTTCAGCAGTAATTACTGTTGAAGACGGTTTAACACTTGTGATACCAAATGTATTTACACCAAACAATGATGGATCAAATGACATTTTCACAATCAAATCAACTGGTGTGAAAGAAATTTCATTACAGGTATTTAGCCGATGGGGTCAGAAATTATATGAGTTTGCCGGGCCAAAAGCTTCATGGGATGGATTAACTCCGCAAGGCGGACAGGTTCCTGAAGGTACTTATTTTTATTTCGTAAAAGCCTCAGGATTCGATGATACAAAGATTGAAAAAAATGGAACAGTTAACCTGTTTAGATAAAACAAAACACCTGATATCATATTTAATGGTATGAAAAAGCCAAGTCATGAATGGGCAAATGAACAAAATAAAATGTCAACTTTAAAAAAGAGAAGCGCTTAAATAGCGCTTTTTTTGCATCAATTTTAGCATAAACATTATATTTGAGTATGAAAGAAAAATTGCTTGAGCATAAAAATATATACTTCTGCTTTTTTATATTGAGCTTTTTGTTTTATGGTAATACTCTCAAAAACAAATATTCATTAGATGATGATTATGTAACAGCAACTAATTTTCCTGTTAAAGGGCAGGAGTATAAACCAAACAATAAATTAATACAGGATGGTTTTAAAAGTATTCCAAAGATATGGGTAAGCCGTTATGCTCATGATTCAGAATTTTCATTTGATTACCGACCTGTTGTAACAACTACTTTTGCAATTGAGTATGGAATTTTTGGTCAGAATCCTTTCATTAGCCATTTAATAAATATTTTACTTTATTTCATACTTATATGTATAATTTTTAATACCCTTTTAGAAATATTTAAAGATCATAAACAAAAATTTATATTATCCTTTCTATCAGCTGTTTTATTTTTAATTCATCCTCTTCATACTGAAGTTGTAGCAAGCTTAAAATGTCGGGATGAACTGTTGGCTTTTATTTTTTCTTTTTTAGCAGTAAAAAATGTCTTATTATTTATTGAAAAGCCATCAGTCAAAACCATATGTATAATAGTAATTTTTCTTTTTCTTGGCTTTTTCTCAAAACTTTCAGCTGTATTAATAATGTTTTCAATACCGCTTATAATTCTGTTTTATAGAAAAACAGGCATTAAAAAATTTATTTTTATTATCCTTGGATTGTACCTATTGTATATGGCTTTTCAGGCATTTACCAACTATATGCCAAATGAAGAAAATATCAGGCATTTTTATCATTTCGAAAACCCATTGTCCACTGAACAGTTTACGATTTATCAAAAAATAATTATTGGTATAAAAACGTATGGTTTTTATACTCAGATTCTTTTTTTTCCATACCCGTTAAGATTTTACTACGGAGCAAACATGTTCGACTTATCTTCCAATATCAATAGCTATCTCATTATAGGATTACTGTTTATGATAATTTGTTTAATGTATTATTTCAAAAAAAGAGACAAAGATTTTTTGTTTTCTTTTTTATGGATGGGATTGTTATTGTTGCCTTTCTTAAATATTATAACCCCAGTTGCAGGTATATTAGGTGATCGCCTATCTTTTATGTCTTCGCTGGCATTTTGCCTTTTAATTTCTAATCTGTTTAAGCATTTATTTTCAACTTATCATTATACAAAACTTATTACTCTTTTTAATAAGCCAATGGCTTATGTTATGCCAGTTGTGCTGATTTGCATGATATATGTAATTAAAAGGAATTCAAACTGGTATAACAAATTAACGCTTTTTGAACATGACATGCCTTATCTCGAGAATTCTGCAAAAGCAAATAGCCTAATGGCAAACGAATATTTTGAAATGATGCGACAACCTCTTACTAAATATTCAGGCCCTGATTTAGTACAAAAAGCTTTAAAACATTATGCCTTGGCTATAAAAGCAGATTCAAGTATTTATACCGCTTATAATAATGAAGGAGTAGTTTATTATAGCTATTTGAGAGATATTAAAAAAGCAAAATATTATTTTAAATTAGCCATAAGGCATAAAGCAGATTATCCTAAAGCATTAGAAAATTTAGGAAATTGCTTTAAAGCAGAAAATGATATAAAAAAAGCTACGTACTATTATTGTGAATCTATAAAATATAATAAGAAAGATCTTGGCACTTATTTAGCTTTAGTGAGAATGTTATTTGATTTAAAAAAATATAATCAGGCGTATGAGTTTTCGAAAATTGCCAATAATCAGATTTCAAATGATTATTCTTTAGTCGCGTTAGAAGCAAATTGTTTACTTATGATGGGTCAGGTGAAGCAATCCTTAATAAAATTTGAGCAAGCTTATTCTATATCAAAAAATAAAGAATTAGCTCAATTTATGTCTCAAAAATATCTTGAAGTAGGAGATACCCTTAATTACAGAAAGCATAAAAACTAATTGGTCTTTTTCACTATCTTATAGTTTAGTACGAACCATTAATTTAGTAAACCATCCTAAAATCGTCTTTATTTAATATTGTTACTAATCAAAACTATGTTTTTACTCATTTAAAGGAATATATTATGCATTCATCTAGTTTAAACGAAATTTTATCGTTATTTTTAATTTCAAAATAAAATCTATTATGAAAAAAAATCTATTTTTAATTTGTTTCGTGTCTACATTATTTTGTTTTGGACAAAATAAAATTTCAAGAAGTGGTGCAGCTTCCTCTAAAACCAACGGTATGAGTCCAGCGCCATCATCAAATATAATTAATGAAACAAAAAAAGGTACGATTATTTTTAAAGAAAGTGGAAAAGCAGAAGAAGTTGTGCGCACTAAAACGAATGGAATCTGTGGTATATTTATGTTTGAAAACGTTTCTGAAGCACTTGAATTTGCAGTTAAATTTAAAAATTCCGACTCGGGCATTGTTGATTTTTACTACACTGGTGTAAAAAATAACGTTTATTATTTTAATTATTCTTTAAATTCTCCTAAAACAGAGGAATGGTATCTGTCTATCTTCAAACAAAATGGCCTATCATTCGTTGAATACAACGGAAAATCTCAAGCAATTCAATAAAAGTATAAACTGTTATTTGCAAAATTCATATTCTTTAATTCTTAAAAATATAATAATGAGTAAAATAAAATTATTTCTGGTATTTATCTTATTTTTAAACTTTTACCAGGTATTTTCTCAGGGCCAAAACTGTAATACAGCTACTCCATTTTGTGATGCTCCAGGGGGTGCCGTTGTTCAGTTTCCAAACAACACTAATAACTCTGCGCAGGCCGGACCAAATTATGGTTGTTTAGGAAGCCAGCCAAATCCTGCCTGGTTTTACATTAAAACAACAGTTGCAGGCAATTATGTTTTCGATATTTCACAATCTACCGGTTGTGGCCCGAGTGCAGGCCTTGATGTTGACTTTATTGCCTGGGGACCATTTACTAATCCATTAACAGCATGTAATAATCTTACATCAGGCGCTATAGTTGATTGCGGTTTTTCTACTTCGCCAAATGAACAGTTAAATATTACCGGTGCACCTGCTGGTCAATATTATATTATTTTGCTGACTAACTTTTCTAATAGTCCTGGATGCATTGCATTTGGAAACGTTGGAACAAATCCTACGGATTGTTCAATAACCTGTGCATCCGTTTTATCAGGCCCGGGGATTGTTAATTATCCTTCAACCAATGCCGGTGCAGGTACACCTGCCACACCAATGCCTTCTACAGTTTCCTGTAATTCAGGTGTTTTAGATATGTATGCTACAAACTTAAGCCCTTTTGGAAATCCAATTACCCCTGCTTTACTTACCACGTTTCCAAATAATAACAATGCTTCAAATTCTATTGGCTGGCTCGAAGGCGGAGTTCCAATCGCTTGTTTTGGTTCAGGAGGAGGATGTCAGCCACTAACTCCAAATTACAATATGTTACTTCAATGGAGTTACATGAGTCCCTCCGCCGTTAATTCTTTTACAATGTGCGAAAATAATACAGCCGAACCCAATATGGCCGTTACTGTTAAAGACCTAGCAACCGACGTGCTTTTGCCGGGATTTACCTGGAATGATGATGGCTCTTGTCAAACCTATAATGTACCTGCCGGAGCTATTAAAGGAATAACTACATGGGGCTCAACATGTGGCGCCTGTTTAACCAGTGTAACAGATTGGGGAGCTGCTCAATTTAATCCGGCTGCAGCCAGTGTTGGCACGCATACAATCACCTATTCATTTAATCCGCAGAAAGCTGGTTGCCCAACTTACACAACCCAGGTTGTAATAACAGTAACCAATCCATATAACGCTGCATTCGTAACTCCGGGTCCTTATTGCAGTAATGCAGGATGTGCAACTTTAACACCTTCCAACACCTATACTGTTGGCACGGGTACCTGGTCTGGAACCGGAGTTTCAGGAAGTACATTTTGTCCGGCAACTTCGGGCGTTGGTTCATTTCCGGTTACTTATACTATAGGGACCAGTGCTACCTGTATGGCAACCCAAACAAATACAATTACTGTAAATGCAATTCCAACGGCAAATGCAGGATCTCCTGCGGTATTAACCTGTACAAATACGAGTGCTGTTTTATCAGGATCAGGTGGATCAACATATTCCTGGACTGGTCCGGCTGGAGGAATATCCTCAGGTGCAAATACAGCCACTCCAACGGTAACATTAGTTGGAACATATACTGTTTTAGTTGCTAATGGAACTTGTACCAATACCGCTACAGTTGCAGTAACCCAAAGCGTTTCACCGCCTAGTCCAACAGCCTCAAGCTCGTCAACAATAACTTGTACTTCAACAACTGCTGCATTAAACGCCACAGGAGGTGCAAGCTACAGTTGGTCTGGAACGGGTATTATTTCCGGCGGAAATACGGCAACTCCTGTTGTTAATGGAGCAGGTCCCTATGTTGTTACCGTTACAGCAGCTAACGGATGTACTGCTACTGCAAGCACAAATGTTCCCCAAAATGTTACCCCTCCTACTCCAACAGCAAGTAACAATACAACTTTAACCTGTAATACTACATCTGCTGTATTAACTGCAAGTGGTGGTGGAAGTTATAACTGGTCAGGAACAGGAATTATATCTGGTGGGAATACGGCAAATCCGACTGTTAGCGGTACCGGACCATATGTTGTAACAGTTACAGCTGCAAATGGTTGTACTGCTTCGGCCAGTACAAATGTTGTCCAGAATAATACGCCTCCTTCTCCTACCGCTTCAAGTTCAGGTCCTTTAACATGTACAATTACAACTGTTACTTTAACCGGTACAAGTGGCGGTTCATATGTATGGTCAGGACCAGGAATTGTTAGTGGTGGTTCAACGGCAACCCCTTTAGTAAATCTAACAGGACCTTACACTGTAACTGTTACAGCTGCAAACGGATGCACTGCAACTGCAAATACTACAGTTACTCAAAATACGGTAGTTCCAAGTCTTACCATGCCGGCAACACAAACTATTACCTGTACGGCTCCAACTGTAACATTAATAGCTTCTTCATCTCCATCTAATTGTAACCCGGTTTGGACTGGTGGCGTAACAAGTGGCTCCGGAAGTTTTACTGCAACTGCATCTTCTGCAAATAATTATACATTAACTATTACAGATCCAGCTAACGGATGTTTTAATTCCGGTATAACTCAAGTTGTTCCAAGTGCAGGATTTCCAGTTGTAACGACCTCAGCTTCAAACGATATAACATGTACAACAACTACAGCACAAGTGGTAGCTACAACTACATCTTCACCAGTTTCATTTAGCTGGGCCGGATCTGGAATTACATCAGGAGCTGCAACATCAACTGCCAATGTGAATGCCAGTGGTCAATATACGGTTGTAGTTCAAAACACAACATCAATGTGTAGTTCCACTCTAACCGTTGATGTTGTTTTAAATAATACTCCTCCATCGGTTTCTATAACTACATCAGGAACTAATAATGGTACAATAACATGTACTAATACAATGGTAACAATAACTCCAACAGTGTCGCCTTCTGGCTCATCGTTCACCTATACATGGAGCGCAAGCACGGGAACAATTACTAATCAAGCTAACGCTACATTTACTGCTGCAGGGGTTTATACCTTAGCAGTAACTAATACATTAACAGGTTGTGTATCTACATCTACTAACTCAGGTAATACGTTTACAGTAACAGCCGATAATTCTGTGCCAACATTATCTTTAGCAACAACAGGAACAGTAATGACCACTTGTTCTTCACCAAACGCAACTTTATCTGCCTCAAGCGATGCCGGTGCTAACGCGATATACACGTGGATAACACCTACTTCTGCAACCATAACAGGCAATCCGCTTATTAACTCTGCAACAGGGGTATATTCCGTTTCCGTAACCAATACTCTTACAGGTTGTACAAATACAATGGCATTGTCACAGAACACAGTAGAAGTTGTAGCAGACTCTGGCACTCCTTCTGTGACCTTAACGTCAAACTCTCTGTCTATTACCTGTTCAAATCCTACACCTAGCCTGTCTATCACTACTAATACAACTGTTACTTATAATTGGACACCAACGGCGGGGATAGTTTCAGGAACAGAAACAACAGCTACTCCTTCCTTCAGTGCACAAGGAACATATAGTTTAGTTGTAACCAACAATTCAAGTGGTTGTTCTACAAGCGTTTCAGGAAATGTAATAAATGTTGTATTAGATAATGCACCTCCTGTAATTTCATTATCATCAGCTACTAATAATGGAACTATTACATGTTTCAATCCATCTGTCGTAGCAACTCCTACAATTACCTCTCCTAGCAGTAATTTAACATATACGTGGAGTTCTGGATCGGGTATTTCAACTCCTGTTAACCAGGCCAGCGCTACTTTTACAGCGACTGGAGTTTATACTTTAGCAGTTACAAATACTTTAACAGGTTGTGTGACTACCGGAACGAACTCTACTAATACATTTACAGTTTCTATCGATACAATTACTCCATCAGCTACTATCAATGTAGCAACCACTAATTCAATAATAGGATGTGGGGCAAGTAATGGAACAGTAACATTAAGCAGTTCAATTACCGGCACAAATAACATAATTACATGGTTACCTAATAATGTATCGAGTCCAACATTAGATGTTACATCTGCCAATGTTTATACTTTAGTGGTTGTTGATGCAATTAATGGTTGCTCAGTAACTCCACAATATACTGTAAATGGCAACACTAATCCTCCTCAGAATGTTGATGCCGGAACTTTTGCTGCTATTCCTTGCGGAACACCTACTCTTGCTTTAAACGGTACAACAACATCAACAGATGTTGTAACTTATGACTGGTCAGGACCAAATGCTGGTAGTATTATTTCTCCTAGCAATATTTCAAATCCGGTAGTAATGGATGCGGGTGTTTATACTTTAACAGTTACGAACTCCTTCGGTTGTTCTGCCACAGCAACAATTAATGTTACTCAGGGAAATGTTGTAGCTACTTTTACAGCCAGTCCTACCAGTGGCATATCTCCTTTAGTAGTTGCGTTTACAGATGGAAGTATTGGTGCTACAGGATTTAACTGGAACTTTGGGGATGCAGCCACTTCCTCGGCACAAAATCCAAGTCATACATTTACAACCGGTACATATACAGTTCTTTTAACAGTAACATCTGGTCCATGCTCAGATACTGCTACTGTTGTAATTACTGTGGAAGATCCTTTTTCAATAGAAATACCAAATGTATTTACGCCCAACAATGATGGATCAAATGATATATTTACAATAAAATCAACGGGTGTGAACGAAATTTCTTTACAGGTATTTAGTCGTTGGGGCCAGAAGTTATATGAATTTGCTGGACCAAAAGCTTCCTGGGATGGATTAACTCCACAAGGCAGCCAGGTTCCTGAAGGCACGTATTTTTACTTTGTAAAAGCTACAGGATTTGATGGAACCGAGATTGAAAAAAATGGAACGGTTAATCTTTTCCGTTAAAAAATAGTTTATCATAAAAAAGAGCTTTTCATTTGAAAGGCTCTTTTTTTTGCCCGTATTTTAACATATTTATTTTAAGTTAATTGAAAGTAAATAATCTTAAAATGCCTAAATTTAGATCCGAATAAATATAAATAATCAGATACTCAATAAATTAATTAAAACTAGCAACTATTAATATAATTCTTTAAAAAATGAAAACTTACACTTTAAAAACTTTTGCATTTATATTTTTATTTATGCTGATTAACAAACTGTCTTATTCACAAAGAAAGCAGGAAGTTCAACCACTGGTAGTTTTACCTGAGAGTTATTATAAAGGGCAGGAAGAAAAAAGAAAATATGCTGAAGCAAATAAGCCTTCTGGCGTAAAAACTATGACCTTAACTACATTTTACCCGGAGACTTCTATAAAATTTGAAGAACCTGCTAATCCTGAAATAATGGCTAAAAACATGTTAAATACTACTACAGTTCCATCCGATTTTCCAACTTACAATTCACGTACCATGAATGAAAAAGATTATGAAGGTGCTGTATATAGATGGTTTAAGGCAAACCCTTCTTATAGAAAAAATAATAAATAATATTTATCATAAAATAAACCAACCCTATGAAATCAAGTTTACTTAAAGTATTTATTTTTATTTTTTCTGTTTTATCTTTAAATTTATACTCTCAGTCATTAGGAAACAACACCTGTGCTACCGCAGTAAGTATTCCAACAACCGGTGTTTGTGTAACCGGCAATAACACTACTGCTACTGCTACAGGCGATGGTGGAGCGAGTTGTTTTACTGTGGAAAACGGTGTATGGTTTAAATTTGTTGCCCCAACAAGCGGAGTAGTTAACATTACAACAAATGATATTGCTACTAATTTTAACTCTCAATTAACTTTATTTTCAGGTACCTGCGGATCTTTATCTGAAATGGCTTGTAATGATAACATAAGTGGTTCTAACCAAAATGCTTTAATATCAGCAAGTTGTTTAGTCCCTGGGCAAACATATTATGTAATGTTAGATGGTTATGCCGGAGCTACCGGAACATTTTGCGTTAAAATTACTACCGTTACTAACCCGTTAAATGATTTATGCTCTTGCGCAACTAATATTCCAATTAACGGATCATGTTTAACAAATCAGACTACAGTTGGAGCAACAGATAACTGGACAGGTGTAGTGGGTTGTCAGTCGGCTGACGGGCATGGAGATGTGTGGTACACATTTGTTGCAGATTCATCTTCAGTTAAATTTACCGTTACCTCCGGTACTATGGGAGGAAATGTGGAGATGGTATTGGCAAGTGCTAATAGTTGCTCTTCAACTTTTTCTACAAATGCAACCTATTGTTCTTCATCCGTTTCTTCAAATACTTTTTTAAATTTAACCATCGGCGCAACATACTATTTAACTATTTCGTCAACTGGAGCAGCAGGAACTTTTTCTATTTGTGGATTATCAAGCACTCCTCCCCCGGTTCCAGGTCAAAATTGTTCAACAGCTGCTTTCTTATGCTCAGATGCCTCATTTGGCCAGGCATCGTCAACAGCAGGATTTGGTATTCAGGAAGTTACGCCCTCTAACTCTTGCTGGGGAAGTGGTGGTGAAAGACAATCAAGATGGTACAAATTTACTGTTGGAGCAACGGGAACACTAGGTTTTGAAATTAAACCAAACGTAATATCTGATGATTATGACTGGGCATTATGGGATATCACCACTGCAGGTTGCCCTACTACTTTGAGTGCAACTCCTGATGCGATAGCTTGTAACTGGTATGGAACAACGAATTCATTTACAGACGTAGAAGGATCTACAGGATTAAGCACCTATACAACGGCTGCTGATATTTGTGCCTTTCAATCCGGTGCTACGGATCAGGGAAATCCCGGTTGCGTGCCATTATCCTTTTTAAATTATCAGAACAGCACTTGGGGACCAATTTCAGTTGAAGCAGGGCATACGTATGCGATCTTAATAGATAACTTTTCAACTTCCAATAATGGCTTTTCATTTGATTTTGCAGGAACAGCTCATATCGGGCCGGTAGCAGATTTTATAACATTAAAATCATGTACAACCGCATCTCTCATTTCTGCACCAAGTGCTTCTAATACTGCCTATAACTGGAATTACGGAGATGGTAGTACGTCCACAACCTCTTATTCTGTAACCCATACTTATACTGCGTCCGGAACTTATTCTATTAGTTTGGGAGTTACAGATGCTTTAGGTTGTACCGCTGCTTATAATGATGTTTTGAATATTGGTAATCCCTCGTTAGTAGTTTCTCCAACCGAAACCATTTGTGCAGGCAATACAGCTACTTTATTAGCAACAGCTATTCCAAATAATCCTCAATTAACTTTTTCCAATACAACTGCAGTGGCAATACCGGACAATAATACAACCGGTGTATCATCAACCGTAACGGTTTCAGGAATTGCACCAGCTACTATTAGCACTAATCAAATGGTTAAGGTGTGTTTGAATATTACCCATACATGGGATGCGGATTTAGACATAGTTTTAACATGCCCTAGTGGAAACACCGTTATATTAACAAGTGACAACGGGGGAAGTGGCGATAATTACGGCAATACATGTTTTACAGGCTTAATTTCTACAGATGTTGCTGCAGGAATTGCGCCGGCAGTTGCACCATTTAATACCGGTTCAGGATATTATAGTCCTGAGAGTAGTTTAACTGCGCTGAATTCCTGTAATATTAATGGAAACTGGGTATTAAATATTAAAGATGATTTAGCAGGTGAATCCGGAATTTTAAATAGCTGGAGTATGACTTTTAATTCAACTTCAAATGCAGTAACTTATTCATGGACGCCTTCAGGTACTTTATCATCAGCTACGTCAAGCAGCCCTACCGCATCACCAACAACAACAACCATTTACACAGTAACAGCGATAGATTTGCAGGGCTGTACCTCAACTGGTACAACTCAGGTTGTGGTTAACCCTTTGCCAACTCCAACAATCACTTCAACAAATACATTATGTTTAGGGAGTTCTTTAACGTTTACCGGTACCGGTGCTAGCACATACACTTGGTCTTCTATAGCATCAGGAAATTTATCCTCCACAAATGGATCTACAGTTTCAGCTACACCAACAAGTACCGGAAGTATAACCTATTCTTTATCTGTAACTGGGGTAAATAGCTGTACTAATACCGCTACAAAAACTATAACGGTTAATCCCATACCTACTGCAAATGCGGGAAGTAGTGCGACTCTGACCTGTTCTAGCCCAACTATTTCTCTTTCCGGGTCCGGTGGAGGAACTTATTCATGGTCTGGACCAGGAATTGTTTCAGGGAGTACAACTTCAACGCCTTCTATAAATGCTCCTGGAATTTATAGTTTAGTTGTGACAAGTGCATTTAATTGTAGTTCTCCAATTGCAACCGTTTCTATTTCTCAAAATACAACTACACCTCTGGTATCTGTATCTTCTAATACAAGTATTACCTGTGCGGCTCCAACAGTTACTTTAACAGGGTCTGCGGCACCTTCTACTGCTACACCAGTATGGAGTGGCGGTGTTGCTTCAGGCGCGAACAGTTATACCGCAACAGCATCATCTGCGAACGTTTATACATTAACTGTAACTAACCCGGCAAATGGATGCTCAGCAGCAGCAAGTGTTACTGTTAGTCCAAGTGCAGGTTTACCTGTAGTATCTACTGCAGTGATATCAAATTCTATTACATGTTCTTTAGCCACGGCTCAAGTCACACTTTCTAGTACTCCTGCCGGAAATACTTATAGTTGGTCCGGTCCTTCTGTAACAAGCGGGGGCACTTCTTCTGTGGTTACTGTAGGTGCTGGCGGAACCTATTCAGCGGTTGTAACCAATACTACCTCTGCGTGTTCTTCTTCTATAACCGTATTTGTGCCCACTAACACTACAGCTCCAACGCCAACAGCAACAACTAACGGAACATTAACTTGTAATTCATCTAGTTTAACTGTTCCGTTAAGTGTTAGTCCATCATCGGGTTTAACTTATACATGGACGGGAACCGGCATTACAAGCGGAGGATCAACCGCAACTCCAACCGTCAATTTACCGGGTACTTTTACTGTTGCAGTAACAAATACGGTAAATGGCTGTTCAAATACTGCTAATACTACTGTTACACAAAACACAGTGGCACCTTCAGTTACCGGGGCTGCAACAAGTTCACTGAACTGTACTACGTCTACAGTGAATATAAGTGCAACAACTTCAGTTACTCCTGTTACTTATAACTGGTCCGGAACCGGAATAACTTCTGCTACTAATATCAGTACGATAACTGTAAATCAGGGGGGCTCTTTTACATATACGGTAACTAATACAGCAAATAGTTGTATTACAATTAATACCCTAACTGTTATTCAAAACACAACAATACCAGTCGTAATAGGAGCTACGAGTGGTTCTTTGAATTGCACCGTTTTATCTGTCAATGCGAGTGCAACTACCAGCACTACACCCGTATCATATAATTGGTCAGGAACAGGAATTACTTCTGCTACAAACATAAGTACTATCAGCGTTAATCAAGGGGGAACGTTTACTTACACTGTTACTAATACTGCCAATAATTGTACGGCCACAAATACTGTTTCAGTAATTCAAAATACAGTTGTGCCTTTATTGTCAACATCCTCATCTGGTTCATTAACATGTACCACTACTACTGCCAGTATCAATATCTCAACCACAGCAAGTCCGGTAAGTTATACCTGGACCGGAACAGGAATTACATCCGCCACCACGGGATCTTTAATAACAGTTAACCAACCTGGAAATTTTAATTACACGGTGACAAATACCTTTAATAATTGTAAAGTTACAGGTGCTGAAGTTGTTGACCAGAATACTGTTACTCCATCGGTGGTAGCTTCTAATACTGGTTCATTAAATTGTACAATTTCATCCATAGATGTAGTTGCCACAACAACTGTTACTCCAGTAACATATAATTGGAGTGGAGCTGGAATTACTGCTGGTGCAGGAACGGCTACCATAAGTGTTAATCAGGGTGGTACTTATAATTACACTGTTACTAATACAGATAATAATTGTAAAACTATCGGATCTCAAGCTATTACTCAAAATACAATTGCACCATCTGTAGCTGGCGCTAATACAGGTTCCTTAAATTGTACAACTACCACAGTAAATGTAAGCGCAACAACTACCGCTACGCCTGTTTCATATAATTGGTCTGGGCCAGGTATTACAGCAGGCGCAGGAACAGGGACAATTACAGTAAGCCAAGGTGGAACATATAATTATACTGTTACTAACACCGCAAATACATGTTCAACAACCGGTTCTCAAGCTATTACTCAAAATACCACAGCACCGATTGTAACTGGTGCCAATACAGGGTCATTAAACTGTACAACTACCACTGTAAATGTAAGTGCAACTACTACCACAACGCCAGTCTCTTATAACTGGTCAGGTACAGGAATAACATCTGCAATTAATATTAGTACTATTACTGTAAATCAGGGTGGAACTTTTAACTATACAGTAACAAATACAGCTAATAATTGTACCGCAACAGGCTCGCAGGCCATTACACAAAATACAACTGCGCCAATTGTTACAGCTGCCAATACAGGTTCATTAAATTGTACGACAACAACAATAAACGTGAGTGCTACTACTACGACCACCCCAGTTTCTTATAACTGGTCAGGCGCAGGTATTACTTCTGCCACAAATATCAGTACAATCACAGTCAATCAAGCAGGCACTTTTAATTTCACTGTAACCAATACTACTAATAATTGTAAATCTACCGGATCACAATCTATAACGCAAAACACTATTTCGCCAACAGTAACAGGTGCTAACACAGGGTCTTTAAATTGTACAGTTTTAACGGTTAGCATAAGTGCAACCACCTCTGCAACTCCAGTCTCTTATAATTGGTCGGGGACAGGAATAACTTCAGCCACCAACATCAGTACAATAACTGTGAATCAACCAGGAACTTTTAATTATACAGTTACTAATACGGCTAATAATTGTACGACAACAGGCTTACAATCAATTATTCAAAACACGGTAATACCAACTGTAACAATGCCAGCGTCGCAAACAATTACATGCGCTGCCCCAACTGTAACAATGATCGCTTCCGCTAACCCATCAACCTGTACACCAGTTTGGACGGGCGGTGTAGCAAGCGGTGTAAATAGTTATACGGCTGCTGCATCATCTGCAAATATTTATACATTAACTGTTACAAATCCATTTAATGGATGTGTGAATTCAGGAACAACACAGGTTTCACCAAGTGCCGGGTTCCCTTCTGTTACTACTTCTGTTACGAATTCACTTTCATGTACTGTGACTTCTGCACAAGTTGTTGCAACTACAACGTCATCCCCTGTAACTTATAACTGGTCAGGACCAGGAATTACAAGCGGCGCAACAACGACGAGCGCTTCAGTGAATGCTCCGGGACAATATACTGTAGTAGTAACCAATACACTTTCTTTATGTTCATCTACTTTAACAATTGGGGTTATACAAAATACAGTAGCACCAATCGTTACCGGAGCAACTTCAGGAACTTTAAGTTGTAGTACTTTAACAGTAAATGCAAGTGCAACTACAACCACAACTCCGGTTTCTTATGTTTGGTCAGGAACAGGTATTACAGGAGGTTCAGGAACAGGAACTATTGCAGTTAACCAACCTGGTAATTTTAATTATACTGTGACCAATACAAGCAATGGCTGTTTTACTACAGGCATACAGGCAGTTACCCAAAATACGGCGGTTCCGGTAATTGCAAGCGCCACGTCAGGTACCTTAACCTGTGCGACTTTAACAGTAAATGCGAGCGCAACAACAACTACAACTCCTGTATCTTACACATGGACAGGTGCTGGAATTACATCAGCTGCGAATATTAGTACAATTACTGTAAACCAACCTGGCGTATATAATTACACCGTCACTAATACATTAAATAATTGTATTACATCCGGAACTCAAACAGTAATTCAAAATACAGTTTCTCCAAATGTTACAGGAGCTAATACAGGTTCCTTAAATTGTACCACAACAACTGTCAATGTTACTGCATCAACCACGGTAACACCGGTTTCATATAACTGGTCAGGCCCAGGTATTACAGCCGGAATAGGTACAGGTACGATTTCAGTTAATCTTGGTGGCACTTATAATTACACTGTAACAAATACCACTAATAATTGCACAACAGTTGGCTCACAGGCTATCACCCAAAATACAGTTTCACCAATTGTATCCGGAGCAAACACTGGTTCTTTAAACTGTGTTATAGCATCAGTAAATGCTTCTGCAACAACTTCTACAACTCCGGTATCATATAACTGGACAGGGCCATCGATCACTGCAGGATCTGGAACAGGAACAATTACCGTAAATCAAGGTGGGACTTATAATTATACTGTTACAAATACGGCAAACAATTGTGTAACTATTGGATCTCAGGCTATTACACAAAACACAACAGCTCCAACATCAACAGCAACTACAAGCGGTTCAATTACCTGTGTTACAAATACAGTAAATTTAAATTCCAGTCTTGCAGGAATGAACTATACATGGACAGCTCCGTCTGGAAGTTCAATTTTGAGCGGAGGATCTTTGCAAAATGCCGTAGGCCAAGGGTTAGGTAATTATACCTTAACCTTATTAAACTCAGCTAACAGTTGTACTTTTCAAACTTCAGTTGCTGCCATTCAAAATACTACAACCCCTTCATCAGTTGACGCAGGACCAAATAAAACATTGGTTTGTATTACTCCAACGGTTTCTTTACAAGGAAGCGCAACACCAACAACTTCTCTTGCCAACTGGTTAGGAGGAGTTTCCAACCCAACAGTTTTTGTTACGAGTACAGGAGCAGCGGGAGTTTATACCCTTCAGGCAATTGAACCAACAACAGGTTGCTTTATTACCGATACCGTTAGAGTTATTCAATCTGTAAATTCACCAACAGTAACTTCAAATCCCGTAACAAATTCAATTACATGTACAAATTCAGTGGTAACAATTGGGATTTCTGTTTCGAGCCCTGACCCTGTAACTATTAGCTGGCCGACGGGTACCGGTATTTCCGGACCAACCAATACAACAACAGCAACAGCAACTTTAACAGGCGTATATCAGGTTACAGTAACTAATACTTTTAACAGTTGTATTTCCATTAATTCAATTAATGTTCCAATTAATATAACACCAGTTTCAGTTAGTGTTACACCAGCCACAACTATCACCTGTGCCTTACCAACACAAACCCTAAACGCAAGTCCGGTTGGTTCTAATTATACTTATACATGGACAGGCTCTGGAATTACTTCGGGAGGATCTACTCCTAACCCAGTGGTAAATACCGGCGGCAATTTTACTGTTGCAGTAACCAATACAATAAATGGATGTGCATCTACCGGAAGTGTGAATGTTCCAATGGATATTTCAACTCCAACAGTTAATATCAGTACAGCATCTTATACAACAACCTGTGCCAGTCCTAATGCTTCTCTGTCTATAACTTCTACTCCAACTGCTAATGTTACATATTCTTGGACGGCTCCATCTGGTGGAAGTTTAGATAATTATACCGTATCAAATCCAGTTACAAGCGGAAGCGGCATATTTACGGTAGTAGTGACGAATACAGTTAATGGTTGCTCTTCATCTTTAACACAAAATACGGTTGAAATTATTCCTGATGCAGCAATACCAAATATTTCTCTTTCTTCTAATAGTGTTGCAATAACATGTTCTGACCCAACACCATCTGTAACCATTTCAACAACGACTACGCCTGTTAGTTATAGCTGGACTCCTATCAGTGGAATTGTTGCAGGAACCGAAACATCCGCAACTCCATCATTCAGTTTAAACGGCACTTACAGTGTTGTTGTTACAAATACAGCAAGTGGTTGCGCTACCAGCCTTTCATCTAATGTGGTAACGGTAAGTTTAGACAATACATTTCCTGTTATTTCGTTATCATCTGCTACTAATGATGGAACAATTACTTGTACAAATACATTTGTGGTTGTAACGCC
This sequence comes from Bacteroidia bacterium, assembly GCA_014378485.1. Lineage (GTDB taxonomy): Bacteria > Bacteroidota > Bacteroidia > B-17B0 > Aurantibacillaceae > UBA4416. Next base: position 57,998 of record JACMNO010000093.1, read on the forward strand.
AACTATAACTCCTTCTGCCAGTAATTTAACTTATTCCTGGTCTCCGGGCGCGGGTATTTCAACTCCAGTTAATCAATCGAGTGCTACATTTACAGCAGCAGGTGTTTACACATTAGTTGTTACAAATACGTTAACAGGTTGTGTTAATACCAGTACAACCACAGCAAATACTTTTACTGTGGTTGAAGATAATATAGCTCCTACTTTTTCATTAGGCACTGCTTCATCAGTAACAACAACGTGTTCCGCTCCTAATGCTACTTTATCTGCAAGTAGTAGCTTTGATCCGAATACAATGTACACGTGGACAACTCCTTCGTCAACAACTTTGACGGGAAGTCCTATTGTTGTTTCTACTTCCGGAATTTATACGATAGTTGTTACTAATACCCTTAACGGTTGCAGTACTTCATCGGCTTCTTCACAAGCAACAGTTGAAGTTGTTACCGGTACAGGCATTCCAAGTGTGAGTATGTCAATAAACACCCTTTCAATTACCTGTTCAAATCCAACAGTAAGTGCAACGGCTTCAACCACATCAACACCGGTAAGTTATAGCTGGTCACCAACAACTGGTATTATTCCGGGAACTGAAACAACTGCAAGTCCTTCATTTACAGCAGCAGGATCATATAGTGTTGTTGTAACAAATACGGCAAGTGGTTGCGCAAGCAGTATCACTTCAAATGTTGTAACGGTTACAGCGAATAATGCTGCTCCTGTGATTACCTTATCCTCTGCAACTAATGATGGTACAATTACCTGTCCAAGCCCTGCGGTTACCATTACTGTAACGCCTAATCCTGCCAGCAATGACTTAACTTATTCCTGGTTGCCATCTGCGAATGTGTCTACCAATCAGACTGCTGCAACGTTTACCGCGGCAGGTGTTTATACGTTAGTAGTGACTAATACATTAACAGGTTGCGTAACTTCTTCCACAAATTCAGCGAATACATTTACGGTATACGGAGGTACAAGTTCTCCGTCTGCTACAATCACTGCAATTTCAACTAATAGCACCATTGGTTGTGGAGGAACGGGATCCTTTGTAACTTTAAGTGCTGCAACAGTAACAACTAATCTAATTTCATGGTTACCGGGTGGCTCAACCCAACCGACTTTAACTGTTACATCGGCTGGAATTTATAGTTTAGTAACTGTAGATGCCATTACACTTTGTTCAGATACTAGAACATTCACTGTTAGTGGAAATACTTTAACTCCTCAAAATGTTGATGCAGGAACAAGCGCAAACATTGCCTGCGGTAGTTCTTCAGTAATATTAAATGGAGTAAGCTCCTCTACCAATGTTAATTTCAGTTGGTCGGGTCCTTCATCTACAAGTATATTGTCAGGCAGTAATACATCCAGCCCTGTTGTTGCTGAATCCGGCACGTATGTATTAACTGTTACTGATAATTCTACCGGTTGCCAAAGCACGGCATCGGTTGTTGTATCACAAGCTAATGTAACTGCTGCATTCACAGCTGATCCTGTTGCGGGTTTATCACCGTTAACAGTTAACTTCACTGATGCCAGCACCGGAGCAACAAACTGGAGTTGGAATTTTGGTGACGCCAATAGTGCTGTTACTCAGAATCCAACTAACGTTTACACCACTGGCTCATACACTGTAACTCTTACTGCCTCTTCGGGTTCTTGTACTGCAACTGCAACTGTGGTTATTGTGGTAGAAGATGCGTTAATCCTGGAGATACCAAATGTTTTTACGCCAAATGGCGATGGTTCCAATGATGTGTTTTCGATCAAATCAACTGGAGTTAAAGAGATTTCTTTACAAATATTTAACCGTTGGGGAGAAAAATTATATGAATTTTCAGGACCAAAAGCTTCCTGGGATGGTTTGGCTCCTAACGGATTAACTGTACCTGAGGGGACGTATTTCTATTTTGTGAAAGCCAAAGGTTTTGACGGAACGGAAATAGAAAAACATGGTTCTGTTAATTTATTCAGATAATAGAAAAAAACTTTCAAAAAGGCTTCTCACAAAACGAGAAGCCTTTTTAATTATTTACTCGGTTTATAATGTAATATTATCTAATTCTTTACTAGTTTACACTATTTCCTCACTCGGCGCAATAGGCTTCCTACTCATTTGCATAAATCTTAATTCTTTTATGACCTATATTCAATAAAAAAATTGCCATGAAAAAAAATGCAGGTTTTATTTTTATCCTTTCTACCTTCAGTTTCTATTTAAGTGTTGGTCAACAAACAAGACTTCCACAAGAAAAAAACAATATTGAATCCTCGAAATTAATTCAGAAAACGGGGAAAATTAATTTTTCTGGTTATATAGGTAAAGCAGGATCTCCAATTACGGGAGAGATGAAATCATCCAAATCTGCGGAAATCGTAAAAGAAGAATGTACTTTTTTTTCAGGAGATTCTTTAAACGGTTTTCAATTTGATGATGTGGCTAGTCAACTCGATCAACACAACTATAAGCTCTACATAGAGTTTAGGAATATGATGTATAGGGCTCAATGTGATTTTATTAAAAATAAATATAATTTAAGTAATTTCCCGCAGGTACCAGCTAATCTTCTACATACTGAACCACCAGTTACGATGGCAAGTTCCTGTGCAAACCTTGATTTAGAAGATGGGAATTTTTCTAATTGGGTTGGCAGCAGCGGATATAATACAAACTCAAACGGTAACTTGACAGTGCCGGCCGCAGGTGCAGGTGCAGCAATTTTCACTACAAATCAAAGTATATACACATGTACAGATATTAACCTGATTACTGCTGCTTATGGTAACGATCCGTTAGGGTTCCCGGGATTAGATCCCAATGGAGGTTCTTATTCTGCAAGGGTTGGAGGATTTCACATTAATACCTGCAACTTTAGTGGTGATGGTTTTATATGTGACGGGTATAAATGGTCAAGCGTATATTCCAATGGAGAAATTCTTGAACAAACATTTAACGTAACCGCAGCCAATGCCTTAATTTCTTATGATTACGCTGTTGTTTTAAATGACGGAGGACATGGTAACGGCCAGCAACCTTACTTTCACGTTTACGTAAAAAATGCAAGTACCGGTGTGATATTATCAACCTGTACTCAATACTATGTGCAAGCACCCGCAGGAAGTGCTCCTCCTGGATTTACAAATTCGGGATATGTAAACACGGGTGATAATTCAGTAGTATATTATAAAAACTGGACGGCAAACAGTATTAACTTAACACCATATATCGGTCAATCAGTTAATGTTGAGTTTGTGGCTGCAGGATGTACAGCCGGAGCACATATTGGTTATGCCTATGTTGATGTAACTTGTGGTCCTGCTGATCTGATAGCATCTAACACTGCACCATGTTCAGGAGGATCTATTACTTTAACAGCTCCCAATATTTCCGGCGGATCCTATTCTTGGTCGGGACCCGGAGTTACAGGGGCCAATACCCAAATGGTAACGGTTAGTGCAACCGGAAACTACAGTGTTACCGTAACTCCATCACAGGGTGCTGCTTGCGCTTATACCTTAACAAAATCGCTCACATTTGGAGGGCCAACAGTTGGCATTTCAAGTGTTTCTAATTCAAATATTTGTTCTAACAATTCATCATTAATTACACCTAGCGGCGCAACGACCTATACGTTATTAAATACCGGGGCAACGGGAACTAGTTTTAACGTTAGCCCAACAAGTACAACAACTTATTCTATCATTGGTGAAAGTGGTGGTTGTACCAGTACCAATACAATTACGGCAACTATAAATGTTAACACTACGCCTACAGTAGGGATTTCAAGTGTATCAAACCCGGTAATTTGTTCAAATAACAGCAGCCTTATAACACCAAGCGGAGCAAGCACCTATACGTTATTAAATACTGGAGCAACGGGAACCAGTTTCAATGTTAGTCCAATGGGAACTACAACTTATTCTATTGTTGGAGCATCAAGCGGATGCGCAAGTACAAATACCATTACAACTACCATTACTGTAAATACAACTCCTACAGTAGGAATTTCAAGTGTATCAAATCCGGTGATTTGTTCCAATAACAGTAGCTTAATAACACCAGGCGGAGCAAGCACCTATACTTTATTAAATTCCGGAGCAACAGGATCCAGTTTCAATGTTAGCCCCACAGGCACAACAACTTACTCTATTGTTGGCTCTTCAAGCGGATGCGCCAGTACAAACACCATTACAACAACCATCACTGTAAATACAACTCCTACAGTTGCAATTTCAAGTGTATCTAACCCTGTCATTTGTTCAAATAACAGCAGCTTAATTACACCAAGCGGAGCAAGCACCTATACGTTATTAAATACAGGTGCAACCGGAACAAGTTTTAATGTTAGTCCTACCGGAACTACCACCTACTCTATTGCAGGATCCTCAAGCGGTTGTGTGAGTACAAATACTATTACAACTACCATCACTGTAAATACAACTCCAACAGTTGGGATTTCAAGTGTATCAAACCCTGTCATTTGTTCAAATAACAGCAGCTTAATAACACCAAGTGGGGCAAATACCTATACGTTAGTAAACACAGGAGCAACAGGAACCAGTTTTAATGTTAGTCCAACAGGAACTACAACCTACTCCATTGTTGGAACAAGCGCTTCAGGTTGCGTTGGTACAAATACTATTACAACAACTATAACAGTGAATACTACTCCAACAGTTGGTATTTCAAGTATATCTAGCCCGGTTATATGTTCTAATAACAGTAGTTTAATAACACCAAGCGGAGCAAGTACCTATACGTTATTAAATACTGGGGCAACGGGAACAAGTTTTAATGTTAGTCCTTCAGCAACTACAACATACTCCATTGTTGGATCTAACGGGGGTAGCTGTACTAGTACAAATACTATTACCACAACCATCATGGTAAACACCTCGCCTACTGTTGCAATATCAAGCGTTTCAAATCCAGTTATATGCTCCAATAACAGTAGTTTAATAACACCGAGCGGAGCAAATACTTATACTTTATTAAATACAGGGGCAACAGGAACAAGCTTTAATGTGAGTCCTACAGGAACCACAACCTACTCAATTGTTGGAGAAAGCGGAGCAAATTGCCCCAGCACAAATACAATAACAACCACCATAACGGTGAATACAACACCTACGATTGCCATTTCAAGTGTATCAAACCCTACTATTTGTTCAGGTAACAGTAGCTTAATTACGCCAAGCGGAGCTAATACATATTCATTATTAAATACGGGTGCAACGGGAACAAGTTTTAATGTTAGCCCTTCTGGTAATACAACCTATACTATTGTTGGAACAAGTATTGCAGGTTGTCCAGCATCAAATACAGTTACAGCATATATCATTGTAAATGCGACTCCTACATTAGCATTAGGCTCAAATAACGTTTCTTTATGCAGCGGTAACGCATTGGTTTTACCAACCGCTTCCGGCGGTTCTACATATAATTGGACTGGCCCGAATTCATTTACCTCATCGTCTGCTTCACCTTCAGTTACTGCAAATGTATCACCTTCAGAGGCGGGTGTCTATAACATAAATACATCTATTGCTTACGGCACTGCAACATGCATAAGCGCTACTGGTCAAGTAACGGTTTCAGTAGTAAGTTCGGCAATGATTACAGCAGCAAGTTCAAATTTATGTATGGGCTCAACTGCTACCGTTACACCTGGTGGTGGCAATACTTATACGTTAACAGCTTCGAGTTATACAACTTCAGGTTCATTTACATTGAATCCTACATCTACCACTTCCTATTCTTTAACAGGTAGTGCAGGTGCCGGTTGTAACGGCAGTACAACATTTACAATAACAGTATTAAATACCCCAACTGTATCCATATCTTCTAATTCGAATACCATCTGTTCAGGAAACTCAGTTATACTTACTCCGGGCGGCGCAAGCACTTACACATTAAATCCGGGTAATATATCTGGAACAACTTTTACTTTATCGCCAACATCTTCAACAAACTATTCGGTAGTAGGAACCAATACCTCTAACTGCATAAGCACCAATACCGCAAACTTAAATGTGGTTGTCAACACTTCTCCTACATTAACTTTAACAGCCAGTTCAGCAAGCATATGCACCGGAAGTTCTGTGGTTCTTACACCAAGTGGAACTGATACCTATACTTTAAATCCTGGCAACCTATCCGGAACCAGTTTTACCTTATCGCCAACTTTAACTACAAATTATTCGATAGTTGGTACAAGTTCTTTAAGTTGTTCTTCTGCCAATACTCCGAACGTTAATGTTACCGTGAACTCCTTGCCAACTTTTACTTTAGGGACTGCAAGTTCTTTAACTACAACATGCGCATCTCCAACGGTTAATTTATCAGCTTCAAGTGATGCGGATCCCAATAGTACTTATACCTGGTTAACTCCAACATCATCTACTATTACTGGCAATCCTATTACTGCTTCATCAGTAGGGATTTATTCAGTTATTGTAACAAATACGATTACTGGTTGCAGTGATATTTCTGCTGCATCTCAAAATACAGTAGAGGTTGTTGCCGATGCAGGTGTGCCTACAGTAACATTAACCAGTAATAGTTTATCAATTACCTGTTTAAATGCTGCACCAACTATTACAATAACCACAAGTGCTTCTCCTGCGAATTTTAGTTGGACACCGTCAAGCGGAATTGTTCCGGGCACTGAAACTACCGCATCACCTTCATTTACAGCGACAGGATCATACAGTGTGGTGGTAACCAATACTGCTAGCGGATGCTCAACAAATATCAGTAGTAACGTGGTAACTGTTATATTAGATAATAATTCTCCAATAATTACATTATCATCGACAGCTAATGACGGCACGATTACCTGTGTCAATCAATCGATTGCAGTAACACCTACAGTAAATCCATCAAACAGTAACTTAACTTATACTTGGACAGGCGGCCCAGGTCTTTCTACTCCTGCCAACCAGGCGAGTGCAACTTTCACTGCTATTGGAGTATACACATTATCTGTTACAAATACATTAACCGGCTGTTCTTCCACATCCACAAACACAGCAAATACATATACTGTTTACGATAACATATTACCTCCAAATGCTACAATTAACGCTATATCAACAAATAATACAATAGGTTGTGGCGGTACAGGTTCATTTGTAACACTAAGTGCTGCAACTGCAAGCACTAATTTTAATACCTGGCTTCCCGGCAGTGCAACCACACCTGCATTGGATGTTACTTCGGCAGGTGTTTACACATTAATAACAATGGATGCTGTTAATGGTTGTACAGTTGAAACACAATACACAGTAACCGGAAATTCAACGCCTCCTCAAAATGTAAATGCAGGAACAATTGCAAACATTGCCTGTGGCAGTTCTTCAGTAACATTAAACGGAGTAACCACATCATCCAATGTTAACTACAGCTGGTCGGGCCCATCATCTACAAGTATATTATCAGGCATTAATACATCAAGCCCAATTGTAACTGAAATAGGAATTTATATTTTAACTGTAACAGATAATTTAACAGGCTGCCAAAGCACCGCAACAGTTGCTGTAACGCAGGCCAATGTAACGGCTTCATTTACTGCTGATCCTGTTACAGGTTTATCACCGTTAACAGTTAACTTTACTGATGCCAGTGTTGGAGCAACAAACTGGAACTGGAATTTCGGAGACTCAAACAGTTCAATTCTGCAAAATCCAACTAACGTTTACACTACTGGCTCATATACCGTGACTCTTACTGCTTCTTCAGGCTTATGTACTTCCACAGCTACTTTAATCATTGTGGTAGAAGATGGGTTAACTTTAGAGATACCTAACGTTTTCACTCCTAACAGTGATGGCTCCAATGATTTCTTCGCGATCAAATCAACAGGGATAAAAGAAATCTCTTTACAGGTATTTAATCGTTGGGGAGAAAAATTATACGAATTTTCAGGACCAAAAGCTTCCTGGGATGGTTTAGCTCCTAATGGCTTAATCGTACCTGAGGGAACTTATTTCTACTTTGTGAAAGCCACCGGTTTTGATGATACGGAAATCGAAAAACATGGCTCAGTGAATTTATTCAGATAACTACAACAAAAGCATAAAAGGCATTCAGATTTAGGATGTCTTTTATGCTTTAAGTGATAAATGAGTCAAACAAAGGGCTCTATGTATCATTTGGCTTAAAAATATCTGGGAGATTTAACTCTAGTACCTAAAAAAAGAATCAGCTTTAGTTTAATTTCTGGCAATTTTTGTCATTAAATAAGTATGATTAGTCTATTCATTACAAAAAAAACGAATAATCTTCAATATTTTTCAACAATTTTTTTGTTGATGAAAAAAATAATTATATCTTTGCCGTCCTCAAAAACATGAGGTTACTAAAATAACAGTAAAAACAAGCAACACAACAAGGTTAACATGCCAACTATACAGCAATTAGTAAGAAAAGGACGCTTTAAAGCGCCTAACAAAAGTAAATCGGCCGCTTTGGACTCTTGTCCACAACGCCGTGGTGTTTGTACACGTGTGTACACAACAACCCCTAAAAAACCTAACTCAGCTATGCGTAAGGTAGCGAAGGTACGTTTAACGAATAAGCAGGAAATCATTGCTTATATCCCAGGTGAGGGTCATAACCTGCAGGAACACAGTATCGTTTTGGTACGCGGTGGTCGTGTTAAGGATTTACCGGGTGTACGTTATCACATCGTTCGTGGATCTTTGGATACTGCGGGTGTTGAAGGTAGAAAACAACAACGTTCAAAATACGGAACTAAGCGTCCTAAACCAGGTGTTGTTGCAGCTCCGGCAAAAGGTGCTAAGAAAAAATAATATAAAAAAAATTAAGTAGATTTTACACAATGAGGAAGTCAACCGCTAAAAAAAGAATTCTATTACCAGATCCAATATATAACGATATATTGGTTACACGTTTTTTAAACAGTTTAATGTACAGTGGTAAAAAAAATACTGC
>JACMNO010000094.1 GCA_014378485.1 Bacteroidia bacterium
ATTGTCGTGAAGGAATTTGTGGAATGTGTAGTATGTACATTAACGGTAGACCACACGGACCAAAAGGTGGTGTAACAACTTGCCAATTACATATGCGTAGTTTTAAAACTGGCGATACAATTGTAGTTGAACCTTGGAGAAGCATTGCATTTCCTGTTATTAAGGATTTAGTTGTTGATAGATCAGCTTTTGATAGAATTATTGCAAGTGGAGGATATGTATCTGTTAATACAGGTAATGCCCAGGATGCAAATAATATATTAATACCAAAAACAGATGCGGATGAAGCATTTGGTGCAGCGGCTTGTATTGGCTGCGGTGCTTGTGTAGCAGCTTGTAAAAATGCCTCTGCCATGTTGTTTGTATCTGCTAAAGTTTCTCAATTAGCTTTATTACCTCAAGGGCAAGTTGAGCGTAAAGCGCGCGTTTTGAAAATGGTAGCAGCCATGGATGAAGAAGGATTTGGTAATTGTACTAATACTGGCGCATGTGAAGCAGAATGTCCTAAAGGAATTTCTTTAGAGAATATTGCCCGTATGAATCGCGAAATGACCGCTGCTAGTTTTAAATAAAAAATCTTAGATGATATAAAAAATCTCCGGCATTCACCGGAGATTTTTTATTTACTAAAACTGCTCCATAAGTATTACATTTATAATAAATTATTTTTAATGAAATGAAAAAAACGATCTTAGGTATTTTATTTTTAGCCATCAGTAGTTTCGGGTTTTCTCAAGCTCAACCGCAAGGAGAATTCCATAAATCTATTCTCAAAAAAACGGAAGTAGAGCGTAAAAAAAGTAAACCTCAGGAATGGTGGAATAAAGGAGTCATTGTTTTTTCTAAACAGGAAATTAAACGCCTGGGTACTAATGCCGAAACAAAAAAAAATATTACTTCCACTTTTAAGGATGGCGATACCATTTACGGAAGGGCATTTATGCCGAAAAGTATCGGACAATTAGAAAGAAAAGCTTCCGGCATTATTACCCGTATTTACATCGACGGAAAACTATCTAACTTTGAGTTGCTTTACAGCGGCGAAACTATGTTGGATAATGCTTGGTCTTCATGGTCTTATATATTTCCTGAAGATTACCCAAAAATGTACGATGATCTAAGTGAAGGTGAGCATATTTTTAAAATGGAAATATGGACAGATGTGCCTACTGAAAAAACAACTACATACGTAGATGAAAATGACAAGGCGGTTGGAACAACTAAAGAACAAATAAACCGCGGCCAATTTTTAGGTGCCGGTGAGTTTAAAGTTATAAAATAACAAGACTACTTTTCTTTGATAAAATCTGCTCAGATCGGGCAGATTTTTTTATGGAGTTTCATGAGGCCATTATGCCGGCAGGTTAATCAACTCATTAGTTTTCATGATCAGATCCATGAATAGGATTTTCGAATTCGCATTTCTTTCAATGTGATAAAAGGCTGAATTAAACTCTTCCAATAATCGCTCATAATTTCGTTGGTTAATAAACCGTGCAAATTTTGTGACGAATTCTTTTTCTTCACCAGAATGTCTTACCAGTTCAGCACTTCCAAAATTAAACATTAAACAATCTCTAAAAATTTCTAAACCATACTGCAAAAATTGTTTTTGCTTTTCTCTACCAATCCTGGAATTTTCATCTATCCAACCAACCGCTTTAATGGCATCAAACTTTACTGCAATCAACATAAAAGCTCTGAAGTTCTGAAGATAAGCAGTACCGCCATCCAAATGTTGTACTAATAATTGTGCTTCCCTAAAACTACCATCACTCAATAAGGCGGCTTGTTTTGCTGCTTGTGGCTGAGAATCAAATTGCTCCATTAATCCTTGCGCAATATCTTCTGTCTCTAATTTATAAAATTGAATTTGCTGAACACGTGAAATAATAGTGGCTAATAATTGGTCAGGATGATTACAAACTAATAAAAATAAAGTCTGATCAGGCGGTTCTTCTAAAATTTTTAACAATTTATTCGCTGATGATGCATTCATCTTTTCCGGCTGCCAAATCACCATGATCTTATAACCTCCCTCATAGCTGGTATAAGATAATTTTTTTAAAATATCATTTGCTTCATCTGTCGGAATGGTAGGTTGTTTGTTTTCAGAACTTAAACTATCAAACCAATCATGAATAGTAAGATAAGGTGTTTCAATAAATTGTTCCCTAAATTCAGGCAACAGATCATTACTCGTTCTTACATGTTTGCTTAACGGGATTGGAAAAACCAAATGAAGATCTGGATGAATCAGTTTACTAACCTTTAAACAGGCAGGACAAACTCCGCAGGAATCTTCCGCCTGTTTGTTTGCACAAAAAAGGTATTGAATAAAAGCAAAGGCTGCCGGCAAATTACCACTTCCTTCGGGTCCTGTAAACATTAATGCATGAGGGACACGGCCATCATGCAACATGTTTAATAATTTATCTTTAACAGGCTTTTGCCCGATAATTCTTTTAAAAAGCACAGGCTAATTTACATATTTTGATGATTATAATCTTAAATTATAACGTGAATTAAACCGAAAATGATGTTTAATTTTACAGGATGCATGTCGGTTTATTTTTTGGTTCATTTAATCCTGTTCACGTTGGTCATATGGTGTTGGCAAACTACATGGTATCGTTTACGGAACTGGAACAGGTATGGTTTGTGGTTTCACCACATAACCCGTTAAAAGAAAAATCCTCATTATTGGATCAGAATCAGCGTTTACATATGGTTAATTTAGCAATTGGAGATACCACCAAATTAAAAAGCAGTAACATCGAATTTAAACTAAGTCAGCCTTCCTATACAGTAAACACCTTAGCCCATTTAAAAGAGCAGTACCCTCAGCATCGTTTTTCACTGATCATGGGAGAAGATAATTTACAATCCTTTACAAAATGGAAAAACTATGAGGAGATTTTAAAAAATCACCGGATTTTTGTTTACCCCCGCCCCAATTCTGATTCAGGAGAAATGAAGCATCACCAAAACGTAACTATGACAGAGTCCCCACTCATGGATATTTCCTCGACCATGATCCGGCAATCCATAGCAGCCAAAATAGATGTATCTTTCTTTATGCCTGCTGCTGTTTGGGACTACATGGATGAAATGCATTTTTATAGAAAATGACATAAACCTATAGGAGTTCTATAATCATATGGATTTATGAAAAACGTGTTGTTATATATTTCACATCCTTTTTCTTATGCCTTCCTTCTTTTTTCTCTTGAATAATATGGATTTTTACATTATTTGACGTATTTTTATACTAACATGTTCCTATTTAGGAATCCGATTTAAATTCAAATCGCATTATTATTTAGGATATTTGTTTCATAATATTGTATTGGAATTATTTAATAATCAGATAAACCTATAAACACATGAAAAAACTTTTACTTTTTATTTCCTCTTTAACATTTGTCCTGACCAATTATGCACAGTCCTCCATTAGCATCACTGATAACGGTGGTATGCCAATAGCCAATAATGCTACTATCGCTGCTGTTACAACTGTTGGAGGGCTTCCTGATGAGAATGACTTCACACTAAAAAACATTTCAAGTACATCAAAGGATTATAATATCATAAGAATAGATAACAAACTAACCAAAATCTCATCCAGTGACTCAGCAGAAGCTTATTTTTGTTTTGGAACAGCATGTTTTCCTGCAACCACCACGATTACGCCAACACCTTATACATTTGCCTCCAACGGTACCGGATCTCTGAAAACTTACCTTCAGGAAGCATCTGTCCAGGGATACTCATCAGTAACTTACAAAGTTGTAAATGCTACCAACAGTAGTGATGTGATCAGTTTTACTATTCAGTACAATTCCGCGTTATCTGTTAAAGAAAACGGAGACTTGTTTTCATCGGTTTCCAACGTATATCCAAATCCTGCTATTTATAATGCACACATTAAAATCCAATCGTCTGCAAATGTAAAAAGTGCTGAAGTAAAAGTTATTAATACTTTAGGAACTGTTGTGTTGTCTAATAGCACTGATCTGAATATCGGAGAAAACACCATTAACATTCATACAGAGAATTTACCTGCCGGTATTTATTTCAGTACCATTTCTTATGGCAAAAATAAAGTTGTAAAAAAATTCACAATCTATAAATAAAATAAAAACCACCCTAGCAAAAGATAACCCATGAAAAAACAATTACTTACAATCCTGGCTGTTGGAACCATAGGCTCAGCCTTTGCACAGTTACCCGTTAGCACGACGCCGCAAAATAAGAAAATAGTACTAGAAGAATTTACAGGAATTTACTGTGGCTATTGCCCGGATGGACATACCATTGCCAACTCAATTTACAATAACAACCCTGGTAAAGTGGTATTGATCAATATCCACTCAGGAGGTTATGCTACTGTTGCAGCAGGTGAACCGGATCTGAAAACCACAATAGGTACAGCTATTGATGCAATGCCAGGAATGGGGATCACAGGTTATCCTGCAGGAACAGTAAACAGAACTGTTTTAACCGGCACAGTAATGTCTGGTGGCCGGGGCTCATGGACAGGTTGGGCAAATACAATTAAGGCGCAGGCGGCTTATTGTAATGTTGCCATACAAGGTAATTTAGATGCCACTACAAGGGTTTTAACTTACACGGCGCAGGTATATTACACGGCAAACAGTCCGGCTACCTCCAACTCTATAACCATTGTTTTATTGGAGAATAAAGTATACGGCCCTCAGCACAATTATGGTATACCAACGCCTTACAATGCCAGTAATTATAATGTTGATGACAGCTACAATCATAACCACGTATTACGTAAAGGATTAACTACAGGTAACTTTGGTGTCATCATTCCTGCAACAACAGCAGGAACAACATTTACAACGACCGGAACTTATACAGTACCAGCTACCTACGGAGCAGCCGGTAAAACAAATTTATGCTTACTGGGAAATCTGGAACTGGCAGCTTTTGTTACTCAAAGCAGCTCTGTAACTATTAACGGTGCTTATGGTCCTATCAATACAACAAATTATCCAAACGCTCTTGACGGAGCAATCACTACATTGAAAGCGGATGCAGAAACATGCGCAGGAAATGTAAATCCTGGTTATTTTAACTTAATCAACTATGGCGGAACATCTATGAATTCTGCTTCTATTGAGTATTCATTAACAGGAGGAACTACACAAACAGTTAATTTTGCAGGTGCTTTAGCTCCATACACACATACTGTATTAACAATCCCTGCATATTCATGGCCTGCCAGTGCAACCAATACTTTAAATGTTGCGATAACGACTGTTAATGGTGCAGCTGACCCTCTAACTGCAAACAATGTGTTGACTAAGGCAGTGCCTTTAACCACTAAAGTTGCAAATACACCAGCATCAATGGATATGATTGTAACAACTGACCAGTATGGATCAGAAACTACCTGGGCAGTTATGGAAGAAGTGTCAGGAATTACTGTTGCTTCGGGAGGGCCTTACACTGATTTAGCAGCCAGCGGCACTTCTGTTCAGCCAACAGTTAGTTTTGTGGCAAATCCTAACTTGTGTTATAAAACGGTTGTTTATGATGTATTCGGCGACGGTTTTAACGCAGGAACTGGTGCTGGTAAATACCAGATAAAATCAGGAGGTGTATTGGTTTACACAATGTCCTCTGCTTTCACCAGCCAGGATACAAAATTATGGAAAACAACCAGCGTAACCGGTTTAAATAATGCAAGCGGTGCGATAACTAACATTTCGTTATTCCCGAACCCGGCTAAAAATAACGCAACGTTAACGATCGACCTGGTTCAGAATGAAACGATCAGTATCAATGTCGTTGATGTGATGGGCCGCCAGGTTTTCACAGAATCAATGAACGATTTTTCTGCAGGAAACCATACGATCAATTTAAATACTGAGAACTGGGCTAATGGCGTTTATAATGTTAATATCTCAACAGAGAACGGAACTACAAGCCGTAAATTAGTGATCAATAAATAAATTAAGTTTTAAGTTTGACAAAAAGGTTGATGTTCATTCGTCAACCTTTTTGTTTTATTTGCATTGCTCATTTGATATTAAATCGTAAATTTAATAATCACTAAAATCAACTTTCTAATAGACTTAAAAATGAAATTTCTTTCTTTGAATTTTTTAGTAGCATTATTTACTGTATTTAGTTATTTAACCCATGTTAAGCTATCTGCTCAAAATTACACCTTCAGTCCGGGGAAAACATTTATAATGGCAGTAGATACAAGCCAATTAAATTATAATGGAATTAGGATTACCAACACGTCCTCCACCGATTTGGATTTTACCTGGGAACTGCTTTTAAAAGATACATTAATTGATTGCGAATTCGATTTGTGCAATAGCGGCATTTGTTTTAACAATTTACCTGAAAGTGGCGCTATGCCCTCCATAATGCCGGGAACACAAGGGTTTTTAAAAATGCATATGTTTTCAGGCCAGTCAAACGGCATAAACACTATTAAATATGTGTTGAAAAATGCTGCTTTAGCTTCCTCAGATACCTTAACATTCTTAATAAATGTAGGTAACACAACAGGATTAATAAATTATAACGAAGCCAGTATTAAAGCTACTATTTACCCTAATCCAACAGTAAATGAAACAGCTGTAACTATTGATTTAGCTGATCAGTTGGATGTGACAGTAAATGTATTGAATGGTGTTGGACAGGTTGTTTACCACAGTATGGTGACTTTAAATGCAAGTTTAAACAAAATAACACTTGATACAGAAAAATTTGCTTCAGGACTTTACAATGTTGTAATTGCTTCTGAAAAAGGATCTGTTACAAAAAAATTATCGGTTTCTAAATAGTCATTTAAGATTTAAGTTTAACAAAGGGTTGATGTTAGCGCATTAACCCTTTTGATTTATATAAACGGCAGTATATCTAATATATTTAACTAAAAATGGCACTATATAAGAGAAAAACAGGTTCCTCAAATGCCAGTTTTAATTAAAAATCCTATTTTTGTAAAGGTTGGCGAAAAATGCCAACCTCTATTATTTCAACCTATGCTTAAAAAAATACTCTGTTTATTTTCATTCCTGTTTCTTATCGATTCTCTATCCTCACAAATTCTATATAGCGAACACTTTAATACCCTTTCTTTAAATACCGGCACTTACACCAACAACAGTAATACCTATTTATACGCGAATGTTCCAAACGGCATGTTCACTATCAATACAGATAGTTTAAAAGCAGATACGTTAAGTGGTAATTATCCATTCAGGGCGAATGGCCAAAAACAAAAAGCGTGGTTAAGTTATATGCCTTATAATGGTACTGATACGTTTGCAGTTTCTACATCCTGGATCAACCCTATTGGAACTGCCAATGCCTGGCTGATCACTCCAACGATTGCTAACATTGATTCATCATCCGTGTTAACATGGGAAGCAATGGCCCCAGATATTAATAACTCAGATGGCTATGAAGTATATGTGACAACTATTACGACTTTAACTCCATCAGCATCTGATTTCAGCACCATTATTTTTTCGACAACCGCCGAAAAAAACAACTGGCAAACTCACGGAATATCTTTAGCCGCTTTCAAGAACCAGAGCATTCGCATCGCTTTCAAAAATAATTCCAGCAATAAATATCAATTATGGATAGATGATATTTCTGTAGCCAATATTTCCAATGGCTTTGATGCCGGTGCTGTATCACATGATGTTTATAAGTATTCTTCTGTATCCTCGAACAATATTATCACCGCTACATTTAAAAACTATGGTTTTTCGCCCATTAGTAATCTTACCGTCAATTATAAAATGGATAATGGGCCAACCATATCTGAAATAAAAATTTTATCCCCTGCTTTAAATTATCTGGAAAGCAGATCTTTATCTTTTTCTTTTCCTTATAATACTGTAATCCCACAACACAATACTTTTAAGATCTGGTCTAGCACAATTAATGGACAGATTGATCAGGTTAAAATTAATGATACAATTACCGGGGACCTTACCATCTCGGCGTCTGTTCCTCAAAAGAAAGTTCTTGTTGAGCAATTTACAAGTGCTTTGTGTGGCTGGTGCCCTGAAGGCTATACCGTTTTGAGTTCCATCGTCAGCACAAATACAAATGTGATTGCTGCTTCAATTCATGATAATGATAATATGTCAACCCCAGAAGGGAATATTTTAATAACGGATTATGCGCCAGATTTTCCAAGTGCTTCGATCGATCAATATTATTTTTCGGCAAACGATGGCATAACAATTAACCGCAACAACTGGGGTTTTTATACTGCTCAACGTTTAGCTATGAAAGTGCCGGCAACTGTAGCAGTTACCAATTTCAGTTACAATATTATAACGCGTCAGATTGATGCAACTGTTTCTTCAACATTTGTTGGGGATGTAAAAGGCGATTATCGCTTAAACTTGTACATTAAGGAAAATAACGTTTACGGGCCTTCTGCTGACCTTACTGATAATCAATGGAATCAGCATAGTTCACTATTTAATGTGGGCGCTTCTCCGTATTACCAGTTAGGTAGTTATTTAAACGCTGACACTAATTTATTAAGTCCTGGTGATTATAAGCATCAATATGTAGTTAATAAGATGATGCACGGTTCGTATGGAGCTCCTGGCATTATTCCGACAATTGGTTCAACAATTGGGCAAACTTATTCAATCACATCTACTTATACCTTACCTGTTTTAACCACTGGAGAATTCAGGTATAATGCAGATAATATTTATTTAATAGGTGTACTCAGTGAATATAATTCGGATTTAAAAAAGAGAGCTATCTTAAACGTAGCTGAAGTAAAGTTAACTTCAAACACTGAGGTTCTCGTTGGAATAAAAGAAATAACTACAACTGATCTTCAGTTAAACGTGTTCCCAAATCCGGCAACAGATGCCTGCACTTTAACTTACAGTTTAAACAATAATGAATTTGTTAAAGTTTCTGTTTACAATACATTAGGTGCATTGGTTTACATCGAAACAAAAAATGTAAATGCGGGGAACGTAATCCACTCCTTAAACTTAAATGCACTTTCATCCGGAAATTATAGTGTACAGGTTTCGTTCAAAAATAATATCATTACAAAAAAATTAACCATCATTAAATAATCCAATGATAGTCATAACAGGTGCAGCAGGCTTTATAGGGAGTTGTTTAATTACAAAATTAAATAACGAGGGCCATGAAAATTTAATTTTAGTAGATGATTTTTCACAATTACAAAAAATCAATAACTACCACACCAAGAATTTTATACAAAAGCTTGAGCGCTCTCATTTTTTAAACTGGTTTGAAGAACATGCTCATGCGGTAACTTTCGTATACCATATTGGTGCGCGCACCGACACCACTGAATTTAATGTGGAGTTGTTTAATGAATTAAATCTGGATTACACAAAATCAATCTGGAACACCTGCACCAAACATTTCATTCCACTAGTGTATGCCTCCTCTGCTGCAACTTATGGTTTAGGTGAATTTGGTTATGATGATGATGAAACAAAAATTAATTTATTAAAACCACTGAATCCATACGGAGATAGTAAAAATGATTTTGATAAATGGGCCATTACTCAAAAAACGTGTCCGCCTAAATGGGCTGGTTTCAAATTTTTTAATGTGTACGGGCCCAATGAATATCATAAAGGAAGAATGGCCTCTGTGATCTTTCATTCTTTTAATCAGATAAACGAAAAGGGACAAGTAAAATTATTCCGTTCTCATAATCCAAATTATACAGACGGCGGGCAACTCAGGGATTTTGTTTACGTAAAAGACCTCATCGATGTGTTATATTTTGCTTATGGAGAAGATTTAAAAAATGGTATCTATAATTTAGGAAGCGGTAAAGCCCGCACTTTTATAGATCTTGCAAAGGCTACTTTTAAAGCATTGGGTAAAGAACCAAACATAGAGTTTATTGATACACCCATTGATATCCGCGATAAATACCAATATTTCACTGAAGCTAATATGGACAAACTAATTGCCCAGGGTTATAAAAAACCATTTACACGCTTAGAAGACGGCGTAACTGATTATGTAACAAATTATTTGATTGGTACGAAGTACTTCTAGAAGATAAAGAACAGAATCGTCTGTATAATCAATAATCCATCTACCCATAGGTAATAATAAAAAGCATGCCTTTTATCGCTTGTATATAAAATGGTGAATAAAAGCAATATCCTTAAAATAACCGAAGCTGTTAGAGAAGCTGTATCGCTTTTAAACATATAAAAGCATGTAAATCCTATTAATACCATTACTGCGCAAATGAGTTTTGTTGCACTCACGCCAAATCGATTAGCATAAGTATTCACTCCTGATAAATAATCCTTGTCGTTATCTTTTATGTCAAATAACAGGCATAATACTGATATAAAAACAAACTGGGATGCTAAAAACCAAGCGCTGTGAATTGTTAGCAATTGATTTTCTATTAGAGGCACCAATCCGCAACTAATAACCCATACCGTTGAAATTAAAAACGGTTTGATATAACCATGTCGTCTCAAATTAAAAGGCTGCAAGTAATAGAGTGTTGAAATAATTTCTGCACCTACCATAATACCTATAGAGAGCCAGCTTAACTTATTACAAAGAAATAATAATACAATTAGCGATACTCCAATAGTGTACCCCATCACCTTCTTATGTCGAAGCACCCATTGAGATCGCGGAGAGTTTGAATTGCTATGATTCACAATGTAATATCCCCGTTGCACATTATATTGTAAATATGTAGCAAGCATTACAAATAACAAATACGAATTATTATCGAAATTAACCGGTATCGGAAAAAAATGATAGGTTAATAATACCTGTGAAAAAGCGCAAAGAGCAATAAATACATTAGCATACACCAGGGTGTTTAGAAAAGGTGATGATATAAACGTTTTAGTTTTCAAATATCTCATTCGCATTAGCTGAAGTGATTGCAGCTACTTCTTCAACCGGTATGTGTTTTATTTCTGCTATTCTTTGGGCAATCAAAGGAATATAGGCGCTTTCGTTACGCTTCCCTCGAAAAGGAACAGGCGAAAGATAAGGAGCATCTGTTTCCAAAACAATATCGTGAAGGTTCAACTGTTCAACAACTTTATCTAATCCGGAATTTTTAAAAGTTACCACGCCACCGATACCTAATTTAAAATTTCCTAGCGATAATATTTTTTGAGCCTGAATATAATCACCGCTGAAACAATGAAAAATACCTTTAGGTAATTTTTCATAGGATTTTAAAATTGCAAAGATTTCATCGAAAGCGTTCCTGCAATGAATCACAACAGTATAATTATATTCAATAGCCCAAAATAATTGTTCCCTAAAGGCAAGCTCCTGCTCTTTAATAAAAGTTTTATCCCAATAAAGATCAATACCTATTTCACCAATTGCAGCAAAACGTCGCAAATCAAGCCATTTCTTCACCAAATCCAGTTCATCTCTGTAATTCTCCTTTACAGAACAAGGATGAAGCCCCATCATAGGCAGGCACACCTCAGGATAATGTATTTCCAAAGCCAACATTCCATCTATGGTTGTACTGTCCACATTGGGCATGTAGAATTTAGTTACTGATTTTGAAATAGCATCATTGATGCGCTCAATCCGGTCTTCATTAAATTCATCAGAATAAAGGTGTGTATGAGTATCAATAAACATTGGAAATTTTGGTTACTTTTGTTTAAAGATAAGCATCTTTCAATATACGAGTGAAAATTTTAGTTGTACGCTTTAGTTCTATCGGTGATGTCGTGTTAACGACTCCAGTTTTACGTTGCATAAAACAACAAATTAAAAATGTTGAACTTCATTTTCTCACGAAACAAACTTTTAGGAATGTTATTGAAAACAACATATATATTGATAAACTCTACAGTATAAAAGATTCGCTTTCAGAAGCTATTTCGGATCTAAAAAAAGAAAATTACGATTACATTATTGATCTGCATCATAATCTCAGAACTTTTAAATTAAAACTCGCCCTCGGTAAAAAAACGTTCTCTTTTAATAAACTGAATCCCGAGAAACTCTTAATGGTTAACTTCAAAATAAACCGGTTACCGCAGATTCATATTGTTGACAGGTATTTTGAAACAGTTCAATCACTAGGTGTTACGAATGACGGTAAAGGGCTGGATCATTTTATTCATGAAAAAGATCAGATCAATGTTTCAAGTTACCTGCCTGTGCATTATCAAAATGGGTTTCATGTTTTAGTAGTTGGAGGCTCTTACTATACGAAACAAATACCAATCAATAAATTAAAAGAGATATGTGTTCAAAGCTCTTTACCATTAGTATTAGTAGGGGGAAAAGAAGATTCCAGTATCGCAGAGACTGTTCATCAGGTATTTCCTGCCAAGACTTTTAATCTTTGTGGAAATCTGAATATTAATCAATCGGCTTCCGTCATACAGCAATCAAAAAAAGTTATTACCTCTGACACCGGTTTAATGCATATTGCGGCGGCTTACAAAAAAGACATTATTTCTTTATGGGGAAACACTATTCCTGAATTCGGTATGGGGCCGTATTTAGCAGGAAATAACTCTCAACTATTGGAAATAAAAAATCTTCCATGCCGACCCTGCTCTAAACTGGGATATAAAAAATGCCCGAAGGGACATTTTAAATGCATGAACGATATTGAAATAAAGAAAGCAAACTTTTAATCTTTAGAGAATAAAGCTTTAAGTTCTGTTGCATCATCCGGTTTCATTCTTCCAGCTAAAATCAATGATAACTGGCGACGACGCAGGGCTCCTTCATAGCGCTTTTTTTCTTCATCCGTTTCAGGAATTAATTCAGGCACCGGCAATGGCGCTCCATTCTGATCAATTGCTACAAAGGTGAAAATAGCTTCATTACATTTAGTTTTGTGGCCTGTTATTCTATCTTCAACAAATACATCAATATGAACTTCCATGCTGCTGGTAAAAGCACGGGATACTTTTGCTTCTAAAGTTACTACAGAGTTTTGTTTGATTGGGTTGTCAAAAGATACATGATTGATAGAAGCCGTTACCACCACCCTGCTTGAATGTCTGCCTGCAGCAATAGCAGAAGTAATGTCCATCCACTGTAATAGTTTTCCTCCAAATAAATTTCCTATGTGATTTGTATCGTTTGGCAATACAACTTCAGTATTGATGGTTAAAGATTCTTTGGCAGTTTTACCTTTCATAGTGTTTGTTGTAATTTAATAATAGTGTAAAAATACTACCTTTGTTTTAAATAAAACAATATGGACTATTTATATATCAAAGCCCTTCATGTGATTTTTGTAGTTACCTGGTTTGCAGGCTTGTTTTATATGGTTCGATTATTCATCTACACTAAAGAAGCTAACGAAAAAGAAGAACCAACCAGGCTAATACTAATTACGCAATTAACATTAATGCAAAAAAAACTTTGGTATATTATTACATGGCCATCATTTATTGCAACTTTTATTTTTGGCCCCTGGATGTTATACTTAAACCCTGCGATATTAACCTTTCCTTGGATGTGGTTGAAATTAATCTTTGTTGGTTTATTAGCATTATATCATTTACAATGTCATGCCTATTATAAACAACAACAAGCGGGAATTTTTAAATCCTCATCTTTCAAATTAAGGTTGTTCAACGAATTGGCCACTGTTTTTTTAGTAGCTATCGTATTTTTAATTATTGTACGTTCAACGAGTGGGTTGGTTTGGGGAATGATTGGCTTATTTATTTTTGCAGCATTATTAATGGGTGGCGTTTACATCTATAAAAGACAACGCAAGACAATGGCCGATAAAGAAAATGGAAATATTCCTCCGGAAACCTTAAACAATTAACTGTTCCTTATTCATTTAGGTGTTATAAAAAAAATTATGGGTACGCGAAAAAAAATAGTTTTGGTTGGAGGAGGCTTTGCCGGTCTTCATTTAGCCAAACGACTAAACAACGAAGACTTTGATATTCTTTTAATTGATAAGCAAAACCATCACCAGTTTCAGCCGCTTTATTACCAGGTGGCGAGTGCAAGGCTGGAGCCTTCCAATATTTCTTTTCCTTTCCGGAAAATCTTTCAAAAGTCGAAAAACATTCAAATACGTTTAGCAGAGGTAACTAAAATTATAGCTGCTGAAAATAAAATCGAAACAAACATAGGCGATTATCATTATGATTTCCTAATAATTGCAACTGGTTGTAAAACCAACTTTTTTGGGAATGAGGAGATAAGAAAACATGCGCTTTCCATGAAAACTACTGAAGAAGCTATTGAGATCCGGAATAATATTTTATTGAGCTTTGAAAAAATTATTTCTGCTGAAGAAAAGGATAAAGAAGCTTTGATGAATATTGTGATGGTTGGCGGCGGACCCACCGGCGTTGAATTAGCTGGAGCTTTCGCTGAAATGAGAAACCACATTTTGCCAAGGGATTATCCGCACATAGATTTTTCGAAATTAAAAGTGATCCTGTTGGAAGGCAGTAAAAAAACACTTAACAGCATGAGTGAAGAAGCAAAAAATGCTTCACGTAAATACCTTGAAGAATTAGGTGTGATCGTTAAAACAGAAACAATCGTTACGAATTATGATGGCAAAATTGCTACACTAAATAATGGTGAAACTATTCCTACTGGAAATTTAATTTGGGCTGCAGGTGTTACGGGAAATATTATTGAGGGATTGACACTTGATGCTATTATTAAAAACCGTTATAAGGTAGACCGTTACAATAAAATACCAGGTACTCAAAACATATATGCAATGGGCGATATTGCTTACATGGAAACAACTCTTTATCCAAATGGTCATCCCCAGATAGCAAACGTAGCCATCAACCAGGGAAAAAATATAGCCACTAATTTTTTAAGGCAATTGAAAGGCAAAGAACAAAAAGAATATGAATACAAAGACCTCGGATCAATGGCTACTATTGGCAAGCGAAAAGCGGTTGTTGATCTTCCGTTCATAAAATTTCAGGGGTTTTTTGCCTGGTTTATTTGGATGTTCCTGCACCTGATGCTAATTCTGAGCGTGCGAAACAAGATCATTATTTTCTTTAACTGGGCATGGAATTACTTTACAAAAGATTCATCTCTTCGCCTGATCTTAAAGCAAAATAAATAAATTAATATAGTGCTGCAATAGCATTCACACAATTCACACCATCCATGGCCGCGCTTACAATACCTCCAGCATAACCGGCGCCCTCAGCACATGGGTACAAATTTTTTAATTGTATATGCTGTAAGGTTGTTTTATCTCTTGGTATGCGCACAGGTGTTGAAGTCCTTGATTCTACACCTACTATAATTGCCTCGTTACTAATATAACCGCGCATCTTATTATCAAATGCTTTGAATCCTTGTTGCAAGGTGGCGCCTATCATTTTGCCAACAACATCCGTCATTTGTACAGATTGCGTTCCTGGCTGATAAGAACAATCAATCAGTTTATTACTTACTTTATTATTGACAAAGTCCTGCAAATTTTGAGCGGGAGCGGTTTGTGTTTTACCTCCACTCTGCCATGCTTTACGTTCAATCTCCTTTTGTAATTGTAAACCTGCCAAAGCACCGAATTTTTTATAGGGTTCAAAATCAAGCAATTCCAATCCAACCACTATACCACTGTTGGCATAAGGATTATTTCTTTTAGAAGGGCTCCATCCATTTGTCACCACTTCTTCCTGTGATGTGGCACATGGAGCAATGATTCCACCCGGGCACATGCAAAATGAATACACGCCATGGCCCTTTGCCTGGTGAACGAGGCTATAAGATGAGGCAGGTAAATAGCCGCGCTTGGAAACAACCTCATCATGCGTATGACAAGAGTATTGAATTTTATCAATAAATTCCTGAGGATGTTCCACACGGACTCCTAATGCAAAGGGTTTTGCTTCAATGGCAATTTTTTTTCTATCCAGCAACTCATATATATCCCGGGCAGAATGGCCGGTTGCTAATATTAAATGAGAACAGGCATGTTCAACAGCGGTGTGATTATCGTTCCCTGAACCTTCTACTCCTCCAATTTTTTCGGGCAAGTCGCTCAGTATGACAAGTGTCTTTTCAATAAGAATAGAAGAAATTTTATCATCCTTATAATTTATATCAATTAACTTAGAATGAAAATGAATTTCCCCACCATTTTTTAAAATGGTTTCACGCATGTTTGAAATGATCTTTGGTAATTTATTAGTTCCAATGTGCGGATGCGCGTCTACTAAAATAACATCATCTGCCCCGTGATATACAAACGTTTTTAAAATATGTTCAATATCACCACGCTTACTGGAACGTGTATATAATTTCCCATCGCTGTATGTTCCAGCGCCACCTTCTCCAAAACAATAATTGCTTTCAGGATTTACAATTTGTTCTTTATTGATTGCCGCCAAATCCCTTCTTCGCGCCTGCACATCTTTTCCACGTTCAAATATAACGGGCTTTATGCCTATTTCCAGGCAACGCAAAGCTGCATATAAACCTGCTGGTCCGGCGCCAATAATCGTAATACTACTTTTAGAATTTGAAACTTCTTTATAATAAATTCCCAGATCATCTTCAGTTACGGGCTCATTAATCCAAACAACTAATTTCAAATTTACTTTAATGTTTCGTGAACGGGCATCAATACTGCGACGTAATGGCTTGATGAGAAAGTTATCAGTTGGCTTTAAGGCTAAGTGTTCGGCAATTTCCTGTTTTAGTAATTGTTCATCATAAGCAATGTGAGCTGCAACAGCTAGGTTTATTTCTTTTATCATAATGGAAGATTTTTATTCTTCAGTTTATTCATTATCCTTCAAAGGTTACAGAAAAAATAGCCATTTTAGAATTAACTTTTTCTATACTATTTGAAAATATATTGTTGCTTTTTTGTAATAAATTTTTGGTTCCCTGAAGTACTTTAACTTCAAGTCCCAATTTAAAATACTTCAGGTAGAAATCTACTCCGGCACCGGCGCTATAAAAATAATCATCTCTTTTTAACAACACCGCATCATCCAATTGATTGGCACCGCCTGTTGCCTGACCTTTCTTTTTAGATACAAGATCCATCGTGTATCCACCTCCAAAAATAACATAAGCGCCAAAATTATCCAAACGTTTGGATTGAAGTTTAAGCTCCAATGGCAAAATAATAAAAGTCGATTCAATAGTTTTTTTGTAAATTTTTGTACTATCCAATTTGTCATTTTGCAATGTATATTCCAGGTTTCTTGATGCAAAACTAATATTGGGAGTGAATCTCAGGCGGATGTATTCATGTAATCTGAAATCAGAAATGATACCTAATGCAAAGCCCGGGTCTGACTTCGTATAAATAGTTTTCATGCCATAGGTCACACCGCCAATAACAGTATCAGGAAAAGCGGAATTCTTAATGGTATGGATCCTGAAATCAGTTTTGTTATAAGCTAATGCAAATCCGAAATGCATTTTGTTCTTATAAAACTTAGGTAAGTTAACTCCGCTCTCTTCTTTATGCTGAGATATTGCCTGAAAAAAAAACAAGCTAAAAAAAAGTATGTATAAATAATTCTTCAATTTAATTATCAAAACGGCTTTTACAGTCTTTTAGTATGCTATTCCGTTGAAGATTTATGTGCGTTTTCGCTTGTCAAAGGGGCTTTTTCTTCGGGATTGTTTTTAATTTTAAAGAATGTGCTTTGAAAAACCAGTATGATGCCAACACCAAACGAAATAGCCATATCAGCGAAATTGAAAATAGCATTGAAAAACTCAAAATGTTCGCCTCCCCAAATAGGCATCCATTCTGGAAAACTTCCTTCATACATTGGAAAGTAAAACATATCCACTACATGGCCCTGCAAAAAGCCTGTATAACCTCCGTCTGCCGGCATGAATTCTGCCACCTGGTACTCTGTGCTTTCACCAAAGATTAATCCATAAAATGCCGAATCGAGGATGTTTCCTAAAGCACCTGCCAATATTAAAGAAACACAAATAATAAATACTTTATGTTCGCCGTCGTTGACAATCTTCTTGATATAAAAAATACCTGCAAAAACCGCAATGATTCGGAAAAGGCTCAGCGCAAGTTTTCCATAATCACCCCCAAATTCAAGTCCCCATGCCATGCCTGGATTTTCAGTAAATGTTATCCGACTCCAATCACCAATAATACGGCACACTTCACCAATTGGATAATTTGATTTGATGTATAATTTAATACACTGATCAATGAATAATACTGCAAACACAGTTATGATGGGAAGTCTGTATTTTTTAAGCATAGAGCTTGTAAAAAGCAAAAAGGTTATCTTACAAAGATAACCTTTTTGCCCATTTAGGTATTATAATAATAGCTATTAGTTTGATTGATTTAATTTCGCATCAATTCCTAAAGTAGCATGTGGCACTGAGCGTAAACGTTCTTTTGGAATTAATTTACCTGTTACACGGCAAATACCATAAGTTTTGTTTTCAATACGCATTAATGCATTTTTCAAATTCACAATGTATTTTTCCTGGCGAACAGCTAACTGAGCGGTTTCTTCTTTAGATAAAACATCGGATCCATCTTCTAATAATTTGAATGAAGGAGAAGTATCATCTGTTCCGTGATTATCAGCATTAGACAATGTTTGTTTCAACAAGTCATAATCTGTTTGCGCTTCTTTTAATTTATCAATGATTAATTCCTTAAACTCGGTTAATTCTTTATCAGAATAACGGCTTCTATCATCCATTGTATTCAAGAATGGTTTTGGTTGAGGAGCCTGAGGTTTCTTTATCAAAGGTTTAGTAATATCAATATGCAATGGCCTGTTTCTAATATAAGATTCTGACCCGGAAGAACGGCCTTCGCTTTTCTTTCTACGTCCACGTCCTCTTTTTTCAGGGATTTCATCTTCATCATCATCATCGATAGAGTTACCGCCACCTTCAAGATCCAATACAGGAGCTTCATCTAAATCAACAACGGCATCATCTTCTTCTTCGGGCTTTTCGTAATCATCTTTTACATCAACATCAGAATCATCTTCCTCTTCCACTTCAACATCATCTTCTTCTTCATCTCCTTTTTTACCTTTTTTATTTGCCTTGCCTGGCTTTTCAGTTTTCTTAGAGCCTTTTTTTGCTACTGCATCAATTGGCTTTCCAACAACTTTAACTGATTTGGCAGATGAGCTTGCCGAAATTATTGCTTTTGTTGATTTAGCAACTGGTGCCGTTTTTACTGCGGGTTTAACAACTGCTTTTGGTGCAGGCTTTATGCTTTTTTTCTCTACTTTTTTAGGGGCAGGTTTAATCGCTTTTGCTACTTTCTTTGCTGGAACTTTAGTCACTTTTTTTGGTACGGTTTTTTTTACAACAACCTTTTTGGCTATTGGTTTGGATATGGGTTTTTTCGCAACAGCTTTTTTAGCGGTTGTTTTTGCAATCAGTTTTTTCGGCGCAGGTTTACTTGCTTTTTTAGGTGCAGGTTTGCTTGCAATTTTTTTAGCGGGTTTCGCCGCAGCTTTTTTTGGTGCCGCTTTACTGGCGTTCTTTGCAGGTTTCACTATTTTCTTTGCCATAATTCTTCTCTTAAAATTAATTTAACTTTTCTATAGAAATAAGGGTAGATACCAATTCGTCCACTTCAACAGAACTTGCGGTGGTGGAGGACAAATTTTGTACCACTTGTAAATCTCCTGTCAGAGTTTCGGCGCAAATATACTTTAAATTATTTTGAATGGCAGTATCCAAGGCATCATTTTGTTGTATTTTTACCAGAATCTTGTCTGTAACATCCAAACCACTGTCTTTTCTCAGATTTTGAATACGGTTAACCAATTCTCTTGCCAGTCCTTCTTCTTTCAGGGAGTTGGACAATGTAATATCCAAAGCCACAGTTATTTGTCCGCTATTGGCTACTTTCCAGCCAGGAATATCAACCGGGATGATCTCTACATCCTCAGTTTCCAATAAAATTTCTTCTCCTTCAATATTCATTTTAAATCGACCGCTTTTTTCAATGCCTGATATGATCAAAGGGCCGTGATCATTAGCATAAGCCTGAACCGTTTTCATGTGTTTGCCGCATTTTTTACCCAAAGTCTTGAAGTTAAGCTTCAAGTTTTTTACAATATGTGCTTCCTCTTCAGTTACAAACTCTAATTCCTTGACATTCACTTCTGCTAATATGATATCCTTTACCGCTTCCACATGTTGCCTGAATTCAGGATCCAGGATCGGGATACGAATTTTTTGCAATGGCTGGCGAACTCTCAGATTTTCTTTCTTTCGAATCGATAAGATCATCGACGAAATCTTTTGAGCCATTTCCATGCGTTTTTCCAAATTGCTGTTAATTAAAGAAGTATCTACTTTCGGGTAATTAGTTAAATGAACTGAATTAATTTCTCCGGAAACATCATTGAGATTCTGATATAACCAATCCGCAAAAAACGGTGCAATCGGACTCATTAATTGAGATAAGGTATTCAAGCATTCAAATAAAGTTTCATAAGCAGCCTTTTTATCATCACTCATGTCGCCCTTCCAGAAACGGCGACGTGATAAGCGGATGTACCAATTGCTTAAATGTTCATCTACAAATTCCTCAATGTAACGTGCAGCTTTGTGCGGTTCAAATGTTTCATATTGTTCTGTTACATCTTTTACCAATGAATTTAATTTGGACAAGATCCAACGATCCAGTTCGGAACGGTTACTAACGTTTACCGTGTTACTTAAATCTACTGTGAAATTATCTACATTAGCATATAAAGCAAAGAATCCATAGGTGTTATATAATGTGCCGAATAATTTCCGTTGTACTTCACCAATACCTTCTGTGTCAAATTTCAGATTGTCCCATGGTGCCGCGTTTGCAATCATATACCAACGTGTTGCATCTGCACCGTATTTTTCAATAGTCTCAAATGGATCCACAGCATTACCTAGACGCTTACTCATTTTATTTCCGTTTTTATCCAGCACTAATCCGTTGGATACAACATTTTTGTATGCCACCGAATCAAAATTCATGACAGCTATTGCATGTAAGGTAAAAAACCACCCACGCGTCTGATCCACTCCTTCGGCAATAAAATCAGCAGGATAATATTTTTTATTGTCAATTAATTCTTTATTCTCAAACGGGTAATGCACCTGCGCATAAGGCATGGCGCCACTATCAAACCACACATCAATTAAATCAGGCTCACGGAATAATTTTTTTCCATTCTTCTCTAAAATAATGCTATCCGCATAAGGTTTATGCAAATCAAATGTATCATAATTCTCAGCGGAGAAATTTCCTGGAACAAATTTGCCTAAAGGATTTTCAGCCATCATGCCTTTGGAAACAGAATTATCAATTTCTTTTTTTAATTCTTCCGCACTGCCGATTACTATTTGTTCTAGTTTATCTTCACTTGTCCATATAGGAATAGGAATGCCCCAAAAACGGGAACGTGATAAATTCCAGTCATTTAAATTCTCGAGCCAGTTTCCAAAACGCCCTGTACCGGTAGCTTCAGGTTTCCAGTTAATGGTTTTGTTCAGTTCAATCATCCGGTCTTTTGCGGCCGTTGATTTGATGAACCATGAATCCAAAGGATAATATAGTACGGGTTTGTCTGTTCTCCAACAATGCGGATAACTGTGCTCGTATGTTTCTTTTTTAAATAATTTTCCTTCTTCCTGTAATTTTAAAACAATCCGTTCATCTACGCTCAGGTAAGCTTTCAATTCTTTGATCTTTCCGGAAGCTTCTAAAATTTGTTTTTGTTTTTCAAATTCAATTTGCTTTTCTGCATCGGTATGATAAGCTTCTTTCACATATTCATCGCCATACAAAAATGTTCCGTCTTTTATTTCCGGTAAAAACCGTCCGCGTTTATCGACTAAAGTTAATGAACCGATTCCGTTTTGTTTGGCCACTCTAAAGTCATCCGCACCAAAGCTTGGGGCAATGTGCACAATTCCTGTACCATCTGTAGTAGTAACAAAATCACCAATGATGACTTTAAAGGCATTGCCATCGGTTGGCTGTGCGAATGGCAATAATTGTTCATATGAAATGCCTGCTAAATCTGAACCCTTGCAATGACCAACAATTTTAAACGGAATGTTTTTATCTCCCGGTTTGTAATCTTCAAATTTAAGATCCGTATGTTTTTCTGAGAAATATTTATTCAATAAGTCTTTCGCTAATATAACGGTTTGCGGAGTGCCATTTAATGGATTAAAGCTTTCTACAAAAACATAGTCAATGTCTTTTCCAACAGCTAGTGCTGTGTTGGATGGCAAGGTCCACGGAGTAGTTGTCCACGCTAAAAAATAAATTGCAGATTGCAGATTTACAGATTGCAAATTTGAAATCTGTAATTTGGAATCTGCAATTTTAAATTGCACCGTAGCTGTTCTATCTTTCACATCTTTATAACAACCCGGTTGATTTAATTCATGCGAAGATAAACCCGTTCCCGCGGCAGGAGAATAAGGCTGAATAGTAAAGCCTTTGTATAATAATCCCTTGTTATTTAAATTTTGCAATAACCACCAAACACTTTCAATATATTTGTTATCGTAAGTTATGTAAGGGTCTTTCATATCCACCCAATAACCCATTTTTGCCGTTACGTCTTCCCACTTGTCGGTGTATTTCATGACTTCCTTACGACAAGCCTTGTTGTAATCCTCTACAGAAATGAATTTCTTACTACTAGGATTTCCAATGTCTTCTTTAGTGATCCCCAATGTTTTCTCTACACCTAGCTCAATAGGCAAGCCGTGAGTGTCCCAACCTGCTTTACGTTTCACTTGAAAACCCTGCAAGGTTTTATAACGACAAAAAATATCTTTGATCGTACGAGCCATCACGTGATGTATGCCCGGCATACCGTTAGCACTTGGCGGGCCTTCGTAAAACACCCATGGCGTTTTTCCTTCACGGGTAGAAATTGATTTTCCGAACGTGTCTTTTTCTTTCCAGTAACTTAAAATGTCTTTGCTTATTTGTGATAAGTTAAGCTGTGTGTATGTAGGGTACTTTTTCATTTTTTTATTTGTTCACCACAGAGACACAGAGGTCACGGAGGTTTTTTTGTCGTTTTTAATAACCTTGAATTACTC
Source organism: Bacteroidia bacterium (assembly GCA_014378485.1). Classification (GTDB taxonomy): domain Bacteria; phylum Bacteroidota; class Bacteroidia; order B-17B0; family Aurantibacillaceae; genus UBA4416. The sequence goes on from JACMNO010000094.1 coordinate 23,101, forward strand.
TCTGAAAACCATTCTTCATCAATGGGACGTTAAAATTAATTAAAAATCCCAGCCTTTTGTCAGCCAACTTTAAATAGGTTATCAATTGCGCTTTATGGATTGGTAATATGGCTTCAACGGACTTTAATTCGAGAATAAATTCATCTGCTACTAAGACATCAATTATATAATTTTGATCTAAAAGAAAATCTTTATAAAGAATGGGTAACTTTATTTGAGCCACTGCTTTAATTCCTCTCAGTTCAAATTCTTTCAATAAACAGATTTCGTATGTCGATTCCAAAAGACCTGGGCCAAGATTCCTATGAACCTCAATACAGGAATCTAAAATTTCTCCCGTTATACTATTTCTTAGTAACTCTTCCATACACAAATTAACTTCCTTTGTGCACTCTGTATCTTTGTGGTGCAAATTTAAGGAGAGCGAATTTAAGAAAAAAAAATCAAATTATTTCTCCTCCAAAAGACCTTTGTTTCACTGTGACTCCGTGGTGAAGCTAACCCAATTTACCCATTTGTTTCATTTTGGTTTCAAAGGAATAGGCTATGGTTTGAGCGCGCTGGATGGCCATTTGGACTTTTTCTCCTTCAAATAAACTATGAACGGTATTTTCAAATGTTTTGAGCCAAATGGTAAAATGCTCCGGTTTTAATGGCAAATTAACGTGCTTGTCAAAGACATTGGTGGTGTATCCTTCCTTGTCCAACAATACAAATTCCCAGAAAGCAAGCATGTGGGGCATGTGTTTTTCGAAATCCACATTGGCAAAAATTGGTTTTATATCATCATTTAATAATAAGTTTGAATAAAATGTTCTTACCATCAATTCGGCATCCGCAGATGTTGTAATGTCTTTTTTCATCTGGTAAAAGTGATAAGCAAAAATGAGTCAGCAAAATTTAATAAGAATAATGTAAGAACAACATCTTTTTCTCCGACCAATACAGCCTGTCTATGATGATTTTACTTTTTCTTACAGATCTGTATCGAATGACTAATACCCACATTATCAATTTGCTCTAAAACTTTGAATCCTGCTTTGTCGATCAATCGATTGAATACTTCGCTGTCATACATCTGGCTGTTGCCATTGGCAATGTTTGTAAAATACAAAGAAGTCATTTGTAAACTAAAAGCTCCTGGTTCAAATTTCTGTCTGTCCCAGAATGTTTCCATGATATAGATTTTTCCATCATCCGCAATGGCTTCATGACATCGCTTTAAAATACTCACGATCTCATCTTCACTGAAACAATCTAAAAACTGGCTCATCCAGATTGTATCTGCTCCTTTTGGAAAACGCTGTGCGTCATCTAAAATATTGATCGGAAAATAATTAACCCTATCTACAAATGCCGTGTGTTGGACGTTCTCTTTTGCCATAGCCAACTGGCCGGGAAGATCCAGAATGGTAACTTTCACCTCAGAATTATAATTCATGCATTTTAAGGTGAATTTACCTGTGTTCCCGCCAATATCAAGGATATGTTTTGGCTTGCGCTTAAACAATTGTTCTAAAGCCTGATCAAACGAACCATCTGAATAAAAATGATCAAAATTAAACCAACTATCCTGTATTGGCTTTGGCAAATGCGCCAGACCTTCATAAACAGTTGGCCAATCGCCTAATGTTTTTAATCCAGTTGGCTTTCCTTCTGTAATACTGTCTGTCAAAGTAAACATACCTTCATAACACACATCGTTGGTAAAATCCATATTAACACGAGTCATGCGGTCGTTTAAAATAAAATTTCCCATTTTAGTGATCGTGTATTTGTAATCGTTTTTGATCACTAAACCTATGCCTAACCCTGCCTCTAAAAGAACCCTGACGCCATATTCTGATAGCTTTAACTTAGGATAAATTTCTTCAAGTGTTATTCCGTTTTCCCCGGATTCTTCCACTGCAGTTAGAATTCCCAGATCTCTTAAGGACTTTGTAGCCTGAAAAACAATAGGTGCAAACGCAATAAACTGAGCGTTAGTAATGGCTTCGAAAGCTGATTTGGTATCTTTAGTAAAAAAATTCATAGTTAAAACAAATTATCGCATTTGATATAAAAGCGCCAAAATAAGGAAAAGATTAATTAACTTTTATAATTTCTTAATAAAATAAAAATACCCATCTCCACGGATAGTAAAATTGTTTATAATATTGTAAATTGCAGGCACAAATATGGTAAAGATAGGGGACAAGAAAATCTCAGCAGATGATTTCTATAAGGTTTTAATAAATAATTTAGAGCTTCAATTAGATGAAGAAGCACTAAGAAAAGTATATCGCAGTCATTATTTTTTAAAAGAGTTTACTCGTGAAAAATTAATATATGGCATTAATACAGGTTTTGGGCCAATGGCGCAATACCGCATTAACCATGATGATCAGGTAAAACTGCAATATAATCTAATACGCAGTCACTGTTCAGGTTCAGGTAATTATATTCCTGAGATTGATTGTAAGGCAGTGATGCTGGCTCGTTTAAATACATTGATGCAGGGATTTGCAGGGATTCACCCGGATGCCCTGATCTTAATTAAAGACCTGATCAATAAAAATATTTCGCCTGTTATTTACGAACATGGTGGACTTGGTGCCAGTGGCGATTTAGTGCAATTAGCACACCTAGCGCTAACCTTAATAGGTGAAGGCGAAGTGTACTACAAAGGAACTATTACTGACACTGCGGAAGTTTTTAAAAAAGAAAACATCAAGCCGATGGAGATCCATATTCGTGAAGGTTTGGCTTTAATGAATGGAACCTCTGCTATGAGTGGAATTGGGATGTTGAATGTTATTTATGCAGAGAACCTTATGAACTGGAGCCTTTTAGCTTCAGCAACCATTATGGAGTTAGTACAGAGTTTTGACGATCACTACTCTACTCCATTAAATGAAGTAAAACATCATTACGGACAAAACCTGGTTGCTAAAGCGTTACAAGAAACATTAAAAGATAGTAAGCTGGTAAAGAGCCGAGAAGAACATCACTACAACCAAAAAGTTGAAGTAGATGTGCTGGTTGAAAAAATGCAGGAATACTACTCTATTCGCTGTGTTCCCCAAATTGTAGGGCCAATTGTTGATACCGTTAATTATGCAAAAGGAGTTTTGATCAATGAAATTAATTCTGCCAATGATAATCCGATAGTAGATTGGGAACGTAAAAACGTATACCATGGTGGTAATTTTCATGGTGATTATGTGGCATTGGAAATGGATAAATTAAAAATTTCTATTACCAAATTATCCATGCTTGCCGAAAGACAATTGAATTTTTTACTTAATAATAAACTCAATAACATACTACCGCCATTTGTTAACCATGGTGTGCTAGGTTTGAATTTAGGAATGCAGGGCGTGCAATTTACTGCTACATCAACAACTGCCGAAAATCAAATGTTATCAAATCCTATGTACGTGCATAGTATCCCAAGTAACAATGATAACCAAGATATTGTAAGCATGGGGGCTAACGCTTCATTGATATGCAAAAAAGTGATTATGAACAGTTTTGAAGTTTTAGCTATTGAATGGATGACCATTTTACAAGCGATTGATTATTTGAAGATGCAGGATAAACTATCTTCCAAATCAAAAGATGCTTATGTAAAACTTCGTAAAATATTTCCGTGTTTTGTGGAGGATACCACTAAATATAAAGATGTGAAAGCAGTAAGAGATTTTATATTTTATAACCACATAGAGATTTTGTAACAAAAATATCGTGCTTGTCAGCCTGAGCGGAGTCGAAGGCAAGCCGATAAAGAGTTCTCGACTACGCTCGAACTGACAAAAATAAAACTATGGAATACGCATTAGTAACCGGCGGAAGTCGTGGCATTGGAAAAGCAATTTGTTTGCGGCTGGCAGATATGGGATATAATATTATTTTAAATTATACTTCAAACGATACAGAGGCCAATAAAACAAAAGATCTTTTAACGGCAAAAGGAGTTGATGTGGTATTAATGAAATTTGATGTGAGTAGCACGGAAGATTCTGATGCACACATTGAAACATGGATCAATTCTAATAAAGATAAAGCGATCACCGTGCTGGTAAACAATGCCGGGATCCGTAAAGATAACATCATGGTATTCATCCAGCCGGAAGACTGGAAACGTGTGATTGATATTACGGTTGATGGTTTTTATAATGTGACCCGTCATGTCGTAAAAAGTATGCTAACCAAACGTAAAGGCCGCATTGTGAATATTGTTTCTTTATCTGGTCTCAAAGGAATGCCAGGACAAACCAGTTATTCTGCAGCTAAAGGCGCTGTGATAGCTGCAACCAAAGCTTTGGCACAGGAAGTTGGTAAACGTGGTATTACTGTAAATGCAGTAGCTCCCGGATTTATAAAAACGGACATGACAGAGGATATTAAAGAAGAGGATTATAAATTTATGGTGCCAATGAACCGTTTTGGCGAACCGGATGAAGTGGCGGGTGTCGTTGCTTTTTTAGTGGGCAAAGATTCAACTTATGTTACAGGACAGATTATTTCAGTTAACGGAGGTTTATATAGTTAAGAAAAAATGTCTCGCAAAGGTGCAGAGACGCTAAGAAAAACAAAAAAATGAATAAAATATAGTTATTTTGATACCCTTAATGATTCTGCAGATAACCCTGTGCGGGTTAGCGACTTTATTAGAAACAATTTAAAAGACAACAACACATACTCTCAACATAGCTAACTACACTTTATGACTTAGCGGCTTAGCAAGAAACAATTAAGAAATGACAGAAAATGAACTTTCTAAAATAATAGTAAATACAGCGTATCAGATTCACACAAAACTTGGTCCCGGACTTTTAGAATCTGTTTACGAAAAAATCATGTTGTACGAACTAACCAGACAAGGATTAAGCGCTGAATTTCAAAAAGGAATACCCGTTGTTTGGAATGAAGTAAACATGGAGATAGGATTTAGAGCAGACTTAATAGTAGAAAAAACAGTTATTATTGAGTTGAAATCAGTTGAAACAATATTACCAGTTCATCAAAAACAATTACTCACATATTTAAAATTAACTAATTTAAAACTGGGTCTACTTATTAATTTTAATGAAAGTTTAATAAAAAATGGGATTACGCGTATTGTCAATAATTTATAATTTAAAAACTTTGCGGCTTTGCGGCTTTGCGAGAAATGATTTAAAATGAATAGAGTAGTAATAACAGGAATAGGTGCTTGGTCTTGTTTAGGGAAAAACGTAGACGAAGTAAAAGATTCTTTATTTGCAGGGAAATCCGGAATTGGTTTTGAACAAATCAGAAAAGATATGGGCTACCGTTCTGCTTTAACTGGACTTATAGAAACTCCAATCTTAAAAGGGTTGTTAGACAGAAGAGCTCGAGTAAGTATGGGACAACCGGCGGAATATGCATATATGGCAACTTCAGAAGCGTTGCGCATGGCAAAGATGGATCCTGATTGGATCGCTAACCAGGAAGTAGGTATTATATATGGGAACGACAGTGTAGCAAAATCTACTATGGAAGCCATTGATACAGTCAGGTTAAAAAAAGACACCATGTTGGTTGGCTCGGGGGCTACATTTCAGTCAATGAATTCAACCGTAACAATGAACCTTTCTACTATTTATAAATTAAAAGGGATAAACTTTACATTAGCCGCGGCATGCGCCAGTGGTTCTCACTCTATTGGAATGGGTTATTTATTGATTCGTACCGGTTTGCAAAAACAAGTAATCTGTGGTGGTGCACAGGAAGTAAATGCATACACGTTTGGAAGTTTTGATGGATTAAGTGCTTTTTCGATACGCGAAAATGAGCCAACCAAAGCCTCCCGTCCGTTTGACAGGGACCGTGATGGATTGATTCCAAGCGGAGGTGCCGCAACTGTAATCTTGGAAAGTTTAGAATCCGCGCAACAACGTGGCGCAACAATTTTAGCGGAAGTAATTGGTTACGGCTTTTCAAGTAATGGCGATCATATCAGTAATTCAAGTGTTGACGGACAGGTACGCTCATTGGAAATGTCTTTAAGAGATGCTCATTTAGAGCCAAAAGATATTGATTATATCAACGCCCACGCAACCTCAACAGTTGGTGGCGACAGAGTTGAAGCGAAAGCAATTGACCAGGTATTTGGAGGTAAAACACCCGTAAGCTCAACTAAATCAATGACTGGGCATGAATGCTGGATGGCTGGTGCCAGCGAAATTGTTTATTGCACCCTAATGATGCAAAATGGATTTATTGCACCTAATATTAACTTTGAGAATCCGGACGAAGATTCTCAAAAATTAAATATAATAGCACAAACAAAACAAACTTCGTTAACTACAATCTTATCCAACTCTTTTGGCTTTGGAGGCACAAATTCTACTTTGATTATCAAAAAATTTGCCTAATTTTACGAATAATTGCTCTTTTTAAACCAAAAACAAAGCATTTTTAGCATGACACAAGAAGAAGTTATAAAAACCGTTAACGGGTTTTTAGTTGAAGAATTTGAAGTTGAAGAATCAAAAATCACCCCTGAAGCAAATTTACGCGATACCCTAGAACTTGATAGTTTGGATTATGTAGATTTAGTAGTTGTGATTGAAAGTCATTTTGGTTTTAAAGTAGTTGGTGAAGATTTTATAAATATTCATACTTTTCAGGATTTTTATACTTATTGTTTTAACAAGGTTAAGGAAAAAGCCATCGTTTAAGCTGACAAATATTAAAATTCAGAAAACAAAACACAGGATGTTTTGTTTTTTTTATTTAATAGATATACAAAAAATCCAATGACAGATCAATCAAAATGGAACGGGCAATCACAAGCAAAAGTATTAGGATTTAAAATTTTTGTATTTATTCTTAATACATTGGGATTAAACCCTGCTTATTTTTTACTTCGCTTTGTTTCTTTCTATTATTTTTTGTTTTCAAAGCCAAATAAATATATTAAAGAATACTTTATAAAAGCCCACGGTTACTCAAACTTTAAGGCCCTTTTAGCCATTTATAAAAACAATTTTTTACTCGGTCAAACCATTATTGATAAAGTAGCTGTGATGGCTGGCACTAAAAATCCATTTAAAGTTATTCATAAAAACGGAAAAATGCTGGACAACCTTGCAGCTATTGGCAAAGGTGGTATTTTGGTGAGCGCCCACATTGGCAACTGGGAAGTTGCAGGCCAGGGTCTTAACAGGTTGGGGACACCCTTCAACATCCTAATGTACTCCAATGAAAAAAAAGATGTCAAAGAATACATGGATGGTGTAATGAAAGAAAAAAAGATAAACATCATTTCCATTGATGAAGAGACAAAAAGCCACATCATTGAACTACATAAAGCATTTACTAATAATGAACTGGTTGTTATGCATGGTGACCGATACCGTGAAGGCGCCAAAACTTTCACGACAAATTTCTTTGGAATACCGGCAAAATTTCCAGCAGGTCCTTTCATTATGGCCGCAAAGTTCGGAGTTCCTTTGTGTATTGTTTTTGCGGTAAAATTAGATAAACATACTTATGAATTCTCGATTGAAGAACCAATTCAGGTGCAAAGAGTAAGAAGTGAAGAACAATTAGAAATAGTATGTATGGACTTACTACAACAGTATGTTGCGCATGTTGAAAATATGGCGAGAAAGTACCCGCATCAATGGTTCAACTATTATGATTTTTGGAAATTATAAATGTCCGTAGATTTCGTAAATCTCACTGATTATTTCTGCACCTATCTACGCGATCAGCCGGAACATAATTTTAATTATAACTTCGATTCTATCCAGTGCGAGTAATTGATTAATCCTGCACCTTCCTTAGCACTATGAAATTTTTTCACGAACAATTGAATTACCGGTTTTAATGGTCTCCATCGCTTTTCATGTTTATTTAAGTATTGATTTATTATATCAAGTATCGCCAGATCAATTATTATCGTTTCCCTCTCTTTGACCTCATCTATAAGCCTATATAATTGGCCTAACTGTTTGTCGCATTGCTCATAGTCCTGTGTTTCAATACGGTTGATCAATTCAAAAACATATAGCTTTATCGTGAATAGAACATCCAATGATTTGAAATTCTGCGATATATACATTTGGCTGAAAAATTTACCCGCTTGTTTGAATTTTTTCAAATCAAAGTTTAAAATAGCCAGGTTATTTAAAACATAAAAATATTGATGAGGGTTATTTTTAATCTGCTTTTCATTTTGAGCAGTCTCCAATGTACTAATGGCTTTTAAAAGATTTGTTTTACTGTAGTTATTTACTAAAATATTATAATAATAAAATATGTACTTATCGTACAGCAGATTATTAAATTCCAAGGTTGCCTTATGCAATACCGTGGCGTATTGAACAGCCTGAGTATGTTTTTCTAACATGTAAGACGCGTTACAAAGATAAATTAGCAGTTGAAGTTTGACTTCATGGTTTTGTTTCGTAAACAAACGGTCATTCTCAAATTCATGTAGGCATGACTTTAAATAACTCTCGAGTGAAGTATAATCTTTTAATAAAAGCAACAAACGGCTGACGTTTTGAAAAATCCTGATGCGAAGCTGTGAACTATTCTTTACATAAGATAATTCAATCGTATTCTTTAACGTATGATTCAACCAAGTTGTGATTTCTTTTTTGGTTGTTAAATTCTGTGTCGTTTTCACTTCATGTGATAAAACCGCAAGGTTATTTTCAAGGTCCTGCAATAATCTTAAACGCTGGCTATTCTCATTTCTCTTTTCGATCAGCTTTACCGGACTCTCTTGTGTATTTTGAATACTCATTCGCACCATTTGCTCATATATGGCTTCAAGCATGGCATACTCCTCCTTTTCAATAGCCCTCTTTTCAGCTAACTTGAAATAATGAAGAGCCAGGTGATATTGTTGTTTGCGAATAAAAACTTTAGCTAAACCTATTAAGTGAATCGTATCTGTATCGGGTTTTTTATGATTTAAATTAGATAAAACTATACCAACATCATCCGCTATTTTGTTCTTGAGTCTGTAATATTTAGTGTCAGGTTTTAGACCTTTGTAAACGACATTGAAATGGTACTTATCCGATTCTTCGCCCTTCTTTTTTATAGAATCAAATAGCTCTATATCCTTTCTATAATCAAAATTATGAGTCCTTTTTGTATATAATTTATAGCTCTTTAGTTCTTCTTTTTCTAAAGATTTGATTAAGTCTTGTAAAATGTCCATAATTTGATTATGTAATGAAAAATAAAAGTAATTAATTTTTTAATGATTTTTTAACTAATTTTAAATCAATAAAAAAGAAAGAACCCATGAAACGCATTTTAATAGTATTATTTGTTTTAGCTGAGCTTATGAGTTATGGACAAGCAAAAATTGGTATGAGTCCAGTCTTTTCGTTTACACCTGTAAGCGCAGGCACTCCATCCAGCATTGTTAACTTTGGCGACACCGTTTCTCTAAAAGTATATGTAAAAAATAGCGGGAACGTAACGTTTAATGGTTTTATTAAGCTTAATGCTTTTAGAGATACCACTAATGGAGTATTATGTGATTCAATCGGTATTGGATTAAATCTATTGCCAAATGACAGTATTTCACACACACTTAGCTTTACGCCAATTTCAGGCCCTAATGCTTTTAAATCTGGTGGCAATGGAAACACAATTGTTGTGTGGCCAATAATTATATTCGGAACCGGTGTTAATGGCGATAGCGTAAGGCCAAAGATATGGATTAATAATATAAACAGTATTTTTGAATTTGAAAAGAATCCGTTCAAACTATATCCTAATCCTGTTTTACATGAATTAAGCATTAAATCTCAAAACAGTATTCACTATAAAAAAATAACTATTTATGATCAGTTTGCCCGAAAAGTAAAAGAAATCATGTTTACAGAAGTTATTGATGTCTCCGATTTAACAGCAGGATCATATTGGATGATTATTAGTTCTGATAATAAATCTCATCGAGTAAATTTTATAAAAGAATAACTCACATAAATTAAACTATGAAAACAATCAAACAAACAATTTTAGCAATAGCACTTTGTGTTATTTCTATAACAACTTTCGCTCAATGTCCCAATATTACCAGTATTAATACACAACTCGGAGCGAACGGAACAGCAACATTATCTTCTGTATTCACAGGTACAGTAAGCCCTTTGTATACAGCTTATTATTGGCAGATGACTCCTAATACCGGGCAAAACAATGCGCCAGGACAAGCAGTAGCCGAATTACAATTTCCTGCTAACGGCACTTACAGCGTATGCGCTACAATTTCCGATTCATTGAATGGTTGCTGGTCAAATTATTACTGTACAACTATAACTATCACTAATATGGCCCCATCTAATTGCAATGCCTCATTTATAGCCTATACAGATAGCAATTGCGTCACCTATTTTTCAAATACATCGATAGGTAATGCTCTTACGTATGAATGGAATATTAATGGTGTAACCTACACAACTACCAACCCTTCTGTAAACCTGCCAAATGGCAACTATCCTGTATTATTACAAACGTATTATGCGGGTCAGCCATGCGATTCTGCGTATCAAACTGTTACAGTTGGATGCAGTGGTACAAATACTGTATCATGCGTAGCAAACTTTACTTCTTTTACTGATACTTCTTGTGTGACTCATTTAACGAATACATCAACAGGAACTAATTTAACTTATGAGTGGTATGACATAACAAACATGAGTAATCCTATCTTAATGGGAACTACTGCAAATCTGAGTTTAAATCTTCCTCAGGGTTATGCTCTATTTCAACTGGCAACTTTTTCTAACGGCACATTCTGTGATTCTGCAACTAACTCTATTAATGTTAATTGTGGTAATCCGGCAAACGGTTGCCAGGCAGTATCTCAATTTGTAGTTTTCCCTGATTCAGTAAATCCTTCAAGCGGAAATTACTACGCCTATAATTCTTCCTATGGTTCAGGTACAACTTCTTACATATGGAGTTTTGGCGATGGCGCTTCATCTACACAACAATACCCTTTTCATCAGTATGGAGTACCAGGACAATATATCATTTGCTTAACTGTAAATGTAACTTATACGACCGCTCTAGGCACATCAACCTGCACAGATTCGTATTGTGATTCATCAAGTGTACAAAAGATGGCTGCAGGGTTTCTAATGAGCCAAATGAATGTTATTCCACAAACAGTTACCGGAATTAAGCATACTGAACAATTAGTTAGCTTAAATGCTTATCCAAATCCAGTAGCAGATGAATTAACTATTGAATCTTCTTCTGCCGATAACAAATTATCTTATATATTAATAGATGCGCTGGGCAGAAACGTTTTAACAGGCTCTATAGAGAACTCGAAGGTTAACATTTATACCGGTAGTTTAGAGAAAGGCTTTTACAATTTGAGCATTACCAATGAAAAAGGAAATGCTTTAAAAACTGTGAAATTAGTGAAGTAATAAAAACTGTTTTTGTTTGTAACAACGCCTCGCATTTTTGTGAGGCATTTTTTATAGACCTTTACCCACAACTCTAACTACCATCAAAATAAATTTCAATTTATTTGCCTTGCCTATTAACTTATTGTTATATATTAGGTAAGTGAAAAATGGTTGGCTATATTTTATTTTAGTTCTGCTTTGCAGCAAAACATATAGCCAAATTAACCTTGTTCAAAATCCAAGTTTTGAAGAAATTTCCTTATGCCCTAATCTACAATCCCAAATTAAATATGCTAATTTTTGGGATACTTTAAAAGCAGGTGGTGGCGGTACGCCTGATCTTTATAATTCATGTGATATTTCAAATTTTGTTGGTGTGCCTTACAACTCATTATCTTTTCAAGATGCACATTCTGGAGTATCCTATTCAGGTATTATTACCTACTATACAATAATACCTAATGGCAGAGAATATATACAAAATAAGTTATTCAAAAAATTAGAAATTAATAAAACATATTGCGTGACTGCATATGTCAATTTACATAATTATTCTAACTGCGCTTTAGACCAAATTGGAATTTGTCTCGATAATGGTAGCATATACGCACCCTTTTCTAGTTTAGTAAATAATGCCAGTCCACAAATAACTAGTCAACTTGGCGCCTTTATTACAGATACTTTAAATTGGTCAAAAATACAAGGCCTATTTATGGCAAATGGAACTGAAGAGTATTTAACGATAGGAAATTTTAAATCAGATATACAAACTAATACAATTACAATTCAAAGTTCAAATGCATACTCTGCAGTTTATTATTTTGATGATGTATCAGTTATAGATGCTAATACAAAAGCTTATGCAGGGCAGGATACATTAATTTGCAGTGGAGATAGTGTTTTTATTGGTAGGCAACCAGAGGTTGGCTTAGAGTGTGAGTGGCTGAATAACAATACACAAATTGCACAGGGCGCAGGCATTTGGGTAAAACCAAACATTAGCCAACAATACATAATACAACAAGACGTTTGCAGTATATTAAGTTATGATACCATACAAGTTACTGTAAAAGATATGGATTGTAACCCTATAGTAAATACTGAAATACCCAACGCGTTTTCGCCCAATGGGGACGGCATTAACGATGTATGGAACATAAGTTTAGGTTCGGGATCTGCATTGAATGGATTTGAAGTATACAATCGTTGGGGTAATTTAATAGCTATGGCTTCAAGAGCTTCAGTCACCCAAATAAATTGGGATGGCAGAACAACAAGCGGTGAGCTCTGTAGTGATGGAATATATTTTTATGTATTGAAATATACAGATGCGAATGGCACAGAACAACAATTGAAAGGGTTTATTAGTTTGTTTAGATAAAAAAAGCCCGCTAATCTTTCGGTTAGCGGGCTTTTCAATACTTAAAAAGTGAAAATTTAAATTACAATTTCATCCAGATCCTTATTTAAAAAGTGGTACTCCATAAAAGCATAGCTGTCGGATTTAATTACCTTGATCCACTGCTTGTATTCAAAGTACCATTTCCATTGTTTACTTCTGAAAAGTCCACCTTGTTTTAAATAGCCTTCGATGTACGGATGCACGCAAAGCGTTATATCTTTTGCAGATTGTTCCTTAATAATAAAACGCAACGCATTTTCTATTGTTTCAACAAATAAAATACTTGGCTGAACTTTGCCACTTCCATTGCAACTTGGGCAAGTTTCTAAAACCTCAACATTTACTTCAGGGCGTAAACGCTGGCGGGTAATCTGTATTAATCCAAATTTGCTTGGAGGTAAAATGTTGTGTCGCGCTCTGTCCGACTTCATTTCTTCTTTCAACTTGTCAAACAGTAATTTTCTGTTCTCAGGATTATGAAGATCAATAAAATCAATTACAATGATACCGCCCATATCACGTAAACGTAATTGACGGGCTACCTCAACAGCTGCTTCTAAATTTACTTCAAGTGCATTTTCTTCCTGTGATTTATCACTCTTCGAACGGTTTCCGCTGTTCACATCAAACACGTGCAACGCCTCGGTGTGTTCTACAACAAGGTAAGCGCCGCTTTTCATAAACACCGATTTACCAAATAATGATTTTATCTGACGATCGATTCCGAAATTATCAAAAATAGGAACCTTGCCTGTATAGTGTTTTAAAATATCAACCTTGTCAGGAGAAATAGTTTTGATGTACGATTTCAAATCATCGTATACTCTTTCGCTATTTACATGAATGGCGTTAAAAGAAGCGTTCAAGAAATCTCTTAAAATGGCATTGGTTCTGTCTACCTCTCCTAATAAACGAAAAGGTGGTTCAGCTGTTTGTAATGCCTTAAAACATTCTTCCCATTTGGAAACAAGATCAGCAACATCCCCTTCAATATCAGAAACAGATTTTCCTTCGGCAACCGTTCTAACAATCACACCAAAGTTTTTTGGTTTAATGCTTTGAATCAGTGCTTTCAATCTTGTTTTCTCTTCGCTGCTTCTGATCTTTGACGAAACAGAAACTTTATCAGAGAAAGGGATCAATACAATGTATCGTCCTGCAATTGAAATTTCTGTTGTAATTCTTGGTCCTTTGGCAGAAATTGGTTCTTTGGCAACCTGCACTAAAACATATTGCCCGGGCTTAACAGCTTCATTAATTTTTCCATCTTTATTGATGTTTCCTTCATTTTTAAAATACATTAAATTGCTCACATTCTGTTTACCAGAACGAACAGCATCTACGTATTTAAATAATGAATTAGCTTGCGGACCTAAATCCAAATAATGCAAAAATGCATCTTTCTCGTATCCCACGTCTACAAAGGCTGCGTTAAGTCCGGTCATAACCTTTTTAACTTTACCTAGGTAGATATCGCCCACCGAAAATTTTATGTTATTTTTTTCCTTATGCAGTTCTATCAAACGTTTGTCGTTCAATAGCCCTATAACAACTTCGTTAGGCGTAGAATTTATTACTAGTTCTACGTTCACTTTTAAATAGTTTTAATGGCCGCAACTTAAAAATAGCTTTTTTAGCATTAAACCTCATTTTAAAGTAATCACTTACCGAAGTAAACTGCACTTTTAAAACCTCGTTAACCTAAAGTAACTGATATTTAGAGGCGTCCTAATTTATATATAATAACATTTTGCATGCATCAAAACAATTAAGTTCCAGCAAACAATAACATACACAAATAACACAAACGGTAAAACTAAATCGTCTTTCCGTTTGTGTATAATCTTTTAAAAAAATCTAATCAGCGACAGCTAATTATTTTTTCTTATGACGGTTCTTTCTCAAACGTTTTTTGCGTTTGTGTGTCGCCATCTTATGTCTTTTTCTTTTCTTTCCGCTTGGCATAATCCTTAGGTTTTAAAAAATTTATATTAGGTTAATTATTTATTTTTTTAGTTGTTCAATGTATTTCAGTACTTCTTGTTTTGCCATGGCATCTTCTGTGACACCGGCATATTTTTCAAGCATTTCAATCGTCTTTCCCTTTTGACCCTGCTGTTCATAAGCATCTGCTAAATGCAAATAAGCTTCAATGTATAAAGGGTCAATACTCAACACTTTTTCAAATCGCTTAATTGCTTTATCCCATTGTTGCGATTTAACAGAGAAAAAAGCAAAGGTCAATTGAAGCTTGACATTATTACTATCCGTTTTCTCAACATCACGTAACAACCCTATTCCTTTCATAGGATCTTTTCCGTCCTCAACAAAACAAGCCGCTAACTGTATCTTCGCATCAATATTCTTATCATCTTTTTCTATTGCTTTTTCATAACAACGAATGGCACTTTGGTATAAAGTCGGAATTTCATTATTATCCTTTGTAAAACGAACCGAATAATAATAGCGATCTCCCGCTTTACTGTATGCTATAGAAGTATTTTTTCTTTCAGCAATCTGTTCCACAAAGTAAGCAGCAAAATCAGGCCTTTTTTGTTTATCCCAAAATTGCACAACTGAAACAAATGCCGTATCAACTTGTGAGCTTTTAGCTTTCGCTAATAAATCATCATAGGTCGCTTTAACTTCTGGTTTCAAAGATTTAGAAGCCATCGTGATAAACGTTTCCAAACTCAGCACTTTTTCAGAAGCACTGGATGTAACTTTATCCTTGGTTTCTTTTTCTGGATTTGTTTTAGGGGCAAGAAATAAAAGAACGAATAAAACAACAGCTGTTATCAATAAACCTACCTGCGTTTTACGAATCAATGTCATTATTCAATCTGTTTGTTATCAAGTGGTTCTGCCACTTTTACGTTTTTCTTAACTCTTTCGCTAAATGTTTTAGCGGGCTTAAATGCCGGAATGAAATGCGCCGGAATAATTACTGTTGTATTTTTAGAAATGTTACGGCCTACCTTTTCTGCACGTTTCTTCACTACAAAGGTTCCAAATCCACGTAAATAAACGTTTTTTCCTTCAGTCATAGAAGTTCGGATAGATTTCATGAACGCTTCAACAGTTGTTTGCACAACAATCTTCTCGATGCCTGTTTTTTCTGAAATTTCGTTTACTATATCTGCTTTAGTCATTTACAAAATATTTATAATCAGCGATTTAAAAATTAAAAATCGGGCTGCAAAGATAAGCTTTTTATTGTAAATCAAAAATTTAGAATGTTTTTTTTGCCCTTTTTGCCTATAAATTCTGTTTTTTAACGAAATTCTTAAAAAAACCTGATTTCTAATTTTTTCTAACTTCTTGAACAGTGCTTTAATTCATACTGTCGTTTTGAGACTATTTTCCCTATTTTGAGTATATTAGCGCTCTCTATCAGCTATGAAGAATTTTTTTGGTTATATCAAATCAAAGGTGTTTATTAAACATTTTTTGCTGGCAATTGTATGCCTCGTCTTTGTATTATGGGCTTTATTTAAATTACTCGGTGTTTATACGCATCATGGTGAAACAGCTGAAGTTCCAGATTTTAAACGGAAAACAATGGCTGAATTAGATGCTTTTGTCGCTAATAAACATATAGGATACGTAGTTATTGATAGCATTTATGACCCTAAAGAAGCCCCCGGAATAGTGATCAGGCAGGACCCGGAAGCTAATTCACTGGTAAAACACAATAGAATTATCTATTTATACGTTACTAGCATGCAGGCGCCTCAAATGGAAATGCCAAAGCTAGTTGACCGAAGTACCCGTCAGGCCGTATTTATGATCGAAAGCTACGGTTTAAAAGTTGGTAAAATAACTGAAATAGCCGGCGACTGTAAAGGATGTGTATTAAAACAGTTTTTTAACGGGAAAGAAATAGCAGCAGGTGCCGCCATTAAAAAAGGAAGTAAAATAGACCTGGCAGTAGGTAAAAAAGAAGATTATAGCGCTCCGGTTGATTCAACAACAGTTGTGGATAATCCGGAACCAAATTAATTATTTATAAATGACCACTTATATAATAAAAAGAACTTTCATACTTCTATTATTAGTATCCTCTGCAATGGCTCAGGAACAACTAATGCCATTGCGCAGCAACATTAATTTGACAAAACCTCAACAAAACAAAACACTGAGTAAAACATCATCTGTTATTCCTGTTAATCTGCCTTTTTTCGATGATTTTTCGTACGCTTTTAAATCTCCTTACCCTTCCTCTAATAACTGGATAGATTCTAATGTCTACGTTAATATGGGGTTTGCGATAGCGCCTATAACCATGGGAGTTGCAACATTTGATGGTTTAAATAAAAAAGGTTATCCCTATCTGATCAATGCCGCTGTGAACTACTCGGGCCCTTCTGATTATCTGACTTCAAAACCTGTTAATTTACATTCAACTTCTACTCATACATATAGCCCGGCTGATAGTATTTATATTAGTTTTTATTACCAGGCAGAAGGTAACGGAGATTGGCCAGAACCCAATGATTCTTTATGCCTTGATTTTTTTAAAGCCAGACAAGGGATCAAGGGCACATGGAAAAAAGTGTGGGGCATAAAAGGCTATAATCCCAGCGCTGTTGATACTAATTTTCGTAGGGTAAGGGTTGCAATAGCAGACACCGCCTATTGTGATAGTTTATTCCAATTCCGTTTTAGAAATAAAGCAACAGCCAATGGTAGCAATGATCATTGGCACATTGACTATGTGCAGGTGAAACAGAATTATTTTATTAACGATACCATTTTAGATGATGTATCTTATGCCTACCGCTCTACTTCTTTTTTAAAAAATTACTATACCATGCCATACAGGCAGTATAACGAGGTACTTGAAAGAGCCCCGGGTTTTCATAATTTTTTCAGGAGTAATTTTAATGTCCCAAAATTTTCTGTTTATGATTATACAGTAGCAACTAAAACGGGTACTCCAATCCCCTCAGATCCCTACGGAACTTTTGCAACAGGGATCTCACCATATTCTCCCACTCAAAACCAGGGCTACTATACTGGGAATGCCGCTAATCCTGTTTTTACTTATTCAGGGTCTCTTTTACCTTCAACACTTCCTGACTCAACTTATTTTACAATAAAACATGTTATATCAACTTCTGGAGATCTTTATAAATCAAATGATACTTTGGTTCATATACAGAACTTTAAAAACTATTACGCCTATGATGACGGCTCCGCAGAAGTAGGATATTACTTAAATACTTATGGCGCTAAAACTGCAGTAAGGTTTACACTAAATACTTTTGACACTTTAAAATCGGTACGTATCTTTTTTGATCCAATCATTAACGGTACAGCTACCCTAGGATCATCCTTCAGGATTATTATTTGGGATGCAGGAGGCAGCGGTCCCGGTAGCATCATCTATAAAGACAGTTTAATGTATCCAAAATACATTGCCGGAGATTATTATACGATCCCAACTTATAGTTTAACATCCTGCTTGCCTCTTTCTGTTGGAACTTACTATATCGGCATTCAACAAACTACTAACCAGCCCTTAAATATTGGTTTTGATAGAAACACGGATCACAGAGATGCTTTATATTATGATGTTGTTGGAAACTGGGTTCAATCTACTATCCGTGGTTCGTTAATGATCAACCCGGTGATGGGCTGTACATATCCAGTATTTGTGGGGATAAGTGAACATGAACAAAATAACAAAATGAAAATATTCCCTAATCCGGCTCAAAATAGTGTATCTATTAGTTATCAGGGAAATCAACTTGAAACCGGCACACTTGAGATTTCAAATTCTTTAGGGCAATTAGTTTATACAAAATCTATTGTAAGTAATGAATCCATAGATATTAGTGATTTATCAAACGGTTTATATTTTATACATTTAAAAGGCAGTAGCCTAAACGTTAGTTCTCAGAAACTAATTATTTCCAGATAAAAATTAAACCATATGAAAGATGATATTGAAGAAGTTGAAACAGGTGAAGATGATAAAGAGCTTTACGAACATCACAACATCAAGGTAGAAAAAGGCCAGGTTATGATGAGGATCGATAAATTTTTAATGATCCGTATTCAAAATGCAACCCGTACAAAATTACAACAGGCCTGTGACAACGAATGTATTTTGGTAAACGGGAAACCGGTTAAATCCAGTTACAAAATAAAACCATTGGATGAAATTTCTATCCTGATGACGACACCTCCGCGCGATGTAGAAGTGCTGGCAGAAGATATTCCTATTAATGTGGTTTATGAAGATGATTATATCTGTGTAGTGAATAAAGAACCGGGCATGGTTGTTCATCCCGCTTATGGTCACTACTCGGGAACACTCGTCAATGCTTTGGCTTACCGTTTCAAAAATTTACCAACTTCTAAAACACAACTCACAGAAAATTTATCTATCGACAGGCCCGGTTTAGTGCATCGTATTGATAAAAACACATCCGGAATTATTATTGTTGCTAAAACAGAATTAGCAATGACCCGTTTGGCCAAAGATTTTTTTGATAGAAATCTGGATAGAAAATATATTGCCATTGTTTGGGGTGATGTGAAAGAGGATGCAGGAACTATCACCTGCAACGTTGCCCGTGACTTGAAAAACAGGAAAGTGATGGCTTGTTTCCCCGATAGCGATCATGGTAAACATGCGATTACGCATTACAAAGTGATTGAGCGTTTTGGTTATGTAACGGTGGTAGAGTGCAAATTAGAAACCGGCCGCACACACCAGATTCGTATTCACATGAAACATATAGGACATCCATTATTTAATGATAATGAATATGGAGGGGACCGAATATTAAAAGGTTTACCAAGTAATAAATACAAGCAATTTATTGAGAATTGTTTCGAGATACTACCACGCCAGGCACTTCATGCCAAAACATTAGGCATTACTCATCCAATAACCAAAGAGCCGATATTCTTTGAAAGTGAATTACCTGCTGACATGCAACAGGTCATCGATAAATGGAGGAAGTACTCTTATAAATTTGAGGAAGAATAATTATTTAACAGTATCGATCTACTGTCTTGTGTCTTGTCAAGAATATTCAAGGTCAAGGTGCTTTTAAAGTCAAAAATAAAGCAATTTTTTTAATCAATTAGCGTAAATATTTCCGGAGGAACTAAATATTATTAAGAAAAACAGTACAATTATTTTTGATTGCTCCAGCGGAGCAAAATATTCAACTTCGCTCCGCTGGAGCAAAAAAATATTGATTTTAAATAAACAATAAATCTGACTTTTTGAAGGACGATTAATCATTCTTTTATCCACATAAACACTTTACTGTTGTTCCTGTATTGATCAAAATCCTTGTCAAAGGTAATGGCGCAAAAATCAATGAATGGAAGTATTCCAAACACACCACCTAAGCTTGCAATATAGGCTACTGGCACATACGGTTTTGTTCCCAGGTAAATACGATGCAATCCAACAATACCAAACGGGAATGGAAAAGCAAGCACGGCCGCAGTGATCTTTTTATTTAATTTATGTTTTTTACGAAACAACTGAAAAACAGGGTTCGGTTTTTTGTCGTTTAAAAGAATATTCTCTGAAGAAATAACAGTCGATGCGCTATCAAGATAATACACAGTTAGTATTCTGCATTTGGAATACAAATGAAATGACAGAACAGTAAACACTATGATTAAAAATCCCTTCACTATTCCTCTTTTAAAAGTTTGATATCTGAAATCATCTTTACAACAGTTACGCTGTCTGTACCATCATACATTCCACGAATTCGTTGTTGTGCATCCACCAGGATAAACAACTCGCTATGTAAAAATCCTTCCGGTGTTCCATCTCCTTCTAAAGCATTTACAAGGTAACTGTATCTTGCCATATCATAAATTGCTTTTTTACTCCCCGTCAGGAAATGCCATTTGTTTTTTATTGCCCCATAACTATTAGCATAGCCATTTAAAACCTCAACTGTATCATGCATTGGATTTACAGAATGCGATAAGATCAAAAAGCTATTATCATTTTTGAAAGCGTTTTGTACATGCACTAACTGTGAACTCATTTTAGGGCAAATGCTCTGGCAGGTGGCAAAGAAAAAATCAGCCACATAAATTTTATTTTCAATGGACTTTTCTGTGATCGTATCACTAAATTGGTTTACAAATGAAAAAGGCTGAACACTATGATAAATCGTATCTTTCCCATCGACACCGGCAAGTTTTTTTTCTCCTATCACCGGCAATACTAATTTTTTTGTTTCCGTTGTTTTATCACAACCGAATAAACATATTAATCCAACCAGAATTAAAAATTGTTTTATCATTTACTTTCTATTTTATTTACATTAATCATTTGCTCTTTCTCCTCCTTAAGTCTCAAATGTTGATACTCTTCTGTTAATCGTTTTATTTCAGCAATATATCTGCCATCATAATATCCCCTGATATGGCGCTTTTTATCTACTAATACAAAAAAGCTGTAGTCTATATAAATGGGTTTTCCTTTAAAGTATGTCAGATTTAAACTGTCAAAAGAAGAAGGTGGCCAATACATATTTAAAATATTTTTATTCCCTACAGATAATTTCTGCATTTCCCTTAAGCAGGTTGGGTCATTTATTCCTTCGCATGGAGTAACAATTACAAAAGGAATTAATTTTATTTTATCTTTTTTATACTGAGCATATTCAGTTAATCCGGCCATGCGGTAATCGTCTTTTTTATAACTTTGCTTTATAAAACAAACCGCAAATAATGGAAAGTTAACTGTATCAAGATTAAAATTCTCTAAGCCTTGAGTTTCATTATTATTAACCGGCAATGTTTTAAAAGTTGAATTTACTTTATAATAAACCGTATCGTTTCCGTTCAACTCTTTTGGTCCATAATAAGGAAGCTTACGGGAATTAATCGTTGTAAATTCAAGTATTATTTTAAACAGAGCAGGGAATAAAAGAATAACAAAAAAAAGTAGCTTTTTATTTTTCATTGAGGACGATTACTTTGTGTTTAATTTAATTTCTAATTAACTGCTTTTAAAATTAAAAATCTCTATTCTTCAGACTTTCTACAATTTTCTCATTCAATTTATCTCTGAATTTTTGCTTATGTGAGGCTCTCATACCCAATAGCGGAAGCGATTCCGCATCACCATCGTTATAAATTAACTTGAACGAATTACTTTTTTTTTCTTCGATTGCCCTGGCATCTAAATAATAAAATTCTTTATTGTAAATCAAAGATTGCTTAATCTCAAACCTGTTTTCATAAACCACCGCGTATGGATTTACTATGAACCACAGGCCTTGCAGCGTGAGCATTAATCCGGGAATAGCTGTTGCAGTACCCCATGGGTTAACATCCAAAAGCATTTTAATACTAAACCAATCAATCAATAAAGCTGATACGGTAGTTATAATTACTAATAAAATATTACGTTCAAAATATTCCTTTGGTTCTTCATCCTTGTTTTTCACAGCGC
This sequence comes from Bacteroidia bacterium, assembly GCA_014378485.1. Taxonomy (GTDB): domain Bacteria; phylum Bacteroidota; class Bacteroidia; order B-17B0; family Aurantibacillaceae; genus UBA4416. Next base: position 45,359 of record JACMNO010000094.1, read on the forward strand.
AAAGTTAAAAATTAAAGTACTTTAACTTTTGTTTATTAAATATATTTTTTATACTTGTTATATAGAAATTATTCATTTTTGTAACGTTTTGTAAGTTATTACGTTACACTAATAAACCAAACGCAATGTCCACTAAAATAAAACTCACATTCCAAAAGGCGCTATTGGTGTCTGTATTGGGTACAGGAAGTTTGTTTGCTCAAAACATACTTACTATGTCAGACAATCCTGTAGCTGCAATGCTGGATAGTTTGGCAAATCAAAAAATTCTTGAAAAAGCTTTATTGAAGCCTGTATACCCAAAGGTTAACAAATATAAATATGCTGTCGACAGTGTACCTCGTTTTGAAGATTTTGTTTATGAGAGCCGTTTGGCAAAACTGGATGCTACTTCACCTTTCGATTTGATCTATAATCCGCATGTTAAAGGATTTATTGAATTATATGCTGTTCGTAAGCGTGAGCTAGTGAGCCGAATGATGGGTCTGTCCCAGTTATATTATCCGATGTTTGAAGAGGTTTTTGATAAACATAATATTCCTTTAGAGTTAAAACATTTGGCGGTTATTGAATCTGCACTGAATCCAAATGCCCGATCTCGTTGTGGTGCAACCGGTTTATGGCAGTTTATGTACCCTACGGGAAAAATGTACGGATTGAATGTAACTTCCTATATTGATGAACGTTCTGATGTTTACAAGGCTACTGAAGCTGCTGCAGAATATTTAAAAAGTCTATACGGTATGTTTGGTGATTGGCAAATGGTTTTAGCAGCTTATAATGCAGGACCCGGAACAATCAGCAAAGCCATTCGCCGCAGTGGTGGAAAAAAAACGTATTGGGAAATCCGTCCTTATTTGCCTTTAGAAACTCAAGCTTATGTTCCGGCATTTATCGCAGCTAATTATGTGATGAATTATCCAACAGAACATAACATTTATGCTTCAACGCCACGTAAAACATATTTTGAAGTAGATACGGCTATTTTAAAAGAACCAATGTCTTTTGACCAGATCTCGGCAGCATTAGATGTATCTGTAGATGAAATTGCTTATTTCAATCCGCAATATCGTAAAGGTGTTATTCCTGCCGGTGGAAATTGTTTAACATTACCAAAAGCAAAGATCGGCACTTTCTTATCGAATGAAACAGAAATTTATGCTGCCGGCAAATCACAACAGTTAGTTGCTTTAGAGGGTTCGGTTGCTGTTAAAGAAGTTCAAAAAACGCATACAGTAAGAAATGGTGAAAAATTAGGAACAATTGCTCGTAAATACGGAGTTACTATTGCTGATCTGAAATCATGGAACTACATTGGCAAAAAAGGCATTAAGGCGGGGAAAAAGCTGATCGTCTATGTGAAACAGGATGTTCCGGTTGCTAATCCAACAAAAACAGATACACCAAAGGCGCCTCAAACTAATCTAGCAAATAACGATACAACTGCGGAATCACGGAAGTTAGCTGATAAATCAACTTCTGACATAAAAATTCATAAAGTAAAAAAAGGCGAAACCTTATACGGTATTTCAAAAAAATATAATATCAGCGTTGATAAACTGATAGAATTAAATGGCTTCAAAAAAAATCCACAGTTATTATTAGGACAAAAAATTAAATTGATATCTTAATCTTCAATTATATTGTTTTTTAAACGAAACCCTCTGATAATCAGGGGGTTTTGTTTTAATGACAGGTGTAACATTTTAAAGCCTATAGGCGTCTTATAGTTATTAAAATTGACAGTAACAGAATATAATCAGTGTGTGGATAGCTATTCCGATTCTTTATATCGCTTTATTTTAAAGCATATTAAAGATGAGGATGCTGCTAAAGATATTGTGCAGGACACATATGAAAAAGTGTGGCGTAAAGTGAATGATATTGAAAGCACTAATGCCAAATCATATATGTTTACCACGGCCCATCATACACTTGTGGATTATACCAGAAAAGCAAAAAAACAGGGAGATTATAACGAAGTGATTGAAAATTCACTGAAGCATGAAAAGCACTATTCTGATATTAAAGAAATCTTAAATACGGCTTTGGATAGATTGCCGGAGATCCAAAAAAGTGTTGTGCTGCTAAGAGATTATGAAGGTTATGATTACGCTGAAATTGGCAAGATCACTAATTTAACGGAAAGCCAGGTAAAAGTCTATATTTTCAGAGCCAGAGCATTTTTAAAAAATTACATTGGTAAACTAGAAGTTATTATTTAATGAACAGAATTGACATATATAATTACGAAGCTTACTTACTGGATTTTTCGGAAGGAAATCTGGGAGGTGAACTGCAAATGGAATTGGAGTTATTTTTAATTCAACATCCTGAATTAAATGTTGATTTGAGTGAAGTATCATTAGTTGAATTAGATAAAGAAGAGATCTGTTTTCCGAAAAAAAATAATTTAAAAAAGTCTGAATCAGATCTTATTTCAGAAATACAATTTATATCCTACATTGAAAATCAGATTCCTCTTGATGAAGGATTAATAATAGAAAAAAGTTGTGCTTCCAATCCTTCTTTAACTACTGAATTAAGTCTTTACCAACAAACCATCTCGCGTGCGGATCTTTCCATTACCTACTCAGATAAAAATAAATTAAAACGGCGCCCAGGTATTATATGGTTTGATTTTTCTATAGTTCAATATGCATCAGCTGCTTGTGTGCTATTTTTGATCGGGTTATTTGTTTTGTGGCCGAAACTCGGCAAAACTAATTTTGACTCTCAATTGGCTGAACATAAAAAAATTACACCCTCTGTAAAGGAAAACAATGCTTTAACCCAAAAAAAGGAAGCCGACTCAGAAATAAAAACAGAACCGATAACAATTCCTCAGAATTCAAATAAGCAGAAAAAAATAAATACTAGAAACAACGCGTCAATTTCAAAAGAGAACCTTATTAGCGACACGATTGGGCTAAAACCGGATAAACTTCCGCCAATTGAAGAGATAAAGAAAAACGAACCTTTAATTGGCATCAATAATTTACCTACTATTAATCCTTCTAACCAAACTGTCGTGCAGGTCATCACAGAAAACGAAGAAGCGTCCGACGCTATAAACACTGGGCCAAATAAAAACGGTCTCTGGGCATTAGCAATTAAAGCATTGAAAAACCTAAACAAGGTCGGTGTAAAATCAGTGAATGGTAACGAAGATGAAAATAAAGATAAAACCTCCTATGCTCTGACATTGGGTGGCCTAAATATTACTCATAAAGTGGGTAATTTATAGAGTAGGATAAAAGGCCCCCACGATATGTTCTACTGTTAATTCATTAGGATTATGGATTATCGAGACAACGTCAAACCTTGTTTCCCAATTTATGTTATTTTCTCTGATATAAAAATCCGCGGCTTTTATCACCCTTTTTTGCTTTGTTTTTGTCACAAATTCTTCCGGATTACCAAAAAAATTACTTGCTCTTAGTTTCACTTCGATCACTACCAAAGTACTATTGATACTGGCAATTATATCTATTTCAAGATGCTTATGCCTCCAGTTTTTTTCAAGGATCTCGTAGCCCGATTTTAATAAATGAGCAATGGCAATTTCTTCTCCTAGAAAGCCTTTTTGAGTATTATTTGGCATAATTTTTATTTATAACTAAATTATATTATTTTAGTGTAAAATTTAAACCTCAAATTAAATGAATAAAATTAAATTATTAGTAGCAAGTCTATCTTTATCTGTAATGGCAATTGCTCAATCTTATGAAGGAAGTATCGAATTTAAAATGGAAACTTCTAAAGATACTACTACAAACATCTATTACGTTAAAGGTAATAATGTAAAGTTAGATCAGATTGGCCGTAAATCGGGAAAAGTAGAAGGTAGTTTCGTTTTTGATTTAAGTTCAAACGAAATTAGGTTTGTTAACCCCATTCGTAAAGTGTGGGGAGAGCATAAAAGTGAAACCGCTCCAATGATTAAAGGGACTTGTGTATCTACTAAAGGAACAAACACCAAAATGGTTCAAGGGCAAAAGTGTATTGAATACATTGTGAAAAATACAGAAGAAAACACGCAAATTACATATTGGTTAGCCAACAATAAATATGATTTCTTTGCTCCATTGGTTAAAATATGGAACAGAAAAGACAAACAAAGCATCTACTTTAATCAGATCAAAGATCTGCCAAAAGGTTCTATGCCTTTATTATCTGAAGAAAAAACAATTTCCGATGGAAAATTAGTGAGTAAGTTGGAAGTATCTAAAATCAGTAAAGGATCTATTGATGATTCTAAACTTGCAATCCCTTCAGAATATAAAAAGTTCGAACAAAAATAATTTTTTATCTATTTGAAAAAGCCGCTGTGTAAATTTCACAGCGGCTTTTTCATTTAACCAAACTTAACAGTTTATTCCGGTTACTTAAATCATCCTTGTGGCATCAATAATAAAAATCCACAATCATGAAAAAACCAACATCCAACTTCTTAAAACTATCAGCCATCGTTTTAAGTACAACCATTGTATTGTTTTCTTGCGGTGCTTCATCAGAACAAATGACTGACCGTGAAGAAACCGCAAAAGCATTCGCTGATTCTGTTTCAACCAGCATTCAAAACATAAACAAAACCCCTTTGCAAGCTGATAGCAACAGAACTTTTGTGCGTACTGCCGATTTATCATTTAAAGTAAAAGATGTGAAAACAGCTACGTTTGATATTGAGCGCATTGTATCAGACCATAATGGTTATGTGACCTCATCTATTTTAGAAAGCAACATTAATTTTAAAAACTCAGTAAGAGCCAGTAAAGACAGTATGCTGGATGTTATTAATTATATTGTACACAACAATATTGTTATTCGCATTCCAAATAAAGATTTAGATAAAACACTTACAGAAATATCCGACTTAATTGATTATTTAGATTTCAGAAAAATAAAAGCAGAGGATGTTACCAAACAATTTCAATCAGCAAAATTATCAGAGAACCGATTTGTAAATCATAAAAAAAGATTGGAAAAAGCGGTAGATCTAAAAGGAAAAAAGCTGGATCAAATGGTTGACGCAGAAAATGAGTTATTGGTAAAGCAGGAATGGGCAGATAACTCTAAACTAAACACATTGGAACTGGCTCACGATGTTTATTTTAGTACAGTAACCATTGCAATTTATCAAAACGAAACAACTAAAAAAGAAACTTATGCTTATACTTTTCCGGTTGAGCCCTATACGCCAAATTTTGGGGCAAAATTCCTGGCGTCTCTAAAAGATGGGGCATCTATCTTTGGTGAAATAATCTTATTCTTTGTTAAGTTATGGCCAATAGCTCTTTTAGTAATGGGTGTAATTGCATTGATTAAATTAGTAGTAAGGCAAAAGTGGTTTGCTTAATTTTTTAATAACGGAGATTGATCACGCCAAGGCGTGACCCGAAGTCTCCGTTATTTTATTGTTGACTAAATCATTTATAACCGTATTTTTATAATCTGTTAAACGAAATTTTTCAGAATACATTTAATCTAAAACAATGATCACTGTTAATGCACCCATCGTCAATTCAGATACCATATTACAGTATATTCCTCAACGTCCTCCAATTGTATTGATCAGCAGAATCTACAAATGTGATGAAGCTTCAGTGATTACCGGTTTTGATATTATCAACGAACATATATTGACACAAAACGGTAAATTAACCGAATCAGGAATTATAGAAAATATGGCTCAAACAGCTGCCAGCATGGCCGGCTATGAAGCAGTCATTAAAAACTCTCCACCAAAAGTTGGCTTCATCGCCAATATTAAAAATCTTGTTATAAATTATTTACCTGAAGCAGGAAACGAAATTTTAACCGAAGTGAAAACCAAAACACAGGTAATGAATGTTTCAATTATTGATGCTAATTCTTATTGCAATAATAATTTGGTAGCGAGCTGCGAGATGAAAATATTTATACAGGAAAACGCTTAACATGATCGTATTGGTTGATATACAACACGTATCTAAAAAATACAAAGATGCTCCTAAAGCGGCCGTAAATGATCTTTCTTTAACTATTAAAAAAGGAGAAGTTTTTGGTTTACTTGGCCCTAATGGCGCAGGTAAAACAACATTCATCAGTATGTTATGCGGGCTATTTCAACCGGGCAGCGGAGAAATTTTTATCAATGGCCGAACCCACAAAACACACAGCAAAGAGTGCAAACAAATCATTGGTGTTGTTCCGCAGGAAATTGCTTTGTATCCACAACTAACGGCGTGGGAAAATCTGATGTTTCTTGGTCACATGTATGGATTAAAAGGAAATTCTCTAAAAGAAAAAATAAAAGAAAATTTAAAAATTCTTGGTTTAGAAAGTAACATACACCAAAAGATAATTTCTTATTCAGGTGGTATGAAGCGACGCGTGAATTTAATAGCCGGTTTATTGCACAATCCTCAATTACTGATTTTAGATGAGCCTACGGTTGGTGTAGATGTTCAATCCAAGCAAGCGATCATTGAGCATCTCAAAAAACTGAATAAAGAAAGTGGAATGACTATTTTATATACGTCTCATCATTTAGATGAAGCTGAAAATTTCTGCACCCACATTGCTATCATAGATGAAGGAAAACTGATCACGCAAGGGCAACCGCAAGAATTGATAAGACAAAACAATTGTAATAGTATTGAAGATGTTTATTTAAAAATGACGGGAACCAAATTCAGGGATTAACAAAAATGAAATTAATTTACAGCATATATAAAGAATACAAAGTGTTGACCCGAGACAGAGCGGGACTTGCGATTACCTTTATTATGCCCACTGTTTTAATTTTGATCATGACCCTGATACAGGACTCAACTTTTAAATCAGTGAATGAATCATCCGTGCCTTTGTTATTTGTGGACAGAGATCATGATTCCTTATCACAAACTCTGGAGAAATATATTAACAGTTCTAAATTTTTTGCAATTACAAAAAAACAATTAAGCAACGAAGAAGTAAAAAAAGAGGTCGCACAGGGACACTTTCTCATTGGTATTGTTATTCCCGAAAACACCAGTAAAAAATTGAGAGAACGTTCAACCGCTCGCATTACTAAATTATTAAATAGTTTTAGTGGTGACTCAACAGAAATAGTTTTTTCCGATACGTCAAAAATTCACCTGCATTTGTTTTTCGATCCAGTTACAAAACAGTCATTTAAAACTACTATTGGCAGCGCAATCGAACGCATCATTTCACAAATTGAAATGCAGGGAATGATAGTGGCTCTCAATACAAAAATGAAAGAAAGCTTTCCTGAGGCAAAGCCATCTGCTCCCGAAAACGCCCCATTAGTTAATGTTACTGAAGAATATGCCTCTTATAATAACTCCAGCATTATTCCAAATGCCGTGCAGCATAATGTTCCTGCATGGACATTATTCGCCATGTTTTTTATCTGCATTCCTTTAGCAGGAAATATTATTAAAGAACGTCAGGATGGTAGCGCTTTTCGTTTATTGACCATGCCTGGTTCTTACTTCATCGTGATGCTTGGAAAGCTATTAACTTATACGGTTGTAAGCTTGGTCCAGTTCATCTTGATGTTATGCGTTGGCATATTCATTCTTCCTTTACTAGGAATGCCACAGTTAAATATTGGCGATAATTTACCATTATTATTCCTGATCGCTTTATCCGCCGGGCTAGCCGCAACAGGTTTTGGTTTATTGGTTGGAACTATTGCCACCAGTCATGATCAGGCTTCTTTGTTCGGCTCTGTTTTTATCATTATACTTGCCGCCATTGGTGGTGTATGGGTTCCCACTTTTGTAATGCCTGATATAATGAAAACGATTTCTGTTATTTCTCCTTTAAACTGGGGGCTTGAATCTTTTTATGCGGTATTTATTCGCAACTCAACTATCAAAGAAATATGGCCGGAGATTTTAAAATTATGGGTCTTTTTTATAGCTACCCTAAGCGGCGCTTATTTATATCAAAAGTATAAAAGGTTACAATAGCATTAAAAATAAGATCCTGTTTTATGTTTTGGTTTCTTGCCGCAGATCTGTAAAGTGATTTCATATCCTCCGCGTTTTTTGCTATAGGCATTAAGATAGGATGTATTGATATCGTAACTCATTCTAAGGATATAATTATTATACTTCATTCCCACTTGAGCCATCGCAGCATCCTTTACACGATAGTTCAATCCAACGATCACATCACATTCATCCTGCTTATTGAATCGATAATAGGCAAGTGCTCCTACATTTAATTCCCAGGCCTCTGCCTGGTTCATATACAATGCCATTGGTACCACTTTCCATGTTTCATTTATTCTTACGTCAGTTCCTGCATTCAAATTAAAACGCATGGGCAATCTTTTTTCGTTTCCGGCAAACGTTTCCATCGGCATGTTGACATGGAAAACAGAAAATCCGAGAAATGGATTTAAGGCTGATCTTCTATCCTTGTATTTATAAAATACTCCAACGTTAGCGTCAAAATTTAGCCTGCTTGTTTTATTAAATGATTCTCCATTACTCATTGATCCGTTTAGTTGTCCTGTTTCATTATCGTATTGGTTTTCGAATAGGAGTTTGTTATAATTGAAGGTTTTATAAAACAATCCTGCCTGAACACCAACATTTAGCGTATGCGGTGAGGTTTCAGGGTCTGTAATATAATAAGCTCCGGATAACTGAAAATTAAACGTATTAAAATCTAATCCCCCTGAACGGTTATCTAACACATATCCTCCGACTCCGACTCTTTTATAAGGCTTATCAAACCCCAATCCATAGGTCTGATATGGCTTTACGGGAAGAGTTTTCCATTGGGTTCTGTATACTGAATGGATTTTATAACTCCAGTCGTCTCCTAAATACTCACCAGTCAATGCTGGGTTTAGATACAGGGAAAACGCATCATATTGTGTCAAATGGAAATCCTGAGCTTTACTTTTAACCGAAATAAATAAGGCTACTGTAATAGGTAATAATATCTTTATTTTCATAATATCATAATTTAGTGATTCATTTAAAAAATTCAGAATTCGAACTTCATTTTATTTACCTGATAATATGAACTTCTCCTTTTAATTTCAAATCTTCTCCGTCTGTAACTTTTCCATTGAAGATGTATATATAGGTTCCTGCTGGTTGTTGTGTATCTCTATAGGATCCATCCCACTTATCTGTTTGTGAATTTGCCAAAAACACCTCATTACCCCAGGCATTAAATACTCTTAATTCGTAACTACTGAATGGCCCTCCGATTACTGAAAACCCATCATTTACACCATCACCGTTTGGTGTAAAGCCTCCCGGGATAGCATAACCTGAAGGTTTAATATTCACAACGAAACTAATCGTGTCTTTACATCCAATGCTATTAGAGGCAACCAACATCACACCATACGATCCTAAAGAAGTAAATGCGTGAGTAGGGTCCGTTGAGGAACTAGTCGTGCCATCTCCAAAATTCCATAAATAGTTTGATGAACCGGAAGATTGATTTGTAAATGCGATTGGTTGGTTAATTAGGTAACCTCCTCCTCCCGGAACAAAATTAGCTAGTACCATAGGACCTACACTTACCAAAACGTTAGAAGCACTTACACAACCATTAGCTGCACGAACCTGCAGTGAAACAGTATATGAATTTACCTGGGAATAAGCATTTACCGGATTCTGAAGTAACGAGTTGTTTCCGTCTCCGAAGGTCCAGTTCCAGCCAGTAATATTTCCTGACGAAATCGAAGACTGATCTATAAATTTAACGGAATCTTTTGAACAACCTGTGACAAATTTGAAATTTGAAACGGGCGAAATCGTATCCACAAAAACAGTAAACATACTTGAGGCATTTATAGCAGAGGCGCATCCTGTAACTGTATTAGTTACCGCAAGAGTATAAATTCCTGATGCCGTAAACGTAGCGGAGGCTTGGTTAGAAGGCCCGGAGATTCCAGTGCCAGTGCCAGTTATCCATGTGTATGATACATTAGTGTTAGGCGTAACAGATGATGTCGCAATAACAGTTGATGTTGAGCAATTGATTGTACCATTATTTACAGAACCAGTTAAACTTACAACAGGTATAGTATTATCAAGTACAGTTGTTACTACATTACTATTTATAAATGTTGCACAACCACTCACAGTATTAGTAACCACAAGACTATAAGTGCCGGGTAAATTAAACGAAGGGCTGACCGAATTCTCAGTTCCTGCCACGATTCCAGTTGTTGGTGTCCAGCTATAATTCACAGAACCTGTATTTGTAATAACAGTTAATGATGGTGTTGGATTTGCGCAGGTGATTGATAATGCTGTAGAAGATAATGTTGCTGTTGGAATTCCTACATCAGGAGTACAATTAATTGTGCTTTGAGAAACGGATGAAGAAGCGCAACCGGTAACCGTATTCGTGACAACTACAGTAAATATTCCGCTACCACTTGCTACCGGATTAGAAATTGTATAGTTATCCAAAGAGCCACTATTTGGTGCTGTCCAGGAATAAACCACATCAGTGGAAGGTGTTGACACAATGTTCAATGTTGCTGTAGGATTTGCACAAGTCGTAGTTACAGAAGGAGATCCAATTAATACTGTTGGAGCGGCTGTATTCTCATACACTGTCAAAATTCCTGATGCATCCTCCGCAGCCATACAACCCGTTACAGTGTTTGTGATCGCTAATGTATAAGTACCACCGGCAGTAAATGTTGCGGCAGACTGGTCGGTAGCACCTGAAATTCCTGAGCCGGTACTTGATGTCCAGGAGTATGTTAAATTTGCGGAAGGTGTAATTGTTGGAGAAACATTAATGGAAGTAGTAGTGCAAGTGATCGTTCCATTATTCACCACACCTATCAGGTTTACAAGCGGTATTGTATTATCTAAATCAACAGTTACGATATTCGTATTTACAGATGTTGCACAACCACTTATGGTGTTTGTAACGATCACACTGTATGTGCCGGGTAAACTAAATGATGGCGTAGCGGACGTTTCGGTACCTGAAACAATTCCAGAAGAAGGAGACCAGGCATAACTTACTGAACTTGTATTTGCTGTTATTCCTGCAGTAGGAGTCGGAACCGCACAGGTAATTGAAACGCCGGAAGCAGATAGAGTTGTAGAAGGAACCGCATTATTCCATAATACTTCTATCGTATGCTGCGTCATTGAAGAGGCGCAGCCTGATACTGTATTTGTAACAGCCACCGTGAAAACACCGCAGCCACTTGCAATCGGGTTAGAAGTTGAATAAGAATTTAATGAACCTGCTGATGGTGATGTCCAGGTAAAAACAACATCTGTAGAAGGCGAGCAAGCAATGTTTAAAGTTGTTGTTGGAGATGTACAGGTTGTTGTAACGGATGGACTAGAAATCATCACAGCCGGAATAACAGTGTCCTGAAGAATCGATAAAGACCCTGTTGTTACACAATTATTGATAGTATTTGTAACAATATAGTTATAAGTTCCACCCTGGTTAACAGTTATCGTACTAATATTGACTGCTGAAATTATTCCTGCACCGCTCCAGTTATAACTCACCGGAGAAGTAGACGTGGTAGCACTTGCATTTATTGATAAGGTAGTACAACTCAATGAACCCGTGTTCGATGAAACAACTGTTGGCACTACAGTATCTTGTGATATGATAACGGTTGCAATCTCCGAAAAACAACTTAAAGAAGATGTAACAACCAGGCTATAGGTGCCAGGTTCATTAACAACAGGGCTTGAAGTATTGATACCTGATATTATTCCAGGCCCCTGCCATCCATAAGTACCATTACCTGAACCCACTAAACTTAAAGTTGTGTTGGAACAGGTTAATGTATTTGTTGAACCTGCCGATACGGTTGGAGTAGCTTTTATCGTTAAGGTCATAACATCACTTGCAAAGGAACATGGTCCCGATGGATCATTCGACGTGATAGTTAAGATAACGCTTCCCGTACTGATATCTGACACAGATGGCGTATATAATGATGTTGCAGAAGTGATATCACTGAATACACCAGATCCGTTTGTTGTCCATATTAACGATGAAGCAGCTCCACCAACAGTACCCGATAAGGTATAGGATTCATCCGCACAAATAGCTGCATTTGAGCCGGCTGCCGCTGTTGCAACCGGATTAATTGTAATGATAGCGTTATCTACAACATCAGGACAACCATTAGCCGCAGCAATTGTATTTGTAACTGAATAATTACCTGCTGAACAACCGGTCAAATCAACCTGTCCATTTGATGCATTTATTGACAAGGAAGGATTTGCAGAAAAAGTACCAGCCGCTCCTTCTCCAATATAAGCAGGTGAAGGATTGCTTCCATTAATACAATATGGTGTTGATGGATAATCAAAGCTGGCAGATGGAAGTTTAGTAATAGTAATAGCTGATGAACCCGTCACCGCAGGACAACCGTTTGCAGAGGGAATAGTATTGGTAATAGTATAAGATCCTGCAGTACTTGTTGAAAGGTTTATTGTTCCTGCATTTGGATCAATATTCAACCCAGCCGGATTATAAGTATAATTCCCGTTTGTTCCATCAACACCTAAAGTTGGTGTAGGATTAGACGAATTTGTGCAATAAGGTCCGGCATAAGCGATAGCAGCATCCGGCAATTTGGTTATTGTAACAGGGGTACTTGCAACCACAGCAGGACAACCATTAGCAGCAGCAATCGTGTTAACTATTATGTAATCACCAGGCGCACTATTTGCAATATTTAATAAGCCTGTAGATGGATCAATATCAAGGTATACCGATGACCCATTAAATATTCCGGCAACTCCACCACTCGTAAAAGTAGGAAGCTGATTTGAAGAATTACTACAATAAGGTGTGGCTGAAAAATTAAAGGTAGCGATAGGCAGGCTGGTAATAGTTATGATATTTTTATAATTAACTATCGGACACCCACCGATTGATGCAATTGTATTACTTACAGTATACGAACCCGGGGTACTTCCCGACAAATTCACCAATCCTGTTCCTGAATTGATATTCAATCCTGTAGAGGAGGCAAATATACCGGCAACACCATTTGTTACAAACGTTGGTAATGGATTTCCTGAATTCTGACATATCGGCGAGGCTGTATAACTAAAGCCAGCTTCCTGCAATTTAGTAATAGTAACTATTGTTGTTGCTGAAGATGTTCCGCACAGGCCTGAAGGTGCTATTGTATTCAGTACAGTGTAAGTTCCGGGAGAACTCGATACCAAATCAATTTCGCCTGTTAGGTTATTTGCAAAGATTAGTCCTGTAGAAGAACTAAAGGTGCCCCCACTTGCGCCAAGTGAGAATGTTGGCAGAGGATTTGTTTCGTTTTGACAATATGGGGACCCATTAAAACTAAACCCAGCCATTGGTGCAGTTGTTATATTAATAGGAAACACATCAGAATTTGGACAGATTCCATTAGTTGTATATGTAACAGTATAAGAACCTATTGCACTGGCAACTAAATTGATTGTTCCAGCGGAATTTATAGTTAATCCAGGGCCGGCAGTAAATGCACCTCCAGGTAACCCGGTAATTGTAACAACAGGGTTAATTCCGGTTTGACAGTTGGTGGAAGACGGGTAATTGAATGAAGCATCATCTTTTGGTCTTACGGTTACGTTTACTAATTGTGGAGCACCAGTGCATGCGCCGGCTAAATTTGAAATAGGCGTAACTGTATAAACTACTATTTGATTAGTTGTGCCATTGTTAACTAAGGTATTAATTAAACTTGCCGTAGATTGCGTAGTAGTACTTTCTCCAGTTGTATTTGCGTTATCAGCTGCCAACCATGTATAATTAGAGCTACTAGAACTTGTTAATGTAATATTGACCATATTTCCACTACAGATCATGGCAGTAGATGCACTTGTCATAAAAGGAAAAGCATGTATGATCACCGTTGTAGTAGAACTTGACCCTGTGCAGCTTCCTGAAGGCGCCACTGTGTTTGTAACAACATAGGTGCCTGAATTACTCGTAGCTAAATTGATAACCCCGGTGCTTGAACTTACAAATGATAAACCTGCTGGTGTTGCTGAAAATGCGCCAGCCTGACTTGAGCCAGCAAATACAGGGGATGGGTTCGGATCATTTTTACAAAAACTCGCTGCTGCATACGAAAACGTGGTGACAGGAATGGTTCCAATCACTTTCGTTAGTGTGATTGCCGGACATTTTGTTTGATCCGTTACCGTCACGCTATAGGTTCCGGCTGTTGAAACCGCTGTTGTATATGAATTATTGGGCCCAGCCACATTACTCCAGTCATATTTATAAGGCGTTGCACCCCCGAAAATATTTGCGGTGAGTGTTAAAATGGATCCTGAGGTGGAACAGATGACAGGATTCACAGGTGTAATAGTACCCGTCAAATTATTTACAAAATAAACACGGATGGTATCACTTGTAAAACTTCCACAAGTTACATTCGGAGAACCTGACACCTTAAAATCTACATATGGCGGTGGGTTAGGGCCGGGCGTTACAATACTTGAATTGCAACCGGCCGTGCAACTCAAATAAGAATTATAAGCCCCTTGTACTCCAGGATATATAGATGTCCATACAATAGTTGATGTGTTGACATTTGTCACAAACAAAGTATCCTTGCAACCGGTTTTCTGAATGGTAACATCATCCGATCCATGCACCGTTTTTCCGGCAGAGATTATATAATCCGGCGAATCACCTCCCGGCTTACAATATGTAATGGTAAATGGAGAAGCTAAGCCTTTAATACATAACGGTGTGCCAATTGACACAGGCGCACCGCAATTTACTTGGTAGTAGGCAGAACCGGACGGGGACGGATTGGTTACATCAAATCCTATCAAATCCGAATTAATATTTGAGTAAACTAAAAACGTAACACAGTTAGATGAACCGCAACACACCCCACCCCTTGTTTGATTACCAATAATAGCTGTAGTATCCGTAGTGGCTCTTAAATCTACTGTAAAACTCGGCGCTGTGCATTGCGATTTTATGGCGGTAACAAAGAAAAAGCCGAATAAGAAAATATATAATTTTTTCATGTGATAAAAATTTAGGGTCCGGTTAATAATTACCCAAAGTTGCGACATGAATTAGGCAACAGTAGTGATATTTTGATAAAGCAACTCAATGCTTAGTCAAAAGAAATTAATTAATAGCTTAGTTTTTTTTATGAAAGTGTGTCGTTTATAGAATCAACATTTTTGTTTACACTCTTCTTTTTGATTTAACATTTCTCACTGTACATAATTGTGAAACACTTGATTTCACATGGATTTCACAGAATTATACAATTAAAAAGATAAACTAAATAAGGGTGTAAATTGAATACTCTTTAGACAAATTTATTGTATTGAATAAAAAAGAAAAGTTATTGAATGATAGTTTTCTTCGTACATAAATGATTTTTTATGCATTCAATAATTTGAATGCCATCCATGCCATCAAGCCTGTTGAGATCTCCAAAGCTTTTTCATCAATGTCAAAGGTAGATGTATGAACACCTGAAATAATTCCTTTAGTTTTGTTACCTGTACCTAATCGGTAAAAACAACTTGGCACTTGTTGAGTAATGTAAGCGAAATCTTCAGCGGTCATTCGCAATGGCAAATCTTCCACGTTTTCTTTTCCTAAATACTCAATAGCTGATTCTTTACAATGCTGGGTAACAAAATTATCATTGACCAGGTATGGATATCCATCCAGGATATTTATATCAACTTTCACATGATATTTATCTGAAAGAAATGTAATAATATTTGTAATTTTTTGTTTCACTTCTTTTCTCCAAATCTCATCCATCGTTCTGAAAGTGCCTGCTAAATAAACTGTTTCAGGAATAACATTGGTTGCACCTTTCCCTTCAATTTTACCAAAAGCAATAACTGTTGGAATATTATTTTGTACGTTTCGCGCAACTCCTTCCGTATCTATTATAAATGGAAATTGTTTTTCTACTTCTGTAATAATATGTGCTGCAACAACCAATGGATTAATATAATCTGCAGCCATGGCCGCATGCCCACCTTTCCCATTTATGGTAATGTGTAACTCATCTGTACTGGCCATATACATGCCTTCCCTGAAACCAACTTTGCCAACTTCCATGCTTGGGAAAACATGCTGTGCAAGGGCCACTGTAACCTTTGGGTTATTAAGGATGCCCTCTTTAATCATTAAGGAAGAACCTCCTGGCAGAACTTCTTCTCCCGGCTGAAACATAATTTTTACTGTTCCTTCAAAATAATCTTTTAACTGATTCATGATAATTGCAGTTCCAAGTACAGAAGCAGTATGAACATCATGTCCGCAGGCATGCATCATACCAATGTTTTGCGATTTGTATGCAACATCATTTTTTTCCTCAATCGGAAGTGCATCTAAATCTGCCCGAAGTAATATTGTTTTGCTTTTAGGATTTTTTCCCTCAATGATCGCTACAATTCCAGTTTTAACTATCCCTTTGGTATAAAAGATAGAATGGTTATCAAGGATTGAACAAACATATTCAGATGATTTATATTCCTCAAAAGACAATTCTGGATATTGATGTAAATGTCTCCGGAAAGAAACGACATCATTAAAATACTGTTGCGCTAATTGTTTTATTTGATCAACCATTGACATAAAATACTATTCTAATTTGCCTTTAGCCTGGATTACACTCAATTTATCCAAAATTTTATCGTAAATGATTTTTAATTTTTTTGGGTGTCGGGTGTAATAAGTCATCGATGAATCAAATTTAGCTTTATCAATGTTGTTATCTTTTAAAGGATTAAAAATATAAGTCGAATCAAATTTTTCTCCGGTCACTGCTTTTACATTGATCCCCGAAGCACCTTCAGCAAGGTAGGCATCTGTTAACACCTGAATCAGTTGCTCTTCACTGAGAACTGAATCCGGTACTTTCTCGTATTCTTCATTTTTTGGCCCGCACGAAAAAAGTAAACACGAAACAACAATGAATTTAATAAGGTTTGTATACATTCCTACAAAGTTAACACTCTACATGACATTTCTAAATTGTTAGAATAATCAAGAGAAAAATAACTTTTTTTGGCTTCATTAAACAGAGAAAAAATTATCCGGCCCAGCCATCCCTGTCTAAACTACGATATTGTATAGCTTCAGCAATATGGTTGGTAAGAATGTTTTTGGAAGCATCCAAATCAGCAATGGTTCTAGCCACTTTTAAGATCCGATCATACGCACGCGCAGATAATCCCAATCGCTCCATAGCTGTTTTTAACAAACTGTTGCTTGCCTCATCCAAATCACAATAAGTGCGCAGATCTTTTGTGCGCATTTGTGCATTACAATAAATACCATCAGAAGTTTTATATCTTTCCGTTTGTATCTGTCTCGCGTTGATCACCCGTTCCCTAATGTCTTTGCTGGTTTCTGAAGTTTGTGCTTTATTTAATTCACTGAATGGGACCGGGGTTACTTCAACGTGCAAGTCAATCCTATCCAATAATGGCCCTGAAATTTTATTCAGGTATTTTTGTACAACACCGGGCGCACAAACACAATCTTTTTCCGGATGGTTGTAATAGCCGCATGGACAAGGATTCATACTTGCCATCAGCATAAAACTAGCCGGGTATTCCACACTAAAGCGCGCTCTTGATATTGTTACAATTCTATCTTCTAACGGTTGGCGCATCACCTCTAATACCGTTCTTTTAAATTCAGGCAACTCATCCAGAAACAAAACTCCGTTATGCGCCAGCGATATTTCTCCAGGCTGTGCATTCATCCCTCCTCCAACGAGCGCAACATCTGAAATTGTATGGTGCGGACTTCTGAAAGGGCGTTTTGTTACCAACCCTGTTGTTTTAGAAGTTCTTCCGGCTACGCTATGAATCTTTGTAGTTTCTAAAGCTTCGTCCAATGTTAATGGCGGTAAAATGGAAGGCATCCGTTTACTTAACATCGTTTTTCCTGCACCGGGTGGGCCAATCAAAATAACATTATGTCCGCCTGAAGCCGCAATTTCCATGGCGCGTTTAATATTCTCCTGACCTTTCACATCCGAAAAATCAAATTCATTATCATCCAGACGTGTGGAAAATTCCTGTTCTATGTCAATCGTTGTCTTTTCAAGTGTTAAAGTTTCATTAAAAAAACCGATCACCTGTTTTATTGTTGAAACGCCATAAATCTCTAGTCCGTCTACAACTGCTGCTTCTTTCGCATTAGCCTCCGGAATGATCAGTCCTTTAAATCCTTCCTGTTTGGCTTTAATGGCAATTGGTAAAGTTCCTTTGATTGGGCGCAACTCACCATCCAAAGACAATTCTCCCATAATAATGTATTTAGCTATCTCATCAGATTTTATCTGTTCCGACGCGGCCAGGATTCCGACGGCTATCGTGAGATCATAAGCTGATCCTTCTTTCCGTATATCGGCAGGCGCCATATTAATTGTAATTTGCTTTCCCGGAATCTTTAAATCATTGTTCTTTAAAGCGGCATCAATTCGCTGATGGCTTTCCTTTACAGCACTATCCGGTAAACCTACCAGGTAAAAATTTATTCCCTGCCCAATGTGAACTTCAACTGTTACAGTTGTGGCACTAATCCCATGTACCGCACTCCCAAATGTTTTTACCATGCTCTAAAAATTTTCACAAAATAACAACAAAAAGAAACGTTGTTTTGCTATAAATTGTAGCAAAGTGTCGACAAGCAGTAATATCAAGGGGTTAGAAACAATTTTAAATGATATAAATTCAAACTTTAACATTTTAATTTATATAATTGCAGTAAAATTATTTGTCTTTAAACGCGAATAACTATATATTTATGATTCAAAAAATAGACCATGATTAAAAAATTACTCTTAGCACTTACCATTTCATTTATTACTAATATAATCCAAGCTCAAACCGAAGAGGTTAGAGAGTTAACCTGTTACAATAAATGGTCTCAAAAATTTGACGAGCGTGGGGCGGAAGATGTTGAAGACGGTGTGTACACAGACGTGATCATTACATCCCGAATTGGTTCCAAGGCAAGTTGCTGGAGCGGAAAAGCAGAAGTAAGACAAAAGAAGTTGGTTAAATTTTATCTCTTGAAAGAAGATAATACAGAGGAAGAGGTAACCCGTACTTGGAAAAACAATTCTAACAAGGATGTTGATATTATTAACGGAATTAGTGAATCCATGATTACCGCACATAATGAACTGATCAATGTACTTTGGCCTAAAAAAATTAAACCAAAAAAAGCGGCTGCAAAAAAAGCACCAGAGCCAACAGATGATTAAGAGATAATTGTATTATAAAAAAAGAGGAATTAATTCCTCTTTTTTTATTTTAGACTTCTTCCTTAAACGGATTTCTTGGTATCCAATCTGTTGGTTGTAAAAATTGCATAAATGGTTTTAATATTAATTTAGAAACGGTGTTTTGTGGTTTGATATAACAAATCAATTCATGGGCTTTAGCGCCAACCGTTGTCTTAATTTCAGAAGCTGTTCGACCCAAGTTAATTTGTTGCTTTTTAGAGCTAATAGCTTCTTCAATATAACTATATAATATTGTTTGATACAACTCGTATTCTTTATTGATGGCATAATCAAACCCAACGTAATGCGCTTCAATCTCTTCCGGCAGATAAAATCCACTGGCAAACGACACCATTAAATCGCCCAAAAACCAAGCATCCATGTAAAATAGTTCGGGCTGTGTTTTTACAACATCAGCAAAATATTTTTTTGGTAAATGAGCCAGTTTAAATTTTGCCTGATTAAATACGTTCGTGTATAATTCATAAATACGATCATCATGCTTTATAATCTCATCGGATGTTAATCGCTTTTTTACCAACGCTGAACTGGCAACCAAAATATGTTTTGCACGGTTGCGATACTTTTTTGAAAAAGAATTGAGGTAATCTGTCAAATTATTTATTCCCTGTGGAAGATCTACAATCATGTTAGGTTCTACATTGAAGTGAATAAACCTTGTGCAATACCAACAGTCCTTATCTCCAAAGCCTTCCTCGTAAAAATCTTTTACTAATATCGCTGAAATTTTACCACGTAACTTTTCTTCCCTTGCCACGGCCTCAATAACACCTTCAACAATTTTAAATTTATTCTTTTTACTGGCAGCGTCAAGATAAAATCCGTGTTCGCCACTAATAAAATTATTACCGCATGTTACTAAACGCATGATGGTTTCATGTTCATTACTTTGTATGTATTTTTGGAAAACAGAAGCGCGTTTACTTTGCAGTTCATTGATTTGATGAGCAATTAACTCTCCAAATAAAGAAGCAGAGAAATCATTGATTTGAAAATAAATTACCCCAATTGGTTTGAGTGCGTTATAAATAATCACATACCTAAACCTAAAGTTATCTGTTCTTTGCTGATGAATCAAATTTAAATAAGAGTAAGTCAAAAAAGTATTATTATCTTTTATTGCAAGATCCCAATCAGCTTTAGGAATTACATCCATTTCCTCAAAGCACGAAAAAGTAAAATTGCCAAACAGTTTTCTGTGAGGCTTCAGCTTGTTTTTGGCAATCATTTTATCGCAAAGTGCAAACATTAGTTTTGAGTTTTAGAAATCGATAATGAATGGTTAGCAATATCTTTAATGATTTTAAGATGATGATTGGTGTGAATTGATAAAAAAGATCGTGTCGTTTTTAAATTCAGTAATCCAAAATAAGGATGAAGGAAAAAAGCATTTTGATCTAAATTATCCAATTTTACTAAATTTAAATTAGCATTATTAAGCGATTGAATAAGTATTGCTCTGCTGATGATTCCGTTGGGTAAAACAGTTTTTGGTGCTTTACCTCTGCCCCTGGGAATTTTTCCGGAAGTTAACACTACTGTGCGCCAAAAATTAAACCGCCATTTATACTCATCAGGTTTTGATTTCTCAAGTACTGATATAATTTGATTGATCACTTTTAAACTATGTTCAATGTGCCATCCAATTGATGATTCAGAAATACTACTATCTGTTTTATCATATAATTCAATATATTTATTTAACTCGTTTAAAAAATGATCTATGCTTTTCATTAGTGTTTTAACTAGATCGTGATTAATGGAAAAACATCATCAAACAGCATTTCAACACTTTCATTAATAGAAATTTCAGATGTATCGATACTGTAAAGAGCATTAGATGGTTCTTCAAATGGAGCAGAAACACCTGTAAACTCCTGTATTTCTCCTGCCAGGGCTTTAGCGTAATGACCTTTCACATCACGTTTCTCGCAAACATTCAATGGCGTTGCAATATGGTATAAAATAAAATGTTGCTCACCAATGATGTTTTCAGCACGTCGTCTCATCTCATTTGTAGGAGTAATTAAACTACAGATAACCACAACGCCACAACTGGTAAGTTGCTTAGCCATTTCAGCTGCACGTCGAACATTTTCCATTCTATCCTCCATACTAAAACCCAGGTCTTGGCTAATGCCCATACGTAAAATATCCCCGTCTAAAACTTTGGTCAAAATACCCTCTTCGTGTAAGCGCTTTTCAAGTTCGTATGCCAGGGTAGTTTTTCCTGATCCGGAATAGCCTGTCATCCAAATCACTAATCCCTTATGAGACAATAAATTCTCCTTATCTGCATTAGAAACCAGTTCTGGCTGATTAGAAAATATATTCGATGAATGGTTCAGTTTAATGGTATTTAGAATTTAAAAATACAATTAATTATTCTTACTTTTGATTAAATAACCTGATTTAATAAAGATTAACATGGCATACGATTTTAAACAAAGCCCCTCTATTGACCAAGTTGGAATTGAAGAAAGAGTGGCCCGTTTTAATACCCGCAGTATTAAAAAAGGAAGTAAAGTGCAAGCCTTAAAACTGGCACTGAATATGATAGATTTAACTACTTTAGAAGGAAAAGATACTGAAGGGAAAGTAACTCAAATGTGTTACAAAGCTATGCATCCTCATATTTCTTTACCCAATATTCCATCAACTGCGGCAGTTTGTGTTTACCCAACAATGGTAAAAACAGCCAAAGATGCGTTGAAAGGAAGTAGTGTAAAAGTAGCGTCTGTATCCACCGCCTTCCCAAGCGGAAATTCAACCTTAGAAATCAAATTACTGGATACAAAATTAGCATTGGATCATGGTGCTGATGAAATTGATATGGTAATCAGCCGTGGTGAATTTTTAAAAGGAAATTACAATTTTGTATTTGATGAGATTGCAACAATCAAAGAATTATGTCACAAGCATAATGCACGTTTAAAAGTAATTTTTGAAACGGGTGAAATTTCTACGCTTGATAATGTGCGCCGTGCAAGCGATATCGCTATTTATGCAGGAGCTGATTTTATTAAAACCTCAACCGG
Organism: Bacteroidia bacterium; assembly: GCA_014378485.1. Taxonomy (GTDB): domain Bacteria; phylum Bacteroidota; class Bacteroidia; order B-17B0; family Aurantibacillaceae; genus UBA4416. The sequence goes on from JACMNO010000094.1 coordinate 67,691, forward strand.
AAAAATTGGTGTGGCAGCTACCATGCCGGTTACTTTAGTAATGTTGGATGCTATTAAAGATTATTATTTTAAAACAGGTACAATGGTTGGCATGAAACCTGCCGGTGGTATTAGTACCGCAAAAAATGCGTTACAATATTTAGTAATGCTTCACGAAACGCTAGGAAATGCCTGGCTGGATAATAAATGGTTTCGTTTTGGTGCCAGTTCGTTAGCTAATGATCTGATTTTACAATTAGAAAAAGAAGCAAGAGGGGTTTATTTTAGTAAAGATTATATATCAGTTGATTAGAAAACCCATTGAATGACAAAGGTAAAAGATAAAGAAAAAAAAGAGCTAGATGAGTTACCTGGATTTGGTAAGTTTCTAAAAGCTAATCTAAAAGCTGAATTTATTAAAACAATAAAAAAAAATAAGGCCGGTAAAATAAAATAATGAAAGCTAGAGTATTTGCAGGGCCAAATGGTTCAAGAAAATCCACGTTAATTTATTCTATCGACAAAGGAATGAAGTTAAATATGGGTTTCATAATAAATGCAGATAACATAGAGAACGAGCTAAATACAAAAAAAGTATATACCTTTTCTAAAGAACTGATCCTCGATATAAAACAGTTAAAGCATTTTCTGGAAACTTCTTCCATAAACAAAAAATACAATTTAAAGAACATTGCCACTAAATTTATAATAGAAAAGGAGAATCTAAAAATTATAGATAATACGCAGATTAATAGTTATGAATCAGCCGCAATAGCCGATTTTTTTAGAACAGAATGCCTTAAACAAAAAATAAATTTTTCATTTGAAAGTGTTTTCTCTGATTTTAGAAAAGTATTATTCATGAAAAAATTAATGGATGCCGGCTATGACATATATTTCTATTTTGTGTGTACTCTAAATCTTTCGATTAACGTTGCTCGAATTAAAGAGCGTGTTAATCACAAAGGTCATCCTGTAAGCGAAGAAAAAGTCAAATCCCGTTTTCAAAAATCAATACAGAATGCTTTAAAGGCAAAACAATACAGTAAACGTTTCTTTCTTATTGATAATTCACAGGAGAATAACCCTGAATTGCTGCTAGAGACAGAAAATAACAAAAAAATAAATTTTATTAATAAAACATTTTATCCTGAATGGGCAGTCCCTTTTAGTAAATAATTAAAACATAATGGCAAAAAAAGAAATAAAAAAATTAGAATATTTTACTGACTGGAAATATGCCCCAGCTCCTGAAGCAACTGATCATATCAATTTGAAAAAAGAATATGATTTATTCATCAATGGTAAATTTGTAAAACCAAACTCGGGAAAACATTTCGATACAATCAATCCTGCAACTGAAGAAAAAATTTCAAGTATTGCAGAAGCGAATGATAAAGATGTTGATAGCGCTGTAAAGGCAGCCCGTGGCGCTTATGATAAAACATGGAGTAAAATGCCTGCAAAGGAACGCGCTAAATATATTTACCGTATTGCCCGTTTAATTCAGGAAAGAGCCCGCGAACTATCAGTGATCGAAACGTTAGATGGCGGAAAATCTATTCGTGAAAGCCGAGATATTGATGTGCCTTTGGCAGCTAATCATTTTTTCTATTATGCCGGTTGGGCCGATAAATTAGAGTATGCATTTCCTAACCGTCATCCAACATCATTGGGCGTTGCAGGACAAGTTATTCCATGGAACTTTCCCTTATTAATGGCAGCCTGGAAAATTGCACCGGCTCTAGCAACCGGTAATACCGTAGTTTTAAAGCCGGCAGAAACAACTTCACTAACAGCGCTTAAATTAGCTGAGATCATCCAGGAAAGCGGATTACCAGATGGTGTTGTGAATATTATTACCGGTCACGGACCTGTTGGTGCTGCTATGGTAAATCATAAAGACATTAATAAAATTGCGTTCACCGGAAGTACTAATGTTGGTAAATGGATACAGAAAGCAATTGCCGGAACCGATAAAAAACTAACACTTGAATTGGGTGGAAAAGCGGCGAACATTATTTTTGAAGATGCTCCAATCAACCAGGCAGTTGAAGGTATCATCAACGGAATTTTCTTTAACCAGGGGCATGTATGTTGTGCCGGTTCCCGTTTATTTGTGCAGGAAAGCGTGGCCGACGAAGTGATTCGTAAATTAAAAGACCGGTTAGAGACGCTAATAGTTGGAGATCCTCTTGATAAAAATACAGACATTGGTGCGATCAATTCTAAAATGCAATTAAATAAAATTAATGAGTATTTAAAAATAGGTGTTAACGATGGTGCCGAGATGTACCAGAGCTCTTGTTCGATTCCTAAAAAAGGTTTTTTTGTTCGCCCGACTTTATTCTTAAATACTTCTCAATCACATCGTATTTCTCAGGAAGAAATTTTTGGACCGGTATTGGCCATTCAAACATTCCGTACTATTGAAGAAGTGATTGAGAAAGCGAATAACATTCCTTATGGTTTAAGCGCCGGAGTTTGGACAGATAAAGGATCCCGCATCTTTAACATGACCTCTAAATTACGTGCCGGTGTTGTTTGGGCAAACACATACAACAAGTTCGATCCAACTTCACCTTTTGGCGGTTACAAAGAAAGTGGTTTTGGCAGAGAAGGTGGATTACATGGATTAATGCCTTATTTAAAGTTTTAAATCTCACCACTGAGACACAAAGAGCACAGAGAAAATTAAAAAGTTCTATTGATATAAAATAATAACGCCTTCGTGTCCTCTGTGACTCAGTGGTGAAAAAAGAAAAAGAAATGGAAAGAATAGAAGTTTTAAAAACATACAAAATATTTATCGGCGGACAATTTCCACGTACCGAGAGCGGACGCTATTATCCCTTAAAATTAAAAAACAACATGACTGTAAACGTTAGTTTATCATCACGTAAAGATTTCAGAAATTCTGTTATTGCTGCCCGTGGAGCTTTTAGTGGCTGGAGTTCCAAGGCTGCATTTAATCGTGGACAAATTTTATACCGTATAGCAGAAATGCTGGAAGGGCGTAAAGAACAATTTTTAGAAGAATTGAAACAATTAGGTTATACGGCTGCTGCTGCAAAAAAAGAAGTTGAGCAAAGTATTGATCGTTTGGTTTATTATGCCGGTTGGTGCGATAAATATCAACAATTATTTAGTTCTGTTAACCCGGTGGCGTCTTCTCATTTCAATTTTTCGGTGCCGGAACCAATGGGTGTAGTTGCTATCATGGCTGACGAATCAACAGCTTTATTGGGATTAGTATCTGTGATTGCGCCATGTATTGCCGGTGGAAATACTTGCATTGTATTAGCATCGGAAAGTAAACCAACCTGTGCCATTACGTTTGCGGAAGTAATTGCCACAAGCGATGTTTCTGGTGGTGTAGTAAATATTGTCACCGGTAACCGTAAAGAATTGCATTCACATTTTTCTTCTCACATGGATGTGAATGCCATCATAAATTGTAACTCGGAAAAAGATTTCATTAAAACCATTGGAGAAAATGCTTCTTTAAATGTAAAGCGTGTTTTTAACCTGAACAAAAACTGGACTGATGAAAAAGAACAAGGCCCTTATTTCATAACCGACTTGCAAGAAATTAAAACTACCTGGCATCCAATTGAAAACATTGGTGTTTCTGGGATTAAGTATTAGTTAGCTTTTAAGTATAATGTTTTGGGCGCGTCCGGCGGGAGCCGGAGCGGACTGTCACTACAATCTTTTTTTGTTGCACAAAAAAAGTATTTCCGCTTGCATCCCTCGCGCGGTTTTATATTCCTTTTGAGATTCAATTTCATTTCTATGTTACTGATGTCTGCAGTTAAGTTATTTATTTTTCATATCTTTAATTAAAACAAGATTATGAGAATACTATTAACCATAATTTTTATACATCTTATAGGCTTCATTTATTCTCAAAACTGGGCTGTATTTAATAAAAATTATCGTTACAATTACTCTTTACAAAATGAAAGTTACACCACTGTTGTCATATTTGCCGATAGTGTTTTAACACAAGGTACTGATACTATTTTCAGTTTGAACAGAATTGCGGCTAAATGTGACAGTTGCTGGTTTTATTATCCGCAAGCAGGTGTTGCTGATTCAAATTATATTATGAGTAATCAACCACAATTCATGCAACTGCGGATTGTGTATTCTAATTACCAATACCGTTTAAGTGATACGAGTGATTACATCATTCCTCGTTTTTTATCTGTAGGCAATTCGTGGGCTTTTAATGTAGCACGGGGCATTACCGCACAAGTTATTAGCGCAACCGTAAAAAATTATTTTGGCGTAAGCGATTCTGTTAACACTATATTGCTAAGTACAAATGATACTATCATCGTTTCAAAACAATTTGGAATTGTAAAATACCCAACAAAATTTGGACAACAAAAATATTACATACTACGGGGAATTGAAAACGCTTCAAGTTATGATGTGTTCTCATTATATGGAGAAAAAGTATCGAACTACTATGATTTTTTTAAATTAAAACCTGGTGCTGTTCATTATTATTCAACTACATCAAGCGCCTCTGGCTTTACTAATCAATGCTATTCGTACTACTATGCTAAAAAAACAATTACATCTTCTGTTATAAGTGGTACGGTTGCCTACAATTCTTATATAGAAGACAGGAAAGGTTGTATAGGTAATTGCTCAAGTGGCATGGGAGGTTTTTGTACGATAAACAACCCTTCTACGTTTCCCTCTCTTCCAATTAATACATATACTTACAATAATGTAGCAGCCAATCAACAATATTGGGTTGATTTTAATAGCTCATATAATAATCAAATAATTTTTCCTCAAACAGGCATGAATCAATATGCATATGTCATAACTTTTGGAAAAACAGCTAATGATCATTTTTACAAAACCTATGGATATTCCTGTTTTTCAGGCTATTTATCTGAAATGAAACCCAACTATAGCAACTATTATTATAAGCAGTCCACTCAAAACTCTAAAGTATATTATGCAAAAGGATTTGGCAGTAGTGATTTTGGGCAAGTAGGAGAGACATTTATTGAAGGCTATGGAGAAGTAAATCTATTCTTTCCGGCTTTTGAGACTCAAAATTATTATTGTACCTCAACTATCATCGATGGTACAGATACACTTGGTACTATTATTCCGTATGGCATTACAACAGGGATTTCAAATCAAGAAGGAAATAATTATTCTTCTTACGGACCAAATCCCACCAAGGACATCATCACAATTAATTTCCCTTTCGAAGCAACAGGGAATAATGGAACTACTGAAGTAAAAGATGTTTTTGGAAAATTACTTTTTCAAAAAACAATCACAGCCGGAGCAAATTCAGAAAAAGTCAACCTTCAAAATTTAGCGCAAGGAATTTATTTGATCGATGTAAAAATTCCTCATTTTCAAAAGCAATATAAGGTTATAAAAGAATAACTATGCTTTTCGGCAACGACTACTCATGCTTGTTTTACAACTGTATAAATTAAACCTCAAATTTAAGATAAGCTTGCGTGAGGGATTGTAGTGTAAATCCTTTTTGCTGCACACTGAGCGGAGTCGAAGTGCGGCCAAAAGATTGCAACGAAAAGCCCGGCCCGCAGGGACACGCCCGAATAATTGCGATTTAAATTCTGTTTTAGAGCTAAAACTACCCGTCTAAAACTGCTTGTACCATTGCCTGTAAATCTTATCTTTACACTTCGCAAATTAAACGAAAGATGGAATACAATTTTAAGAAAATAGAAGAAGAGTGGCAGGCATATTGGGCTAAAAATAAAACCTTTGCGGCAAAAGATGGAGGAGATAAACCAAAATATTATGTGCTGGATATGTTCCCCTATCCTTCCGGTGCGGGTTTACACGTTGGCCATCCTTTGGGTTACATCGCTTCTGATATTATAGCCCGTTACAAACGTCATAAAGGCTTTAATGTATTGCACCCGATGGGTTACGATAGCTTTGGCTTACCGGCAGAGCAGTATGCCATTCAAACAGGACAACACCCAAAAATTACTACTGAGAAAAATATTGAAGTATACCGCAGACAGTTAGATAAAATTGGTTTTTCTTTTGACTGGGACAGAGAGGTTAGAACCTCCGATCCTTTGTATTACAAGTGGACCCAATGGATTTTTATACAGATCTTTAATTCATGGTACAATAAAGCGAGTGATAAAGCAGAGCCGATCTCAGATTTAATTTTAGAATTTGAACTGAACGGAAATAAAAAAGTGAAAGCCTGCTGTGAAGAATCAGTCCAATCATTTACAGCAGATCAATGGAAAGCGTTTTCAGAAAAAGAACAATCTGATGTTTTAATGGCCTATCGTATTGCGTACTTAGGCGAAGCATACGTGAACTGGTGCCCTGCTTTAGGAACAGTTTTAGCGAATGATGAAATTAAAGATGGTGTGAGCGAACGCGGCGGGCATCCCGTAGAACGCAAAATGATGAAGCAATGGAGCATGAGAATTTCTGCTTATGCTCAGCGCTTATTAAATGGTTTGGATACATTGGACTGGACTGACAGCTTAAAAGAGGCGCAACGTAACTGGATTGGAAAAAGTGAAGGAACAAGTTTGAAATTCAAAATTCAGAGCTTCGACTCCGCTCAGGGTGACAAATACATAGAAGTTTTTACTACACGCCCTGATACTGTATTCGGTGTTTCATTTGTAACACTGGCTCCTGAACACGAATTAGTAAAAAATTTAACTACACCGGAAAATAAAGTAGCTGTTGAAGCATACGTGGCACAAGCCAAAAATAGGAGCGAGCGTGAGCGCCAGGCAGATATTAATAAAATTACAGGAGTATTTACCGGTTCTTATGTAGAACATCCTTTCAATGGAAAACAGATTCCGATTTGGATCGGTGATTATGTATTGGCAGGTTATGGTACAGGCGCGGTAATGGCAGTTCCTGCTCATGATTCAAGAGATTATAGTTTTGCCAAACATTTTGGTTTACCAATTTTAGAAGTAGTGCAAGGCGCATCAGATGTCACCCTGAGCGGAGTCGAAGGGTCCTATGATGCCAAAGAAGGAATTTTAATTAATTCTGATTTTTTAAATGGCTTACAGGTAAAAGATGCTGTAAAATTTGCGATCCAAGAAATTGAGATCAAACAATTGGGAAAAGGAAAAGTAAATTTCCGTTTACGTGATGCCGTGTTTGGAAGACAGCGTTACTGGGGAGAGCCAATTCCGATCTATTACAAAAATGATATTCCTTATGCACTTGAAGAAAATGAGTTGCCTCTAGTGTTACCTGAAGTTGATAAATATTTGCCAACCGAAGATGGCGAACCACCATTAGCAAGGGCAACAAATTGGAGGTATAAGCCCCACTCTAACTCTCCCCATGGGGCTTCCTATCCTTACGAACATAGCACCATGCCAGGTTGGGCTGGAAGTTCCTGGTATTTTTTAAGATACATGGATTCTAAAAACAGCGGGGAGTTTGTAGGCAAACGGTTAGCAGATTATTGGAAACAAGTTGACTTATATATTGGTGGTAGCGAGCATGCCACAGGTCATTTATTGTATGTACGCTTCTGGACCAAATTTTTAAAAGATCGTGGATACATTGATATTGATGAACCAGCAAAGAAGTTGATCAATCAAGGAATGATACAGGGCAGAAGCAATTTTGTTTATAGAGTGAATGGAGAGAATAAATTAGTTTCTAACGGATTAAAAAATAATTATGAAGTATCAGCCTTACATGTTGATGTAAGTTTTGTCAATAATGATGTTCTAGATGTAGAGGCATTTAAAAATTGGAGAAGTGATTTCAAAGATGCTGAATTCATTTTAGAAGATGGAAAATACATCTGCGGTGCCGAAGTAGAAAAAATGTCTAAATCAAAATACAATGTTGTTACACCCGATGACATTGCAGAAAAATTTGGTTCAGATACATTGCGATTATATGAAATGTTTTTAGGCCCTTTAGAACAAAGTAAACCATGGAACACGAATGGTATTACAGGCGTGCACGGTTTCTTAAAAAAATTGTGGCGCTTATTTTATTCCCCCTTACAAGGGGGTGCCCATGGGGCGGGGGATGTTGTCTTTAATGTTAGCAACGATGAACCATCTAAAAGCGAATTAAAAATATTACACAAAACCATAAAAAAAATTACCGAAGACATTGAGCGTTTTTCATTCAATACCTCCATCAGTAATTTCATGATCTGTGTAAACGAGTTAACGGAAGCGAAGTGTACCAAGCGCACAATCCTTGAACCATTATTAATTTGTTTATCACCTTACGCGCCTCACATTGCCGAAGAACTATGGAAACAGTTAGGACATGCGGAAAGTATTTCAACCGCGCCCTTCCCCGATTTTAATGAAGCGTATTTGGTAGACGACAGAATTAACTATCCTGTTTCAGTAAATGGTAAATTAAAATTCACATTAGAGTTGCCTGCAGCCTTAACCGCACAAGAAGTTGAAACTGAAGTGATGAATAACGAGCAGACAAAAAAACTATTAGAGGGGAAGCAACCAAAAAAAGTAATCGTTGTTCATAAGAAGATCGTGAATATGGTGGTGTAATAAATAATTTTTCTAAATCGTTTAAGTAATAAAACTAACCCTTCTGTTTTAGAAAAAATGTTTATATTGAAACTTTGTAACTGTACTATAAAGATCTGATGGTTTTTGGGAATTTAATAAATCTGGGAGTAGAAACAGAAATGGAATTTTACCAAAAGCGGGAAGCAAGAATTGTTAATCTTGTTGCACTTATTACTCTCTTTGGTTTATTAATAGGTGTTTCCACCATTTTTTTTATAAGCGGAAATTACGCAATTGCCTCTGTTATTTTTACTACACTTTCATCTTGTTTGAGTCTTTACTTTAATTATAGAAAACTTTATAATTATGCCACCTATGCATTTGTCATCACAATCAATCTTAGCGTTTTTGTTCTGTGCCAGGAATACACCCCTGGTGTTGGAAACTATCTCTATTATTTTCCTATGATCTTTTGCGTGGCATTAATTCATAATCCTTCAATGCCCAATAAAAGAACAGTTATTTTTTTCATCATTACTTTAGTAAGTTTTTTATGTTCATGGGCCATTGATATTCCCTTATTAAAAAATCAAACTATCACAGGTGAAGACAATGCTACTCTTTTAGTTTATAACAGTATTCTTGCGTTTATCATTACCATTATTCTGGTTTACTTGATTGTAAAGTTAATTAACCGACAAAATGATGAAGCAATTAATTTATTGCATAAGGAACAGAAAGCACAGCTTGTTGTTACACAATCGCTGAAAGAAAAGGATGTTTTACTTGCGGAGATTCAGCATCGTGTAAAAAATAATTTGGCTATCATTACAGGATTATTGAATCTTCAAGCTGAAAAAGCACCCTGTGAAGAATCGAGACTTTTAATGATTGAATCGAAAAACAGAGTATTGAGTATTGCCATGGTTCATGACCGCTTGTATAAAAAAGATAATTTATCTAGAATAAACCTGCAACTTTATTTATCTGAATTGGTACAAGAATTAGTGAAAAGTTTTCCAATTAATAAAGAAGAAGTTGAGATTATTGAAGATCTGGACAAAGTTGAAATTGAAATCACGAAAGCAGTGCCAATAGGATTGATTATTAATGAAGCTTTAACTAATTCCCTGAAACATGCTTTTAAAAATGAAACAGAAAAGCCTGTTATAAAAATAAAAGTGAAACAAATTTATGATCGCATCAACATTAGCCTTTGTGACAATGGCTTAGGTTTTTCTGACACTAACAATCGAAAAGAGACAGCCCTAGGATTATCACTGATCGAGTCTCTAGCCGACCAGATAGACGCTAAAGTTGTGTTTAAAAATGAAGGCGGTGCCTGCGTAAGCATGGTATTTCCCGCTTAAAATAATTTTGTTTGTTTGTTTTCCGATAAAGCTTCTTTGTAAACCTTCAACACCCTTAATCTGGCGGTAGCATGATCAACTATTGGTTTTACGTAAGCCGATGAATTAAACTCCGGGATCCATTTTTTAATATACTTGTATTCGGGATCAAATTTTTTGGTTTGTGCATCAGGATTAAAAACCCTGAAATATGGCGCAGCGTCGCAACCACTTCCGGCTGCCCATTGCCAGCCACCATTGTTCGCACTCAAATCAAAATCCAATAGTTTTTGCGCAAAGTAGGCTTCGCCCCAGCGCCAATCAATCAATAAATCTTTCACTAAAAAACTGGCTACAATCATTCTTACGCGATTGTGCATGAACCCGGTTTCATTCAATTCACGCATGCCGGCATCTACAATTGGAAATCCTGTTTTGCCTTCGCACCAGGCTTTAAATTCTTTTTCGTTATTGCGCCATTCTATTTTATCGTATTGTGGTTTAAATGAATTTTTTGCTGCATGCGGAAAATGATATAAAATCATCATGTAAAAATCTCGCCAAATTAATTCGTTCAACCAAGTTTCATTTAATACTAAGGCTTGCTTTGCTAATGCTCTAATACTAACTGTTCCAAAACGCAAGTGCACACTTAGTTTACTGGTTCCTTTAACGGCCGGAAAATCCCGCTGCTCTTTATAATTTGTTACAATAGATTTGCTAATAATTGTTGGTGGAAATTCTAATCCTGATTTTTCAAATCCCATTTCTTTTAAAGTTGGAACAACAAATGCTTTTGTTTGTATAAAGTATTTAAAATACTTTATATTTGGATAAGCCTTCACATGATAATCGGTTAATCGTAATTTCCACTTACGACTATACGGCGTAAATACGGTATAGGGTTTGCCATCATCCTTTGTCACCTCATCTTTTTCAAAAATACATTGATCTTTGTAGCTTTTAAATTCAATTTTATTCTTTTCTAAAAAGAATTTAGTCGCCTCGTCTCTTTCTTTCGCATAAGGCTCATAATCATGATTCGTATAAACCTTTTGAATATCGTATTCTTTCGTTAATTCTTTAAACACTTTCTCCGGTGTGGAATAAAACACTTTGAGAGACGATCCCATTTCTTTCAATTCCAAACTTAATTTTTCGACAACCGAATGAATGAATTCAACCCTGCCATCTTTTTTATCTTCCAGTTGATTTAAAATATCCCGATCAAAAATAAAAATGGGAAGAACAGTTTTGTTTTCTTTTAGCGCATAATATAACCCTGCATTATCTTCAAGGCGCAGGTCTCTTCTAAACCAAAATAAAGTTACTTTTTCCATCCTATATTAATTAGATTATGTGCCTGAAAGTTTAAAAAAATCGTGTAAATTCAACATGTTAAAATAAACAATAAACTTCACTTGTGCATTTATGGAATTAAAACAATTTCAACAACACGTATTGCAGGGAATCCCGACCGAATTGCCTGAAACAAAGCCATACGAAACTGCCATCAATCACGCTCCAAAGCGCAAGGATAGCCTGAATACTGAAGAAAAAAAACTGGCCATTCAAAATGCTTTACGTTATTTTGAACCGAAACATCATGCTGTTTTAGCCAAAGAATTTGCAGAAGAATTAAAAACATACGGACGCATTTACATGTACCGTTTTCGCCCAAATTATAAAATTCTTGCACGCCCTATTCATGATTATCCACATCAGTCCATACAAGCTGCTGCCATCATGCACATGCTCAGCAATAATTTAGATTATGCTGTAGCACAACATCCGCACGAATTAATTACATACGGTGGCAATGGCTCTGTGTTTCAAAACTGGGCACAGTATTTATTAACCATGCAGTATTTAGCCATCATGACTGATGAGCAAACATTAGTGCTATATATCGGGCATCCAATGGGCTTATTTCCTTCGCATAAAGATGCGCCAAGAGTTGTAGTAACTAATGGAATGATGATTCCTAATTACAGCAAACCGGATGACTGGGAAAAGTTTAATGCTCTTGGTGTAACGCAATTCGGCCAAATGACCGCCGGTTCATTCATGTATATTGGTCCGCAGGGAATTGTACACGGAACCTGCATTACGGTGATGAATGCAGCCCGTAAAATTTGTAAAACTGAGGAAGAAAGAAAAGGCAAACTCTTCGTCACTTGTGGCTTAGGAGGCATGAGCGGCGCGCAACCTAAAGCAGCTAAAATTGCAGACCTGGTTTCAGTAACCTCTGAGATCAATCCAAAAGTAGTAAACACACGCAAAACTCAAGGATGGGTGGATGAAGTGTTTGACAATTTAGATAACCTAATCCCCAGAATTAAAACGGCACAAACTAATAAAGAAGCGGTGTCGTTAGCTTACCAGGGAAATGTAGTTGATTTGTGGGAACGATTGGTAAAAGAAAATATACCAGTGGATATTGGTTCTGATCAAACGTCTTTACACAATCCATGGGCAGGAGGCTATTACCCTGTTGGGCTTTCACTAGAGGAAAGCAATATTCTGATGTCTGAAAACCCTGATAAATTTAAAGAGGAAATTCAGAAAACGTTAGTTCGACATGCCAACGCCATTAACACTTTACATGCCAAGGGAATGTATTTCTTTGATTACGGAAATGCCTTTTTACTTGAAGCGGGCAGAGCAGGTGCCGATATTTATAAAACAGAAAAGCCTGTAAAGGGTGGTCATATCGGAGCTACCTTCAAATACAATTCATACGTGCAGGATATTTTAGGGCCCATGTGTTTCGACTATGGTTTTGGTCCATTTCGATGGGTATGCACTAGTGCTAATGAAAATGATCTTCGTAAAACCGATGAAATTGCTTTACATGTTTTAGAAGAAATTTATAAAACAGCGCCGGCTGAAATTAAACAACAATTGAGTGATAACATCATCTGGATCCGTGATGCCATGAAAAATAATTTAGTGGTTGGTTCGCAAGCGCGCATTCTATATGCAGATAGCGAAGGCCGTGTGAAAATTGCCGAAGCCATCAATAAAGCCATTGCTGCAAAAGAAATTTCAGCGCCGGTAGTATTAGGAAGAGATCACCATGATGTGAGCGGAACAGATTCACCTTACCGTGAAACATCCAATATTTATGATGGTTCCAAATATACAGCAGACATGGCTGTGCAAAATTTTGTGGGTGATGCTTTCAGGGGCGCTACCTGGATCAGTTTACATAATGGCGGCGGTGTTGGTTGGGGCGAGGTAATTAACGGCGGCTTTGGTTTAGTGCTCGATGGAAGTGAAGATGCTGATAGACGTTTAAAATCCATGCTTTTCTGGGACGTCAATAATGGCGTTGCACGCAGGAGCTGGGCACGCAATAAGGAAGCAAACTTTGCCATCAAAAGGGAGATGGAACGCACGCCAAATTTAAAAGTCACCTTGGCAAACCTTGTTGATGATGCTATTTTGGATACTTTGTATGCTGATGAACGAGATGCTATTAAACCGTAAAACTTTGTAATTATGTCTGCCAATCAATCCATAGCACAGATTTATAAAGACAATCAAAAGTCCTTTCTGAAACATTTAAAGAAAGCTAAAAACCTTGGCGAATCTTCTATTCATAAGTTAAGGGTAGATATCAAAAACACAAGAGTGTTTGTCTCTCTTCTAAAGACTTTATCTAAAGAAAAAACCGAATCAAAGCGAATCCTTAAAATAATTTCCCCCGTTTTCAAAAACGCCGGTGATATAAGAACGACTACCCTTAATCTTAAATTAATACAATCTTCACGAAGTAAATTACTATTGAAATTTAAACAGCATCTTAAAAAACAAAATAAAGAAGCTGAAAAAAAGTTTCAGAAAAAAATCAAAAAGTTTGGCAAGAAGAAGTTTAATAAATATACCCGAATAAATCATTCTGTTCTTAAGAAAATAAAAGGCAGTGAGGTTCAGCATAAAACCATTAACAGAATTAATAAAGCTTTAGTAGAAGTGCGAATTTCAGTTTCTGAAACGCAAAGCGACAAAAATTTGCACGACATCCGAAAAGAATTAAAAACCGTAAAAAATTTAGGAATTATTTTAAAAGAAATAAATTCCCTGAATCCGTTTGACAAATCTTTAGAGAACACAGATCATTTATATAAACAAATTGGCAAGTGGCACGATTCTTCGCTCTTAGCAGATGACCTGCAGGCATTCGCAAACTCCCATAACAAAATTAGTCCAAATTTAAAAAACAATCTATTTATCAATAAATTGAAGGCGAAAAATAAAAGAAGTAAATCGATCATTATTAAAAACCTCATAGTGTATGGCCGTTTATACAATTTGCCACGGATTTCTTCATTATAGTTAAAATACTAAATTTGTAACTCAAGTCCATTTATATGAAAAAAATAATTTCTCTTCTATTTATTCTTTGTTGTATCGTTTCATGCAACACAGAAAAACATCCAACAAAAACAAACATTAATCAGGATTCTTCCTTTGACCAGTTCAAGGAACATTTTGTGCTACGCTTATGGGAACTTTATCCGGGTTGGGCAAGTAGTCAGGGCTACCACCGTTATGACAGCATATTGGTTGTCCCAAACCAGGAACAGCGAAACAAGGAGCTGGACTTTTGCAAAGCGAATTTAGATTCTTTGAAAACATTTGAATTAGCTTCTTTATCAGATAATAATAAAACAGATTATTACATGATCGAGGGGCAGTTAAATTCCGCTCAATGGTATATCAATAGTTATAAATCTTACGAATGGAATCCATCTGATTACAATGTGTGTGGTGGTTTTGCCGAAATGCTGGCTAACAATTATGATTCGCTGGATACTCGTTTGCACCATTTTTATTTACGTATGAAAAACGTAAAAGCTTATTACGAAACCGCCAAACAACAAATAAAAAATCCAACAGTAGAACATACTCAGTTGGCTATTGATCAGAATTTAGGCGGTGCATCCACCTTCGATATTGATGTAAAAGCGGCCCTAGAAAAATCACATTTAGGGACCAAAGAAAAAGAACAAATTCTTGAACGAGCTGCCGAAGTTAAAGCGACGATCGGCGATTATGCGGAGTTTTTAAAGGACATGAAAAATGAATCTCCGCGTAGTTTTCGTTTAGGAAAAGAATTATACGATAAAAAGTTTGAGCACGATATTCAATCAAGTTATACTGCTGATGAGATCTATCAAAAAGCAGTGGAACATAAAACAGAATTGCATGCACAAATGTTTGCCATCACCAAAGAATTGTGGTCTACCTATCTGAAAGGTAAAAAAATGCCTGAAAATAAATTGGTGGCTATCAAAGAAATGATTGATGTTCTTTCGGTAAAACATGTACCGGCCGATTCTTTTCAAACAGAGATAGAACAGCAGATTCCAAGGCTTGTAAATTTCATTAAAGAAAAAAATCTAATTTATATTGATCCTTCAAAACCATTAGTGGTTCGTAAAGAACCAGCCTACATGGCGGGTGTAGCAGGAGCGTCCATTTCTTCACCAGGGCCTTACGACAAAAACGGAAATACGTATTATAACGTCGGTAGTTTTGCCGGCTGGGATAAAGCCAGGATTGAAAGTTACCTGAGAGAATACAATTATTATATTCTTCAAATCCTGAACATTCATGAAGCTATACCGGGTCATTATACGCAGTTAATTTACTCCAATCAATCACCAAGCATCATTAAATCCATCTTTGGAAATGGTGCAATGATAGAAGGATGGGCAGTTTACACAGAACGTATGATGTTGGAGAATGGTTATGGTAATAACCCGTCAACAGACTCAGGACAAGCTTCCAAAGAAATGTGGTTGATGTATTACAAATGGAATTTAAGAAGCACCTGTAATACCATTTTAGATTATGGCGTGCACGCTAATAATTTAAGTAAAGAAGATGCTATGCATTTATTGATAGATGAAGCTTTTCAACAAAAAGCTGAAGCTGAAGGAAAATGGAAACGTGTTTCTGTAACGCAAGTGCAGCTTTGCTCTTACTTCACCGGCTTTAAAGAAATTTATGATTTTAGGGAAGAGGTAAAGAAAAAAGAAGGCGACAAATTTAACCTGAAACAATTTCACGAAAAATTCCTGAGTTACGGAAGTGCTCCTGTGAAATATATTAAAGAATTAATGACGCAGGAAACTCTTAATTCAAAAAAATAAAGTAACGGTTCTCGTCTTTGCAGGAACTGACAATCTTTTGTTTGTTTGTTCAGTGTGAAAACAAGAAGTTTTTCAACATACAGAATCGTATATTCGTAACTAATTCGTAATCCTTATTCGTACAAAATTCTTAAAAGACCATGTTCACAATAGATACTCATACACACATTATCCCCAAACACATTCCTGATTTTACTAAAAAGTTTGGGTATGGAAATTTTATACGGTTAGATCATCACCAGCCCGGTAGAGCATGGATGATGCAGGGCGACAACCGTTTCAGGGAAATTGTAGAAAACTGCTGGGATCCTGAAGTGCGCATTAAAGACATGGCAGAACACAAAGCAGATATGCAGGTGATATGTACTATTCCCGTCATGTTTAATTACGATGTAAAACCAAAAGATTGTTTGGAAATTTCTCAATTTTTAAACGATGATATAGCACAAACCGTAAACCGTTATCCTGATAAATTTATTGGTTTAGCAACCGTTCCTATGCAGGATGTCGATTTGGCTGTACTTGAACTTGAACGCTGCATGAAACTTGGATTTAAAGGCGTTCAGATAGGAAGTAACGTGAACAATATTAACTTGGGTGAACCACAGTTTCATGATTTTTGGGCAGCGGCCGAAAAGCTGAATGCTGCTATTTTAGTGCACCCATGGCAAATGATGGGACAGGAACACATGACCAAATACTGGCTACCTTGGTTAGTAGGTATGCCTGCAGAAATCAGCCGCGCAATCTGTTCCATGATTTTTGGAGGCATCTTTGAAAAATATCCAAATTTAAAAGTGTGCTTCGCTCATGGTGGCGGATCATTTTTACCCACCATCAGCCGAATTGAACATGGTTGGGAATGTCGCCCCGATTTAGTAGCTATTGATAATGAGTTTAACCCAAAAAAATACTTAGGCAAATTCTGGGTCGATTCACATGTATGCGACCACAAAATGCTTCAATATATTATTGATTTGGTTGGAGCGGATAAAGTGGTTCAGGGATCTGATTATCCTTTTCCATTAGGTGAAGCAGTACCAGGAACGTTAGTTCGAGAAGCCCCACTTTCAGATGAAACTAAAACAATCATTATGGGAACCGCAGCTAAAACGTGGTTGTCAATTTAACAAAAGGTTGTCATTTCGAGCGGAAGCATCTCATTTTATAATCCAAATCACACAGATTCGTATATTCGTACCAAATTCCTAATCCTTAATTCGTAATTAAATTCGTATGTCCCATTTCACCGACCACCAGCTAAAACTCTTAACCTCAGCAGAAGGCAAAACACTTAAAAAAGTAGTTGTTTATTTTTGGGTTAATCGTTTTAATCCCGATGTACATGTTGATTTGATTGATAATGTAGAACTAGTGTTTACGGATGATACGTCTTTAGTTATTACGTCAAATGAAGAAGGAACCGGAATTGATACGCTTGCTGATTTTAATTTTGAAGAAGAAAAGGCACAGCTTAAACAGGAATTTGGCGATAAAATCAAAATGATTCCAATCGATGCTTCCACTACTAAAATGTGGACAGAAGTAATAGGAGAAACCATCGAAGCATTTGAATTAAGCAAAGAAGATTCTCAGTTTTTAAATGATGCGCTCATTATCAGTTTTGGAATTGAAAAACGATCTATTGGCATCAGTCCAAACGACGGACTAATTATTGATTATTGGGAAGAATAAAAATTTTCATAAATGATAATTTTTATCCCGTTATTTATTAACCAAAGAACGCCTGTGCTATATTGAAGTCCTATAAATTTACGTTTGTCCATGAAAATTCCATCTTTATCTAAGTAATTTAGATACCTGTCAAAGCACTTTAAATCTTCGCACTTCTGCTGTTTTTTCAGCACAAATAGATTTCTTATTTAGAATAATTATAAATTAGCTTGAATGTTAATAAAAAGTAAAATTTCCAACCGACTTATATAACATTCTGTTATTTTTGTCGGGAAATTTTTTGTCATTAAAGTGTCATTAAACTGCCTTCACACATCAAAATTAGATATAATTCTATGCAAAATAATATGTCTCATTTCTCTTTAAAATCTCTATTTGGCGCGGTTTTCCTGTTTTTTGCTTTCTCCTTTGGTTTGAAAGCACAAGATGGTGCCAAATTGTTTAAGCAAAACTGTGCAGTTTGTCACGCTGTAACAGATCAAAAATTAACCGGTCCCGGTTTAGCAGGTGTATATGACCGTGTACAACCTGGGTCCTTATCAAAGGACGCGTGGTTGCATAGCTGGATTAAAAACAACGAAAAATTAATCAAATCGGGCGATGCTTACGCTAACAAAATTTACAATGAAAATGGTAAAGCGGCTATGACCGTTTTTGAGTCATTATCTGATCCAGATATTGATGCGATCCTAGTATATATTAAAAATCCTCCGGCTCCAAAAGCTGATGTTGCTTCAGTACCAAGTGCTGGTAGCGGTGAAGTAAAAGAAGAAAAAGGTGGTATTGACCCTTTATATTTATTATTAGGAGCCATTGTGATTATCGCATTAATTATTGGTGCTTTGCGCAGTGTTCGTCATTCATTACAAAACTCATATAATCGTAAGGAAGGAAAAGAAGAGAATCCTGATATTACGTTTAATGAAGAAGTAAAACAATGGTTAGGTGGTCACCGCCGTTTAGTTGGTGTGTTTGTCATCTTAGTCGCATTTGGCGGAATGAAATCCTGCTGGGACGCTTGCTACGATCTTGGTGTATATTATGATTGGGAAACCCAAAAAGGATATCATCCAGAACAGCCTATTAAATTCTCTCACAAATTACATGCTGGAGAAAATGAAATTGCTTGTCAGTATTGCCATAATTCAGTTGAAAAATCACGTCACGCAAGTATTCCTACTGTGAATGTGTGTATGAACTGTCATAAAGCAATTCAATCAGGACCTGAATATAAAGGAAAAGAAATTGCTAAAATTTACGCAGCCTCAGGTTTTGATCCAAAATCAGGTAACTACACAAATCCTCAAAATCCAATCAAATGGATAAAGGTTCACAATTTACCTGATCACGTTTATTTTAATCACTCTCAGCACGTTGTTGTAGGTAAACAAGAATGTGCAACCTGCCACGGAGATGTTAAGAAAATGACTACTGTTGAGCAAAAAGCGCCATTAACAATGGGATGGTGTATTGATTGTCACCGTAAAACCGAAGTAGCTATGGAAGGAAATGCATACTACGACAGAATTCATAAAGCTTTAAAGGAAAAATATAAAGGACAATACGATGTTAAGTTTACGGTTGATAAGATCGGTGGGCTTGAATGCGCTAAGTGTCACTATTAATTGTTAGAAACCGGTAATTACAAGAAATATCACAGATGACTATGTCGAAAAAATACTGGAAAGGTTTACCTGAACTGAACAACAGCGAAGACTTTTTAAAAAGCAAAAACAATGAGTTTGTTGAGAACTTACCAATGGAAGAATTTCTTACTGGTGATGAAGCTAACTCTAAAGGAACAAGTCGCAGGGACTTCTTAAAAGTAATGGGTTTTTCAACAGCAGCTGTTGCTTTGGCGGCGTGTGAAACTCCTGTTAACAAATCAATTCCTTACGTTGTAAAACCTGAAGAGGTTACCCCCGGGGTAGCAAATTTTTATGCTTCCACATTTTATGACGGACATGATTATGCATCTGTTCTTGTAAAAACTCGCGAAGGTCGTCCTATCAAAATTGAAGGAAATGATTTATCAAAAGTAAGTCATGGTGCTACCAGTGCTCGTGTTCAATCTTCTATACTAAGTTTATATGATGGTGCCCGTTTAAACGGACCTTTAGCAAAAGGAAATCCTACTACATGGAAAAATGTGGATGATGCTGTTGCCAAATCATTATCTTCAGGAACAAATGTCATTTTAAGCTCAACGATCATCAGCCCTTCTACAAAAGCTGTGATCGCTGAATTTATTGCAAAAAATCCAAATTCAAAACACGTTACTTATGATGCGGTTTCTTATTCAGCTTTAATCAAAGCCAATAAGAACGTGTTTGGTAAATCTGTTGTTTCTTCTTATGATTTCTCTAAAGCAAAAACCATTGTTGGTGTTGCCTGTGATTTCTTGGGAACCTGGTTAAACCCTATCGAATTTGCTAATCAGTACAGCAAAACACGTAAAGTTAATCGCGAGAATTTAGAAATGAGTAAACATTACCATTTCGAAGCAAACCTATCTTTAACGGGTGCTAACGCAGATGAACGTTACATGGTGAAAGCTTCTGAATTTGGAAAAGTAATTGCTTCCTTATATAATGAAGTTGCCAAAGCAACTGGAAACACCAAAGTTTCTGCTGCTAACGTTTCAAATGCTGATGCGGTAAAAGCGATATCAAAAGCAGCTAAACAATTAGTTGAAAATAATGGAAAATCAATTGTTGTTTGCGGATTTAACGATGAAGGTTGCCAAACATTGGTGAACGGAATCAATAAAATGTTAGACAACTACGGCAAAACCGTGGATGTTGAAATGAACTACAATTTAAAACAAGGTAACGATAAAGATTTTATTGACCTTGTAGCGGATTTGAATGCAGGTAAAGTGGGTGTGCTAATGACATACAACTGTAACCCGGTTTACACAGCGCCCGCTTCTTTAAAATTTGATGCAGCATACAAAAAAGCAGCACTAAGAGTTTCTTTCTCCCAATCTTTAGATGAAACTTCTAAACTAGCTGACTTTGTTTGTCCTGATAATAACTATTTAGAATCATGGGGTGACGCTAATCCAAAACGCGGTCACTATTCGTTACAACAACCAACTATTCGTCAAATCTTTGCTGCTCCCCGTTACGAAGGAACACGCCAGGTTCAGGATACATTATTAAAATGGTCAGGAATTAAGGCTGATTATTTAACTTACTTACAAGGATATTGGAACAATCATATTTTCCCTCAACAAGGAAAATATTTAGACTTCACTTCTTTTTGGGCTCATACTTTACACGATGGTGTATTAAAAGTATCTGTGCTAAAAGATATGCCTATTGCTCCAATGGCAAAAGATTCTACAGGAAAACCATTAATGACTGGTGTTGCAGCCATCATCACTGACGCTACTGTTGATTCAACAAAGGTGGTCGCTCATGCAGCTCATCACGATGCCACTGCTCACCATACTGAAGTTGCAGAAGTATCTTCTTCAATGCCAACTCCTGATTATAATAAAGCAGCATCAATGGCTACGTCTGCAAAAGGCGGATCTTTTGAATTAGTAGTTTATGAAAAAGTTGGTCTAGGAAACGGAAATCAAAGTAACAATCCATGGTTAATGGAATTACCTGATCCTATTTCTAAAGTAACATGGGATAATTACATTACTATGAACCCTGCCGATGTTTCTGCAATGGGTTTAAACGAAATGAAGCGCCAGGATATTATCGGTTCTATTGTTGACTTAACGGTTAACGGTGTTACTATTAAAGTTCCTGTTTATCCTCAACCTGGCCAAACTGCCGGAACCATTGGTTTAGCAGTTGGGTATGGCCGTACCGCAGAAAGTATGAAAGTTGCTTTTGGTGTAGGTGTTAACGCTTACCCATTTGTAACTGTTGTAAATGATACATTGCAAAATGTAAGTTTATCTGCTACTGTTGCAAAAACAGGCGATGATCATAAATTTGCCGCTACACAAATTCATCACACCATTATGGGCCGTGAAGAATATCTGTTACGTGAAGTTTCTTTAAACGAATATAAATCCAAAGAAAAAGAAATTTGGAATCCAACGGCTCTTTTACCAATGCACGGCGGTGGTAAAAAACCAGTTGACGAAGTTGATCTTTGGGATGCTCATCCACGTTTGAACCACAAGTGGGGAATGACAATTGACATGACCTCTTGTATTGGGTGTGCTTCTTGTGTAGTAGCTTGTACTGCAGAAAATAACGTTCATGTTGTTGGTAAAGATGAGGTAGCTAAAACACGTGATATGCATTGGTTGCGTATAGACCGTTACTACTCTTCTGACATGAACAAAGAAAGAGCTCATGAAGAACATGTAGGTTCAAAACAAATGTATTTAGATATGGAAAACCCTTCATTAAACCCGAAGGTGACATTCCAGCCAATGATGTGTCAGCACTGTAATCATGCTCCTTGCGAAACGGTTTGTCCGGTACTAGCAACCAGCCACAGTTCTGAAGGATTAAACATGATGACATATAACCGTTGCATCGGTACTCGTTACTGTGCAAACAACTGTCCTTTCAAAGTTCGTCGTTTCAATTGGTTCAACTACAATGCAAACGAAATGTTTACCGATATTAACCCGGCTCAACAAGATTTAGGCCGTATGGTTTTAAACCCAGATGTTGTAGTTCGTTCCCGCGGGGTTATGGAAAAATGTTCGATGTGCGTTCAACGTTTACAAGCAGGAAAATTAGTAGCGAAAGTGGCTAAAATGCCAATCGTAGATGGTGCAATTAAAACAGCATGTCAGCAGGCTTGTCCTACAAATGCCATCATGTTTGGTGATGTGAATGACGAAAATGCTGCAATTAACACTTGGAGAAAAGATGATAAAAACTATTATTTATTAGAAGAAGTAGGCGTTAAACCAACAGTATCTTATTTATTAAAAGTAAGAAACCAGGAAGAAGCAATTCATCATGTAGAACATGCAGCATCCAAACCAGCTCATGCTGAAGAAGGACACAAAGAAGAGCACCATTCATAGTAAACAGTAAAAATTTAATTATAAATTCTGAATTAAAATAATATGCACGCAGAATCACAGATAAGGATACCTTTGATATTAGGTAACAAAACTTACCGAAACATCACCGATGATATTATTGCTCCTATTGAAGGCAAAGCAAACAGATTGTGGTATATTTTATTTACCATTTCATCTTTAGGTTTTTTATGGGGTATTGGATGTTTATCTTATACTATTGGTGTTGGTATTGGAGCCTGGGGTTCTAATAACGGTGTTGATTGGGCTTGGGATATCACTAATTTCGTTTGGTGGATTGGTATTGGTCACGCGGGTACATTGATTTCAGCCGTACTGTTATTGTTTCGTCAAAAGTGGCGCATGGCAATTAATCGTTCCGCAGAAGCCATGACCATCTTTGCTGTATTGTGTGCCGCTATCTTCGTAACATTACATACAGGTCGTCCATGGTTGGATTATATGTTATTTCCATTGCCAAATCAGTTTGGTTCTTTATGGCCTAATTTTAACTCTCCATTATTATGGGATGTTTTTGCGGTATCAACTTATGCTACTGTTTCAATTGTGTTTTGGTATATTGGTTTAATTCCAGATTTTGCGATGATCCGTGATAGGGTTGTTAAACCAAAAATGAAAAAAACGTACGCTTTACTAAGTTTTGGTTGGGGTGGTTCTGTTCGTCATTGGTCACGCTTTGAAGAAGTATCTTTGGTTTTGGCTGGTTTAGCAACACCTTTAGTTTTCTCAGTTCACTCAATTGTATCAATGGACTTTGCTACGTCAATTGTTCCAGGATGGCACACAACTATTTTCCCTCCTTATTTCGTATCCGGTGCAGTATTTTCAGGATTTGCGATGGTATTAACGTTGATGATCATTGTTCGTAAAGTTTACAGGTTAGAAGCCTACTTAACGATTAAGCATATTGAATATATGAACATTGTAATTATAGTTACCGGTTCAATCGTAGGTGTGGCTTACTTAACAGAATTATTTGTTGCTTGGTATTCAGGGGTTGAATGGGAACAATACGCTTTCTTAAATAGAGCAACTGGTCCAATGGCATGGGCATATTGGATTATGATGACTTGTAACGTTATCTCGCCGCAATTATTCTGGTTTAAAAAATTACGTACTAGTATTGCCTTTACTTTTGTACTATCCATTGTAGTAAATATTGGTATGTGGTTCGAGCGCTTTGTAATCATTGTTCCAACATTGTGCCGTACTTATTTGCCATCCACCTGGAACTCTTATTCGCCTTCATTTGTTGACGTAGGTATTTTTGTTGGAACTATCGGTATGTTCTTCACTTTGTTTTTACTGTATTCTCGTACTTTCCCGGTAATTGCTCAAGCTGAATTAAAATCTATTTTAAAAGCATCGGGTGAAGAACAGAAAAAATTAGCAGCAGATCACGCTCATCATTAATTAAAGAACAAGATTTAGAATTAATAATATGGCAACTAAACAAATTATACACGGCATCTTTGGAGATGAAGTACCATTGTTAGATTCATGTGCAAAATTACGTGCAGCAGGTATTCGTATCAAAGATGTATTTACTCCATTTCCTGTTCACGGAATAGATCCAATTGTAGGTGTACCCCGCACACGTCTGGCAATTTGTGCTTTTATTTATGGTATTACAGGATTATCATTATCTACATTAATGATGTGGTATATGATGATACATGATTGGCCAAATGATATTGGTGGTAAACCAAACTGGAATTACTATTCTGCTATTCCTGCATTTATCCCAATTACTTTTGAAGCTACAGTGTTTTGTGCAGCGCATGGCTTAGCATTAACTTATTTATTGCGTTGTTGGTTAGTACCAGGAGCTAAAGCTAAAAATCCTGACCCGCGCACAACAGATGACAAATTCATGATTTATTTAGAGTTGAACGATGAGCAATCTAAAAAAGCGGATGAGATCTTACGCGCAACAGGTGCTGAAGAGGTTAACTACAAAGGAACTATTACAATTGAACCAAAATATTAATTAGATAAATACAACGATATGAACTTATCATACAAAAATCTTAAACTGGTAACTTGCGGAACTTTTGCAGTTATTCTGGTGGCTGGTTTTACATCTTGTGGTAAAAAAGACGTGAACAGCCCTGGTTTTGAATTTATGCCCGACATGTACCGTTCTCCTTCTGTAGAGTCTTACGGGAGCCACGTTATTAATGGCGATACTTTAGATAACGCTATGCTGCCAGTAACTGGATCTATTTCGAGAGGTTATATCCCTTATGTATATCCAAATACCCCCGAAGGATATGAGCAAGCCGGATTATATTTAAAAAATCCGACTGTTTATTCTGAAGCTGTCGAAAAAGAAGGAGAAGTATTATTTGGTAAATTTTGCGTACACTGTCATGGAGTTGCAGGAGCAGGAGATGGAAAAGTTGCGATGAAGTTGCCAGGGCCTCCCCCAGCATATAATGGTGCTTTAAAAAATCTTCCTGAGGGTAAAATCTTCCATTCTATTACATACGGAAAGAACTCAATGGGTCCTCACCAAAGTTTAGTAACCCAAGAAGAACGGTGGAAATTAGTATACTATGTACAAAAATTACAAGGACGAAAAACTGTAGCACACGACTCTGTCGAGGTTGAAGAATTTGATGCGGCAGGAAACTCTCACATTTTCAAAAAAGCAGCGCCAAAAAAATAATTAAAACGAATTTTTAAATAAGACAGAAATTTTTAATATGAACACTGATAAATTAAATTTCGTAGTACCAGCTAAAGCAAAAATGACATCATTTATTTTGATGGCTGTTGGTTTAGTATCTATCATTTGTATGTTTATATTTGATAAGCAGCCTGATGATCACCATTATCATGCAACCCGCGCGTGGGCTAATGTATTCGCAGGATCATTTTTCTTTATGGCTATAGCCTTAGGAGCTTCTTTTTTCTTAGGTCTGCAGTACGCTGCCGAGGCAGGCTGGGCAACAACTATCAAACGTGTGATTGAAGCTGTAACCTGGTATTTACCTGTTGGCTTATCATTTATGCTATTGATTTTTATTTTAGGTCAACTGCAGATGCACACTATTTATCCATGGATGGCTCAAGGTATTGCTACTGAAGGTTCCGAAAATTATGATGCTGTAATTGCCGCTAAAATAGGGTATTTTGGTATCTTTTGGTGGATCCGTACTTTGTTGTACATGGCCGCATGGATATTGTTTACCTGGAAATTACGTCAAAATTCAGTTGATGCTGATGCATTAGGCCATGAAGAAGCAAAAGGTTTTCATTGGAAAAATGTGAAGTTAAGCGCCTGGTTCATGGTGGTTTTCGCGGTTACTTCTTCTACTTCAGCCTGGGATTGGATCATGAGTATTGATACACACTGGTTCTCTACGATGATGGGTTGGTATATTTTCTCAGGAATGTGGGTGAGCGCCATGATAACGGTAACAATTCTTGTTGTATGGTTGAAAAAATTAGGTTACCTAGAATTTGTAACTGAAAGTACAGTTCATGATATTGGTAAATGGATGTTTGCTATTTCTTTTTTATGGACTTACTTATACTTCTCACAATTTATGCTCATATGGTATGCAGATATTCCTGAAGAGGTGGTTTATTTCCAGACCCGCTGGGAATCCTATAAAGCTTTAATGTGGACTGTATTATTCGTCAATTTTGCTTTCCCAATGATCATGCTCATGAGCCGTGATTCAAAAAGAAATTATTTCTTCTTAATATTTGTTGGTGTTATTATTTTCATTGGACATTATCTAGATATTATCATGGTTGTAATGCCAGGAACAATTGGTCACCACTGGACAGGAATCAGCTGGATGGAAATCGGAAATTTCTTATTTTTCTTAGGCGTATTTATTTATGTAGTGTTAACGAATCTTTCTAAACGTCCATTGATGGTAAAAAATCACCCGTTCCTTGAAGAAAGTGCTCACCACTCTTACTAAATAAACAAATAACAAAACAAAAGAATTATATAATTACTTGATTTGAAACAGTAAGCAGCGTGTTAAACGAAACTTATCAAACACAAGACAACTACAAAATAAAATACAGATATGATATAGCTTGGTTTCCTTCCTCATCAATAAACAAAGAAACAGGCTATACCATATGACAACTAAAAACAATAAAATATAATTATGAAATTGTTAATCTTAATCGGACTTGTACTTTTAATCATCGCTGTCCACCAATTAATGCGTGTTGTTGAATTATCGCGCCAATTTAAGAAAGGTAACGAATGGTCTGTGAAAGACAGTGATAATGCGTTCAACGGAAAAGCAATGTTGGCTTTTGGTTTCGCTTTTATTGCTTTTTTCTTTTGGCAGGCTGATCGATGGAATGATAACGCATTACCAGCGGCCTCATCAGTTCACGGATTAAAAATTGATACGCTCTGGGATTATAACATGTATATTATTGTTACTGTTTTTGTTCTTACTAACGCTGCGTTATTTTATTTTGCATACAAATACCGTGGTACAAAAGATACGAAAGCAACCTTCCTAGCACATGATAATCGTTTGGAGATGATTTGGACAATTGTTCCGGCTGTAGTATTAGCATTCATTATCATTTTTGGATTGAAATACTGGAACGAAATTACAGACCGTTCAACAGACCCAAATAAAGTTACTATTGAGCTATATGCTAAACAATTTGATTGGAGCGCCCGCTATGCAGGTAAAGATAAAACCTTAGGCTCTACAGATTACCGACAAATTGATGGAGGAAACTCTGTTGGTTTAGATACTTTAGATGCAACAGGATTTGATGACATTATAGTAAAAAATGAATTTCATATTCCAGTGAACAGAGAGATCGAATTTAAAATGCGTTCCCGCGATGTTATTCACTCTGCCTACATGCCTCATTTCCGTGCACAAATGAACTGTGTTCCTGGTATGGTTACTACATTCAAATTTACTCCTAACAAAACAACCGCACAAATGCGTAAAGATCCATACGTGATTCAACTGATGGCTGGCATTAATAAGGTTCGTGAATTAAAAGGAGATGAACCAGTTGAATTTGATTACTTACTTTTGTGTAATAAAATTTGTGGTGCTTCTCACTACAACATGCAGATGAATATTATTGTAGAAAGCGAAAAAGAATACAATGCCTGGTTAGCTCAACAAAAATCAGTAAAGCCTTTAGCTGCAAAATAAAATAACTAAAAAATTGTTGTACTTAAAATAAAGCATATAATATGTCAAACGCACATTCAGGAGATTTAATAGAACACATAGGACATCACGATCACGCGCATGATCACGATGAACATGAAGAAAGTTTTGTAAGTAAATACATTTTTAGTCAGGATCATAAAATGATTTCCCGCCAGTTTTTGATAACTGCTATTATAATGGCTGTCGTAGCCATGACGATGTCAATCATTTTCCGTCTGCAATTAGCATGGCCTGGTGAAAAATTTGGATTCATTAACGCTATGTTAGGCGATAAATGGGGTAAAGATGGTATCGTTGATCCAAATATGTATTTAGCCCTTGTAACCATTCATGGTACAATCATGGTCTTTTTCGTGTTAACAGGTGGGTTGAGTGGAACCTTTGCTAACTTATTAATTCCCTACCAAGTTGGTGCACGTGATATGGCATCAGGCTTTTTAAATATGTTGTCTTACTGGTTCTTCTTTATATCAAGTGCAGTCATGATGTCTTCTTTATTTATTGAAGATGGTCCTGCATCCGGTGGATGGACAATTTATCCTCCTTTATCTGCTTTACCTGAAGCAATGCCAGGTTCAAGATTGGGTATGACTTTATGGCTAATCTCTATGACCCTATTCGTTGTTTCTTCTTTATTAGGTGGTATCAATTACGTTGTAACTGTAATCAACCTGCGCACAAAAGGAATGAAAATGACACGTATGCCATTAACAATATGGGCGTTATTAATTACTGCCATTTTAGGTGTATTGTCCTTCCCCGTATTAGTTTCCTGTGTTGTATTATTAATTTGTGACAGAAGTTTAGGGACAAGTTTCTATCTATCTGATATTTATATTGGTGGCCGTCCCTTAGATAACGTTGGTGGTAGTCCTGTTTTGTTTGAACATTTATTTTGGTTCTTAGGTCACCCCGAAGTATATATCGTATTATTACCTGCCTTAGGTATTTCTTCTGAAGTCATCTCTACAAATTCCCGTAAACCAATCTTCGGTTACAGGG
The DNA here is from genome assembly GCA_014378485.1 of Bacteroidia bacterium. GTDB lineage: Bacteria > Bacteroidota > Bacteroidia > B-17B0 > Aurantibacillaceae > UBA4416. Next base: position 96,620 of record JACMNO010000094.1, read on the forward strand.
CGATGATTGGCTCAATGCTGGCTATTGGCTTTTTATCGTTTATTGTATGGGGTCACCATATGTTCTTAACAGGAATGAATCCATTCTTAGGGTCAGTATTCGTATTTACTACATTGTTGATCGCTATACCTTCAGCAGTAAAAGCGTTCAACTACATTACTACTTTATGGAAAGGAAATATTCAGTACACACCTGCCATGCTATTCTCAATTGGTCTTGTATCGTCATTTGTAACAGGTGGTCTTACAGGTATCATTCTTGCTGATTCAACATTAGATATTAACGTACATGATACTTACTTCGTGGTAGCTCACTTCCATATTGTAATGGGTTTGTCTGCCATCTTTGGTATGTTTGCCGGAATATATCATTGGTTTCCTAAAATGTTCTTACGTATGATGAACAAAAAATTAGGATATCTACATTTTTGGATAACATTCGTTTGCGCGTATGGTGTTTTTTTTCCAATGCACTTTTTAGGATTGGCGGGTGTGCCTCGCCGATATTATACAAACAGTGCTTTCCCATTATTTGATAACCTTGTGGATATCAATGAAATTGTAACTGTATTTGCAATTGTTGCGGCATTAGGACAATTTATATTCATTTTCAACTTCTTTTACAGTATTTTCCGTGGAGAGAAAGCTCCTCAAAACCCATGGAACTCCAATACATTAGAATGGACAACTCCTATGGCAAATATACATGGTAACTGGCCAGGTGCTTTACCTGTGGTTCACCGGTGGGCATATGATTACAGCAAACCTGGAGCACAAAATGATTTTATCCCTCAAACTGTTCCATTAATGGAGGGTGAACATGATGGTGGCGGTGGACACTAATACATAAATAAAATACGAACAAA
>JACMNO010000095.1 GCA_014378485.1 Bacteroidia bacterium
ATACGTTTCGTAAAAATAATTTTCCGGTTTTTGTAATGTAAATCGTATGGTCTTTTACTTCTATTAAACCATCGTTGATAAACTCTTTAAATTTATCTTCTGCTTCGTAGTAATAGCTGTCAACGGCAGTTTTATGTTGACACATTAAATCTAAGATATGCTGACGTATTGTTAAATCTTCTTCTGTTAATGAATGTCCCTTGAAAATAGGGAAATGACAAGAATTCACAACCTTTTGATATTCTTCTACGGTTTTAATATTTTGTGCAAAGCCATTCCAAGTATCACTGATAGAGGAACAACCTAAGCCTACTAATAATTTAGTAGTATTGGTTGTATAACCCATAAAATTGCGATGTAAGCTTCCATTATTAAAAGCATCGAATAAGGTATCATTCGCTAAAGCAAAATGATCCATACCAATATCCAAATACTTGGCATTCAAAAATAATTCTTTTCCAGCTTCATATAAACTTCTTTTATAAGCATCAGCAGGCAAATCTTTTTCTGAATATTTTCGTTGACCTGGTTTTAACCAAGGCACATGAGCATAACTATAAAATGCAATACGTTCTGGATTTAACGAAATAATTTTAGTGATAGTATCATTAATAGATTCAATGGTTTGATAAGGTAGGCCATATACTAAATCAAAGTTAATAGATGTATAGCCAATTTCTTTGGCTTGATCCATCACTTGTTTTACTTCTTCCAAGGTTTGGTAACGATTGATGGTATCTTGAACTTTTTCGTCGAAATCTTGGATACCAAAACTGACACGCTCGAAACCTAGATCATACAAAGCTCTTAAATGTGCTTTGGTTGTATTACTTGGATGACCTTCGAAACTAAAATCATGATTCGGTGCAATGTCAACTGTGCTTAAAATTGAAGTTAATAAATACGCTAAATTTTCAGGAGAGAAAAACGTTGGCGTACCACCACCTAAATGAATTTCTTTAATTAAGGGTTTGCCTTCAAATTGATACAAATATAACTGCCACTCTTTTAATAAAGATTCAATGTAAGGTGTTTCTACTTTATGATTAACTGTTATGCGTGTATTACAAGCGCAATAGGTGCAAAGGCTTTCGCAATATGGCAAATGAATATATAAACTAATACCATCTTTATTATATTTGATAAACGCCTGTTTTATGTGTTCAATCCATTTTGGTTCATCTAAATTATTATCCCAATAAGGTACTGTTGGATAACTGGTGTAGCGAGGCGCCTGTATATTATATTTTGAAACTAAGTCCATCATTATTTTGTATTACATGTAATTTAAATCGTTGTTTTTTTTGAGATGAATAATCCCAATTAAATTTAATAAATAGATGATTGGATAAGTAGGGTCAATCTCATGCCATTTTTTTCCGAAGTTTGCTCTGCCTCCAAATTTATGATGGTTATTGTGATAGCTTTCTCCCATCATTAACACATCAATCGGTAATAAATTTTTAGCTGTGTCTCCAACTTTAAAACTAACATAACCATATTTATGTGCAAACCAATTAATAATAGCGCCATGTACAGGTCCCATTAAAAAATGAATTGGTAATAAAAGATACATCCACCAATGATTGGCGAACTGCCAATAAAATAAAAAATAAAATACGCCCCATGAAACACGTACAAACCAATTGTCGGCAAATTTTTCAAAAGCAGGCCAATAAGGAACACCTTTTTTAAATTTTTCGTCAATGACTTTGGTGTTATTCAAAATGGAAACATAAACTACCAATGTTTTTTTCATCATATCAAATAAATTTTTTGAATACAAAGGAGAATGCGGGTCATTTTCTGTATCTGCGTATGCATGGTGCAGACGGTGCATAATACCATAAGCCTTGGGACTTAAAAAAGAAGATCCTTGAAAAACCCATGTTGATACATAAAATACTTTTTTCCAAAATATACTCATGGTAAACATTTGGTGGGCTGCATACCTATGCAGAAAAAAGGTTTGTGCAAATAAAGAAAGATACCAATGAGCGAGGAAAAAAATTAAAATAATCATGTTGTGTTTATTGAATGATAGATATACTAGTGCTTAGAAACTGTTTATTATAATTATACCAGTTTTATTTTAATCGTTTATGTTGTTCGTTTTCTAACTCTGTCATGAAATTATCAATGATCCCTTGCTTCACATGAGGCATCACCACTATCTTATACCAATTAGGTTTTTCATTATGATTATCAGGTACTAAGTGGTATTTATTTGCTAATGTGGGACTCATGTAATTAGCATCAATCGTTACAATATTTAAATCCGGATGTCTGAAATAATGAATATGCCATTGATTTAGTTTTTCGCAAATAGAAGTTGTACGATCAACTAACTGACGCATCTTTACGTTCCAGCCTTCGGAGCCATGAATTCTCAGTATCATCCATACGCACACAGCATTAGCGCCAGAGCGACTGCCACATAAGGTGAAATCTTTTCCTTTCACATAACCTGCCTCATTGGTACATACATATTGTAACAAATCTTTGCGAGCTAAAAAAATTCCTGTTCCATAAGGCGCTTGTAACATTTTATGCCCGTCGATAGAAAAAGAAGAAATATCTTTATTTTTAAAATTATACGAATTTTGACGATTGGTAAATGGAAATATAAAACCTCCGTATGCCCCATCTACATGCAACTTATAATTAATATGCACTAAATTTAAAAATGAGGTTACTTTATCAATATCATCCACAGAACCAAACATGGTGGTAGACATATTCATATTAATGATGAAATACTTAATGCCATGTGTTAATGCTTTTTCTATTTTTTGCTCTAAATCTTTGATAACGATTTCTCGCGTAATTGGGTTTACATCTAGCTCAATACCTTTTAAATTTAGTAAGTCGATTCCTTTTGGAATAGAATAATGCGTATCGGCTGAATAAACCACTGCGATTTCATCCATAGAAACATTAAATTCTTTCTTATAATAATTTCTATAAATCCACAAAGCCTCTATATTTGCTTCTGTTCCGCCACTCGCCACATAGCCATCATAGGTATTTGGTTCAGCAGAGAAAATTTCTTCGGCACAAATTTTTATGAGATCTTTCTCTAATTCTTGAGTGCCAGCAAAAAAATCTTCATGTTTATCACCAAAGGTATGAACACCAATATGATTTGGATTAGCAATTAAGGTTGATAAAAACGGGGCATCTTTTAAAAAAGGAGCATCATCATAAAATATATCAGTATCCAAAAAAGTTCCAGGAATACCAATAATATTCTCTGTTCGGTAATTGGTGTTTTTGCTTAGCGCTACAAAAACCTTACTATTTATTAGTGAGTATGAATATTTTTCCCAAAACATAATTTATTTTTTATGGCAACATGATTTAATAGGTTTGAACTCTTGCTTAGTATCTTGGTTTGGTTTTTCGCAACAAGAAACGGTATTCGCATTTTTTTCGAATTCAGGACTTACATAAGGAATTCCTAAATTTAATCCTCTCACTATTAATAATACGGCCATAAAAGAAACCACATAAGGCATTGCATAACGAATATGATTTCGGTATTTTACAGTGATAAATTGTCCTAAAAAAGCAACCGCATACATGACAGGAACAGTGCCTATTCCGAAGTAAAACATAAACTCAGCACCCCGTATATAATTTCCTGTAGCAATAGCTCCGGCAATTCCTAAATACACTAAACCACAAGGCAAGAGTCCGTTTAATAACCCAATGAAAAACAAAAAGTGTAATCCTTTTTTATTAAATAAATTTCCTAATTGTTGTTTTAGCTTATTAATAAACGAATAGATAAATCCAAAGCTTGATATATTAAACCATTTGGTTTGAGTAAGGATGACGGAGAGTAATAATAAAATGCCGATACTGATAGAAACAATTTGTTGAAAGCCAGCTATAAAAAAAGACTGTCCCAATAAACCAAACAATACACCAAAAAAAGTATATGTTGTAATGCGACCTACGTTGTATAAAAATATTCCAAAATATTTTTTTAATGGAGCATACTGATGAACCGGTAACGCTAAAGCTATAGGACCACACATGCCAATGCAGTGAAAGCTACCTAACAAACCTAAAGATATAGCGGCAATAATCAATTCCATGTTACTTGATAAAAATTACATTTTCTTTAAAATACTTGGTGCCATTACTTAGCCATGATAATTGCATTTTATACACGCCATGAATCAATGTTGAAGTATTAATAATTTGCTGATTATTGGTAAAGATCATTTTTAAATTCATATCCTTACTCGAATCTGATGGTCGGTAAAAATTGATTGTGCCTTCGAGACCCTTACTTAATAAAGAAGAATCCGCATTTAAAATAATTTGAGTTCCTTGAAGTTGGTGTGTGATGGTTGTAGCAAGATTTTTCTCATTGCTAATGGCATCAATTTTATCTTGAAATTTAATTTCTTGAGCATAGTAGTCTTTCGTTTCCAACTCCACTTTTTGTCCGAAACATAACACAACTAAGGTTACAATTAAAGCTACAAAGGCTAAATACAAAACGGTTATTTTTTTTCCCCAACTCATGATGCTAATTTATTTACTTCGTGAAATATTACTTAAGAAGTTCGTTTTTACTGTTTTTATTTTTTTGTTATTAGAGTATACCCCTATTTCCAATAATGATTTTCGTTGCTTCACATCGCTCTTTTTAAGAATCACAAAGAATTCACCTTCAGAAACGTCTTCATTTTTAACCGATAGCTCTTTACCAACTAATTGTATTTCAGCAGGAAAATTTTCTACTTTAATTTCTACTGGTAAACTTTGACGCGTTTTATTTACCAATTTAATCGTATACAAATTACTGATCTTATCATTTGGCTGTTCTTGATACAACATACCTTTTGCTCTTAAAATGGTGGCATCATAATCAGAACGTGTGGTTAACAAAAACACTTCTACTCCCATTAATACAATTAATACAACGGTATAAGCCTTCATACGAGTAGTGAAGGTTAACTTTTGTTTATTCTTGATGCCGTTTTCTGAAGCATAACGAATTAAGCCAATTGGTAAATCCACTTTTTCCATTACGCTATTACATTCATCAATACAGGCAGTACAATTGACACATTCTAATTGTGTTCCGTTTCTGATGTCTATACCTGTCGGACAAACCTTTACACATAATCCACAATCAATACAATCACCTTTTCCGTGGTCTTCATTTTTTCTGATTTTATGTCTTGGTTCTCCTCTTTCATAATCGTAAGCAACCACAATAGAGTCTTTATCTAAAAGCACACCTTGCATACGACCATAAGGGCAAACGATTAAACATACTTGTTCTCTTAAATAAGAATACACAAAGTAAAATACAAAAGTAAAAATCACTAATGATACTAAGCCACCAGTGTGGCTGCTAATTGGCTCTGTATACATTTTAACGACTTCATCAAAACTAATTAAATAACATAGTAATGTATTTGCTATTAAATAAGATAACGCAAAAAACAGAATAAATTTAACGATTCTTTTAAAGATTTTTTCCTTATCCCACGGCGCTTGTTGTAAGGCTCGTTGATGTGAAGCATCACCTTCAATCATATATTCTATTCTACGAAAAAGCATTTCCATAAAAATAGTTTGAGGACAAGCCCAACCACAAAATACACGACCGAACACAACAGTGAATAAAGCGATGAATACAATGAAAATGAGCATTCCTAAGCCAAAGATGAAAAAATCTTGTGACCAAAAAATCATTCCAAATAAAATGAATTTTCCATGAATAACATCCATTAAAAATAATGGCTCGTCATTTACTTTAATAAATGGTAAACCAAAAAATACAATTAAATATACAGAAGTTAAATAAGCGCGTAAATTAAATAATTTGCCACTCGGTTTCTTAGGAAAAATCCATGCTCTTTTTCCTTGCTTATCTATAGTAGCAATACTATCTCTAAAACTTTCATTCTTATTATCTAATTCCATGATAAGAGCTATTGCTCATTTTTTATTTTTTTACAGTCAAACTATCTTTAGTTATATTTTTTACTGCTAAACTATCAGTAATTACAAACGTTGTATCGATTACTGGTTTAAAGCCAGCCTCAGTATAAATGTCTCCTTGTGGTGCTTTTCCATTAGGCGGGTTTGTGCCAGCTAATGTTTTTATGTAGCTTGACACTTGAGCAATTTGCATAGGCGATAAATCTTCTTTCCAAGACTTCATACCTTTATCAGCCCAACCATATTTAATTGTTTTAAATATATCAGCAATACCGCCACTATGTACCCAATAGGCATCTGTTAAATTAGGACCAACTCCACCTTCGCCTAATTTACCGTGACAAGCCACGCAATTAGCTATATAGACTTCTTTCCCTGCTATTATTTCTAAACCTTCAAGCATTTTCACACTAGATTCATCCACATTATTTGCTGATGTTTTCATGTATTCTTCAATTTCAAGCTTAGCCCTTGCCATCGCTTTCGTATATTCAACATCTTGTAAATCGCCCGTACCAAGCACATAGAAGTTGATTAAATAAATAATACCAATTATAATTGTTAGATAGAAACCATATTTCCACCATGGCGGTAAGTTATTATCTAATTCTCTAATACCATCGTAATCATGATCCAGCATGATTTCGCCCTCCTTATCAATATCAACTGACGCATTTAATTTATCTATGATTGTTTTTTCTTTAGATACTTTTACTTCGCCTTGAGTCATATCAATCACTGATTTAACAGCAGCTGTATCTGATTTAATAAAACCTTTAATTAAATTAAACAAGATGAAAATAGCTATACCTTCAATAACAATAAGTGCTATTAAAAAATAAAATGTAAATCCATCCAAGCCACCAATTCTCCAATCGTCTGCAACCATTGATTTCACTGGCTCTGCTGTTTGAGCTAATAATTGTACTCCCAACAAACTAAACAATGCTAACAAGGTTATTACCTTTGTGGACTTGTTTGATTCATCTTCTTTTGTAGTCTTGTATTTTTTTTGAAAATACTCGCTTTGCGTTAAGTTTTTAAGCACGTTACTCATCGCTACAATTAATATTAATAATAATAAAATAGCAACCAATAACGTATCAAACAAAGCGTTTGAAAAATAAGAAGATGTAGTTGGTTGTGCATCTTGCGCAAAGGTAATAGCTGGTACGGCTAACATACAAGACAGCCATTTTAGTTTAGATTTCACAGTATGATTCATGTGTAGATATTTAATAGTTCTTTAATTATTAATCTTGAGATTGATTAGGTAATTCTAACGGAATATTTTTCGCTCTATCTATATATTTTTTATCAGCTTTGATGGCATAAAATGTCACCGCTGCAAAAAAAACAAAAAACATAATTAAGGAAATAAGAGGATAAATACTCACTCCTGCTATCGTTTCTAAATAATTGATAAATTTCATTGTCTTATTTTTTTGGTTCTTAATTTATTTTTTTAAAGTATCTGCAACCGCTGTTTTTTTGATATCCGTTCCCATGCGCTGTAAATAGGCTATCATTGCGATGATCTCTTTTTTAGGAGATGTTTCAATCCCATCTTTTTTCAAATTAGCAGCAATGATTTCCGCTTGTTTATTCAAATCAGCTTCAGCGATATCAGCATATCCGACAGGATAAGGAACACCTAAAGTTTGCATAGCTTTGATTTTAGATTTTAGCGTAGATAGATCTAAATCATCATCCAATAACCAAGAGTATGTTGGCATAATAGATCCGGGCGACATTGAGTTTGGTTCTAACATGTGGTTATAATGCCAGCTATCAGGGTATTTACCACCCTCTCTGGCTAAATCAGGACCTGTACGTTTACTGCCCCATTGGAATGGATGGTCGTATACAAACTCACCCGCTTTTGAATATTCGCCGTAACGAGCAGTTTCATGTCTGAAAGGACGTATCATTTGAGAGTGGCATACATAACATCCTTCTCTGATATAAATATCTCGACCTTCTAACTCAAGCGGTGTATATGGCTTTACACTTGCTATGGTAGGAATATTAGATTTTATTAAGAACGTTGGTACAATTTCAATCACACCACCTATAATAACAACAACTAAACTCACAATCATTAATTGAATTGGTTTACGTTCAATCCAACGGTGCCAGTGATCAGTAGAATGTCCTTGATAATTTTTAGTCAATGCCATTGCTTCTGCATCCTCGTCAGCTAAAAAAGAACCTGCTTTTGCTGTTTTGTATAAGTTGAATGCCATGATGATTGCTCCTATTAAATATAAAGTACCACCAATGGAACGCGCTGCGTAAAAAGGAATCATTTTAGTAACAGTATCTAAAAACTGCCATTTTAATTGACCTTCCGGAGTAAAGTCTTTCCACATAGAACTTTGCATAAAACCAGCCCAATACATAGGAACAGCATATAATAAGATACCTAACGTTCCAATCCAAAAATGTGTGTTAGCTAATTTTTGTGAATATAATTTAGTACGGTACATTTTAGGAATTAAGAAATATAAAATACCAAACGTTAAGAATCCATTCCATCCTAATGCGCCAACGTGCACGTGAGCTACAATCCAATCGGTATAATGCGCAATAGCACTTACATTTTTAAGAGACAACATCGGTCCTTCAAATGTTGCCATACCATAAGCCGTTACGGCAACTACCATAAATTTTAATACCACATCTTCACGCACTTTATCCCAAGCGCCACGAAGAGTTAATAAACCGTTAATCATACCACCCCAAGATGGCGCAATTAGCATTACTGAAAATACTACACCTAATGATTGCGCCCAATCGGGAACCGCAGTGTATAGTAAATGGTGAGGACCTGCCCAAATGTATAAGAAAATTAATGACCAAAAATGAATGATTGATAATCTGTAAGAATAAACCGGACGGTTAGCTGCTTTGGGTATAAAGTAATACATTAAACCTAAATATGGTGTTGTTAAAAAAAACGCTACGGCATTGTGTCCGTACCACCATTGCACTAAAGCATCCTGAACACCTGCATACCAGGAGTATGATTTAGTTAAAGAAACAGGAATTTCCATTGAATTTGTGATGTGTAACATAGCTACTGTAACAAACGTGGCGATGTAAAACCAAATAGCTACATATAAATGTCGCTCTCTACGTTTGATAATTGTTCCAAACATATTCCAACCAAATACTACCCACACTAAGGTGATTAAAATATCAATTGGCCATTCTAATTCAGCATATTCTTTACCTGTAGTGTAGCCCATTAATAGCGATACAGCTGCTAATACGATAATTAACTGCCAACCCCAAAAATGAATTTTTCCAAGCATATCGCTAAACATACGAGCCTTTACTAAACGCTGTAATGAATAATAAACACCCATAAAAATACCATTACCAACAAAAGCAAAAATAACAGCGTTTGTATGTAAGGGTCTTAATCTACCAAACGACGTGTATGGTAAATCGAAGCTTAATGCAGGCACGTACATTTGTATGGCTGCAATTACCCCTACTAACATTCCCACTAAACCCCACACAACGGTAGCTATGGAAAACATTTTTACAATTTGGTTGTCGTACTTAAATTTTTCTAATTCCATAAGTTGTCTTTTTAATCGTTTGTGTTTTTTGGATTATTGGTTGTGTCTTTTTTTTTATTACTGACTAGTTCATCATCAAAAAGCATTCTGACCGAAGGTGTGTAATCATCGTCGTATTGACCTGATTTTACTGACCAGATAAAGGCTATTAAAAATCCAATAGCTATCATTAAACTGACTGATATTAATATGAAAAGTACGCTCATTTGGTTTGTAAAATTAGGTTGTTATAAATGCTTCAAAATGATCTTTATCATCACTGAAAATGATTTTTATCATGCTTTGAGCTTTTTTAACTTTAGCTCATAAAAGGCAGTCATTCCTGTTGTTAGCAGCACAATACTTATAGAACTTACTGGCATTAAAATAGCTGCAATCACAGGTTGTAAATTTCCTTGAACAGCAAAGAAAAGTCCTATAAAATTATAGATGATTGATAACGTAAAACTGGCATAAATAATCACTTTTTCTTTTCGGCAATAGTTAATTAATTCTTTTAATAAGGGGAATTGTTTACCCGATAACACGGCATCACAAGCCGGCGAAAAATTATTGGTATCATCGCTAATCGCCATACCCACGTTGCTTTGCATCAAGGCTCCTGCATCGTTTAGTCCATCACCAATCATTAAAACTTTTTTGTGTTGATCCTGAAGATTTTTAATGTAGTTTAATTTATCTTCAGGCTTTTGATCAAACAACATATCTGCTTTTTCGCCAAATACTGTTCTTAAATAATTTGCTTCGGAGGCGTTATCTCCTGATACTATTTTTAACTCATACTGAGAACTTAAAGCCGATACTATTTTTTCTAACCCTTTGCGATACAAATTTTTTACAATAAAACAACCTAAAAATTCATCGTTGATGCTTAAATAAACACGACTGCCTATATTTACTTGTATGGATTTTTGTCCGAGAACAAACTCGGAAGAACCCATCTTTAATATGTTTCCATTGATTAAAGCCGAAGTACCAAATCCTTTTAACTCTTTGTAATTCTTAACAAATAATGTTTTATTAAATGGTAAATGCGATGCTACACTTTTACTTAATGGATGATTGGATTGATTAGCCAACGATCGAATTAATTGAGATTGCACTGCCGTTAACTCTTGCCCTTGATATACTATTTCGGATTTACGTTGTTCGGTAATTGTACCTGTTTTATCAAATACAATAATATCAATGTTAGCCATGCGTTCAATAACGGCTGAATTTTTTACGTATAATTTATATTTGTTTAAAATACGAATCATATTACCATTAGTAAACGTGGCGCTTAGTAATAACGCACAAGGGCAAGCAACAATTAAAACAGCTGTTAAAGTATTCCATACTTTAGTGGCATCGTGAAAGTACCAGTAAGCAGCGGATGATAAGGCAACCGTAAATAACGCATACGTAAAATAACGGCTGATATGGTGTATAAAAGAAACTTTTTCTTTTTCTTTCTTCGCCTGAAAAGCTTCGTTATTCCATAATTGCGTGAGGTAACTTTGTGAAACTTCTTTAACAACTTCTAATTCAATGGCTCCTGATGTTTGCTTACCACCTGCATAAACAATCTCTCCAATTGATTTATCAATCGGTAAAGATTCGCCGGTTACAAAACTATAATCGATAGTAGCTTTACCCATAAACAAAATAGCATCAGCCGGAATAATTTCATCGTTATGAATTTTAATGCGATCACCAACTTTTAAATCAGCCACCGAAATTTGTTTCTCAGTACCATCATCGTTCAAAACACTCACCCCTAAAGGGAAGTAAGAGGTATAATCACGATCAAAAGAAATACTTTGATAGGTTCTGTTTTGAAAATAACGACCAATAAGCATAAAGAACACAATACCACTCATCGAGTCCAAATAACCAGCGCCAGTGTTTGAAAGAATTTCATATACACTTCTACTAAATGTAATTAAAACGGCTAAGGCAATAGGCGCGTCAATGTTTAAAAAGTGTTGACGCAGGCCTTTAAATCCTGATATAAAAAACTCGGATGCCGAATAAAAAAATACGGGTAACGATAAAAACAAATTCAAATAATTAAACCAATATTTTAAAGCAGGATCTTCCAGTTTTTCTAAGGAAAAATATTCAGGAAAGCTTAACATCATAATGTTGCCAAAACAAAAACCAGCAATTCCTAATTTAACAATTTTGGTTCTATCGTATTTTTTTATTTTGTTAAACTTTACATCACTTAAATTAATATGAGGCTCGTAGCCTATTAAAGTAAGGGTTTCGGCTATTTTTTTAAGAGACGTTATTTTAAAATCATAAATAACAGTTACCTCTTTTTTTATAAAATTAACTTGTGATTTGATGATGCCTTTATTGATTTTATTGAGATGCTCTAAAATCCAAATGCAAGAAATGCAATGCATTTGTGGCAAATAAAATATAACGTGATGTTGGGTTTCGTCTTTGAAATGAATGAGCTTATCAATGATTTTTTCGTCATCTAAAAAATCGAATTTACCTTCTCGTACCTTCGCTTTTTGATTAATCCCCGGAGTGTTCGTCATATCATAATACTGACATAACTCGCTCTTATTAATAATCTCGTAAACGGTTTTACAACCAAAGCAACAAAAATGTTTATCCTCAATCATAATGTCTTCTGCCACAATATCTTCACCACAATGAAAACAATTAGTTTTAACCTCTGATTTTTCTAATACTTTCACAGTACGAAATTAAATATTGACATACTCCCCGTACCTGATAAATATCAGTTATTTAAGTGATAAAATTCAAAGGAAAGTTTACTTACAAATGAAAATTTATGTTAATGAGTCGGTTCTTAACTACTTTATTTGTGATGCTATAAGTGTTTTTTTGAAATAAAG
>JACMNO010000013.1 GCA_014378485.1 Bacteroidia bacterium
TATTTAGGGTTCACTCAAAACACTGAAATAGCAATAGATTCAACTATTTTAAAGAGTTTACTTTCTTTTTTATGCAAGGCTTTTGCAGAAAATATTTGAAAAGGTTTGCATCATTTAGCAGCACATTTATCATACGTTAGTTATTGTGCGGCTGTTTTTGGCGAAAGAGAGCGAACTACGATTTTTTAGGCGGCACTGCGGAGACATTTTGTGCGATAAAAAATGGGAGTTGGTCTTTCGCCTTGGGTTTTTGTTTCTTTTTTGCCAAGCAAAAAGAAAGTAAAATGTAATACTGACTTATTGAGTGAACCCTAATTAGGTCAATGTTTATTTTTTTTGGTTTAATAAACGTACTAGAACTATAAATTTAATCGTTATCAATGAACAATTATTTTTCGCGTTGCAATAGTTTTATTTTCATTTACTAAAGTGATAATGTAAACCCCTGGTGCTAATTGACTAGTGTATTCAAATTTATAAGACGTCATTACTTTTTTGTCAATTAACTCTCCTAATACATTTGTTATGTGAATGGTATATAAAGCCGTGGTATTATTAACTAAAACCGTAAACAAACCATTGTTAGGGTTTGGATATACATTTAAATCAGTTGTATTTACTGTTTCGATTACAGCAGTTGCAATACTATTTACCATTTGTCCGTTGGATGATGTTATTGCCGATTGTATACCTGCATTATTAAGTGAGTAAACAGATACATAGTACGTTGTACCATTTAATAATGTTAATCCTGTTTTAGTAATTGATGTGCTAAGTCCGTTATTTGTAGCTCCAACTACACTGCTATCATTGGGTGCTGTGCCAATAAAATAATAGTACCTTTTAATTGCCGAATTGGAATCTACACATGCGGTAAAGTTTGCACTTAAACTGGTGTTAGATGTTGTAACAGATATATCTACTCCTGTGCCATCATTTAAAGTTACCGGCGAACTTGGCGCTGTCCAATCTACTAATACATTTAAATCGCCCACCGCTGATACGTTTGCCACATTATCAACGCATAATGTTTTTATTTTACAAGAATAAGAAATATTACTTGAATCCGGACTTTGATACCTTACATCTGCAGTGGCACTACCTATCGAAACTACTGCTGATGTTGCTAAACGTGAACGGTATATTTTTAAATTATTTATGTTATAAGTACACTCTCTAGTTCTAAACGAAAACCCATTACCTGTCATTAAAGGTGTTGTATCGGTATAAGTACCTATTAAATCATCATTCATCCAAATTGTAAATTTACCGGTTGTGCGGTCGTACATTATTTTATTATCATACCATGTATTGGTATTAATTGTTATTCCTGTAAATACTTTTAACGGTGTGCCTATCACGTCGTTTACAATTTCGTAAATGTGTATCTCACCTGCATCGGCTTTAAACCATATTAAATAATTATTACCTCGGTTTACATTGTTTACATTATCACTCATAATGTGTATACCCGCATTACGGTTAGTGCCTGTGCCACCAATATTTCCTTGCCAATGATAAATGTATCGGTTAGATAACGCTTGATTTAAGGTTGTATTAAAAGCAGTATTGGTATTTACATTATCTGTTTGGTTTAGTACATTATTGCTAATACCCCAGGTGCCTGCATTAACTGTCCAATCTGTATGAATAGTATTATCAAAATTATCACATAAAAAACCATTGTTTGTATTTCCTCTCCACTCTGTTCCGTTCCAATCTAATACAGAGTACAACGATTTTTCTAAACCACTTCCACCACTATTATCAGTGTCCGTAAAATTTACTGTAAAATTTGTTGTTTTATATGTTGCAGGATTTATAACATTGGCCACACTTGTTGGTGGTGTAATATCTAAGGTGCTTGGGGGTGGTGTAATTATTCCTGTATTTACAAATTCGTGATACCATACGGTGCCATCTGGGCCAATTGCATTTTCAAAATTTGATTTACTATAGGTAATACTATGTCCTTCGGTACTATTAGTCTGACTATAACCACCATATTGATACACCTGACTCCATTGACCCGCTGGATCATTACAAGTGTACGTAGTGCCATTATAACCAGTAATAACCATTACATGACCATAGCTTGTAAAATAGCCATGTACAATAACCGGTTTACCAGCTGCCAGTAACGCGTGTATGCCAGCAAATGTACCACTTGTATGAGGAATATCTCTAACAGTTAAACCAAAATAGGCAGCTTCTGAATCAAAAACTTGTTTTAAGCCTGAAGGGGTTTGTGCTTGTGATGTACCAAAAACACCACTTATAGCATCAGGGGTTTCGGCAGTACCACCATAAAATTTAATAACCATTGCAATAGATGTGTTTTGGCAACTACCACCTGGATTAATACTGTTATTGTATTGATAAAAATAGGGTACACCAGGAACCGAGCCTGTTTGCGATGTTAAACTCAGTACAAATAGTAATGTAAAAAAAGTAAACAAATTTTTCATACTAATTATTTTTTAATTGGTTAATGTAAAAGTAAAAAAGCAATTTTATAGTTTTGAGGGGGAATACCCCTTAAATTGATTTAGAAAAAAAAATTTGCAAAAACAACACGGCTTTTAAGTTCACTTTTATTTCTTTTTCCTCATTACAATATTCCTAGGGGCAATTTAAAGTGTCACAATTTTACGATCCTAGTTTAAAAAAATAAACGCTCAATACATCGTAACCATATTTCAGAATCATCACCGATACAATGACCAGGAAAAATACCCGCACAAAACCATTTCCTTTTTTAAGCGCTAAATGACTTCCAATAAAACTGCCGATGATATTAAATACAGCCAACAAAATAGCAAGGTGTAAAATGTAATTTCCCTGCTTGATGAATACTGTGAGCGCAGAAATATTGGTAATACAATTCACTATTTTAGCATAGGCAGATGCTTTCACAAATTCAAATCCTAAAACAACTACGAATCCTAAAACAAAAAAACTACCTGTTCCGGGACCAAAAAAGCCGTCATAAAATCCAACAACAATGCCTATACATGATCCATAAAGCATTTGTTTTTTTAGCGGAAGCTCTTTGCTTTGTTCTGCCCCTAACTTCTTTTTAAAGAAAGTATACAATGCTATAATGATGAGAATCACTAATACAACAGGTTTCAGAATATTGGAATCAATTTGATTTACAATCTGAGCCCCAAGAAAAGACGAAACAAAACAGCTAATAGAAATGATTAATAGTAATTTATAATTAAATGTTATTTTTCGAGCGTACTGAAAAGCTGAAATAGATGTACCGGCCAATGCGGCAATTTTATTAGTACCAAATAAAACCGGCAATGGCATTTTAGGAAAAGTGATCAGTAAAAAGGGAGTTTGAATAAGTCCGCCGCCGCCTACAACGGCATCTATAAATCCTGCAGTGAGCGCAGAAAGAGACAACAGAATAATTGTTAGGGTTCCGTAACTATTTAGTAATTCTAAAAATGACATTTATCTGAAAAACAAAATAATGTATAAAATAAAAAGCCTTTCATTTCTGAAAGGCTTTAAAAAATTTGTTTATGATTTAAAAATCAAATTTACCTCTGTGGTCTTCTATACCTGATTTTTCTTTTAAGGCGTCAAATAATTCATAATCCACACGGCCTGCATTCATTCTTTCAATTTCCAGTTGCTTGCCTTTAAAATCTTTTGGAAGAACTGCTTCTGTAACTGAAGCAACGCTTACAATAAAAACACCGTTATCACCTTTGATTGCTTTACTGGTAGTTCCGGTTTTCATTGATGTGGCAGTTCCTATCAATGCATCTTCTCTTCCAATGGATGCAACGTTATATGCACCGAATGATAAATTATCTGCTTTTTCAGCAGTTAAACCCATTTTAGAAGCAATGTCATCAATTGATTTAGAAGTACCTGTTTTCGTATTAAATTCTGCGGCAAACTGCTCTGCTTTTTTATCACGTATAGCTTTAGCAGTCACAACATCTTTCACATCTTCCAAAGGAGCAATTCCTTTTTCTTTAATGCTCACTAATTGTACTACAACAAATCTGTCTTTAAATTCAAATACCGGGGATACATCTCCTTTTTTTGCTTTGTATACCCAACGTATCAGCTCTTTTGGTGATTGTAAGCCAGGTAAAGCTTGCTCACCTTCTTTTCCTTCCTTAATGTCATCTGAAATACGCTTGTTTAATTTTTCAGTTTCTACACTTTTATTAAAGGCGTCAGCAGTTGTGTTTTTACCAGCAAAATCACTGGCGGTTTTATAGTACTCCTGAGTTGTTTCTCCGCTCGGTGCAATCAGTTTGGTAATCTGTGCAACGGTATAAGAGTTGTGGCGTGTTTTAGAAACATTTAATACTTCAATGATATGGAAACCGAACTGAGTTGGTACAATAGTAATATTTCCAACAGTTCCCTGTAAACCTGCATTTTTAAATGGATCCACGAATCCTTTATTTTCATCAAACCAGCCATAATCACCACCTTTATCAATAGAACCCATATCATCAGACATTGTTTTTACTAAAGTGTCAAATTTAACCTGTTTAGTTTTTAGTAAAACCAGTAAGCTGTCTGCAATACGTTTTGCAACTTCAGGTGTACGTTGTGATTGTGTTCTTTGGCTTTGTAAACCTATTAAGATGTGACGAACTTTTGCAGAATCCGCAATGGATTTAATGTCTGATAATTTGTAGACCTTTAAAAATGTTCCTTCAGTATATGGACCAAAAACTGTTCCTTTTGGAGAAGTAAATACAGTTGAGTCAGAAATGATCATGTTCTTTTTGCTGTAATTGGAAATGCTCACCTGTCCGCCTTCACTTTCCTGTGCAATGTAAGCAGAATCTTCAAGTGCTGTTTTTGTTTTAAATTCATCTGATGCACGCTGCGCGTCTTTTAATAACATTTCATAATCTGCTTTTGATGGTAAAACATCGTAAGCAATATATTCTATTTTACGGCTTGCTTCAGTTACTTTATAATCATTCTGGTGTTTGTTATAGTAAGCAGTAATATCTTCATCAGTTACTTTAACTGTTGAATCAGAAACAGAGGTATAACGCTTCATTACAAAAGAAGCATTCACTTGTTTGTTCTGTGCATTGAACTGATCCTTTGCTTCTGCGGTAGTTACGTATAATCCTTTTTTGATCAGGTTATTATATTTTTCTGCGGCACGTACTTCAAGAATAGATTTTTCCAATTGCTTCCAAAATTTTTCTTGCTCAGCGTTCATTTGGCCAACCCATTGATTTAGTTTCATTAAGTCAAGTGTTCCATCGGCTTTCGCAAAACCTTCGTAAACTTGTCCGGTTTTCTGATCAGTTAATTGTTGAACAACATATTGATGAGGATGAACTAACATCAAATCGTATAGTTCGTCTTCAGATACAGTGATACCTAATTTTTTGTATTGAACCTTGATCACTTTATCATTAATCAACTGGCTCCATACAGATTCAATGATCTGTTCTTTGGTTTTGTCATCAACGGTCGCGTTCGGGTTCGATTTCTGAATTTGAGCAATCTGCTCATTGACTTTAGCACTGAAAGCAGTATAATCAACTTTATCGCCGGCGATAACACCAACTTCCAAATCCTGGTTAGAGAACAATGCTCCACCTGAGCCCAGTAAACTTTCTAAAATAAAGATTACAAGTGCTAAACCAACGATTCCAACTAAAAGACTTGTCTTACTACGGATTTTTTCTAAAACGCTCATATGTGTTATAAATTAAGGAATGCAAAGATAAAATTATTGCTGAAAAACGAAAAATTAATCGCAAATAATTTTAGGGGCCAAATTCTTTGCCTGGAACAATGATTTTGGGTATTGCCACGCCTTTCCCATAAAATACCTTTCATCGTAGAGCCGAGGGCGAAGGTGTTTCCCTCTAATTATTCGTTTTTTTGAGCATTTCAGTAATATTTGACTAGGTTAGGATAGAGATTTGCCCATTTTTTAGAAGAATGCGAGAAAAAGTCCTTTAATTTAGAATCACCTGATTCAACAAATATTATCTCATTAAGTGAGCGAATAAAAAAGTGATTTGTTAACTATAGGAGAAAACACAAATTTTCTTTTTACTTTCTAGGTTCATTGTTTGCGAGCCTGTCCTGGTTTTTACGTTGGTATCTTCGAAGCAGATACATGATGGAGGCAATGATGAATACAAATAAAAAGTATAATGCACTGTCAGTATCTTTTGTGATTAAAAAGTAAACGGTTATGCCAGCGCAGACTAGTGCTGTGATCAGCCATACCATTTCTAATATTTTAAAAAAAAGTCTCATGTTTACTATTGATTATTATCGTCAACTCTGATTGAGCCTGTGATTTCTTTTATTTCATATTGAGTAAAATCCTGATTGGACTCTAGTCCTTTTCCCATAATAATATTTTTCGCCGTCGTAATTTTCACAAAGGCATCAGAAATAATCTTCTTTTTTTTCTCATCCCAAACCAAATGTTCAGTGTTCAGTTTTTCGCCATTTACATTAACTACTTCTACGTTATAGCGCACTTCCATACGTTTGCTGGTCTCGTATTTTACGCCGTAGTCTGCTTTTAGTGTTGTTGCTTCCTTACCGTTATCATCATAAAAAACAACAAAGAGGCCTTTAGGCATAATAGTAACAGGCTCTTTCACACCTTTTTCGTATTTCTGCATTTGAGGCGTCTGTAATTTAATTTTTAAAACAGTTGAATCAGAATAAAGCATTGTAACACCTTTTCCTGTCAAATCAGGCATAACTGTTTTTTTTCCAAGAGCCATAATTTCATTTCGATCAGTTTCGCATGAACTGATGGCAAAAACAGATACCATTAAAAGAAACAGGTAACTTCTATTTTTTAATGACAGCATGATGAATGATTAATCGTAAACGTATTTAATAAACCAACGTTTATTAAATGTGAAGCCCAGTACGAGGCGAACATATTCCTCTTGTAACAAATTATTGGCCATGGTTCCCATTTTTCCATATTGTGCAGAAATGTTAATCACCGCTATATCATCGAAGCGTCCTATTCCAACAGGTAAACCTAAGCCGGCAGAAACAAAATAGTTACTGATAGCCGTATTTTTCAGGTCAAGGTAACCATCAGAATATGACACTCCCAGGCGGTACTGAACACGTCTAATATAATTGGCCGAACCATAAGCCAGTTTATTGGGAACAAAATTTAATCCTGCAGAAACCCTATAACTATTTTTAAAATCTGTGCTTGGGGTATTGAAATATTTAAACCCTTTCCAGTTAATAGTTGCAGCATCCATTAGCACTGTCAGTTTCTCCCCTTTTTTAAAGGATAAACCAACACCCATTTCTAATGGTAATGTTATGGTTCCCGGAATGTCCTGTGATTTGAGCACTGTATCTTTTGACCTTTCAATTCCAAAACCATCCAATGAGTAATTGTATATAATATTACTTTGTTTAGCTTTAACAGCTGTTGCGGAATTAACGAAAGCACCAATTCCGATTTTTATTTTTTGTTTTAATAACCGACGATGTCCTCCGCTTTTAATGGAATCTATCGTAAAATGTGTTTGTAGGCCTCCATTAAATGTAAAATCATTTATTTGGACTGAACGTTGTCTTTTAGAATTAAAATAAGTGATACTTCCAGGATAAATAACATCTGTTACCTGGTTTATTGTGCCAAATAAATAATTTCCGGTTGCACCAACTGATAATTCAGATAATAATTCTTTAATGAATTTCTTATTTTTGTATTTTTTAACCTGATGGTATTTAGTAAGTGTATCTGCTAAGTCCGAGTTCTGGAATTTAGATAATTGTTTTCTGAAAGGTTTTACACCGGCTCCGATAAAGGCTTTGTTAATGCCACCATCTCCTTGAAATACGTAGGTCATTTTTCCTATGTTGGCAGTTTCCTGACTGGAAGTAATTTTATAACCAACGGTGCTATATGGCATGATTCCAAAAGCTGCGCCACCAAATCGCTTCAAAGGAAACCCTACAGAACCATACGAAAAATTGGTATTTTTCTTTTTTATGGATGTGGTTTCGCTACTTATTTTTGTAAACTGAGACTGACCGCCTAATTCAAAAGTAGTTAGCCTGAGACCTGATAAACCGGCAGGGTTTGCTGAATTAATAAAAAAAGGCGCTATGGTATCCTGATGATAAGCAATAAATGAACCGCCCATTGCTGAAGGAGTTGCAAATGTTTGAAGATTTATTTCTCCTATGCCATAACGAGAGTAGGGGCTCGATGTTAAAATCTGAGCAAATGCAAAATTTCCCACGCATAAAAACACGATGGAGAAAAACAATGACTTAAAAAATGAGATAACTTTATTTGTGTGCAAGATTATAATTTAAAATATCGTTAAGGCCTTTTAATACCAAATTTTGGTGGGCAAATATGCTATTTTTTAACCGTTTTGCCAAGTAATCAGAATCACCACCTGTTAAAAGAACTAAAATTTGGGGATATTGTAATTTATAAAGATCAATGATGCCATCAATTTCTGCCAGGCTACCATTTAAAACACCCGACATTATTGAGTTCTCAGTATTTGTGCCAATCAAATCAACAAAAGTATCTGATGGTTTAATCAGTGGCAATTTACTGGTGAATTGCTGTAAGGCTTTAAACCTCATGTGGATGCCGGGAGAAATACCGCCACCCAAATATTCATTCTTTGAATTTGTGAAATTGTATTTAATGCAGGTTCCGGCATCAATCACTAAAACATCTTTATTGCGGTATAAATATAGAGCGCCAACTGATGCTGATAGCCGGTCTGAACCAAGCGTATTGGCAGATTGATATAGGTTTGTGAGTGGTAACCTAATAGATGAATTGAAAATCAGTGCAGGAACGAGGTCATCGAGTGATTTATAAAAATCTTCCAATCCTTCTACAACGCTTCCAATGATGGCATTGCTGGCCTTGTAAATAAACGCTGTATCTGCCAAAACTTCAATGGGAGTGTTATAAGTTTTATAATCAAACAGGACATCCTCTTTAAAAAGGGCCGCTTTAATGCGCGTATTTCCTATGTCTATGACTAAATTCAATGTTCATAAAAGTAAGTAAATAGTTTTATCCGCTTCCTTTCGGTTAATATTTTTTAATATTTGTTTTGGATTATAAATAATTCTCTTAAATTTGCAGCCCGAATATGTTGGTAGCTTAGCTCAGTCGGTAGAGCAACAGACTGAAAATCTGTGTGTCCCTGGTTCGATTCCTGGAGCTACCACAAAAAACCCTTGTAATTACAAGGGTTTTTTTATGCCCTTAATACCTCACTATTTTTTTCGTTATATTAGTACTTCTTAAACAAATACTAATGAAATCTATCTTACTTACTCTTTTTCTTTATTTTTTACCACAATTAGTTTTTTCGCAAGAGAGAGCTATGGATTCATTAAAGCGAATAATAAACACTACCACATCTGATACTATTAAAGTAAATACGCAAATAACTATTTGCCGTTCGTTATGGGGCAAAGGAAAGCTAGATTCAGCAATGATTTATGCCGAAGCAGCTAAAAAACTAGCTGAAAGTAGTGGCTTTAAAAAAGGACAAGCAGATGCGTATAACAATATTGGCATTGTAAACATGTATAAAGGTGATTATTATACATCAGAAGATTGTTTTTTAAAAGCTGCAGAAATATTTAAAAATCTTGGTAATAAAAAGAAAATTGCAAATATGTATAATAACCTTGGCGAAATAGGTAGACTAAGTGGCAATTATACAAAAGCCATAAAAATGCATTACACAGCTTTAAAAATTAGAGATGAAATTAATGACTCGGCAGGCATTGCTATGTCAAACAATAACATTGCTACAATAGCTGATAAACAAGGAAATTTCAAAAAAGCACTTGCCAATTATTTTTTAGCTCTCAATTATTATAAATTAAAAGGCACTCAATTAGAAGTAGCTAGAACTTACGGAAATATCAGTGAAAATTATCGTTTTCAAAAGCAATTCGACAAAGCGTTGGAATACCAGTTTGTTGCATTGGATATACGGAAAACAATTAATGATGTTTTTGGCTTAGCAATGTCGTACAATAATTTGGGTAGTATTTATAATGATATTGGACAGAATGCCGTCATCAGTAATGATAAACAAAATGCAGATAAGTACTACACTCTAGCTCTTGATAACTATTTATTAGCGCAAAAATTTATTTTAGATATCGGAGATGTTTATATGATTGCCACTAATGCCTCAAATCTTGGGTTGATATATAAGTACCAAAAAAAATATAAACTAGCTGAAAAAGTGCTGATGGATTCATATGAATTATCAAAAAAAACGGGAAGCAAAAATGCAATGTTACCAACTACTGAGGCCCTCGCATTGCTTTATTTTGAATCAGGCGAATACAAGCAAGCCTATTTATACAAAAAAATTGCCGCTATGTATGCAGATACAATTCTGGGTGAAGAAAGCACAAAAAAAACATTTGAAGCTCAAATACAATATAATTTTGATAAAAAAGCGTCTATTACTAAAGCTGAGCAAAAACAAAAAGATATTGTAAATGAAAAAGAAAAACAACGCCAACGATTGATTATCTATGCAGTAGTGATAGGTCTTATTATTGTAATTGTATTCTCAATATTCCTGTACAACCGTTTTCAAATTACCAATCGTCAGAAAAAAATCATTGAAACTAAAGAACAAGAGGCTCAAAAACAAAATGAGATTATCAGTCAACAAAAACATATTGTTGAAGAGAAACATAAGGAAATAACAGATAGTATTAATTATGCAGAGCGTATACAAAGAGCGTTGTTGGCTAATAAAACATTATTGAACGCTCATTTAAAAGATTACTTTGTATTGTTTAAACCTAAGGATGTTGTGAGTGGCGATTTTTATTGGGCTACCATATTGCCAAATAAACAATTTATTTTAACTATAGCCGATAGCACAGGGCATGGCGTACCAGGTGCTATTATGAGTATACTTAACATTTCGTGTTTGGATAAGGCTATTACCGAAGGCATTACGAGCCCCGAATTAATTTTGAATGAAACGCGAAGATTGATTATTGAAAACTTGAAACATGATGGCAGCCAAGAAGGTGGAAAAGATGGTATGGATGGAAGTTTGTTAAGATTTGATTTTGAAAATAACATGTTGGATTGCGCTTGTGCAAATTCACCAGTTTGGATTGTGAGAAAAAATGAATTAGGCGTTAATCAACTTTTAGAAATAAAACCCGACAGAATGCCCATTGGGAAACATGAAAAAGATAATATTTCCTTCACACTTCATGCCGTAAACTTGCAAAAAGACGATGTTGTATATGCTTTTACTGATGGAATGCCCGACCAGTTTGGTGGACCAAAAGGTAAAAAGTTTATGCACAAGCAATTGAAAGAACTGCTTATTGCTATTGCTGATAAACCAATGGAAACTCAAAAGCAACTATTGGCTGAGGCGTTGAATAATTGGAAAGGTAATTTAGAACAGATAGATGATGTTGCATTAGTTG
The DNA here is from genome assembly GCA_014378485.1 of Bacteroidia bacterium. Classification (GTDB taxonomy): domain Bacteria; phylum Bacteroidota; class Bacteroidia; order B-17B0; family Aurantibacillaceae; genus UBA4416. The sequence goes on from JACMNO010000013.1 coordinate 11,482, forward strand.
GAGTAAGGATTTAATTAAGTATTTTTATTCATATTTTTTTAAAAATATAATCAATTCCTCACAACATATTTTAATGATCGGTACTGTTTGGCCAGAGCCTAACTCTTCGGCTGCCGGAAGCAGGACTATGCAATTGATTGAGCAGTTCCAAAAACAGAACTGGAAAGTAACTTTTGCCTGCGCAGCAGCGGAAAGTGAATTCAGTATTGATTTTGAAAAGTACCGCATCGAAAAAAAATCCATTGAGTTAAACAACAGCAGCTTTGATGAATTTGTAAAAGAGCTGCAACCAACTATTGTGTTATTCGACCGCTTTATGATCGAGGAACAGTTTGCCTGGCGTGTTGCTGAAAATTGCCCAACAGCCTTGCGTATTTTAGATACCATTGATTTGCATTGTTTGCGTTTGGCAAGACATACAGCCTGGAAAGAAAAAAGAAAATTTATTGAGGTAGATCTGATAAATGATACAGCCAAAAGAGAAATTGCGAGTATTTACCGTTGCGATTGCACGCTGATGATCTCTTATTATGAAATGAATTTGCTTCAACAGTTTTTTAAAGTAGATAAAGAGTTGTTACACTATACGCCTTTTTTACTGGAACCTATTAATGAAAGTGATACAGCAAAATGGCCTTCGTTTGAACAACGAAAACATTTTGTAACCATTGGTAATTTTTTGCATGAGCCAAATTGGAACTCAGTTCAATTTTTGAAAGAAGAGATTTGGCCACGGATCAAAAAACTATTACCCGATGCTGAACTGCATATATACGGCGCTTACATTTCGCGAAAAGTAGAACAACTTCACCAACCTAAAGAAGGATTTTTGATAAAGGGTAGGGCAGCTAGCGCACATGAGGTCATGTTAAATGCAAAAGTGTGTCTGGCACCTTTACGATTTGGAGCAGGATTAAAAGGAAAGTTAATTGATGCGATGCAATGCGGTACTCCAAATATGACTACTACTGTTGGAACTGAAGCCATGCATGGTGATTTAGAATGGAGTGGTTTGGTTTCGGATGATGTGGAGTGTTTTACGAATGGCGCAGTTAGTTTGTATACTGATAAAGAAAAGTGGCTAAGTGCTCAAAAAAACGGAGTTCAGATCATTAACCAGGTTTTCAATAAAGAGTTTCATACAGAGCGATTAATTGAAAAGATACATTCGTTGCAGGAAAATCTGAAGCAGCATCGTCATAAAAATTTTACGGGCGCTATGCTCATGCATCATACGATCTCAGGAACAAAGTACATGTCGCGATGGATCGAAGAGAAAAATAAAAAGTCCTTGTAATTTTTTTACAAGGACTTTTTTAATTACGGGTAATTTTTTGATTAGTCTCTTTTTCCGAATAAACGTAACAACGATAAAAATAAATTAATAAAGTCTAAATATAGAGTTAAGGCTCCCATTATTCCCATTTTCTTAAAATCAGCTGAACCATCATTTGCCTGCGCTAATGCTTTAATTTTCTGCACGTCATAAGCGGTTAATCCTGTAAAAACAACCACACTAATAATACTAATGATGTATCCCATGGTGTCGCTTCTCATAAACATATTGATGAGTGATGCAATCACAATTCCTATTAATCCAATCATTAACAAAGAACCCATTTTAGTTAAATCCGCTTTTGTAGTATATCCGGCAACAGCCATTACGCCAAATAAAGCACAAGTGCTGGCGAATACAACACCAATAGAGTCTAATCTGTAAACTAAAAAGATGGAGCTTAAACTGATTCCCATTAAGGCAGAAAATCCAAAAAAGATTCCCATTAAGGCTAAAAAAGAAAGTTTATTAAAAGCAAAATTCATCAGTAGTACCAAACCTAAAGGAGCCAGCATTACCACCCATCCAATAATTGAAGTACCAACACGGGCACCAGTCTCATCAAATTTAAATAATAAGTTTCCGAACTCCGGAACATAAGCAAATACTAAAGAGCATACTGTTGTTAAACCCAAAGCCACAAACATCCACGTAAATACAGAGGCAAAAAGGGAACGCTCATTTACAATCGTTGCGCTTTGAATATTATCAAGATTTGTTTTTCTAAAAGGTGTTTCCATTATTATTATTTTTGACTGTAAAGATACAGAATTTTAGAGCTGCGACTTATAAAAATTGCTAAAATTGATTATATCCTAACCATCAACTGAACCAAAAACATGCGCGGTGGACGGACATCACCCGGCCTTAAACTGTATTCTGCGTTTCCAACATTATTAACAATAAAAGAAATTTTCAATTTTTTTAATAGCTGATAAGAAATCCTCATATCATGAACCCAATCGCCACCTGCATGCTGAATCCGGTATGACTTTAATCCTGGTAAAATATAAGTGTTCGGAATCGCATCCCAGTTTACTCCATGCGGAATATCGTTGTATTCGTGCAACACGCTTTGTATAAAACGTCTGTCGATGTTTTCCATAAAACTAAAATACCTAACGCTCCATCCCACAGAAAGTTTTTTATAATCCAATTGAATATCCGATTTAAATAAATGCCTGTTTCGGTATTTTAAAATGTTAACGCCATCAATTCCCAAGGTATCTTTTGTGCGGTCATAATTCAGATAAATGGGGTTGGTATAAGTATAACCAATCAAAGTAGTTACATTAACCGGACCCATTTTTCCTGTCCCGGTAATTGATGCATCTATTCCATTGATTCGGGCACTTCCTACATTTTGAGATTTAAATCCTGCATATTCTTTGTCTTTATAAAACAGGCCAGTTTTTGGGCCATAAATATCAAAAGCAAATTCTACCATATCCTGGTATTCTGTCCAAAATCCTGCAATATCCAAAAAACCTTTAAAATTCAGTAAACGAAATCCTTGTTTAATACCAAGTTCTGCGCTCCATCCCCTTTCAGGTTGAAGGTTTTGATTCGGGTAAACTTTCAATGCACTTACACTGGTACTCACATATTTTTCTGCAATGGTTGGAAACCGATAGCCTTGCCCATAAGATGCGCGTATAAAAGTGTACTCCAATAAATGATAATTCATCCCTGCCCTGAAAACTGGTTGAAACGGTAAATTTTTTATCTTAGGATTTATATAGCCTCTTGTGTAAGAAGTGTCAATTCTGTTATATTCTCCTCTTAAACCTATAGAAGTAGTTAGTCGTTTATATTTGTAATCAAACTGAGCATAACCTGCATAATTTTTACCTGTGTGCCTGCCATACAGGGAATCTGCAATGACTTGCTGTTCCATATAAACAGCACCGTAGGTCATGGTAAAGTTATTTTTGAAACGTTTTTGATACTGGAATTCGTTATAGTATAGTTCCGCTCTTGAACCCTGGTTCTTATCATTAGTGTTGTTTGTGAGATAGTATCGTGAGCGCAAACTATATTTACCGCCTTTTTTACTAAAATAAGTAATGAAGGGATCTACATTTACTCTTTGATTGGTGAACCGCTGTATATTAAGTCCCTGCGGAAAATAAACAGAGTCAGCATTCTGCCAAAGGAAAAATAAACCGCCCCTTGTCTCCATCATGTTGGTATTAACGCCAACCGATAAGCCCTGAATTTTCTTGAAATTATATTTTAGATTGATATTGAACCTGCTTCGTTTTTCTGTTTCCAGGTAACGGTAGCCTTCGTCATTAAATATGTGCCCGCCTAAAACGAGATCTAGATTTTTTATTTTTTGAGAATGAGAAAAATTAACCCCTGTTTGTGTCTGGCTTGTCCCTTTCCACCATTTGTAGCCGGCATGTTGAGGCGCATCATAAGTTGCGCCAAATAAAGATACAGTTGTTTGCGGTTTATCTTTGGCGTAAGCGGTTCTCATATTAATAACCCCGTTCATGGCTGAAGAACCAAAGAGTGCGGAAGAGGCACCTTTAATAACTTCTACCTGTTCTAAATTTTCCAGTGGCAAATAATTCCATTTGATATCGGCGGCATCTGCACTAATCATTGGCATTTCATCTACCAACATTAAAACCCTTGTTCCGGCACCGTAGCTGTATCCACTTCCTCCACGTATGCTTGCCTGGCCATCAGAAACCACTACTCCCGGTACCTGGTTCATAATTATATCCAAACTTTGTGAGGCTTTATTTTCTATCAATGCCGGTTTAATTACATCCATACTAACAGTTACATCTGATAATTTTTGTTCAAATTTTCCGGCAGAAATAACAATTTCATCCAATAATTGATTTCCATCCTTTAAAACAATATTTACCACTATGGTATCATTTCCCTTAATGCTTATTGATTCAGAATATTTTTTATAACCAACAAGGTCACATTCAAGAATATGGCTGCCTTCAGTAGCAGAAATATAAAAAAAGCCATTTAAGTCCGCGGCAATTCCTTTTATCTTATCCAAAATAACAACGGCACCCGGTAATGATTCATTATTTGATTTATCTTTTACAACCCCTTTTACAACACCTAAAGTTTGGGCATAAATCTGACATGAATAAAAAACGGCACCTGTTAAAATATATTTGACATTTTTAATCATTATCTCACTATTTTTGCGCACACAATATAATAATTAAGTATTATTTAGCAATGCTCTCAGTCGATTTAACATATCAAATAGGTTTAACACTGTTAGATGGTGTAGGCGATATTCTCGCAAAAAATTTAGTGGCTTATTGCGGAAGTGCTGAGCAGGTTTTTAAAACAAATCAAGCCCAGCTTGAAAAAATTCCGGGAATCGGATCTTATACTGCCAATGCTATATTAAAAAGTAAAGCAGTGCTAGAAAGAGCCGAACAGGAAATAAAATTCATTGAAGATAAATTAATTCAACCTCTTTTTTTTACAGATAAAAATTTCCCTCAGCGTTTAAGAAACTGTACCGATAGCCCGGTAATGCTTTATTATAAAGGTAATGCAGATTTAAATACAGAAAAAATTGTTGCTGTTGTAGGAACCAGAACACCATCTGTTTATGGAAAACAAGTTACTGAAAAATTAATTGAGGATTTAGTAGTAAGTGGCTGTTTAGTTGTAAGTGGTTTAGCCTACGGTATTGATATTACAGCTCATAAAGCCGCAATAGATCAAGGATTGAACACTGTTGGTGTATTGGCGCATGGCCTCGATAGAATATATCCATCGGTGCATTCAAATTACGCTGAGCGTATGCTTACTCAGGGAGGATTATTAACTGAATTTTTGAGCGAAACAAATCCTGACAGAGAAAATTTTCCAAAACGAAACAGAATTGTGGCAGGGATGTGTGATGCCTTGGTTGTTGTTGAATCAAAGCGGGGTGGAGGAAGTTTAATCACCGCCACTATTGCTAATTCTTATAATAAAGATATTTTTGCTTTTCCGGGAAAAGCAAATGATATTTTGAGCGAAGGCTGCAACGGTTTGATAAAATCAAACAGAGCAAATCTTTTGGAAAGCGCCGCAGATCTTTTATATATAATGAACTGGAATCAGGAAGTGAAAAAAAAGAAAACAAATCAAATTCCTTTATTGATTAATTTATCTGAAGAAGAACAGTTGATCATAAAACTTTTTGATTCTAAGAATCAAATCCACATTGATGAGATATGCTACGCAACCAATTTCGCTATTAGTAAAACATCTGCTCATTTATTACAAATGGAATTTTCGAACCTAATCAAATCTCTTCCGGGAAAAATGTATCAATTAAACCATTAAACAAATCCGCTATTTACCTTTTATTGCAGGTGTGTAATATCAGGAAAAATGTAACACTCTTTATTGTAAAACACCCAAAAACGGTGTAACTTTACTTAAATTTAAAATTATGCAATCTATTAAAGTTGATGTTCTTGTTATTGGAGCTGGTCCCGCAGGATCAATTGCTGCCAGTATTATTAATAAGGCCGGATATAATGTACACGTAGTAGAAAAAGAAAAATTTCCTCGCTTTGTAATTGGTGAAAGTTTATTACCGCGTGTGATGGATCATCTGCAAGAAGCAGGGTTTTTAGAAGCTGTTAAAAAGGCCGGGTTCCAGGAAAAATTCGGTGCTAAGTTTGTGAGAGGAGACGAGGTTTGCGATTTTAATTTTAAAGATCAGTTTAGCAAAGGTTGGAACTGGACATGGCAGGTTCCGCGCGCAGAGTTTGATAAGATATTAGCGGATACAGCAGCATCTATGGGAGTAGTGGTTGAACAGGAAACAGCTGTGAAGGATATTAAATTTCATGGAACAAATTCTGTAACAACAGTTGTAGATAAAAATGGAAATGAGAGGCAAATTGAAGCTAAATTCATTGTTGATGCCAGTGGATACGGAAGAGTGATTCCAAGAATGTTTGGTTTGGATAAACCTTCAAATTTTGAACCCCGTAAAACTCATTTCACGCATTTTATAGATTTAAAAAGACCCGAAGGAATTGATGGGAACAGGATTACTGTAGTTGTTCATCAGCCACGTACCTGGATTTGGATCATCCCTTTTTCAAATGGTATTACATCAGTTGGATTTGTCGCGGATCCTGAATTTTTCAAAGATTTTTCTGAAGATCCAACGGAAAGAATGAAAGCTATCATCAATGCGGATACTCATACGAAAAATCGTTTTGGAGATGCTGAAATGGTTTTTGAACCAAGAACTATCGAAGGATTTGCGATTTCAACAAAACAATTATTTGGAGAAGGATTTGTACTTTGTGGAAATGCAACCGAATTTTTAGATCCTGTATTTTCTTCGGGTGTTACTTTTGCCATGGAATCAGGTAACAAAGCCGCTAAACTGATTTGCGAAGCATTAAAAGGAAACAAAGTAGACTGGCAAAAAGATTATACAGATTATATGATGCAGGGGATTAATACATTCAGGACTTACGTTGAAGGATGGTACAATGGCGATCTTCATGAAATTTTCTTTTCGGAAAACCCTGACCCTGAAATTAAAAAACAAATTTGTTCGGTATTAGCCGGTTATGTTTGGGATATGGAAAATCCTTTTGTAAAAAAACACGACAGAGCTTTAAAATCATTAGCAAATGTTATTCGATTAAACAGTAAAAAAACAAGTATGGTTTAGGATTCAAAATTATAATATAAAAAAAGCTCCTCTTGTATTAAAGAGGAGCTTTTTATTTTAGTGTTACTTATTTGCCTTTAAAGACAGTAACAAAGCCGGAGTATTTTTTGTCATCAGGAACATCGATCACATAAAAATAGGTTCCGTCAGAATTGCCGTCGGCTTTCCACTCGTTATTATAATTTGAATTTTCATAAACTTTTCTTCCCCATCTGTCAAATATCACAATACTGGTATTTGGATGGTATTCAAGGTTTGTAATCTTAAAGTACTCATTTGCATTATCTCCGTTAGGGGTGATGATATTTGGAATAATCACAGAGCAAGGCGGCAATACATTGATCACTTCGAAATCAGAACTTTGATACCCGCAGCTATCGCTTGCCGTTACAAATATAGTGTATGCTCCTTCATTAGGAGGAGTTATAGAAGTTAAGATTTGGTTAGTAGATAGCACATCTGAATTCATAGTCCATAAATAGGTATAAGAAGGGTAGCCTCCGCTTGCCAGGGAGGTTAAGGTAAATTGTGTATTACCGCATGCCGTAACAGAATCAAGGATATCAATGTTCAATGTATTTGGTAAAACAACGATAACTTCGGAATCGAACTTCTGATATCCGCAACTGTCAATAACAGTAATACCAACCGTATAGGTTCCTCCGCTCAATGGACTAGTATAATTTAAGCTTGGTGAAGTACCTACCGGTGCTGAATTCACAGTCCATGAATAATTATATACCGCGTGTCCACCAGTGGTAATGGAGTTTAAGGTTAAAGGTTTATTAGGACAGGTAATAAAGGAATTAGTAATTGCAATACTCAAATCATCCACATAATTTTTCACAACCACAGTGTCTGCTGTCGGGTTTGCGCAAACGCCATTTACAGTTACTACTAAAGTTTCGGTGGTGTTACTGCTTGCTGTATAACTAGTGGTGGTATTAACACCTGTAGCAGGATTATTCCCTGGAAGTGTTGTCCATGAATAAGTATAAGGTGTTCCCGAATTTCCAGGTGTAGAGGAACCAACACCCGTTGAGAACACAAATGATTTATTTAAACATTTCGTTAAGTCAACCAAAGGCGTAACAAATAAATTGGCTTTTGGCGTTACATTAACAGTTATAGTTTTTGTATCAGGCGTGCTGCTAGGGCATGGAGCAGTACCTGTAACCACATATGTGTTTGTGCCAATAGCGGGCGGCACTAAGGTTATAGTAGGTGATGTTGATATAGGTGTTAACCCACCACTTTGGTAATAGTACCAATTGTAATTAGCGGCACCGGTTGCAGATAGAGTTGTTGATCCGCCTTCACATAAGGCAGTGTTTGTAATTGCAGTAGATATAGTTGTAGTTAACGGCGGATATAAAATTTCAACTGTATGAGTTGCGACACAAGCACCAGTTGGGTTTATAACAGTCACTGTATAAATTACAGAACCTGTTCCTGTTGGTGGAACTGTTGTTGTAGGAGCAACTCTGATTGAATCGTTGGAATAATTTGTGGTGATGGTGCCATTGGGCGATACGGAGACAGTATAATCACTTGGTGACTGCGAAGCGCTGCAGAATCCGAAACGCATATTAGGAAGCATATTTGCGCCATTGGTCATGTAACCGCCTTGTTGATTTGCATTTACATCAGGACAAGAACTTACTCCGCTATTGTATGAAATGGATTTCATGTTTGCGATGTATGGCATTTGTTTCAACTCAATAGATGCATTATCAGGAAATGATGTTAAGCCACCTGTACAAACTTCAATTATAATGTTTGAAACCCCGTCCCAAGTATATGATTGAGAAAAACTGTGTGTTACCCAACCAAGACTTATGGATTGATTTGGGTTGAAATAAACAGTGTTTAATCCGGTAATGAATGGTTGGTTTGAGCCTGTAGGGAGATTCATTAACGACGTGCATCCCATTTTTATCTGGTAATCAGGATATACTAACGGACTTGTGTTTAATGCTGTAATTTTAAAAGCAAGGCTTGATATTTTTCCTGCGGTTATACCGACTGCATTAAGTTCGGCGGCTTTTACAAGGAATTGGTGTTTTCCTGAATACCACCACCCTGAAAATGGAGTCGGGTAGTTTGAACCTGTATTGTTCAGAAAAGGCCCTGTGTTAAATAGTTGAGTGGCGGAACCTGAACACAAGGAGGGATCTAATCCACAACTGGTTGGAGGAATGTTTCCGAAATCTAAATTTAAAGTTGCTGCATCAGGAAAACATAATACGGTATTAGTTGGAGTAACCGTAAAGTTAGTTTGTATCGTACCAATAGTAACTGTATTGTTATAGATGCACGTTCCATCATTAATAACAGCAGAATAAGTTCCTGGCGCTAATGCAGTAATAGTTAATGATGTTGCAGTGGTTGTGGTATTTGACACTGTATTAGCGGCAGTAGGGCCGGTTATGATGTAACTATAAGGAGCCGAAAAAGGTGTGTTTAAGTTTAAAACTGTTGTTCCGTTGCTATTATTTGGACAAACATTTGTAACGTTAGAAAAATAAGTGCTGCCGCCGGAAACCTGGTTTAAAGTGTATTGAATGGAGTCCCGACATCCCTGCGAGTTTTTATAAACAACGGTATAAACATCACTAGCAACCGCGGGATTAATGTATAAAGTATCATTGTTTCCGTTGGGGGCTGGAACTAAAACTGTTCCATGATACCAAACATAATTGCTTCCACCAGGTTGAGCAATGGCAGTGGCGTTCCCGCAAAACGGTTTGATCAGGCTATTAAAAAAAGGAGGCGAAACGCCCACCGATAAATTGGCGGAAGCTTGCCCGCAGGTGGTAGAAGCGACTAAAACACTATAAGTACCGGGCGATAAACCGGTAGCAGTTTGCGAGGTGCTTACTGCTAAACCAAAATTAGGGTCACCAACTGTTGTATTTGTCCAAGTATAGGTATACACCCCATTACTTCCATTTGCAACTACTGAAGCGGAGCCCGAATTACCTCCTGCACAGGAACTGTTAGCATTTAAATTGATGATACTAACGGTGGTAAGGTTAATCGAAACTGTTTGTGATAAAGGGCATCCTCCCGGAGAGATCATGCTTACCGTATAAATATCACCTGCCGTTACCGAAGGGGTCGGGCCTGCTATCAATGTGTCATTGGTAGCGCCCGATATTAAGCCGGATGGGCCAGACCATTGGTAGCTTGTAAAGCCTGTTGGCGCTACTAAAGTTGCAAAGTTTGAACCGGAGCACATGTTTGCATATGGCGTGCCAATTCCTCCGCATTCAGCATCCACATAGGCGTATCCCCAATGCCCGCTTTGTGTACATCCACCAACTTCAAAATTAATTGAAACATTCGTTCCCGAAGGTAAAGTGGATAAATCAACAGAGTAATATTGCCACTTTCTGTATTGAATAGAACCTATACCTGAAGGTGGACCGGTAACGGAAGTTTTAAGCGAGTCTGATGGCAAAGATGAAACAGGGTTAAAAGTATATGAAGTACATCCCGGTAAGATTGCACCTGTTGCTTCATTTCTTACTTCTACTTTAAAATAGGGAGATTCTTCTGCCAGATGACCACCGTTTTGAAGAACTACTGCATAACTAAAAGATAACCTTTGATTTGTAGATGAAGTAGATGTAATGTATTTCAATCTACAGGCCCTGTAATTTGCAAGCTCTCCGTTCATCCTCACTGAAACAGGATCAAAACTAAACGGACTTACAAAAGGTATTTCTGAAATAGTTTGCGTACCAACTGCTCGACAAGTATTTTTGTCATAGCCGTTAAAAGTTGGTGAAACTGGATTAATGGCAGGCAATGTCATAATGGTGTGGTAGTTGGCAGTATTAGTAGTCGTCACATTGTTTCCGGCAGGATTTACTATTGAAAGTCCGGTAGAATTATATACAGGACTACCTCCGACAGCGCCTATAGAAGTTGTGCCTGTTCCGCCGGTCCAGCCATTAAAATTATACTGTTCAAATCCCATGTTTGGACAACCCAAACTCATTGGTTTATTTGGTTCCAGATAAATAACAGTTTCCTGAATATCAGTTGAGCCACTTTCATACGGGGTGTGCTTATGCGCTTGTTTTTCTAAAGCTTTTTTTGAGGAAAAATCATTTTTTAGAAACTGAACGTAGCCACTTATTTCAGTCGGTTTTATTCCTTTGGCCTTGGCATATGTATACGCAGCTTTCTCATCAAACTGGCTTTGATCGACTTTTTTATTATTTTGCGCAAACGCTACGGGAATAAAGAAAATGATAAGAACCGCTATAGAAAACAGTTTTTTTTTCATAATAAAAATAATTTGATTCGTAATTGTTTTTATAATTAAACTAAGTGCCTTGGAAATAAAAAGAGTTATAAATAATAAGTCTTATTCCTTTCAAATTTAATTCTTTTTTTTTGATTTAACAATACACTTATTTATAAAACGACCCTATTTTGGGCTAAAACTGTATTCATAAAGCTTCCTTTTAATTCCAATAAAATTTTTCAGTCTAAGCTTTTAAATTAACTTTGCAAAAGATGGCTATTAATAAAACTTCTAAATACATTCGGTTCACCTGGCTTTTAATCTGGGTACCATTTCTTTGTATTTTTTTACTAGTCAGTTCAATTGCTTTAGAGGTTTTTACTGATTTGCCCAGTGTTCAGGAATTGCAAAATCCTAAAAGTAATTTAGCCACGGTAATTTACAGCAGCGATATGAAAACGCTCGGAAAATATTATGCTGAAAACCGAGTAAGCGTTAAATATTACGAGCTTGATAGCGACCTTGTAAATGCTTTAATTGCTACTGAAGATGCCCGTTTTCATGAACATAGCGGAGTTGATCTAAGAGCTCTAGGGAGGGCAGTTTTCGGCGCGCTCACCGGCCGTTCAGGCAGTGGAGGAGGAAGTACTTTGTCGCAACAGTTAGCTAAAATGATGTTTCCGCGTCAAAAATTGAGTAAGCCAAAAATGATTCTGCAAAAGTTGAAAGAATGGGTGATTGCCGCCCGTTTGGAAAAAAATTACACAAAGGATGAGATCCTCGCCTTGTATCTAAATAAATTCGATTTTTTAAATCAGGCAGTGGGTGTTAAATCAGCCGCCCAAATTTATTTTAACAGGAGTCAGGATAGTTTAGAAATACAACAGGCCGCCATGCTTATTGGGATGGCGAAAAATCCTTCATTGTTTAATCCTATAAAAAAAGCGGACACCACGCTTCATAGAAGAAATGTGGTGATGATGCAAATGGTTGCCAATGGCTTTTTAACGAAAGAAAAATATGACAGTTTAAAGACATTGCCTCTTGGTATTATATATCATCCGGAAGATCATAATGATGGTTTGGCTCCTTATTTCAGAGAATACTTAAGGGAATATTTTTTGAAAGAATGGTGTTCCAAACATATTAATCCTGAAACCAATAAACCCTACAATATTTACAGGGACGGATTAAAGATTTTTACGACCATTGATTCAAGAATGCAGAAGTATGCTGAAGAAGCGGTATTTGAGCATATGACAGATTTGCAAAAACAATTTACTAAAGAATGCAAAACAAAAAAGAACGCTCCTTTTGCCTGGAATGTAAATAAAGAGCAGATCGAAAATATCATGATGAGCTCCATGAAACGAAGCGACAGATATCGCTCCATGAAGAACGCTGGATTTACAAAGGAGCAAATTTTTACTGAGTTTCAAAAACCGGTAAACATGACAGTTTATAGTTTACGTGGAGATATTGATACGCTCATGTCACCTTGGGACAGCATGCGTTATTATAAAAGTTTTTTACATACTGGTTTTGTTTCAATTGAGCCATCCACGGGTCATGTAAAGGCTTGGGTTGGTGGTGTAAATCATCACCATTTTAAATTTGATCACGTTAAGGTTGGTCGTCGGCAGGTGGGATCAACCTTTAAGCCCTTTGTTTATGCAATGGCTATTCAGGAAGGGTATTCACCTTGTTATCAAATTCCTAATGTTAGAACGTGCATTGAAACCGAGGGGCAACCTGCCTGGTGTCCGGATAATTCTGATGGTAATAAGGGAACAGGAAAGATGGTAACACTTCGTTATGCATTGGCCGGATCAATTAATTACGTTACAGCAGCTTTAATGAAAAAATTTGGACCGGATGCTGTTATTAATTTAGTAAGAAGAATGGGTATTACTGCACCAATAGAAGCGGTGCCATCTATATGTTTAGGTACGCCGGATATATCAGTATTTGAAATGGTAGCAGCCAACGCAACTTTTGCAAATAAAGGAACCTATATTCAACCAACTTTTATCACCCGAATTGAAGATAAAAACGGTAAAGTTTTGGAAGAATTTTTTCCAACAACGGACGAGGTATTCAGCGAGGAAAAAGCATATACAATGATCCAGTTGATGCGCGGTGTAGTAGACAGGGGAACAGGTTCCAGATTAAGGTCACGATATAATTTGCGGAATGAAATAGCTGGTAAAACAGGAACAACACAAAACAATGCGGATGGATGGTTTATGGGATTAACACCTGATTTAGTAGCAGGCTGCTGGGTTGGAGGAGAAGAAAGAAGCGTGCATTTTAATTCAACCAATGAAGGGCAGGGAGCCAGTATGGCTTTACCAATCTGGGGGAAATTTTTTCAAAAAGTATATGCAGACCCTGCATTAAAAATTAGTAAAAACGGATTTGTAAAACCCGCAAACATGGGCAATATTGAATTAGACTGTAGTGTTTACGATGCTCAGACAGAAAAGGACATTCCAATGGAGGATATCGATTTTGATAGTGATGATAAATAAAAAATAAACTTGAAATGATAAATAGAGTAGTAAAAAACGCTGAAGATGCTGTAAAAGACATTACGGATAATATGACTTTATTGGTTGGCGGATTTGGCTTATGTGGAATTCCTGAAAATTGTATTTCTGCCTTAGTTAAAAAGAAAATAAAAGGATTAACTTGTATCAGCAACAATGCCGGGGTAGATGATTTTGGTTTAGGTTTATTACTTCAAACTAAACAGATCAAAAAAATGATTGCTTCTTACGTTGGTGAAAATGCAGAATTTGAACGACAAATGTTAAGTGGAGAATTAGAAGTTGAATTGATTCCACAAGGCACATTAGCAACACGGTGTTTGGCGGCTGGATATGGCATGCCTGTTATATATACTCCGGCCGGAGTAGGTACTGAGGTAGCTATTGGAAAAGAGGTTCGCACCTTTACTTATAACGGCGAAACCAAAGAGTATTTGGAAGAAAAAGCATTTGAAGCTGATTTTGCGATTGTAAAGGCATGGAAAGGAGATTCAGCAGGTAATTTAATTTTCCGTTCAACAGCCCGTAATTTTAATCCCATGATGGCAATGGCAGGTAAAATAACGATTGCTGAGGTAGAGGAACTGGTAGAGGTAGGCCAATTAGATCCGGACCAGATACACACACCGGGAATATATGTACACCGTATTTTTCAGGGAGAAAAATATGAAAAACGTATTGAGCAGGTAACAGTTAGGAAAAAGGGGTAATTCAGATTAAAATTATGGCTCAAACATTATCAATATTAATACCGGCTTATAACGAAGGTAGAACGATTCATGAGATTTTAGATAAAGTATTGAATGTGAAATTGCTAAATGATTTAGAAAAAGAAATTGTTATTGTAAACGATTGTTCTAAAGATGACACACAAAACGTTATAGAAACCTATTTTGCAGAAAGACCGGATGTTAAAAATATTTTGTTTCAACAACCTTTTAATCAGGGCAAAGGCGCAGCTATTAGAAAAGCAATTGAATTGGCAACAGGAGATTTTATCATTGTACAGGATGCAGATTTGGAATATGACCCGGAAGAGTACAACCTTTTGCTAAAACCCATTTTAAATAATGTGGCGGACGTTGTTTATGGCTCTCGTTTTATTGGAGGAAAGCCGCATCGTATTTTATTTTTCTGGCATTCAATAGGTAATAAATTATTGACAACACTTTCTAATATGTTCACAAACCTGAATTTGACGGATATGGAAACGTGTTATAAATTATTCAGGGCAGATATTATTAAAAGTATTTGGCTCACAGAAAATCGGTTTGGTTTTGAGCCGGAAGTAACGGCTAAACTATCAAGAATTCCTAAATTAAGAATATACGAAATTGGCATTTCTTATTATGGAAGGACTTATGAAGATGGAAAAAAAATTGGTTGGAAAGATGGTTTCAGAGCTATATATTGTATAGTTAAGTATGGCTTATTTAAGGCAAAATAGCAAATGAAATTAAAGTATAACATATCGCCATCCATTCTTTCAGTAATAATTATTTTTTTATTTTGCCTTTGCACCGCACATATTAATAAGGTTTGGTGCGGGGATGGGTTCAATCCTTTTTGCTATGATACCAAACAATATTATTCCTATTTACCTCAGTTTTTAATTGAACAGGATATCGATTTCGTTAAAAGAGGTGATTACTGGCTTGATACATTGGACAACGGAAAAGTATTTATTAAATATTCCTGCGGTGTTGCTTTTTTGGAAGCTCCTTTTTTTCTGCTAGCCTGGGCTATCTGCCTGTTAGGTAACATTCCTGTGAATGGCGGTTATAATTCAGTTTTTTTTGAATGCATCCATTACGGGGTTTTTCTCTATTTTTTATTAGGAATGGTTTGTTTAAGAAAAGCTTTATTGCATTTTAAATTCAGTGAAATTGTTGTTTCCATTACATTGTTATGTGTATTTTTTGGAACAAACTTATTTCATTATATTTTAGGGCAAGGGCTAATGTCACACGGCTTTTTATTCTCATTGCATTGCATCTTTTTATACCTGATTATTAGATTTTACAATTCCCCTAATATTAAAAACACCATTTTTATAGGATTAGTTGGAGGATTAATTGCCTTAATTCGGCCCACAGAAATACTTTGTTTCCTTGTTTTAGCTTTGTGGAAGGTAAATTCAATGGAAACCTTTAAGGAGAGATTCCGGTTTTTCATCCAAAAATATTACCTGGTTATAGTGATGATGATTATGGTTATTATAGTTTGGATTCCGCAAATGCTTTATTGGAAACATGTGTCAGGAGGTTATTTACTGTATTCTTATAAAGATGAGAAATTATTATTTGACAGTCCAAAATTAATTGAGATATTATTTAGTCCAAGAAACGGATTGATCCCTTACTGCCCGGTAGTGTTTTTATTTTTAGTTTCGCTGTTCGTTCCAAATTCAGTGTATAAGGGAAAGTTGGGGATCGTTATGTTTGTGGCATTAAACATTTATTTAGTTTCTTGCTGGTGGTGTTGGTGGTACGGCGGAAGCTTTGGTGCGAGAGCTCTTGTCCAGATCTATCCGTATCTTGCTATCTCTTTTGCCGGCATGTTACAATTAGCATATATATATAAAGCAAAGTTTTATAAGGTGTTGAAATATTCACTGAATGTGGTTATTTTTTTATGCGTGTTACTTCACTTAAAATTTTGGTACCAGGGGAAAAATGGCTATGTGCATTTTGATTCTATGACGAGGCAGGCCTACTGGTTTATATTCCCACGCGTGCTTTTAAACGGTTCGGAAACCGCAAAATATTATTCCTTGGTGAAAACGCCTAGTTATGATCCAAAGGAAAGAGATACAGTTAGATAAAAAATAATTATTAGAAACTATGTTAGATAAAAATGGTATTGCCAAGCGTATTGCAAAAGAAGTGAAAAACGGTATGTATGTTAATTTAGGGATTGGAATTCCTACGTTAGTAGCAAATTATATTCCTGATGGAATTGATGTCGTTTTACAGTCAGAAAACGGAATTTTGGGGATGGGCCCTTTTCCTTTTGAAGGTGAAGAGGATGCGGATTTAATTAATGCCGGAAAGCAAACTGTTACACTTTTAAATGGGGCTTCTATATTTGATAGCGCTATGAGCTTTGGAATGATCAGAGCTCAAAAGGTGAATTTAACAATTTTAGGGGCTATGGAAGTAAGTGAATACGGCGATATTGCAAATTGGAAAATACCCGGTAAAATGGTAAAAGGCATGGGCGGCGCTATGGATTTAGTAGCGAGTGCTAAAAACATCATTGTAGCTATGCAGCATGTTAATAAAGCAGGAGAATCCAAGTTGTTACCAAAATGTGATTTACCTTTAACGGGCATCAGATGTGTAAAAAAAATCGTGACTGAGTTGGCTGTTTTGGATGTATTACCAACAGGCGGATTTCGCTTGCTGGAAAGGGCACCCGGAGTTAGCGTAGAACAAATTAAAAACGCAACCGCTGGTAGGTTAATTGTTGAAGGAGAAATACCAGAAATGGTAATTTAAACTATTTTTTATTTTTTAAATACCAAATTGCGTCAACAGTCAACATAGAATCAACAGTCACATTTCTTTCTTTAGCTTTTGTTACGATTTGAGAAAACCATTCATTATCATCT
Source organism: Bacteroidia bacterium (assembly GCA_014378485.1). Classification (GTDB taxonomy): domain Bacteria; phylum Bacteroidota; class Bacteroidia; order B-17B0; family Aurantibacillaceae; genus UBA4416. The sequence continues at coordinate 28,921 of JACMNO010000013.1, forward strand.
TTAATACTCTTCTTTGCATTTTTTATATCAATGGGAGTAATGATTGTAATTTTATAATGGGAAATTGACATTCCTTTAAAAATGGTGTCGTCCATTAAAGTAAATTTGTCATTTAAATCGCGTATAACTATTTGTGTGGGATCAGTGTAAGCCCCAAAAGATTGAGTATAATACAGGTCGGTGTATTTAGAAAAATCAGTCGTGTTTTGCCAATTTAAATTATAGCTAACGTAAATATTTTGCTTATTTAATAACTCATCCCTCCATCTTCCTTCCTGGGCTTTAAATATTGTTTTTCTATCAACGTAATAAGAAAACAGTAACGGCATATCTGTTGAAATATATGTGCTAGAGTTTTTATGACGCAAAAGTAATTCTACGCCTTCTTTGAAATCCCAGTTTGATTCTCTTGGTACTCTCATATTAATAGCAGAAAAGACAATAAGAATTATGAACAAACCCATTTTTATTCTTAGGTCGATTTTTAATAAAGAAAACATATATGCATACATTAAGATAAACCCGAGGATCGTAAATAAAACATACCTTTTTACAAAAATGGGAGTAATATTAACAGCCAAAAAATAATTTAGCCATAGTAAAAACGGCCCTAGTATCAATGGCACTAAAAGTAATTTATAATTAAAGGATGTTTCCCTGTATTTTTTGAAGTATGTAATTATTATAAACACTAGTAGTAAGGAAATGAAATAAACATAAAATAAAATTTCGGAATTATGGAAATCAAATAAGCAATTTTTGAATTCAAGTAAAGTTGGTTTTGAAGACCATACCACTTTTTGCTTTCTTGTTAAGAGTTGCATTAATCTTTCTTTCCATGGCCAAATAAAGATGCCAAAGGTTATCCAGGAAAATAAATAACAAGTAATATGTTTTAATTTAAATCCAAGAAAAGTTTTTATTTTATTTTCTTTATTTGAAAAAAGAAACTTGTTAAAAGTTAAAAACGGGATAAGTAATATTTGACCTATAAAAGTAAAACAAGCTAAAGTATGCAGGTAAAATATTATTGCATTAAATATCCCAAGTAAAACTGCATTTTTATAATTCGGATTTTTTACTAACGACATATATGCAAAATTCGACAAAACAGTAAAGAGTATGACCAAACCATAGGTTCGACCCTCTTGGCTATAATAATATAATTCATTGGATGTAAAGAATAATAATGTTGAAAAAATAGCCGTTTGCCAATTAAAAAATCGCAGTGCAAATAAAAATAAAAGTCCGCAGCTAGCGCTAGCAGCTAAAGCAGAAAGAGACCTTAAAGCAATTTCAGATTCTCCGAAAAATAGCATCCAATAATGTAGAATTATAAGGTATAGCGGTGGGTTAATGTCTTTTAAACTAAAATTGATGATGTCAGAAATTGAATCATTCGCCCAATCAATGCTAAAACATTCGTCGTACCATAAGCTATTATCTCCAATTTTATATAAACTAAGACATAAGTATGCGATGCAAAATAAAAAGGCTAGTTTATATTTATGCTTAACAATACAGAACGAAAAATCCATTTTGAAAAAATATTTAAAATTAGTTTGTGAAGTTTTTTTATTCGTAAATTTTATCGACAACATATATCGGTCTTTGACGGCTTGCTTCTAAATTACGCCAAACATACTCTCCAATAATACCCAAACCAATCATTTGGAATGAGGAAACAAATAAGATAACGACCATCATACTTGACCAGCCGGTAGGTTCAGTGCTGCCAGTAAATTTAAGAACTATAATAATTAAACTATAAATGAGTGCAATAAAACCCAATGAAATACCTGTAATTGAAATAAATTTTAAAGGAGCGTAAGAAAATGAAATAAATGAATCGATAAATAATTTTATTTTCTTTTGCAAAGTCCAGCGTGATTTACCAATTTCTCTTTTAGCTCTGGTATAAGGGATGCAAACCATATCATAATTTAACCAGGCCAGTAAATATAAAGTGTTGGTGTTTTTTTCGTTTATTTTTACAACTTCATCTTTTAATTGTTTATCAAAAAAAACGTAATCAAATCCACCATTTGGAATATTGTTTAAGGCAAATTTTTGTATCAGTTTATGATAAGTGTTTGAAAATACTTTTTGAAAGAAAGAATCTTCTCTATCAGCTCTATTGCCTACAATCAGTTTAATCCCATTTTTCCAATGTGCATACATTTTTACCATTAATTCAGGAGGATCCTGCAGGTCTGCAGCAATCACTACACAGCAATCCCCTGTGGCATAATTCATTCCGGCTAATATCGCATTATAGGAACCAACATTTCCCGCCAGTTTTATTATTTTAATTTTTCCAGGGTGTTCCGTTTTAAATTTGATTAGTTCATCAACTGTATTGTCCTTGCTTCCATCATCTACCAAAACATATTCAAATGTCACATCTGCATCGAACAACGATTCGTTTTCTATCAAACGTTTTTTTGTAATGGGAATGTTTTCGCCATTAAAATAGCAAGGAATAATAATGGATAATTTAGGCATAAAATGTTTTTACTGTATCACAAATATAGTTTATTTGTTCCTCATTCATGCCCGGAAAAATCGGCAATGATAAACAGGTTTCGGCAATGAGAGTTGCAAGTGGAAATTGATTTTTAGAAAAGCTATACTCATTGTAAGCTTTTTGCATATGAGGCGGCACAGGATAATGAATTACCGTGCCAATTCCTTTTTCTAGAAGATATTGCTGCAATTCTTTTCTTTTGGCCGTTCTAATAACAAATAAATGATAATTAGATGTACAACCATTTGCTATAACTGGTAAGTATATATCTCCAACTCCTGATAGTTGCTTTAAATAATTTTGAGCGATGGTTACCCGTTGTTCATTTTCGGACGATAATTTTTTTAATTTTATATTTAAAAAGGCCGCCTGCAATTCATCTAACCTTGAATTGTACCCTTTAATTTCATTATAATATTTTTGTTGTGAACCGTAATTGCGTAAGACTTTTATTTTGGAAGCTAGTTCAGGATCGTCAGTCGTTATAGCGCCACCATCACCTAATGCGCCTAAATTTTTGCCCGGATAGAAACTTGTGCCATTAATATGGCCATAACTACCGGTTAATTTACCGTTGCATGTTGCTCCCTGCGCTTGTGCATTATCTTCTACTACAAATAAATTATGTTTTTTTGCAATAAGCATGATCTTATCCAATTCAGCTGACTGACCATATAAATTTACAGGCATGATGGCTTTTGTTTTCGAAGTGATTTTTTCTTCAATTAAATCCACATCAATGTTATAGGTGTCGATTCGCGGTTCAACAGGCATAACTTTAGCCCCAACATAGGATATGGCGAGCCATGAAGCGATGTATGTGTTTGATGGAACAATAACTTCATCGCCTTTACCAATGTTTAAACTCTTTAATGAAAGAATTAATGCATCAAGCCCGTTACCAACCCCCACACAAAAATTACAGTTATTGAAATTAGCATAGTTTTTTTCAAACTCTGTTAACTTATTTCCAATGATAAACCATCCGGAATTTATGACACTTTTTAGTTCTTCTGCTAATTCCTGTTCGTAATATTGATTGATTTTTTTTAAATCTAAAAACGGAATATTCATTTTTCTGTTATTTTAATTTTAGTTCGTACTGTAATGAAACATTATTGGTTCCCTAAATGTTAGTAAAATTTTATTTTATTTTTTTAGTAATGGAAAAAACATGAGTGGTACAGCCCAATTTATACCCTAATTTTTCCCATGTACTAAATACTGCCCTATTTGTTGATTGAGTATTCAAGAATATACATTCTGACCCAACTGTGTCTCTAAGGTGATATGTCATTTCCGAAATCAATTTAATATACCAACCTTTATTAGTTTCTGAGGATACTGCAGATAAAACCATTTTTGAAATTTTGCAATTAATCTTAGGCCACTCATTTCTCAAATAGTTTGCGGTTAAAAACGAATCTGGCTTAACGTTTTTTTCGTTTGGAACCATTACATAATCTGTTAAGCCTAAAATAGAATTTTCAATATAAGTTGAAAGGAAAAGATCAGCTTGTGTCGTTTCAAATACTTTGTCTGCATGGAACCGATCGTAATCATTCCTCATTTCTGATGCTACCATTTTTAAATTAGGTATGTCGTTTTTATCAGCCGATCTTACTAAATATCTTGGGTATTGATGTAATTGTAATGTATTATTATAATATGTTAATCGGGTCTCTACTAATTTAAAGCAGGATTCTCCTAAGGCTTGAATCAGTTCTATATCTTCTGAAGGAATTTCCATAAAACAATATGAATCTTCAGGTAAAACAGATTCCTTAAAAAACAAAATGGCTTCTTTTAAATAATTGTTTTTGACGCTAAGTATATTTATTAAACGAAAAGTTGGAATTTTAAAATATTCTGTATCCCATTGCAGCGCTTTATATATAAAAATATATTTCTCTCCCTTAACTTCAAAAGTATGAAATTCATTTTTTTGAATATATTTTTCGTAATCTTCAAGTAGATATTCTAATAAATTATTGTTTGTTATATTTCTATCAAAATTATAAGGATTATAGAATTTTAATTTATCAGATCCAAAATAGCTCTCTAACTTCATGAATTATTTTTTTAAAAAATCTTCATAATTTCTTATATAATCTAGCTCATTATATAATTCAGAGGCTAAAACCAATTGAACTGCAATATGGCTATATTGCATGGTATGCCAGCAATATTTTGGTATATAAAGGCCTTGATTTGGAGATTCTAATGAAAATACGTTTAATTCTCCATTTGGCATTTCTGTATTAACAATAATACGACCCAAAGTAGCAATTAAAATCATTTCTGTATTATGGTGTGCGTGCCTGCCTCTTACAACATTATCAGGAGTATGGTAACTCCAAAAAACACGTTTTATATCAAAAGGAACATTCTTTTGGTTTTCAGCTACTGAAATATAACCAATATCAGGGCTTCCTAGTTTTTGAAATTCTACAATATGTGGGTGTTTCATATGGTGTTAAGGATAAATGGACAATAACGAAAATAGGAATTATTTATTGTTTTGTAGTGGATTTTCGTCTTTCCTAACAATAAGCTTGGTTTTTTTAAAGGCAATCCAAAATAATAATAAAATAATGATACAAATGGCTATGTGGATTTTATACATTAAATCACTAACCCATGGCCCTTGAAACATAAAGTAACGTTGATCTGGAAACTCAAATGGATGAAGATCTACAAGTTGATTACTCAAATTGGTTGCAGTGTTTATTTTGTACCAAAAATGTGACAACGCTATGCACATAATTGTATATAAAATTGTAAAAGTTAGCGACACCTTCCAAAATTTATCCAATATGATGACCAATAATAAAATAAAAAAGGGATAATAATTAAGGAGTTGCCTTGATTCGCTTCCAACACTAAAAAAAACGAAAAGATTAAAGAACAAAATCATACTCATCCCAAAGGCACTGATTTCTCTTTTTAAATCTTTAATAAGAAAAAATGCCAGCAAAGGGGCAAACCCAAAATAAAAAATATGGGCAATCATAAAATTAAATGGATTTTTAACTGCCTGATAAATTATGTTATATAAGAAAGATTGAAGGGTAAATGCTGGCTCGCCTTTTGAAGAATAAAAATTTACTATTGTTTTGGTTAAAACTATAAGGGTAATTACTAAAATCACTCCGTAAATATTAATTGATTTGAAAATTCTTTTGATATTAAAAACGAATTTCGGAAAATAGTTTAGATAGCTCAGATAACTTAAAGCTATAAAAAAAGAAACCCAGATTAATACCGTAGCATAGGGCCTGCCATTATAATCTCTGGCCATTAGCTCTAAGGAACTATGCCAGAACAATACAATGTAAATAACACAAAGTAGAATTGAAAAAGAATAGCAAAACAAAAAATGCGATATGTTAAACCTTTTAAAGAAGGTTCCGATCTTATTTGATTTTGGGAGTTCCTCTGTTTGAATGTTGAGATCCTGTTTTTTGAAGAAAAACAAAACACTTAACAATACAAAAGTGGGATAAATAAAAGAACCGATTAATAGTAGGATAAAATACGACAATATATTATTTTTCAAATAATGATAAACAAGAATTACGGATAAACAAAAGGCAGGTATATCCATTAAAACAGGGCAATAAAGGCAAAGCTTTAAAACAGGAAAACAATAAAACAATGATGCAAAGCCTATAATCTCTATGTTTCTTGATAGTATTAATGTTTTAGAAATAAGAAAATAGTAAGCTATCGCAAAAAAAATAAAAGAGAGATTTACAAAAGTAAAGGCATGTATGATGTTTGGATTCGTATATTCAATTTTAAAAAATAAAAAAGCATAATGAATAATAAAAGGGATGCCCACTCTTTGAAAATGATATGAATCAATGTAATTGTTTTTAATATACTGTATAAAATATTTAGCATAATCCCCATAAAATAAACCATCGTATCCAAAACCGCCAAGCGCCTTAATCCTTTCAAAATAAAAAGCATGTATTAATAATGCCAATAAAATGAATATTAATGCAATCCTATGCGCCTGTTGTTTTATTATTGGAATCATTTGTCTCTCTAAAGTTTTATAACAAAGGCGAAATCTACTTTCTTTTTCTAAACAGGTAAATCCCTTTAGAGGCCGACAATGTTTCCCATTCAGTAGACTGCTTATATTCCTTAATTTTAGTTTCCAATTCAAACCCCCTAACCGGGTATGAGCCTTTTGCACTTGCTAATAATACGTATTCTGCATCATGTACATCTGGGTACTGATAAATGTTTTTTCGAAACGATAAATGCGCGGCAAATACATTTAGTGAACTTAAATTCGCATTTTCAGGTATTAATTTCATCACTCTTTTAACCTCTTTTCTATTAAATACGCATTTGTAATGCTCTGGCAAATAAAAACAGCCATTAAGTTTGTCGTAATAAAATGAATCTCTTATCTCCATTTTATCATAAGTTGTTTTAATTGTAAGAAAACAGACAAGAATTGCTAACGTGAGTTTAATCTTGTGATTTTTTAAAAATCTAATTCCATCATAAAAGCACAAAACAACAATTGGTACAAATTCAATTGAATAATGACAAGAAATGCCCCACTTTCCAAAATCATCAGAAAAAACTTTTTGTGCAATAATGGGAATCAACATAACTAAATATTGTGGCCTTAGTAAGAGCATCCACCCACCCGAAAACAACAAGCAAGTATAGAGCTCGAATTTAATATTCTTTAGTTCCGGCGCACCTTCAATATGGCTATAAAACAATGCGCGGAATATTTTTAATGGATCATGTATGAGATTAGTGATTATTTCTTTGGAACTGTTACCGAGAATTGAGTATTGAAATGCATTGTACCCATTTTTAGCCACCATGGGGTCCATAGCAGGCATTACAAACTTTATGATAACTACCACATATATTAAAGATGCAAAGGCAATTATGAGCGCCAGGTTTCGTTTTGTTTTATCCTTGAAACTCAATAAACTCAATCCAAAACAGACAAACGCTAACCAGATAGGCATATTTTCTTTGCCAATTACGATTAAAATTGCGAATACAATTGTCCACTTAATATTTTTTAAATCAAAATAATATAAAAACCAGGGTACTAGCATAGCAGAAACTACATTATCATGGTAGTCAAATGCTAAGGCCGAATATATTCCGAAAAATGACAGATAATGTATCATTGCGATTTCTGGTAAAAAAGGCTGATTAAAGCGATGTTTTATGATTTTATATACGCCAACTGAACCAAATAAAATTGAAATTATCTGGATGTATAGCAATGTAGGAGTTCCTAAAATGTAATAAAGAGGCGAAAGAATAACCGTGTATAACGAAAAGTGATCTGATAAAAAATTGGTAAACATGTGATGTAAATACGGATAATGGTTTTTATGAAAATGACCGTACTGATATAAACAGTTATTATAGATGCCTAAATCAAAGGCATAGGTTCTGTAATTGTAATGATTAACAAGAGATATTAAACAATAAATGATTCCAAAAACCAAAAGAATGTAGTTTTTAGGTGATTTAAAACAATTATATAAAGTTGTAATAATAAAAATCTATGTAAGGTCTTAACTTAAGATAATGTGCTAAGATATTAATATTTACTGTAAGAGAATTAAAAGAGTAAAATTAGTGAAAAAAATAAAAAAATACTACATTTGTCGAAATTTTATAACCACTACAAAAATGAAAACAAGCAAAATTTTATTCACCTGTTTATCTTTGGGTATCATATTCTTAGCGTCTTGTAAAGGACCATTGGAAGAAGTTGAAACAATAACAGTTCTTCAAACTCTATCTTACAATGCTGAAGATACTTTAGTGGATAATCATTCAAGAGTGCAGGGCGCAGCTCATGCGGGACAATTTGGTTTTAGAACTGATACTATAAATGAATATGCGGCAACCACGATAATTAATATTCCTGATAGTTTAGTTAATAAAGGAGTAAGACTTGTGTTGAATTTTTGGATAAAAACAAGCAATCCTCTAAAAGGAGATGGTTTTGCAGCAGCATATCAGGATAATAATGAAATGTTTTTGTATACCAGTTTCGAAGCCATTAATTATGGAGCTAAGCCAAACGAGTGGTTAAACATAGTTGATAGTATTACCATTAAAGCAGCAGATAATACTAAACCGGGAAGCTTCTTTAAGCTATTTGCTTTTAATCCTAATCACAAAGCTCAAGTTGATTACGATGATATTAACTTTACACTTAAAAAAGTTGATGTTGTATTAGAGTAATTATAAATGTTTGTTATGATAGCCTCATTTGTCGGTCGGCAGATGAGGCTTTTTATATATTACTAATGTGGAAGTAAAATGTGGATATTGATCATTATATACGAGAGATTGACAAAATAATTTTAATTTAGGGGTTTAAATTATGGTTTTTAGTAGCGTCGTATTTTTATTATATTTTCTGCCCATTTTTATGTTGATTTATCATTTTATTGATAAAAAATATAAGAATGCATTTATCTTAATTGGCAGTATTTTCTTTTATGCCTGGGGCGCTCCAAAATTTATTTTCGTTATATTATTGACAACGTTTGTTGATTTTCATTTGGTTCAATGGATGGACAAAACCGAGAACAATACGAAACGAAAATTACTATTATTGCTATCTGTATCTGTTAACTTAGGATTATTATTTTATTTTAAGTATTCAAATTTCTTTATTGAGAATGTAAATTCTGTTTTGTTGATGTTTGGTGATAAGCAAATAAACTGGACAAAACTGATATTACCAATCGGAATTTCCTTTTATACATTTGAAACTATCACTTATGTAGTTGATGTATACAGGCATTTACATAAACCACTAACTAAATTCTGGGATTATCAATTATATATTATTTTATTTCCAAAACTGATTGCTGGGCCAATTATTCGTTATCATGAATTAGCTGATCAGATTACAGAGCGAAAGGACACAGTAGATGATAAATTGGTCGGTTTTTATCGTTTTGGTTTAGGATTGGCAAAAAAAGTTCTTATTGCAAACCATATGGGAGTTGTAGCTGATGAAATCTTTGGTAAAGATTATCACGAGATTGATACAATGACAGCATGGGTTGGAAGTTTAGCTTACACTTTTCAGATTTATTTTGACTTTAGTGGCTATAGCGATATGGCTATTGGGCTTGGCCGCATGATAGGTTTTCGTTTCCCTGAAAATTTCAATAACCCTTATACTTCACAAAGTATTACTGAATTTTGGAAACGCTGGCATATTACCTTAGGTAACTGGATGCGGAATTATTTATACATTCCATTAGGTGGCAACCAGGTTAGTAAAACGCGACTTTATTTTAACTTATGGATCGTTTTTTTAGCATCGGGTTTATGGCATGGTGCAAGCTGGAGTTTTATTTTTTGGGGAGCTTTCCATGGATTCTTTTTAGTAATTGAAAGGGCTTTTCTTGGAAAAATCCTCTTAAAAATTGGAAAAATCCCAAGTATTATAATCACATTCTTAATTGTAAATTTAGCATGGGTATTTTTTAGAGTCGAAAAAATATCAGATGCTTTTATTTTTATAAAGCGAATGTTTGTCTTCAACTTTAATATGGAAACAACCATCGATACTGAATTTATAACCTACGCGGTGATCGCTATTATTTTTTCCTTTTTCACTATTACTAAGTTTACTCAAAGAATACAAAATTCAATTTACGTAAATGAATACAATTGTTTTAAACATATAACAGTGTTCCCATTAGTAGTTATTTTGTTTGTCTTATGTATTTGCTCAATTACTTCTCTTGGTTTTAATCCATTTATTTATTTTAGATTTTAATGAGAGATTATTCGCAAATATTTAAGAATGTTTTATTCGCCATTTTGCTGCTATTGCTTTTTTTGCCGATTTTTCAGCAAAATTTAAACTTGATGGAACTAAAACAGTTAAATGGCGTTGTTAAATCACCTCAAGATATAACTATCAAAAGAGAATTATGGTTTTCAAATGAGTACCAGGAAAAAAAAGAAGCATATTTAAACTCAACTTTTGGCTTTAGAAATTTTCTTGTAAGATTAAACAATCAAATTGTGTACAGTGTTTTTAAAAAGGCAAATGCCAATGGCGTTATTGTTGGAAAAGAAAATTATTTGTATGAAGAAAGCTATATTAATGCTTTTACCGGAAAAGATTTTTTAGGAGAAGACAGTATTAAAAATATAATCAATAGTTTACAATTTATTTCAGACACTTTAAAAAAATTAGATAAACAGTTAATAGTCGTTTTTGCTGCCGGAAAGGCATCTTATTATCCTGAATTTATTCCTGATAAATATTTATTAAAGAAACATGATAAAACGAATTATAAATGCTTTGCCGAATATGCAAAAATTACAAATCTAAATATTATTGATTTTAATAAATGGTTTGTTGAGAACAGGTATAAATCTAAATACCCGCTTTATCCTCAACACGGAATTCATTGGAGTACCTACGGAACCGTTCTGGCAGCCGATTCGTTAGTAAGGAAAATTGAACAATTGCGCAATATCGATTCGCCCAATCTGACCTTCACCGGGGTTAATATGGAACAGGCGCATGATGTTGATTATGACATTGGCGATGGAATGAATTTAATATACAAATTGAAAAGTTTTGAGGTTGCTTATCCTAAAATGAATATGGTGGTTAGTGAAAATAAAACCAAACCAAAAGTACTAGTCATTTCAGATAGTTTTTATTGGGGAATGTACAATTTAGGCATTGCCAATTGTTTTCAAAATGATCATTTCTGGTATTATAATAAACAGGTTTTTCCTGAATCAAACGTAAAAGAGACTACCACAGATCAACAGGATTTTACTTCTGTAATAGCAAATCATGATGTGATCGTACTCATGGCTACAGAGGCTACTTTAAGAGGAATAGGCTGGGGCTTTATTGAACGGGCTGAGCAATATTTTGAAGGGAATGATTTTATTAAAAAGAAATTTAACTCACCAGAATATGCCCGACGCGTAAGAGAATTTGTGAAATATATTAAAACTCAACCAAAATGGATGACAGATGTTGAAGGAAGGGCAGATGAAAAAAACATATCTGTAGATTCTGCATTAGTTTTAGAAGCGATGTGGCATGTTGATAATCAACCGGAAACTGCTAATCTCGTTAAGAACGAACGCACGCCGGAGTATTTCAGGGAGGTGAAACACTTTGTGGAGTATATTAAAACTCAGCCCAAATGGATGCGTGATGCAGAATTAAGGGCAAAGGAAAAGAAAGTCACACTTGATTCAATGCTTGTTATTGAAGCGATGTGGCAAGTAGATAATAGTAAAAAGTAGTTTGCTGGATAGTTTATTAACGCCCAATATTTTCAATTATTTCCTCGCAAATAAACTCTGCCGCTTTTCCATCTCCGTAAAGCTTTGGTAATTTCATTCCTGATTTTGATGTTAATGCAGAAAAGCATCAATAATTTGCTGCTCATTAGCGTCCGTAATAATGGCTGCGCAGCAATTTACAAGCTCTACCCATTCAGTTTCCGGGCAAAGGATCACACAAGGTTTCTCAAAATAAAATGCTTCTTTTTGTACGCCACCACTATCCGTCATTACAATCTAACAATGTTTTTATAAAGCGATCAGTTCCGAAAATGCTTACTGACTTTTATTTTTTGGTGTAAATTACTTCCTTTCTGGATCAGTAAGCTGTTAGAGGATTCATCCGAAATATCATCGAATATGAAATCCTGTATCGCTGATTAGTTGCACGTTTCATTTGAAAAAGTTGCAGGAGTTGCTATTGATTCTTCCAATCAATAAATTTTGAAAGCCGGTTTCTCTTCTTGTCTAACTTCATTCGCGATCGCTGTAACTATTTCTTTTAACTGAGCTATTGGTTCTTCTTCTGTCTTTATAAATACAAAAGGCGCTTCTTTTTGAATTTCATCAATGACAGATGTCTGAACTGGTTCAGTTTTTTGCGCAAATGGTTCATCCATTCTCAAGATCTTACATTCCTGAAAATTTGTTGCTTCATAGCCTGAATCCATTTTTAAATTAAAGCCCGTAAAGATTATTGTTTCCGAGATATTATTACATAAAGAATGACCGGCACTGTAAAAGCTGTTACTTCTAAAAGTAGCATCACTAATTACCAGCTAAATGATAATGCACCAAAAAGAGAAATCAATAACTATCGCTTAAAACAATTTTAATTTGAAATATCCTGTACGTATTTACACATCATTCGTGTTGAGTTTTTTGACTACGCCAATTTTTCAGTTTATCTAAATCCATTGGTAAAAGGGTAATTATTAATGATTTCACTTGATAAAGAATGCCGAACTATTATTTTCGAGACATTTACGGTATTATAGGTAAAGAATTGTTTACCGGCAACGGAATACAATTAATGGGGTTGTAAGGAAATTTTTATTGAGAACATTGACATAGCGCTAGGAATTTATAGTGTTCGTTTAAACAACCATCACATAAATGAAGTTTGACCACTAGTTGTTGAGTAATTGATTAAGTTTACAAAAGTTTAATTCCTGCTAAACACACATCATCCACCTGCATCAAATCACCTTTCCAATTTTGAAATGTACTGTTGATGGCTTTCTCCTGTTCAGATAATGGTAGATTTTTAAAAGCCTGGAGCAGTTCGCGGAGTTGTTTATACTTGAATTTTTTCCCTTTTGGCCCTCCAAACTGATCCGGTAAACCATCGGTAAATAAATAAAGCATGTCGTTTTTTTGCAGCTGCACCAAGTGATTCGTAAATGGAAGTTTGATCACATGGTTTCCTACCGGTTGCTTATCTGCTTTTATTTCTGTTAGTATTCCGTTGCGTGTATAGTATAAACTGATATTTGCTCCTGTGTAATTCAAAAGACCGCTTGTGGTATCAAAAATGCAAAGTGCGATATCCATTCCATCTTTAATATCTTCATCACTTCCAGCAAATGTTTCAATCACATATTCACGGGTTTGTTCTAATACTCTTGCCGCGTTTGTTAGCCCGGATTTTCTGATGGCTCTCTTTAACGAATTTCCGCAAACAACGCTGACGATAGCGCCAGGTACACCGTGACCTGTGCAATCCGCTACGGCAACAATAATCTTGTTTTCGATCTTTTCAATTAAATAAAAATCACCACCTATAATGTCTTTTGGTTTATAAATAAAAAAACTATCTGGAACAATATCTTTGATGGAAGTCGGGTTGCGTAAAATTGCTTTTTGAATACGCTTGGCATAACTAATGCTATCCGTTAATTCGAGTGTTTGCGATTTAAGTTCAATTAGCGCGATGCTGAGTTCCGTTGTTTTTTCTTCTACTAAAAATTCCAGGTTAGCCTGATGATCTTTAATTTTCTGGTCATAAAAAGCTTGCACCAGTTTGGTGGCTGTCATAGAGGCAATCGTAGTTAAAACGTTTAGGTCATCTACTGAAAAAAAATTTCGATCAGGGTGTTCCGAATCAATGACGCCAATGGTTTTATTATCGTGAATCATCGGTACAGCAATCTCAGACAGGGCCATGTCATTATCGAATATATAGCGGGAATCTTTACTTGTATCAGAAATAATTTCTCCTTTTTGTTTAAGGGCTACCGTACCAACAATTCCATCTCCAATTTTAATTTTAATTGGGTTTAAAATGTCAAGGTCAACAGGGTTTTTTGCACCATGTGCCGCGCGCTGTATCATGTGTTCTCCGTTTTCTTCCAGTAAGTAAACCACACAATCCACATAGCCTAATTTAGCAATGGCATTTTTTGCTACGGTCCAAACGATCTCCTCAGTTGATTTTGAATTCAATAGCGTAATGGCAAATTGATTGATGACTTCCAGGTAATGTTCTTTTTTTTGGAAGTATTCTAAATTCATATGTGCACTTTGAGACATAACAAAACTAATGTGTTAAATTTAAATTATAATTTTTATAATTTGTTACATATCGTTGGGAAGTATTTGTATAAGTATGAATAACTCACCCTCCAAGAGAATTTTAGAACCATTGAAAAAACAACCTTGCAGATTTTAGATTTTGGCAAGTTTTGACTTTACTTTTAACGCAGATATGGCGGCTATAATTATAATTTCTTTCGTTGTAGCTACAATATTCACTTATAAGAAATGTCAATTTGTAACGTCTTTTACTTAAAATTGTTACGAAAAAAGAAGATTCTTTAAATGATACTTCGGAAAGTTATTTAATATAGCTAATCTTTCCTTCAGAATACAAGGGGGTTAGTTTACTTATATTATTTTTGGGATGAGCAAACTGAATCATTTACAAAAAGCGAACGGATTGCACTATTAGACCAGAAGCAGAGATTGTTAAGATAAATCCTATCAAACAATAACCCCTCATCAGCAAAGCTAATGAGGGGTTATTTTTATACATTTAACTGCTAATTAATCAACATTATCATGTAAATATGAATTGTTCGGACGGATCTCATTATTCTCACCTAACGTGTAACGTGATACCTGAGAATCTTTGGATGGAGTAGTGCTGGTAGTATCCAAATTCACTTGCTTACGCTGCCAGGCTGATTCTTTTTCTAAGTGTGCAAGCCCTTCAGGTGTTTTCATTTTCAGGGTTAACTCTTTTAATTTCTTGATGCGTTCCTGTGCCAAACGAATCAGTTCTTCACGTGTATTACTTTCTGCTTGCATCGTTTCGCTGCTGGACGTTTCATCAGAAATATCATTGATAATGAAATCCTGTGTCGCTGATTCGTTTATCGTTTCATTTGAAAAAGTTGTAGGAGTTTCTAGTGACTCATTTAAAGAATAAACTTTGTAAGCAGGTTTTTCTTCTTCTTTTATTTCATTTACGATCGTAGTAACTATTTCTTCGATTTTAGCAATTGGTTCTTCTTCTGTTTTAGTAAATACAAAAGGCTCTTCCTTTTGAATTTCATCAATGATGGATGTTTGAACCGGCTCCACTTTCGTTACCGTTGGTTCATCCAATCTCACTATTTTGCGTTCCGGGAAGCTTGGTGCTTCGTAGCCAGAATTCATTTTTGAATTGAATCCTGTGGCAATGATTGTTACCGAAACGTTATCGCCTAAAGATGGATCGGTACCATAACCGGTAATTAATTCTGCTGTACCACCTGCCGCTTCCTGTATAAAATCAGTGATCTCACCAAATTCATCCA
Organism: Bacteroidia bacterium; assembly: GCA_014378485.1. Lineage (GTDB taxonomy): Bacteria > Bacteroidota > Bacteroidia > B-17B0 > Aurantibacillaceae > UBA4416. The sequence continues at coordinate 44,602 of JACMNO010000013.1, forward strand.
TTTCAATATCGTCACTGCCGCTCATGATATTTAGTAAGACATGGCGTGCACCAGAAATATTGCTATCGTTTAGTAAAGGAGAGATTAATGCATTTTCCACGGCACGTAATGCACGCTTCTCGCCACTGGCAATAGCTGATCCCATGATCGCTACACCGCTATCCTGCATCACTGTTTTCACATCATTGAAATCCACATTTACATGCATGTGTAAACTAATAATCTCTGCAATAGATTTTGCTGCACTGGTCAATACATTGTCTGCATGAGCGAATGCTTCTGTCATTTTTAAACTGCCGTAGATCTCACGTAATTTATCGTTACCGATTACAATTAATGTATCTACGTATTTTTTCATTTCTTCCAAACCTTTTTCAGCTTGTTCTCTTCTCTTTTTTCCTTCGAAAGAAAATGGAATCGTTACAATACCAACAGTCAGGATCCCTAATTCTTTTGCAATAGAAGCAATTACTGGTGCTGCACCTGTTCCTGTACCACCACCTAAACCGGCTGTAATAAATACCATTTCAGTATTATCTTTCAACAGGTTTTTTATTTCATCAATGCTCTCTAAAGCAGAGTCACGGCCAATTTCAGGCTTAGCGCCCGCGCCTAATCCTCTTGTTAAAGAATTACCTAATTGTATTTTATGAGGCACCGGACTTTTTCCTAATGCTTGTTTATCGGTATTGCATACAATGAAATCAACACCTTTAATTCCTAAACGGAACATATGATTTACAGCGTTGCTTCCGCCGCCGCCAACGCCAATTACTTTTATAATTGAGCTTTCCTCCTGTGGTAATTCAAATTGCATCATGGTATGTGGTTTTAAGAGCCCCTCCCAACCTCCCCGAAGGGGGAGGAGTTTGGGAGCTATGTTAATTTATAAGTTTTATTCTATTTATGTTTATGTTCTTAATTTTCCTCTCTCTGCCAACTAGCGGAAGACTTGGTTGGGCAGCTTATTCTACATCATCACTCATCCAGTCTTTTGCCCGACTGATCAACGAATCAAAGAAATTTCCTACTTTTTGTTTAGAATGGCCTGTTACTTTTTTCTCTGCTTTTTGTTTTGCTTCAACAGTTTCAATTAATACTTTTTCTTCTACTGCTTTTGTAGAATTGTTTCCGCGTTTTGCTTCACGTTCGTATTTTTCAATTCCTTTCATAACCAAACCAATACCAGTTGCATACATTGGATTTTTTAATTCATCATCTGCGCCACCTAAATGTTCGTTCGGGGTGCCAATGCGGCAATCCATCCCTGTATTTTTCATCACCAGATGAGTCAAGTGTTTCAGTTGCGAACCACCACCGGTAATCACAATACCACCTGCTAATTTGCGTTCAAACCCCGACGACTTAATTTCAAATAACACGAATTCTAAAATTTCTTCCATTCGCGCTTCAATAATCTGAGCCAGTGTATTAACTGAAATTTCTTTATGCGGACGACCTCTTAGTCCCGGGATTGAGATTACTTCGTTTAATTGATTTTCCTGCGCCAAGGCTGACCCAAAACGCATTTTTAATTGTTCGGCCTGAGTTTTAATGATACCACATCCTTCTTTAATATCATCGGTAATGATGTTACCACCAAAAGGAATTACCGCTGTGTGACGGATAATACTATCATAAAAAATAGCAACATCTGTTGTTCCACCACCAATATCAACTAATACAACACCTGCTTCTTTTTCTTCATCGGTTAATACCGCATCAGCGCTTGCCAATGGTTCTAAATGTAAATCAACTGTTTTTAATTTAGCTCTGTCAACACATTTGAAAATATTTTTTACGGCAGAAACCTGGCCGGTGATGATATGAAAGTTTCCTTCCAAACGGATTCCAGAATGCCCTATTGGGTTACGGATACCGCTTTCGTTATCTATGATATATTCCTGTGGAATCACGTGAATAATTTCTTCACCCGGGCTCATCACTAAACGGTGCATGTTATCGATCAATTGATCCACATCGTTTTGAGATACTTCTTCGTCCAAAGATTTACGGGTAACCATTCCACGGTGCTGCATACTTTTGATATGTTGCCCGGCAATGCCCACAATTACTTCTTCGATATCTATGTTTGCTTTATCGCCTGCAATTTTAATAGCCGCTTTAATAGACTCAATAGTTTGCTCAATATTAGCGACAACACCACGGTGTACACCCAAAGATTCGGATTTGCCGACGCTTAATATTTCTACTTTACCATGTTCGTTTTTATAACCAACGATCGCGGCAATTTTAGTTGTTCCGATATCTAGTCCTACAACTAGTTCAGCGTTATCTGGCATTTTTTTTACTGTTTGTTTATTGTCCATAAACTTATTTTTTAGTGCAAACCACTTGGTTCTTATATTTTATATTGATAGTGGAATATTTATTCCATCCATCTGTTTTATTTAATCCTTCGGTGTAAAATAATTTGAGTTTATCAAACTTTTCCTGGAAGTCTTTTGCTTCCCCGAAAATTATTTTATGATTCCCGATCGAAGGATACAATTCCAACTCTTGATCATTCGTTATATTAATTTGATGTATCAGGCTTGCTAAAACAGAGTCTTTGGTAATAAATACCGAAATATTATAAATGTCATCCAGTACACTTACTTTACTAAACAATTCATTTTTTGCAATGGCGCTTACAGGAAACTGGTAGCGTGTTGCAAACGCTTCGTTAATATTTCCTGTTGCTATCAATACCCGTGCTGTGTACTTGTCACTTAGGGGCATTAACTTTGATTGGTTGTCGATGTAATAACTTTCGCCATCTAAGTTCATTACGCGAACCAATGGTGTACGTTGTCTCACATCAATTGTTACATCTCCGTTCACATCCACAGCAATATCTGCATTTTCAACTGCCGGGTGAGAGTTTAGTGCTTTTTCCAAACTGTTCACATCTATATTTTTTAGAGAAGTGTGTAAGATGGAATCGTTTCTTTCTTTAAAAAATTCTTTAACATCTTCTTCATCAATAAATGTGTTGATCTCTGTATTGTTTACAGTTACCAGCAGGTTTTCAACTGTCACATTTTTCCCTTTTCCATTGGTAATGGCTAATGACGCAAACAGGCCTGATAATCCAATAATCCAAAGAACGATGATAAATATTTTTCTTAAATTAATTTTTTTCATTTTTACTTTTCGCTTCTCAACTTCGCTCCTAGTGACAATGTCTTTATCCCTGCTTTCACTTTAGTCTTTTCACTCCCTCAAATTTCTCCCATTAATAATACCTCAATCGGTTCAATCAATGTATCAATGTCTCCCGCTCCTAATGTCATTAACACCTGTGAAGGGTGTGTTCTTAAAAATTCAACAACATTTTCTTTCTTCACCAAAAACTTTTCCCTGCATTTCATTTTATTTAGCAGCATTTGTGAATTGATTCCTTCAATTGGTTTTTCCCTTGCGGGATAAATCTCCAGTAACACACATACATCCAATAGGTCAAGGCTTTCTGCAAAACCATCTGCGAAATCACGAGTACGTGAAAACAAATGCGGTTGAAAAATTCCTGTCACTTTTTTATCCGGGTATAATTGTTTTGCTGCGGTAATGGCAGCTCTCAACTCTTCCGGGTGATGCGCATAATCATCGATGTACACCATCGATTTTAATTTCACACGGTAATCAAACCTTCGTTTTACACCTTTAAAAGAACGGAGAGCTTTGTTAATCACATCACCCTTAATGCCTAATTGTTGCGCAACAGCTATTGCTGCAATTGAATTCTCTACATTGTGCAAACCTGGTAACCCAATGGCTACTTGACTTACAGGCTCTATCGGACTCTTGATGTTGTAACAAAATTCGCCATCAATAATTTCAATAGAATCGGCAGAATATTCAGTATCTAAATTTAGTGAGTAGATCAGGCGTTTGACATTGAGGTTCAAATCGTTATCAACATTTTTTTTAACAATCAAAAAACCATCCTTTTGAACCTGTTTCGCAAACTGTGTATAGGTTTGATGCATAGCATCTTGGTCACCGTAAATATCCAAATGATCTGCGTCAACACTGGTGATAACAGTGATGTAAGGATGAAGCGTTAAAAAGGATCGATCGTATTCATCGGCCTCAACTACTACATAAGCATTTTTATCTTTAGCGTTACCAAGCAATAAATTAGTGTGATAGTTTTGAGAAATGCCACCTAAAAAAGCAAAACAATCAATACCTGCTGTTTTTAAAATATGTGCTACAAGAGTGGTGGTAGTTGTTTTTCCATGCGTGCCTGCAATTGCGATTGTTTTGAATTGTTTGGTGATTTCTCCCAATACCCAGGCACGCTTTTGTAAAACGTAGCCTTTATTTTGAAGATAAATAAACTCTTGGTGATCTCGTGGAACTGCCGGTGTATATATAATAAGTATCTCTTCTTTTTTATAGACGGCGAATAAATTTTCAACCAGTGTTTCATCTTCATGAAAATGAATTTGAATTCCTTCCGCCTGTAATTGTGCAGTTAAAGCTGTTTCTGTTTTATCGTAGCCATAAACTTCTTTTCCATAATGATTAAAATATCTTGCCAAAGCACTCATGCCAATGCCACCAACACCGAGGAAATAATATAGTTTATAATCAAGTATGTTCATGAGGACTATAGAGTGTAGTTGGCTAATTTTAAAACTTCAAGGGCAATCACGTTGGCTGAATTATGAAATGCCATTTGACTGATGTTATTTGTTAAGGTTACCTGTTGTTGCGTATTATTGATCAGAGCAATGGCGGTTGGTATTAAGGTGCTTTGCGCTACATCATCTCTTATTAATATGGCGGCCTGCTTATCCACTAATGCCATGGCGTTTTTTGTCTGATGATCTTCTGCGACATTTGGCGAAGGCACCAAAATACTTGGCATACCGATATTGCATAATTCAGATACTGAACTGGCACCTGCTCTTGAGATCACGATATCGGCAGGGGCGTATGCAAAATCCATACGTGAAATAAATTCCATTGCGTATATATTATTGTCTGGGAATTTTTCCACCTGTTCCGTGGCTGTGGTATAATAGTTCTTACCTGTTTGCCATATTAATTGAATATTATTGTCGACTAGTTTTTGTAAGCTAACACCAATGGATAAGTTTATCGTTCTGGCTCCAAGACTTCCGCCAATGACCAAAATGACTTTTTTGTTAGGGCTTAATTTAAAAAAGTTTATGGCTTCATCCTTATGTTGTTTTACATCCGCCAAATCCTGCCGAACAGGGTTGCCTGTTAATAAAATCTTTTCTTTTGGAAAAAATTTTTCCATGCCTTCATAGGCTACACAAATTTTACTCGCTTTTCTGGAAAGAAGTTTATTGGTGATGCCCGCGTAAGAATTTTGCTCCTGTAGTAACGCAGGAATATCAAAGTGAACTGCTGCTTTTAATAATGGCCCGGAAGCATATCCTCCTGTTCCAACTACCACATCAGGTTTGTATTCTTTAATAATCTTTCTTGTTTTTAAGAGCGATTGTAAAATTAAGAATGGAAGTTTTAAATTGGAAAGTGTAAACCGTCTTTGCAGCCCTGCAATTGGCAACCCTATAATCTTGTAACCGGCATTAGGAATTTTTTCCATTTCCATTTTGCCCAAAGCTCCAACAAATAAAATATCAGCCTGAGGTACTAATTTTTTTATTTCATTAGCGATAGCTATCGCCGGGAAAATATGTCCTCCGGTTCCACCACCACTTAATATGACTTTTAGTACTTTCATGTTTTTATATTACTTCTTTTGTTCTTCATGTTACAGCGTAACTCGAAATGAAACTAATGCGTTATTCTGTAATCATTTCTTTTTCTTTTATTCCGTCTTCATTTGATTTACTAACGCTTAGGATTATGCCTATTGAGATACAGGTAAACCAAATTGAGGTGCCTCCCATGCTTACCAAGGGTAACGGTTGCCCTGTTACGGGAAATAAATTAACGGCAACTGCCATATTAATGAGTGCCTGAAACACTAAACTGAAACTCAAACCAACGGCCATTAAACCTCCAAATGTTTTTTCTGAATCACGAAGAATCCGAATACCTCTGAATAATAAGACCATATATAAGAAAATCATAAAGAATCCTGTGAATAAACCGTATTCTTCAATAATGATTGCGTAAATAAAATCATTATGAGCTTGTGGTAGAAACGCTCGTTGTGTGCTATTACCGGGGCCTTTGCCGATGATGCCGCCTGTAGCGATCGCAATCTTCGCCTGTTCACTTTGGTAATTACTATCTGAGTCTCCTTTGCTAAAATTCTCAATCCGTGCTTTCCATGTGCCCCCTCGCCTTAACAGGTCAGGAAACTGGTATATGATAACACCTAATAATAAAGCAAATCCTATGCAACCGCTTAAAATGTAAAGTATAAATTTTATTTTTATACGTCCTACAAACATCAAAAAAAGACAATTCATGAACAATAGTGCTGCAGTAGAAAAATTTGCCGGTAGTATTAGTGCGCAAATTACCCCTATTGGAATCAATAAATATTTTATAACTGTTTTGAATTCCTCTAACTGCCCCTGCCGGATTGTTAATGTTCTCGCAACAAATATGAGTAAGATGATTTTTGCCAAATCCGATGATTGAAATGATAACCCTAACCCTGGTATTTCAATCCATCGACTTGCTTCACCGGCGCTAACACCTTTTAATAATGTAAACAGTAATATTGGAATTACTAAAAATATACCAATTTGTGCCGCGCGCGAAAACAATGTGTATTTTAATTTATGTATAAAATACATAATAACAAGCCCACACATAATCAGGAAAGCATGCTTAATTAAAAACACTTCCGCATTTCCTTGTTTAAATTTATTGGCTAATGTCACAACTGAACTATACACTACTAAAATCGAAAGTAATGATAAAAGAAAAACGATCGCCCAGATCACTCTATCTCCTTTTAAGTATGCGAATTGTTTCATTAGTTTATTATTTGTTTTGATGTATAGTCACCCTGAACTTGTTTCAGGGCATAATGAGATGCTGAATCAAGTTCAGCATGACAATACTATTCAGTCTTGATCAATACCAGCTCTTTAAATTTATTACCTCTGTTCTTGTAATTATCAAAAGGATCAAAACTTGGACAGGCCGGTGAAAATAAGACCGCCTGATTTTTAATGGCTTTTGCTTTTGAGAGAGCTACTGCACTTTCTAAGTTCTCAGCTACAATCACCATAACATGTTTATTAAAAATATTTTTTATTTCAGAGAAACGTCTTCCAAAATAAATCACTGTTTTAATGTTGTAATAATTGATATTTGCGAACCAGGAATAATCAGTTTTCAGGTCATCTCCTCCCAAAATAAGTACAATTTCTGTGTCCACAGAATTAATACTTTCAACGGCAAGTTTAGCGTTTGTTGCTTTGGAATCATTAATGAAAGTGACCTCATTAATATTCGCAACAAATTCAAAGCTATGATCTGTTTCCCTACTTATTGAAAACGTTTTCTGGCCAAGTGCAGTCTCTTTCATTTTTATAGCCCTCTTACAGCTGATTTAAATTGAACACCTCTGTCTTCGTAGTTTTGGAATAAATCAAAACTTGCACAAGCAGGAGATAATAAAACGGCATCTCCTTTTGTTGCTAACTTATAGCACATTGCTACTGCTTCTGCTGCAGAACCGGCCTCCATGATAGTTTCCACAGAACCTTTGAAAGCTTTGATGATTTTTTTATTATCAACACCTAAACAAACGATTGCTTTTACTTTTTCTTTTACAAGATCAACTAATTCATCGTAATTGTTTCCTTTGTCTTGTCCGCCTAATATTAAGACAGTTGGTTTTTGCATACTTTCCAGAGCATACCAGGTTGAGTTGATGTTGGTTGCTTTTGTATCGTTAATGAATTCAATGCCATTGATTGAGGCAACAAATTCTAAACGGTGTTCAACATTTACGAAATCTTCAAGGCTTTCACGGATAATGTCTTTACGTATGTCTACGATACGCGCTGCTAATGAAGCAGCCATTGAATTGTAAACATTATGTTTACCAGCAAGAGCCAATTGTTCTATTGTCATGATTAAGGGTTTAGGGTTATTATTATAATTAAGGGTTATTTCATTTTTTTGTAAGAAGGCGCCATTTCCTTCAATTGTTTTTTTAATACTGAATGGAATTTTTGTAGCATAAACCTGCGAATGCTTCATAAAATCTTCCATCACTACATCATCGGCGCAATAGATAAAGGCATCGTCCTTTGTTTGGTTTTGAGTAATACGGAATTTTGAAGCCACGTAATTCTCAAATTTGTAATCGTACCTGTCTAAATGATCCGGTGTAATGTTTAACAACACTGCTATATCTGCTTTAAAATCAAACATTCCATCTAACTGGAAGCTGCTTAATTCCAAAACGTAGTAATCAAAATTCTCTTTCGCTACCTGATAGGCAAAACTCTTTCCAACGTTACCACCTAAACCTACGTTGTATCCTGCTTTTTGAAGAATGTGATATGTTAGTAGGGTAGTAGTAGTTTTTCCGTTACTGCCTGTAATGCAAATTGTTTTAGCGTTTGTATATCTTCCTGCAAATTCTATTTCTGAAATGATAGGAATGTTTTTTTCTTTCGCTTTTTGGATCAATACTATTTTATCAGGAATACCCGGACTCTTAATGATCTCGCTTGCATTTAAAATTAAATCTTCAGTATGCATTCCTTCTTCAAATGGAATATTATTGCTGATCAATTCTGTTTTATATTTTTCTTGAATCAAACCCTTGTCAGATACAAACACGCTAAAGCCTTTTGACTGTGCTAAAATTGCACTGCCAACTCCGCTTTCGCCGCTACCTAATATCACAATTCGTTTGTTCAATTTTGTTTATCTTAATTTTAATGTTACAATAGTGAGTGCTGCCAGCGTGATTCCAATAATGAAAAAACGCATAACAATTTTTGATTCATGAAATCCAACCTTTTGATAATGATGGTGTAAAGGAGCCATTTTAAATAGGCGGTTGGCTTTAGCAAATTCGAGTCCGTGTTTTTTCTTTTGGTATTTAAAATAATACACTTGTAAGATCACGGAAACATTTTCTACTAAGAAAATACCACACAAAATAGGGATCAATAATTCTTTACGGATAGCAATGGCAAATACTGCAATGATCCCGCCGATTGCAAGGCTTCCGGTATCACCCATAAAAACCTGAGCCGGGTAAGCGTTGTACCATAAAAAACCAACACACGCTCCAACAAAGGCTGCCATAAACACCACGAGTTCGCCCGTATTAGGAATGTACATAATATTTAAATAATCCGCAAAAACTGTATTGCCGCTTACATACGCTAAAATTCCAAGAGTTGCACCAATGATCGCGCTTGTTCCTGCTGCCAACCCATCAATGCCATCGGTGATATTTGCTCCATTTGATACCGCAGTTACAATCAGGATCACAATGGGAATAAATATTAACCAACCATAATCAACTGCTTTATCTCCCATAAAGGACAAGATTCGCGTATAATCAAATTCATTATTTTTTACGAAAGGAATGGTGGTCTTAAGTGTTTTTGTTGCTGTTGAAGCATACTTTGGAATTGTTAAGTTTTTTTGGACTCCAGTTAATTCATCAAAATTATTGTTTTCATAGTAGCTGGGACTGTTTGCTGTAACACGTTCTTTGATCACCACATCGGGATGAAAATAAAATACAGCACCAACCAATAATCCAATACCAATTTGTCCAACAACTTTGAATTTTCCTTTCAATCCTTCTTTGTTTTTCTTGAAAACTTTAATGTAATCGTCCATAAAACCAATACTTCCCAGCCAAACAGTGGAGATCAGCATTAAAACAATATAAATGTTGTGGACCTTAGCAAATAATAGTGTAGGAATAATGATAGCCGCCAGAATAATTAAACCACCCATGGTTGGTGTTCCTGCTTTTTCTTTTTGTCCTTCCAAACCTAATTCCCTTATGGTTTCGCCAATTTGTTTTTTGCGGATGAAATTGATGATGCGTTTACCAAATACCATCGTAATGATAAGAGAAGTCAATAACGCCAAAGCCGCCCTAAATGAGATGTATTGAAACACTCCGGCTCCCGGAAAGTTAAAGTGTTGATCTAAGTATTGGAATAAGTAGTAAAACATGTTTAGTTATTAAATATTTCTTTTACAATTTCAAAATCATCAAATGGGTGCTTCACTCCGTTTATCTCCTGGTATTTTTCGTGCCCTTTTCCGGCAATCAGAATAATATCGCCTTCTTTTGCAAAAGCAACTGCTGTTCTGATTGCTTCTTTACGATCACTGATACGTAATGTTTTTTTTGCATCCACAGGATTAATGCCGGCCTGCATTTGGTTTAAAATATCTTCCGGATTTTCGCTGCGTGGATTGTCACTTGTTAAGATCACTTTGTTACTGTATTCGCAAGCGATTTGTGCCATGATTGGTCTTTTCGCTGCATCCCTATCGCCACCGCAACCAGCCAAAGTAATGACCTGTTCATTTCCTGTTCTGATATCTTTGATCGTTTCCAAAACATTTTTTAAAGCATCAGGAGTATGCGCATAATCAATAATCGCTACAATGCCATTTTTGGATTTAATATATTGAAAACGACCTTCTACTGAATTTAAATTACTTAAGGTGGTTAGTACTTGTACCTTATCTTGTTTTAATAATTGTGAAACTGCGTAAACCACCAAAACGTTATAGGCATTGAAAGACCCAATCAGCTTTACCCATACTTCCTGATTGTCGATACTCAGAAGTAAACCGTTCAAATGATTCTCAACAACGCGGCATTTAAAGTCTGCAATGGATTTCAAACCATAGCTGTATTTTTTCGCTTTGGTATTTTGTAGCATCACCATGCCATTTCTGTCATCCTTATTAGTCAAGGCAAAAGCTTCATCTTGTAAGTTATCAAAGAATAGTTTTTTTGCCCGGATATACTCCTCAAATGTTTTATGATAATCCAAATGATCATGAGTGATGTTTGAAAATGCTGCGCCAATGAATTTAACTCCCGTAATTCTGTGTTGAACAATAGCATGAGAACTTACTTCCATAAACGCATACTGACAACCTTCCTCTACCATTTTGGAAAGCAGTTCGTTTAATGCCAAGGCATCCGGTGTTGTATGGGTTGAAGGAATAATAGTATTGTTGATCTTATTTTCAACTGTGGATAATAGACCAACGTTATAACCTAATCCCCTGAATAAATTAAATAATAAAGTAACAGTAGTTGTTTTACCATTGGTGCCGGTAATACCAATTAATTTTAATTTTTCAGATGGATTATCATAAAAATTACAGGCAATATATCCTAATGAAGCGGATGAATCCAATACCTTCACGTAAGTGATATTATCTTTTTGAACTTCCGGTAATTCTTCGCAAACTATAGCAACAGCACCACTTTCAATAGCTGTTTCAATATAATGGTGACCATCGGAAGCTGTCCCCCTAGTTGCAATAAATAAAGAGTCTTTTTTTACTTTGCGTGAATCAAAAGTAACTGAAGAGATAGCCACGTTGGTAGAACCAACGATCTCTTCCATTCTTGTTTTATATAATATGTCGCTTAATAATTTCACTCTTAACTAAGTATCAATGTTATTTTATCTCCTCTATTAAATTTTTGGCCTGCCTCAATGGATTGTTTTTTGACAGAACCCATTCCATATAACTTTACATGAAATCCTGAGTTTTCCAATAAAAACAAAGCGTCTTTAGCAGACAGTCCATTTAGGTTCGGAACAATGCCTTTCTTCAATTGGCTTTCTAAATTGTTTGACTGTAATGAAATACGGGTTGTATCAGAAGGGTTTCTTGATACATAGCCATCTTCGGTAGCGTTTGATTTCATTGGTAATTTCAAAGCTTTTGAAGCAATGATCATTTCATCATTTTTAGATTTGATGCTTCCCGGTGCTTTTGTCAAAAGAATATGTTTGCTATTAATTGGATCTAAAAAGTCTAAACTGCTTGAATATACTTTTTCTGCGATCTCTTTAAATACAGGGCCTGCTACCAAACCTCCATAATAAATACCATTGCTTGGTGAATTAATAATTACGATGCAGGTATATAATGGTTTGTCAGCAGGAAAATAACCGACAAATGATGCCTGGTAATTTCTATCACCAACATCACCGTAAGCTGTTTTACCGCTTCCTCTTTTAACTCCTGTTTTTGCGATTTGTGCTGTTCCTGTTTTACCGCCCACTTTAAATGCGGTAATGTTTAATCCTTTTCCGCTTCCGTTCTCTACAACACCTTCAAGCATTTCTTTTGCTTTTTTAACTGTGGATGGTTTTACGATTTGTTGGGCGATTACCTCGGTTGTAAATGTTTTAACGGTTTTTCCATTATGCTTAATTTCTCTTTCAAAACGAGGTTTTACCATTTTACCGTCATTGGCAATGGCATTATAAAGCGTTAATGTTTGTAAGGGTGTAATTAAACTTTCATAACCATAACTGATCTGTGGAAGCGTTAAACCTGACCAATCTTTACTTTTCGTTTCTTTAATTAAAGGATTTGCTTCGCCAGGAATGGCTAAACCTAATTTTTGATTTAAGTGAAAAGACTTTAATTTATCAACGTATTGTTGAGGATTTTTCGAATAATATTTTACGATTGTTTTGGCAGCCGCCACATTGGAAGATACTTCAAAAGCGCGCTTTAAAGTCAAAACAGGGCTCTCCGGTGGATGTGCATCTTTGATCGTTTTGTTATAGTAAGTCACTTCACCGTTACCAACCTGTATTTTTTCATCCAGGCTCAAATTGTAATCATCTATAACGGCCAAGTAAGAGGCCAGTTTAAATGTTGAGCCCGGCTCAGTGGCATAACCTATGGCATAATTTAAACTTTCAGAATAGGAACTGGAATCTTTACTATCTCTGGTTAAATTAGCAATGGCTTTGATCTCTCCGGTTTTAACTTCCATTAAAATGGCGCAACCGTGTGATGCTTTATTTTTGATTAGTGTATTCATTAATGCATTTTCTGCTACATCCTGGATATTGATATCAATGGTGGTGTAAAGATCACTGCCATCCTTTGGTTCTACTTCATTCTCATCATTAATAGGGCGCCACACATCTCCTGCAATTTTCTGCATTAAGCGTTGTCCGCTGATACCTTTTAGTAAAGTATCATAAGCACCTTCGAGTCCAACAGGTTTTACACCTTCTCTGGCCATACCAATAGTACGTGCCGCCAGCATTTTAAATGGGCGTTCGCGTTTGTTGGTTTGAAGGGTTACCAAACCACCGCGTTTTCCTTTTTTAAAAATTGGGAAGGTTTTTAATGTTTGAAGATCTTTGTAGGGAACATTGCGTTTCAATACCACATAACGGTCTCCGCTTTTACGTGCTTTACGCAATAATTTTGTGTAAAGCTTCGCAGATTTATCTTTAAACAGATCCGCCAGCATAAATCCTAAAGAATCCACCTTTGATTCAAATAATTTTTTATCAATGGATGGCGCATTGATGTCAACCGCTACTTCATAGTAGGGTAGGGAAGTAGCCAACAAGTTCCCATTGATATCAAAAATATTGCCCCGCACTGCCTGTATCTCATGAACCTGTGTGTTAAAGGCTTCTGCTTTCGCTTTCCATTCTGCGCCCTCTTTGAACTGGATAACGCACATTTTATAAAAAATAGATAAAGCGAACACACATAAAAATATGTACACTAAATACGTTCTTGATAATATGTCTTTTTTGTTTTCCATAACAGCCTCCCCAACCCCTCCGAAGGAGGGGCTTTTGAGTGTTTATTTATATTTAAGATTCTTGTTCATTTTTATTTTTTTGAGTCTTTATCCTCCTCCCCTTCGGGGAGGTCGGGTGGGGCTACTTCAATTTTCATTGGCGCAACAACCGGCTCTTTTAATCCTAATGGTGCTACTGCTTTTGCCACTTCACTTTGTTTACTCACAAACATCAGGTCAGATTTTGATGAAATGAACTCTGTATGTAATTCTTTGATTTGGTTACTCACTTTATTAACTTCCCTTATTTTATCATCAGCATAATATCCGTTAGCGATGTATAAAATGGCAATCAATCCTAAAAACAAAATGAACGGAATATGTTGCACCGCTCTATCATCACTTAAAAATGAACCGCCAAAAATTTTGGAAAGTCCTTTCGCTAAAACGCCTTTCTTTCCCGGTTTAGAAGGCTTTGAAATAACGGGTGGCTCTTCCTGTTCCACCAGTTCTTCTAACTCTTCCAGTTCTTCCTGTTTGGATATGTCTCTGAATTTATTTGCCACTTAAGGTGTTATAATTTTATTGCTATTCTTAATTTTGCGCTTCTTGCTCTGGAGTTCCGTTCTATTTCTTCTGCATCCGGCACGATAGGTTTTGATGTGAGAGATTTGAAATATTTTGTAATTATTCCAAAAACCTGATCTTTCTCTTCAATACCTTCTATATTCCCGGATCGTATTAAATTCTTTACCAAGCGGTCTTCTAAACTATGGTAACTCATTACTACTAATCTGCCTTTCGGTTTTAATAAGCTTAAGCACTGAGTTAAACATTCTTTTAAGGCCTCCATTTCCTGGTTCACTTCAATTCGGATCGCCTGGTAAACTTTTGCTAAATATTTTCCTTCTTCAAATTTCGGCGTGCATGGTTTAATTAATTCTTTGAATTGTGCGGTTGTTTCGATGCTTCCGTTTACTCGGGCTTCAAAAATGATGTTTGAAAGCCTGAAGGCGTTGTCAACTTCACCGTACTCTCGGAACATAGCTGTCAGTTTTTTGACATCGTATTTATTCAATACTTTCTTGGCGGTGAGATCAGATTTCTGATTCATACGCATATCAAGGTCTGCATCAAAACGAATAGAGAAACCGCGTTCACCTTTGTCAAACTGATGAGATGAAACACCGAGGTCGCCAAGGATGCCGTCAACCTGCGTAATGCCGTATAGTTTAAGGTAGTTGGAGATGTGTCGGAAATTATGGGGAATAAAAGTCAGGCGTTTATCATCCGGAATATTTGCTTTTGCATCTTCATCCTGGTCAAACGAAAATAATTTTCCTTTGGATGAAAGATGTTTTAATATTTCTTTTGAATGCCCGCCTCCACCAAATGTCAGGTCCACATACACACCGTCGGGGTTTATATCAAGGCCATCAATGCAAGGTTGTAAAAGAACGGGGATGTGATAAGGATTACTCATCATCACCATCATTAAAATTTAAATTCCCTAAAACGTCTTCTGCTAATTTTTCAATGTCTACATCCTGAGATAAGAAATGATCGTACAGTTTTTTATCCCAGATCTCAATCACGTTATTGCTTCCCAATACTTTAATGTCAGTTTTGATATCTGCGTATTCCACTAAAGGCTTAGGCAATAAAACACGTCCGGTATTGTCAGCATCAGCGGCAGTTGCCCCACCGGTAAATTTTCTAACAAATACGTCGTTTGCTTTTATTAAACGGTTAAGCTTGCTTAATTTTTTATTGAGTTTATTCCATTCATTAATCGGGTACAACACCAAACATTTTTGATGTAGGTTTCTGTTAATCACAAATCCATTTTCAAACACTTCTTCCAGTTGCTTCCTGAGATTAACAGGAAACATGAAACGCCCTTTCGCATCAACTTTACAATCAAATTCTCCTATAAGGCTTGTCATTAGTGGCTTTGCTTTGAATAACGTCAAAAATAATTAAAATTTTACCACTTTCTACCACTTTTAGCCATTATTTACCATTTTTGTTGATAAATCAAATTTTGTTAATAGTTAGGTAACGAAATAATCAGTATCACTT
Organism: Bacteroidia bacterium; assembly: GCA_014378485.1. Classification (GTDB taxonomy): domain Bacteria; phylum Bacteroidota; class Bacteroidia; order B-17B0; family Aurantibacillaceae; genus UBA4416. The sequence continues at coordinate 60,401 of JACMNO010000013.1, forward strand.
TTTAAATTGCTATTTTGTATTTAGTTGATTTCATTATGCTTTTTGAAGATTTTAGAAATTCCAGAAATCGTGAAAAGATGAAATTGAATGGTTGAGATATTAACAATTGTTTTACCTTTGTAATCCCTTGTATGGAAAATAAAAAGTTTATAGATATTGAGAGTATTTTAAAAGAAAAAGCTTTTAAGCTTCATAAATGGCTGCCACGTTTTGCCATTAATTGGCTAAAGAAAAAACTTCATGAGGATGATATTAACGGGGCCATGGAGTATTTGAAAGACGATGTTGGCCTTGAATTTAATAGTCGCGGCCTTGTGAAACTTGGGGCTAAGGTTGAGTCACTGCATTCGGAGTTTGTGCCCAGGACAGGAAGTATTGTTATCGTTTCAAATCATCCTTTAGGTGGTTTAGATGGCATGGCTTTAATAAAAGCGGTGGGAGATATCAGACCTGATGTTCATTTTTTAGTGAATGATGTATTAAAGAACATAAAAAATTACGGTGATATTTATGTAGCAGTAAACAAATTAGGATCTTCCTCTCCCAAGTACCTCAGGGTTATTGAAGAAGTGTTCAGAACGGAATCTGCTTTATTATTATTTCCGGCAGGCTTGGTTTCCAGAAAGCAGGAAGGTGTTGTAAGGGATCTTGAATGGAAAAAAACATTTGTTACTCAGGCCATTGATCATAAACGAATGATTCAACCCGTTTTTATAGAAGGGAAAAATTCAAATTTCTTCTATAATTTTGCAATGTGGCGAAAACGTTTAGGAATTAAGGCCAACCTTGAAATGTTGTTTTTGCCTGACGAAATGTTTAAAGCCAGAAAAGAAACAATCAAAGTTCATTTCAGCAAGCCGTTTGATTCTGCTTTATTGAATGAAAGTAAAACGCATAAACAATGGTCGGCTTTAGTTTATCAATACATTTACTCTCCTGAATTTATGAAGGGGATACCCTTTGAAGAATATATGAAAGGAAAATAGAATAGAAGAATTTGATGTTGTCTTCGACGGCGCTTAGACTGACATCTATAATTTAAACTCAAAAATTATGGTAAATATTAGAGTAGGTTTTGGTTACGATGTACATCCTTTAGGAGAAGGCAGAGAGTTGTGGTTAGGCGGCATTAAACTAGAATTTGATAAAGGTTGTGTGGGGCACAGTGATGCGGATGTATTACTTCATGCTATTTGCGATGCCTTATTAGGAGCTGCCAACTTGCGTGATATTGGTTTTCATTTTCCAAATACAAATCCAAAATATAAAGGTGCCGATAGTAAATTACTATTGAAAGAAGTAGTTGACTTGCTTGATAAAAATGGATACGGTATTGGAAATGTAGATGCAACCTTGAGTTTAGAAGCTCCGATGGTGAATCCGCATATTACTTCGATGCAAAATGTATTAGCGCCAATTATGAATATTACTCCTAATGATGTTTCTATTAAAGCAACAACAAATGAACGTTTGGGTTACGTTGGCAGAGGAGAGGGCGTAAATGCCTATGCTGTGGCCCTGATCTATAAAAAATAATTGTCATGCGAATATGGAGCTGCTTCATATTGTTTCATATCATTTTTTCTTCTTGTAAAACTAGCCAACTTTACATTAATGCAACAGATCCTGCACCGGTTGTAATTTCGGATTCAATAAAAAAAGTTGGCGTAGTAAGCCGGACAAATTATTCTCTCAATTATTCACCTTCAGTTATTTTTCGCCAGGAACTTTCAGAAGAACTATTAAAACTGACGCAGGAATCCAGTGCAGAATCTGTAAAAGGGTTAACAGATGCATTACTGGAAAATCGGCGTTTTGAAATCATCAGGCCATTCACTGACACTATACTCAAAGCTCCGGATCCTGGTTTGTTTTCTTCGCCATTGTCCTGGACTTTAGTAGACAGTATTTGTAAAACGCAGGATGTTGATCTGTTATTTGTACTTGAAGAATTTAGCAGCGATTTAAGAGTGGTGCCTTTAAATGTTCCTCCGCCAGGTATTAATCCCATCGTGGATCTATTAAATACTGCTATGCAGGCAAGGGTCAATATTATTACAACGGTTAGAAATGGTTGGAGAATTTATGATCCCAGTCATCAATTAATTTTAGATGAATTTCCAATGATGGATGAACTGATTGTAACAGCCGGCTGGGTTAATATTGTTAACCTTCAGGAAGCCATGTTAACCAGGAAGGATGCTATTAAGAAGAGTTCCTATAAGATGGCGCATTCCTATGCTTACCGGACAATTCCACGGACACGAACTTTAACTAGAGAATATTACGTGAGGGGAACTGATAATTTTAAGATGGCCACCCGAAAGGTAAAAACAGGGAACTGGAGTGGCGCTGGTGAATTATGGTTAATGGAAACTAAAAGTTCGAAGAAAATGATCGCAGGGAGAGCGGCCTATAATATGGCTATTTTAAGTGAGATCAATGGCGATATTGAAAATGCGATCTCATGGGCTAAGAAAGCTTATGAAGATTATAATAATAACCTGGCTTTAATTTATGTGAGTATATTGAAGAAACGACTGGAACAAAACGGCCAAAGAAATCAATAAAAATATTAGTCCTTTCTTTCCTGGCACAATTCTACCAAAACACCATTGGTGCTTTTAGGATGTAGAAAAAAGATCAGTTTATTATCAGCCCCCTGTTTTGGTTCTTTATTCAGGACTTCAAAACCTTCCAATTTTAAACGCTCCATTTCCTGGTAAATATCATCTACTTCGTAAGCAATATGATGGATTCCTTCCCCTTTTTTATCAATAAATTTCGCGATCGCACTTTCCGGATTCGTTGCTTCAAGCAGTTCAATTTTGGTCTCTCCTAATTGAAAAAAAGAGGTATTTACTCCTTCGCTTTCTACTCCCTCTACTTTGTAATGATCTTTTCCGAAGAGTTTTTTGAATAATTCGTTGGAGTTATTGAGGCTTTTAACGGCAATTCCTATATGTTCGATTTTCTTAATCATAGCGCTATTTTCCCCAAAAATAACAGATTTTCTTGAATTTGTTTAAAACTAATAAATCCGTATATTTGTAGCCTAAATTTATTACAATGACACAAGCATTAATCTTAGGTATGTTAGGCGGACTTGGAGCTCCTGAAATCATCATTATATTGGTAATCGTTTTATTATTATTCGGAGGAAAAAAAATCCCTGAATTAATGAAAGGATTGGGCAGAGGAATGAAAGAATTTAAGGATGCCAAAGACGGCGCTTCTGAATCAACTGACTTAGAAAAAAAATAAAATTATTTGATCACATTTTTAAAAGCGTCATTCTGTTCGATTGACGCTTTTATTATTTAATACATAAACTGTGTATACATTTACAACCATTAATAATCTGGAAGCTGATCTATCAGCAGGTAAAACCACCTGCGTTCAGTTAGTAGAAGAATCCATTAAAGCAATTGAATTAAAAAAACATTTGAATGCTTTTTTAGAAGTGTTTAATGACTCTGCTTTGGCACAGGCTAAACTAGTAGATGAAAAAATAAAATCTAAAACTGCCGGAAAATTAGCAGGAGTTATTCTTGGCTTAAAAGACAACATATGTTACAAGGGACATAAGGTTTCCTGTTCATCAAAAATATTGGAAGGATTTGAATCCTTGTATTCATCCACGGTTGTTGAGCGTTTATTAGCAGAAGACGCGATTATCATTGGGCGTTTGAACTGTGATGAATTTGCCATGGGAAGCAGCAATGAAAATTCTGCCTATGGAAAAGTATTAAATCCTATCAATGAAAAAATGGTTCCTGGTGGTTCTTCAGGAGGTTCTGCGGTTGCTGTTGCTGCGAATCTGTGTCATGTTGCTTTGGGTTCTGATACGGGCGGTTCTATTCGTCAACCTGCATCCTTTACAGGAACCGTTGGTTTAAAGCCAACATACGGAAGAGTTTCCCGTTGGGGATTAGTAGCATATGCCTCATCATTTGATCAGGTTGGTCCTATTACTAAAACTGTTGAAGATGCTGCATTATTACTGGAGATCATGGCAGGTAAAGATGAGTATGATACAACAGCTTCTCAAAAGGCCGTAGGAAATTATGTGAAGGATTTGTCAGAAAAAAAATCATACAAAATTGCTTACTTAAAAGAATGTATGGAATCTAACGGTTTGGATCCTGAAGTAAAAAAACAGACCCTTGATTCTCTGGATAAATTAAAACAAACAGGTCATATTGTTGAAGGAGTTGATTTTGCTTATCTTGATTTCTTGGTGCCAACTTATTATGTATTAACCACTGCGGAAGCTTCTTCTAATTTATCCCGCTTTGATGGCGTACATTTTGGTTATAGAAGTCCGAATGCAACTGACCTAGAAAGTACCTATAAAAAAACACGCAGTGAAGGTTTCGGTAAAGAAGTGAAACGCAGGATTATGTTAGGGACATTCGTACTAAGTGCCGGTTATTATGATGCGTATTACAGTAAGGCGCAAAAAGTAAGAAATAAAATTCGTCAGAAAACGCGAGAGATTTTATCGCAGTACGATTTCATCATTACACCTTCAACTCCGGGAACAGCTTTTGAATTCGGAAAAAATAGCGAGGATCCAATTAAAATGTACCTGGAAGATATTTTTACGGTTCAGGCGAACATCGTTGGCTGTCCTGCAATATCAGTACCTAACGGTATGCATAGTAACGGCTTGCCCATAGGTTTGCAAATTATGGGACGTGATTTTGAAGAAGGAAATTTGTTGAACTTAGCGGCGCAAATATAGTTTGCACCACAGAGACGCTAAGAACAAAGAGAAACGCGTGCGAGGTGTGAATAGAAAGAATTAAAATAAAACTTCAGGGGCCTCTGTGCCTCAGTGGTGAGCAAATAGAATCATCGAGACTCAGCGGAATAATCTGCGGAGCTCTATGAGAAAACAAAATAAATAAAAACTCTGCGATCTCTGCAAAAAACGTTGCGGACTTTGCGGTTAAAACTAAAAACAACATGACAATTACTGTAGACAGCGTTATAGACGCATTAAAATATGTAGACGATCCGGATCTTAAAAAAGATTTAGTGACTCTAGGAATGATCAAAGATGTTGTAGTAGATGGAAAGAATGTGGCCTTTACGGTTGTTCTTACAACACCGGCTTGCCCTATGAAAGATATGATTCACAATGCCTGCATTAATGCGATTAAACATTATGTGGATAAAGAAGCTATAGTGAATGTAAACATGACGGCTAATGTTACATCTACAAGAGATAAAGATCTGGGAACACTTTCAAAAGTTAGAAATATCATTGCGGTGGCTTCCGGTAAAGGCGGAGTAGGGAAGTCTACTATATCTGCAAACCTCGCAGTTGCTTTAGCAAAACAAGGCGCAAAGGTTGGATTAGTAGATGCTGATATTTATGGTCCTTCTCAAACTATTATGTTTGATGTACAGAATGATATGCCTGGCAAAGGCGAGCATGACGGCAAACCAAAAATGAAACCCGTTGAAAGTTATGGTGTGAAATTAAACTCCGTTGGTTTTTTAGCAGGGCCAGATCAGGTAATTGCATTGCGCGGACCAATGGCATCCAAAGCATTGACCCAATTATTTACAGATACGGCTTGGGGCGAATTGGATTATTTAATTGTTGATCTTCCTCCGGGAACGGGTGATATACAAATCACATTGTGCAGCACTATTCCTATCACAGGAGCGGTAATTGTAAGTACACCACAAACAGTGGCATTAGCTGATGCACGAAAAGGAATTGCATTGTTTAAACTTCCTGCCTTGAATGTTCCGGTATTAGGCATTGTAGAAAACATGGCTTATTTCACGCCCGAAGAATTGCCGGAAAACAAATATTATATTTTTGGAAAAGATGGTGCTAAAAATTTGGCTGAAGAAATGAAACTCCCTTTACTGGGACAAATTCCTTTGGTGCAAAGCATTCGTGAATCTGGTGATGCCGGCCGTCCTGCTGTATTACAGGAAACAACACCACAAGCATTAGCCTTTCGGGAAATGGCACAAAATGTGGCGCAACAGGTTGCTATCCTTAATGCTAACAAAATGAAAGAGAAACCGGCGAGTGTTTAAGTTTAGTTTTTTTAAATTTTAAAACCCTCCTTCTGAATTTCAGAAGGAGGGTTTTTGTTTTATGATTGAAGGGCTTGTTAAACCAATTGGACCTTGTGGGCCAGTTGCACCAGTAGCACCAACCGAACCAGTTGCTCCTGTTAAACCAATTGGGCCTTGAGGGCCAGTTACACCAGTACCTCCAACCGAACCAGTTGCGCCTGTTAAACCATTTGAACCTTGTGGGCCAGTTGCACCAGTAGCTCCAACAGAACCAGTAGCTCCTGTTAATCCTATTGGGCCTTGTGGACCTGTTGCTCCAGTAGCTCCAGGTGTTCCATTTGCACTAAACAAGGCGTACGGCACACTCATTAATTCGTTTGTACCAGATATAGTGTAAACTGTGCCGCCTGTAGGGTCAGTTTCTGTTTTTATAAAATAAGGGCCGCTTGCCCAGTTGATGGCAGCAAATGTACCTGTTACTGGAGTTCCACTACCTATTTCTAAACTTACCAAACCGTTGGCGTTTGTACTTACTGTTTGAATTTCGCTATAGGCAACAGTACCTGTTGGCGTGCCTTGCAAAATACTTATTTGCATACCAACTGGTGTTGATGTTAGTAATGCATTACTGCTGTTACGAATTACAGCTTGATAACTCATTTTTTTTGGCGCTTGCGCCCAAACGCTTGCCGATAATAATAAACCAGCTACTAGTGAATAGATTTTTTTCATATTGTATTGTTTTTTCTCGTTTAGTTTTTAATGATTTTAAATGTTTTTACCGTTTGGTTGCTTTCCAGGACGTTTAAAAAATAAATAGCTTCGGCTTGCGCATTCATATTTATTTGTGTGCTGCTTTCGGTAATCTTATTTTCAATAATCAATTTACCTAAGGCATCTGTTAATTGATAGGTTAATTGTTCTGTTTTTAAATCAGCAATTTGCAAGTTTAATAAACTAGTGGTTGGGTTTGGAAATACAACCAGCGACATATTAATTTTTGTTTCGTTTTTAATGCCTGTTACTACTGATATTTCGTAAGCTTGTTGCACGCCTTGTGCTATCGAACCTGTGGTTCCTGTGTTGGTGGTATAAACAATTTGCCCTACAGAATAAGCAACGGCACCTCCGCTACCCGAAGCATTACCGCCTGTGGCAGTAGTTGCTTGTTGTGCTTGTGCTGTTAGCCCGAGGCCTAACAACAAAGCACTCAATTTTACTTTTTTTTGCTTCATTTTTTTTAATTGTTAATTTGCATTAATACTCTTTTTTACTGTCTGTCGGTTTATATTTACGCTGCCTGTCGTCTATACAATGAGGCATAACTAACTTATATTCGCAACTTTAGTTCGCTTATCTACATCTAGTATGTGTATAAGCGAACCTTTGGTGATCTTAACATAATTATAAATTTAATTAAAATAATCAAACGAGGAAATTATAAAAGTCTCCTTCTGACTAAGAAGGAGACTTTTTGTTTTTATGCTTTTATTTTAATTTTAGCTAAGGGTATAGTTACAATATCCCCATTTGGTTTTCTGACTTTAATATTGTCGATATACGCTATTTGTCCAACGCTCATATTGCCTAATGCAGTTTTAGCTGCCTGTGATAAGTTATTTCCCTGGCATGGGATATCACCCCTGCCTTGTACAGTAAGGTCAAAGCTTTTTACAATATAATTTACGGGGAACATAAAGCCTACCGCTTCCGCACCAACACCTCCCAGCATTTTGACTTCATTCCTCGTAAACTCTAAGGTGGAAGTGGCCAGTTTCCCTCCTAATCTTAAGTAGGGAGGAGGAATATCTTTTACCCTGAATGTTTTCACCGAACCCTGTTGTTGATATACACCGTTTATTTTAGCAGCAACTGCTACAGAACAAGTTCCGGCAGATTTGACCGTAATAACGTATTTGCCGGCAGATGTTTGTGTGGCAATAGCACCGCATCCTGTGATGGTCACTTTTAAATCGGCAGGAGAAAAACCGGCACAAGTTGCACTGACAGGATTATCAACGCCAGCATAAAAAATATTCATATTATCCGCTGCAACAGCAGAGAAAGGAGGAGCCACCATATAAGAATATTCAAAAGGATAATATTCAAATTCGCCTCTTGAGTTTTTATATTTGATAACGCCTTTCAATTCTTTTTCACCGGTTGAGCTAGTGAGTGCTTCATAATTCCCCATACCGTCTTTGATCGCTATTGGCGTTCCCGCTTTAATTAATTTTTTTGATGTGGTATCGTAAATGCCGCCAACCAATACTTCAATACGGTCAGGAGTAAATTCACTGCTTGAAGCACCCAAAACAATATTTGCTTTGAATGGTTGTCCGGATAAAACATAAGCGCTTGGAGCTACCACATCGGCATGTAATTTATCCGCCTTAAAAACAAATTTACTTGATGCTGCGGCGAACGTATGTAAAAATTCAGACTCTAAATTTTTCATGTCTGCCTGAATTTTATCTAAATTCGTAATCACGGCAGCCATTGGCATGTGGTAAAAATTTTCTGCTTCCCAGTTTAATTTCACACCTTCAATCACCAGATTTCGGTCAACCGGTTTGATGTTAGATAGCTTTTGTTTTAAAGTGCTGATACTTTCCTGATCCAGTTTTGTTTTACTGTCTTTTTGCATATTATCAATCAGCGTTAATAGTTCATCGTGTAGTTTTGTAAGTTGTTGACGTAGGTCTTTGGCAGAATATTTTGAATCGATCGGATTAGAAGCATCCGAACCTATCAGTAAATGAGTTGGTGTATCAAAGTCGTCCAGTTTTTCCATGAACCGTAATTGTGATGTATCCTGTTTGGTTAAGTCTTCCGTTTTTCTTACAATAAGAAGTTTCATACTATCAAGATAAGCATCTACAAGGCGGATACTTTTTTGTGTTTCTACGGATTTCAGAAGATAAGGAGCTGCTTCAAAATTTCCATCTTTCACATAGTCTTCAAATGCCTTCTGAACTCTTGTGTTATTTTCGTCCAGGATCGCTTTTGATTTTCCAATACTTTCGTCCACCATCACAAATCCCTTGAGGACCTCTTTTGAAACGTTAAGTGCTAATAACGCAGTTAGTACAAGGTACATCATGCCGATCATCTTTTGCCGGGGAGTTTCTTTGCCTGAGCTCATAGTAGTAGTTTTTTAATAGTGAAATAGATTAGTGTTTGATGATATAACAGGTAGATTGAAAAAAAGTAACAATGGTTTATAAAATATAGTTTTTCACCTTTATTATTTTATTGACATCCTTATCTTTGTTTAAAGAATTAATTATGGCGGTATTTAAGTTTGGTGGTGCTTCTGTAAAAGATGCAGATGGTGTAAGGAACGTGGCGTATGTTTTAAAACAATTTTCTAATGTGAAAATCTGTGTAGTTATTTCTGCCATGGGAAAAACAACTAATTCTTTGGAGCATTTAGCCAATGCTTATTTCTATAAAACTGAGGCCGCTGAGCCCATTTTAGAGGAAATAAAAACTTACCATTTTGATATTTGCAAACAGTTATTTCCAGATTTTACACATTCCATTTACACAGAACTTGAAAATACTTTTGTTGAATTGTACTGGGCCATTGAAGATGAACCAACTCAGGGATTTGACTTTGAGTATGATCAGATCGTGAGTATTGGAGAAATTATATCTACACGAATTGTTTCAGCTTATCTGAATGAAGCCGGACTTAAAAATAAATGGATGGATGTCAGAAGCTTGATTCAAACTGATAATACTTACAGGGAAGGGAAAGTGGACTTTGAATTAACTGAAGCATTAGTCAATAAAGAATTGATTCCTGCTTTTAAAGCATATGAGATCGTTGTCACTCAGGGATTCATCGGAGGAACTTCTGAAAACTTTACAACCACATTGGGCCGCGAAGGTTCTGATTACACTGCCTCTATTTTAGCCTACTGTTTAAATGCGGAAAATGTAACGATCTGGAAAGATGTTCCAGGTGTATTGAACGCTGATCCGAAATGGTTTGGGAAAACAAAAAAAATAGATGAACTTTCTTATCATGATGCCATCGAATTAACCTATTATGGAGCAACAGTCATTCATCCTAAAACCATTAAACCGCTTCAGAACAAAAACATCCCCTTATATGTCAAATCTTTTTTAAACCCAACGGAAGAGGGCACTGTGATCAGGGATGGTGAAAAAAGATTGAACATCCCTTCTTATATATTTAAAGTAGACCAGGTTTTATTATCTATTCAGCCAAAGGATTTTTCTTTTATTGCCGAAAATAACCTGAGTTATATTTTTGAATTATTTTCCAGGCATGGTGTCAAAATAAATTTAATGCAATTATCAGCGATCAGTTTTTCAGTTTGCTGCGACGGTGACGCGGAAAAAATTAAGGCACTGGTAGAAGAATTGCAAAGTCAGTTTAAAGTATTATTTAATGCAGGACTGGAGTTAATGACTGTGCGTTATTACACGCAGGATACGATAGATACATTGACTGCTAATAAAATAATATTATTGGAGCAGCGGAGCCGGTTTACGGTGCAGATGGTGATGAAGAATGAGATTGGCACTTAATTTATTTCTTGTTGGAACTTAGCGAATATTTATTTGTAAGAAATTTTAGTTTTTTTTCTTAAATTTATCATTCATGGCATCAGTAGCAGAAAACATAGGCGCTCCTCCAGGCACGTTATTTTATAACGGTGAAGAAAGAACAGATAGAATTAAAATTACTTTAATCGAGTATAATGAATCTGATTTTTTTGAACAGGAGTTTTATGACCTCTCGGATTGTCTCTCGCATGTGAAACCAAATATGATAAAATGGATCAATGTGGAGGGACTTCATAAGCCAGAATTGGTCGAGAAAATAGGGAAAATTTACAATATTCATCCATTAACCATGGAGGATATAGTACATGTTGATCAACGCCCGAAATTCGAAGATTATGAGCATTATGTTGTAGCGATTATGAAGATGATTAGTTATGACAACAAGGTTAATGCAGAACAATTGGCCGTTATATTATGTGAAAACACTGTTATCTCTTTTCAGGAACCTGATGGCGGAGATGCGTTTGATATTATACGGACTCGCCTTCGTCAAAGTAAAGGAAGGGTAAGGAAATTAGGTGCCGATTATTTAGCTTATGCCTTAATGGATGCCGTTGTGGATTGTTATTTTACTGCAATTGAAAAAATAGGCGATAAGATTGAAGAAATTGAAGAAGATATCATTGATGGTTCCGATAAAAAATCATTATTAGAATTATACCATCTGAAACGGGAAATGATTTATTTACGCAAACAGGTTTGGCCAATGCGCGATATGATCAATAACATGGTTCGGTCTGAAACCATTTTAATTAATCCAACAAGTGATATTTATTTAAGGGATTTAAGTGATCACGTGACACGTATTATTGATACTGTTGAAACCTACCGCGATTTATTATCCGGTATCATGGATATTTATTTGAGTACTAATGCCAATAAAATGAATGAGGTCATGAAGGTATTAACCATTATGTCGTCGATATTTATACCTGTTACTTTTATTGCCGGCGTTTACGGAATGAATTTCGACAACATGCCTGAACTTCGCACACAAAATGGTTATTTCATTACCTGGGGCATCATGCTTGCAATTATCATAGGGTTGCTTATTTATTTCAAACGAAAAAAATGGATGTAATATTTTGGTATAATGTGAAGTAAGAATGATAGAAGTAATTTTTTTATTTTAATAATATCACGACCAAAAGAGCGTTTTCTTAAATGAAGGCCTTTTTTGTTTATATGCGGCTCATATTATAATAGATCCTTAGCCCAACACCATGCTGAAGTTTAAATTCCGGATTATATCCCAAACTTATTCGGTCATAAGATGGATTGTATAATAACTGAACGGTATACCTTGGGTTAATGGTTAAATGAAGGCCAAATCCGGCAACTGCTCCAATGCCAGCGCCAATTAAATATTTTTTGCTGTAAAAGTTATAAGGCGGCTGATTATAAACATTCATTAAGTCAATAGTAAAATTGTTTGAACCCCCATTTTGATCGCTGCTTAAAATTGCTTGATTTTTTTGCGCCTTTGATAATATAATATTGAGACCCCCTTCCACCATGAATTTTAATTTTTCATTTTTCCCGATAATTCTTTGGTACCCGAGTTGAAACATTAATCTTTGTTCAGCGCCTACAATTGTAAATTCATTAACCTTTGCCTGGTTCAGTAAGCCGTTGGTTTTGGTGGCCGAACTAATTGTAAATTTTCCGTTTACCAATAATTTGGAACCATTTATATTTAAAGTGATGTTTGCTTTTTTGTTGATCTGATACCTTGTATTCAAACCAACCATGTATGTTGTTGTGTACCTTAAATTGATTGGCATATTCTGCTGATTAAAATACCAGTCCCCATGATTGACATTTAGAAGCTGTGCGATATAATCTATCCCGCCATTAGCGCCTCCATAAATATTTACTAGTTGATTATAAAGAATGCTGTTAGCAAAGGTATTTCTTTGGCCGTTTTCATCAAAGCCGTAACCATCATAAATGTAAGCTGTGTTTTGGTTGGCCCAGAGAGCACCGATGTACAGGCCCGCGTGAAAGCCTTTACTTGAATAAATAAAATTATTAGCACTCGTGTCATTTGTTTCTGATCCCTCTTCCTGTGCTTTAATGCTGAGGGAAGCAATAAATAGCATGGTTATTAGAAGTAAGGAAGCCCTTAACTGAAATTTCATATTCAAAAATAGGCTTATTTATTTATTTTTCTATATGAAAGAAATATTTTAACGGTTGATGGCTAACATCAGTTGTTTACGTGCTAAAAAAATTCGGCTTTTTATTGTTCCTAACGGCAATTGCATTTCCTGTGCGATCTCATCATATCTGTAACCGGTGTAGTATCTTGTAAAAGGAATTTTGTATTGATCCTCAAGATTTTCTATTTTTTTTAGAATATCCTTTGCTGCTAATCTCGACTCGGTAATATCCTGATAGTTATTTTTAAACGCTCGGGCCATTGCCATATCAGCATTGGTTTGTATAATCTGTCGTGTTTTTACTGCACGTCGGTATGAATTGATAAATGTGTTTTTCATGATCGTAAACAACCATGCCTTTAAATTAGTGCTATCCTCAAATTTTTCACGATAAGTAATAGCTTTCACATAAGTATCTTGCGTCAAGTCTAACGCATCTTCTTTGTTCCTTGTCAAACTTAAAGCAAAATTTTTTAAAGATTGCTTTTCATTTAAAATACGAGTATTAAATTCAATTGCTGTCATAATAATTTGTTTTGTTTAATGAAAACCTATAATGGCTAAACAAAATTAGTTAATGTTTAACGAAAACAAGTATTTATTAAACAAAATATTTTAAAAATTCGTAACGTATTGATTTATAGTATATTGAATTTTATACCTCTGTGGTTATTTTCCGTTAACTCTCAACTTTTTATATGAATTTAGATATTACAATATTTCTTATTTAAGTGGTAAAACGATTTGATATTTAATAAATTGTGAATAGATAGGTTTGATATCGCTACCAACATAGATTAGGATTTAGTTAACTTCGGGCAAAAATAATCAAACATGTTTCAAGAACTAAGTGAGCAAGAAGAACTAAGAAGAGAGAAATTAACTGAGCTAAAAAAATTAGGAATTAACCCTTATCCTGCTGAAGAATTTAAAATCAATGTAACCGCTCAGGATATAAAAGATAATTATGAGCGCGATAAATTAAATTATAAAGACATTACACTTGCAGGCCGTGTGATGAGTGTTCGAGATATGGGTAAAGCTGCTTTTGCAGTAATACAGGATAGTACAGAGCGTATCCAAATCTATGTTCGTCGTGATGATATCTGCCCGGGTGAAGACAAAACCATGTACGATATTGTTTGGAAAAAATTAATTGACTTAGGCGATATCATTGGTATTGAAGGATATGTGTTTACAACCAAAACCGGTGAAACATCCATTCATGTGACTACATTTAAATTATTAACTAAATCTTTAAAGCCATTGCCTGTTGTAAAAACTGATGCGGATGGAAAAGCCTTTGATGAAGTTACGGATCCTGAGTTTCGTTACCGTCAGCGTTATGTTGATTTAATAATTAATCCAAGCGTTAAAAAAACGTTTGAACAACGCACAAAAATTATTTCTTCCATTCGTAATTTCTTAAACGACCACGGAGCTTTAGAAGTAGATACCCCTGTATTGCAATCTATACCTGGTGGTGCGGCAGCACGTCCTTTCTTAACACATCACAATGCCCTGGATATGCCATTGTATTTGCGCATTGCCAATGAGTTATATTTAAAGCGTTTAATAGTAGGCGGTTTTGATTGGGTGTATGAATTCAGTCGTAACTTCAGAAACGAAGGTATGGATAGAACTCATAATCCTGAATTTACCGTATTAGAATTTTACGCAGCTTACCGCGATTATTTTTGGATGATGAATACCACGGAAAAATTATTAGAAAAAATTGCGATGGATTTGCATGGTACTACTGAATTAACTGTTGGTGACAAATCTATTAGTTTTGCCCCACCATTTAAACGCATCACCATTATGGATGCCATTAAAGAAAATACCGGCATTGATGTCAGTAAAATGGATGAAGCGGGTTTAAGGGCAGTGTGCAAACAGTTACACATAGAAATTGATGAATCGATGGGTAAAGCTAAATTGATCGACACGCTTTTTGGAGAAAAATGTGAAGGGAATTATATTCAACCAACTTTTATTACAGATTACCCGGTGGAAATGAGCCCTTTAACTAAGAAACACAGAACAGAAGAAGGTTTAGTGGAGCGTTTTGAATTAATGATCAATGGGAAAGAAATTGCAAATGCATATTCTGAATTAAATGATCCGATCGATCAGCGTGAGCGTTTTGAAGAGCAGGTGAAATTAATGGAACGCGGTGATGATGAGGCCATGTTTATTGATTACGATTTTTTGCGCGCTCTTGAATATGGAATGCCACCAACGGCCGGTATTGGTTTCGGTATCGATCGTTTATGCATGCTACTTACCAATCAACCATCTATACAGGATGTTCTATTGTTTCCTCAAATGCGACCTGAGCGTAAGCCGGAGGAAGTTGAGACACAGCCATAGGCGCTAAACTGAGTAAAGGTAAACTAAAGCGATCTGATTTTAAAATTTAACGGAAGAAATAGAAAAATAATTTATGAATAAAACAATATTTTATAGTTTGCTTATAGTGGCTTTGGGAATTTTTTCCTGTAGGGAAACGCCTAAAGTAGAAGAGAAGAAAAAACCTCGTATTTTTCCTGAGTACAGTGAAGCCCTTGATGAGATCATTCGTTCTAAAGAGGGTGTGATCAGGGGAATTGATTTAAACAGTGCGGCTTCCGTCATCACTAAAGCTGAAACAAAACAACCATCAGAAGTGGATCACGATTACCTTTATTTTGAATACGAGATTGATAGCATCACCAGTTATTCTGTGGCTTACAACTTAAAGAATGATAGTCTGGATGAAGTTGATGTGGAAATTGATTGTAATGATCTTGATTTAAGCGCACGTTTATTTAACGACTTAAAGACCTATTACGAAAAAAAATTACCTAACCCTACAGAAGATAAAGGCTTTGTGGTTTATAATTGTTTTGAAGGCCAGCGAAAACCCTTTGTTGTTTCTTTAACAGATAATAGTACTCCAACAAAAGGAATTATTAACCTCGTAATTTACAGGGATAAGTAATTTTAGTACCTATAAAACAACTTCACAATCCTGATTGTTTTTTCATTTGGATCACGGATGATATAAGAATTTACTTTTTTATTTACGTCTGTAACATAGCTGATCTCTTTCAGAAGTATTCCGTTTTTAAATTGTTTTTCGGTTAACAAACAATCGTTTGCATCATAATCGTATGTTCTAAGCTGCTCCAGTTCCCCGTTACTATTGCTTTTATAAGTAGCCTTTGTTAACTGCCCTTTTGCATTGTAAGTAAAAGCGCTGTTTTGTGTAATCCAAGCCACTGTATATTGTTCATTGATGCTGACTGATTTTTTAGAATCATTCAACGTATAGATAATTTCTTTGTAGGGCCTTCCTTCATCATTCAGACAGGTTTTTTTATATTGGTTCTTGCTTGTTGTTTGGTATGAGTAACTTTCAGAGCTAATCAGGTATTGCCCACCTAACCGGAATTCAGATTTATTTTCAGATATATTGGTTTCTTTATAACGTTTTTCTTTTTCTACTTTTTCATCAATGGTGTAATCATAATAATAGCTTTCATAGTAAGTTCCATCATTGTAACGCTTTAGTTTTAATAGATAATCGGTATTGTAAAAATAGGTGGTTGAAACAGTATCATACACATATTCATTTTTCGTGTAAGTGTACCCATTACTCACTAATTTACGTCGGTTGTATTTCGGTCCTGAATGAAATTCTTTCTGTATCACTTTAATAATAGAGGTATAATAAAAGCGAGTCAATAAACCAGTAGAATTAAATTCATAATAGTTAAGTAATCCTTTGTCTACAGCAACCTGCATATCTTTTTTATCAATAATATCAAAGGTGATAGATTTGATGCCCTGTGATTTAATGTACTCCGTATTAAAAGGTAACTGACTTTCAAACGCAGTTTCGGCTGTTGGGATTAAAGTTTGAGAATTAAGTTTTGGGTTATAAGTGATGAGATATAAGAGAATTAGGAGAAATAATTTGGTAGTATGTATTAAACAATGAGATTGAACACGTGTGTTGTTTGTAGAACAATGTTTCGTTAAGGGTTTTTGTTCGACTCCGCCAACTGGCGGATCGAATTGCTTAACAAAATGATAGTGATTGCCTGATAGGAAGTTGAAGCCTATTTTTGAATAATTTATATTATGTAGTACGTTCTTCAATTTGTTGAAGCGCCCCCTTAACAGATTCTGTTGGTAATAAGCAGGTGTTGTTTGTACAAACGTAAATGAGTGTCTGTCCATCAACATACCTGCTTTTTAGCAAGGGCAAATCGGATGGGGTATCGCTTAAAGCAAATATCACATTTGGAGGGCTTTGTTTGTAGAACAATGACATTTTTTCATTAACACTTTTACCAACAATCACCACTTCGGTTTGCGATTTTAGTAACTGCAATAAAAGTAACGCCCAATTACTATAACCTGGTCCATACCCTTCAATTTCCTTAATTACTGATTTTAAAAGACTTTCCGAGATATTTCTGTAATGAGCATCTTCAAAATAAATAGATAATTTATATAAATTAATGGCCATTTGAGAACCTGATGATGGGATTACATTATCACTCCATTCCGCTTTTCGCACCACTAATTTTTCTTCAGAGGAGTCAGTGAAGAAAAAAGTTTGTTGCTTCTCATCATAAAAATAACGAAGCGTGTAATCGGCCAGGGCTTTTGCTTTCTTTAACCATTCTTCATTAGCCGTAATTAAATACACCTCCATAAAAGCATCTATGACAAAAGCATAATCTTCCAGAAACCCTGAGATCTGCGTTTTATTATTTATGACCCGAAGTAATTTCGAGTTTTCTTTGCAGTAATTTTTGAGCAAATAGTTTGCATTAGCTAAAGCTAATTTCTTAAATTTTTCATCATTAAAAACAAGGTAGGCGCCTGCTAAAGCCTTACACAGTAATCCATTCCAGGATGCAAGAATCTTATTATCCAATCCGGGTTTCACTCTTTTTTCACGAATCTTCAGCAAAACGGCATTACAGTTTTTTATTTTTTCCTGAAGTTCAGTAACCGATAAATGATGTTTTAAGGCTATTACTTTTTCATCCGTATCACGCATTAAAATATAGTTTTCATCTTCCCAGTATCCAACATCATTCACACAATAGTAATCAGCAAATAATTCAAAGTCATCTTTCAATAGCTTATGCAATTCTTCTTTTTGCCACACGTAGTATTTTCCTTCAATGCCTTCACTATCAGCATCCAATGCCGAATAAAAACCAAATTCAGAATTGGTCAGCTCCCGCTCAATAAATTCAATAGTTTCATAAACTACGTTTTTGTAAAGCTCATTAGGATTTTGTTTATATGCCTGTGTATATAACTGCACTAATTGAGCATTGTCATAAAGCATTTTTTCAAAATGCGGCACTTTCCAAAACAGATCTGTGCTGTATCTTGCAAATCCTCCTCCTATTTGGTCGTAAATGCCACCCCATGCCATGCGGGTTAATGTAAGATCCAGGTGTTTTTTTATGGCAGAATCATTTTCAAAATAATTGTAATTCAATAAGAACAAATAATTATTCGGCAAAGGAAATTTTGGTGCACGATTTGGTCCACCATATTCTGTATCAAAAGATTGCTTCCATTTGGATAAAGAATTATTCAGCGTTTGAATTGAGAAATCCAGATCATTTTTTTCTTTAGGGATCTCTAATTGTTCTAAACCATCCGTTAAATGTGTCGCATATTCATATGCTTTATCGGGATCCTTTTTATAAAGATCAGCAAGGTTTTCCAATATATTGATCCATTGTTGTTTTGGAAAATAAGTTCCTCCATAAATTGGTCTTCCATCAGGCAATGCAAAACAATTTAAAGGCCAGCCTCCTTGCCCTGTCATTAGTTGAACTGCGCCCATGTAAACCATATCAATATCAGGGCGTTCTTCACGGTCTACTTTTATGTTGATGAAGTTTGAATTCATGATTTCAGCTACCTGCTCATTTTCAAAACTTTCATGTTCCATCACATGGCACCAATGGCATGCACTGTAGCCGATACTTATTAATATAAGTTTATTTTCTTTTTTAGCCAGTTCCAGAGTTTCTTCATTCCATGCGTACCAGTTCACAGGATTGTTTGCATGTTGAAGTAAGTAAGGGCTGCTTTCTTTTATTAAATTATTTGACATAGTTCCGTTATGATTAGTTACGAATTAAATGCGAATATACTAATCCGAATCGGCCAAGTGTTTGCACCGATTCGTATATTCGTGTAGATTCGTAATTATAATATTGTATTTAAACTAAAAAAGGATTATTCAATCGTTCAAAGCCAATAGTAGTGGCCATACCATGACCGCTATATACTTTCATGTGATCTCCCAAAGGCATTAATTTTTCTTTAATGGATTTGATCAAAGTGTCATGATCACCCATAGGTAAATCAGATCTTCCAATGCTTCCATAAAACAAAACATCGCCTCCAATAATAAAACCATCTTCTGAATTATAAAAAGAAATACTGCCAGGGGAATGACCGGGTGTGTGTAACGTTTTTAAAACCGAATTGCCAAATGAAATCAGATCTCCTTCTTTAATAAAAGCCTTGGGCATGGGACTTTGTTCTGCAGGAATGCCATACATATTAGCTGTGTCTAAATGTTTTTCTATGAAAGTCACATCGTCTTTATGCACTTCAGGTAATAAACTATATGTATCAAACACATATTTATTTCCATTGATATGATCAATATGAGCGTGGGTTAAAATTAACCGCTTTGGTATTAATTGATTCTGAGTTATAAAATCACTCAGTTTTTTGTTTTCGCTGGAAGTGCTGTTCCCCGGGTCCATAATAATGCATTCTTTTGTTTCATCCCACAAAATATAGGTGTTTTCCTGAAAGGGCCCAAAGGTGAAAAAGTGTAAGTTTATCATAGTGCGATTAATGATTTTTTTTGTTAAATTTAGGGCTTATTATTCAATTTAATGAAGCGCATACTTCCTTTATTTTTCCTCCTTATATGTATTAAAACTACCTATTCCCAGTTCTATTATGGGTCACAGTTGGATTTCGGGAAAAACCGTATGCAATATCAGTCTTTTAACTGGACCTATTTTGATTTTGAACGTTTCAGGGTGTATTTATATGAAGGCGGGCAGGAAATAGCTCGCTATGCAGCTACTTCAGTTGACAGGCAATTACCGATTATGGAAAAGCGCCTCGATTACCAGTTGGATGATAAAATTGATGTGATTGTTTATAATAACCAAAATGATTTTAAACAAAGCAACATTGGCTTATCAACCGAGGATAATGGAAACATTGGTGGTGTAACCAGGATCATAGGCGATAAGATCTTTATTTATTTTACCGGCTCTCATGCCGATCTTGACAAACAGATTCGTGCAGCATTGGCAGAATTAATGATTGATCAGATGATGTATGGTGGCAGAACGCGGGATGTTGTTAGGAATTCTACATTATTGACTCTACCTGATTGGTTTAAAAACGGATTGATTGCTTACATTTCTGAAGGATGGAATTCTTCGATCGATAACAGGGTTATGGATGCAATTCAGAATGACAGGTTCGCAAAATTTAACCAGCTTACAGGCAAAGAAGCCACGATGGCAGGACATGCCATGTGGTACTACATTGCGGAGGAATACGGTGAGGCAATTATTCCGAATTTATTATATATGACCAAAGTGAGCCGTAATCCCAATAACGCTTTTTTATATGTATTAGGTTTGTCGGTTCAGAATATGACTATCGAGTTTACTAATAAAATGGCCAAGCGTTATTTTGATTATAGAGACAGCACTCGCAGGAATCCTGTGACAGAATCTATAATAACAAAACAAAAAAAATCAAGACATTATTATCAATTAAGGGTGAGTCCGGATGGGCAAAAAATAAGTTATGCCACTAATGAGTTAGGACAGTATAAAGTTTTCGTAAATACCATTGGTGAGAAAAAAACGAAAAGGTTAATCAAATTAAATCCAAAACTTGAAAGGTTGGAAGATAATACTTATCCTTTAATTGCTTGGCATCCAAATAATACGATCGTTTCCATGATTTACGAGCGTAAAAATGTTTTAAAACTTTTTACCTATGATACAGAAACAAAGGAAACAAATAAGCGTAATGTAACAGGTTTTGAAAAGGTAAACGGATATTCCTTTTCACATGACGGCAAACGCATTGTAATGAGTGCTGTTAAAAAAGGGAAAGGCCAATCCGATATTTTTATTTTTACATTAAATTCAGGTGGAATAGAGCAGATTACGAATGACTCCTGGGATGATAACAATCCGGTGTTTGTGGATAATTCAAAAGGAATTTTATTTGAATCAAACAGAACTCATGATACCATCAAGGCTAATGAAGATGCAAAGTTGTATTTAAAATTTTCTAAGAACAACGATGTGTTTTTTTACAATGCACTTACTAAATCAACGGTATTATACAGGGTTACCAATACACCGGATGTGAATGAAACAAATCCCCAGGAATATAATAAAGGAGTAATCTCTTTTTTAAGTGATGCAAATGGTGTGTATAACCGCTATGTCGGAGTGCTGGATAGCTCCATCGCTTTTGTAGATACAACCGAGCATTACCGTTATTTCTATAATTCTAAAGCAATTACCAATTACCAGAAAAACATTCAAGAGCAACATATCAATGCGCGCTACACAAAATTTGCAGAAATAATTGTCGATAATTTTAAAGAAAAATTAATTGTTTCTCCTTTGGTATTGCCCGCTGATCTGAAACCAATAGAATTAAAAAATACTTGGTTTAAATCAACGCCGCGTAACAATATAGCAGATCCTGACAGGATCATAATTACTAATCCTATAAGAAGGGATGAAGATCTTGGGCCTAAGAAAACAGACACTACTGCTAAAAAAAATGAAGGTATCGACTTTGAAAATTATGATTTAAAAGGTGAAAAAAAGAAAGACATTCCTGTAGTTACAACCCCTTCGGTTATTAATACAAACCCTAACGGACTGGCTTTAAAGAATCCACAGGAGGCACCGGTTAATTCAATTATGGAATTAAAATTTCCTATTCAACAGAATTATTACACAAGTTTTAAAACAGACATGGTTGTTTCTCAGTTGGACAACTCTTTCTTAGCTACCAGTTATCAGCGCTTTGCAGGAGGTGGAAGCCCGGTGTATTTAAATCCAGGATTAAATGTACTATTCAAGATCGGTTTAAGCGATTTATTCGAAGACAAAAGAATTGTAGCCGGTTTCCGTATATCAGGAACACTGGATAATGAGTATTTGTTAAGTTGGGAGAACAGGATCAGAAAAGTGGACAGGCAATTAGTGCTTCACCGCCAGTCTTTTTTAAAGGTTAATGGATCAGAAGGTGTAACTAAAATTCAAACACATGATGCCCGTTATTCCTGGAAAATTCCTTTCAGTGAAGTGTCCGCCACCAAACTTTCTATCATGTATCGTAATGATAGAATGGTGTATGCTTCAGTGAGTGACGAGAGTTTACCAAAACCACATTTGTATGATAATTATGGAGGAGCCAAAGTGGAATATATATTCGATAATACTAGAAAAAGAGGATTGAATTTATACAATGGCACACGTTTTAAAATGTGGGCTGAATATTGGAGAATGGTTAAGAAAGAACAACATGATTTGTTTACATTTGGTTTTGATGTGCGTAACTATAAAAAAATTCACCGCGACTTGATTTGGGCAAACCGTTTTGCAGGTGCAACTTCATTAGGGACTGACCGTTTGATTTATTATATGGGTGGTGTAGATAACTGGTTAAACCCTCAATTTGACCGGAGTATTAATATAGTGAAACCTGATCAATACCAGTTTCAAACGTTAGCAACCAATATGCGTGGATTTAAACAGAATATCCGAAATGGAAATAATTTTGTGGTATGGAACAGTGAAGTTCGTTGGCCCATATTCAAATATTTAATTAACCGCCCTATCCGTTCTGATTTTATTCAGAATTTTCAGATCATTGGTTTTGGTGATTTAGGAATGGCCTGGTATGATAAGAATCCTTACAGCGAAGAAAATGTTTTGAATAAAAATGTGTACGTAGGCAATCCTGTTACGCTGATTATCTATAATCAAAAAGAACCTATTGTTGGTGGTTATGGCTTTGGTCTGCGTTCCAGATTATTGGGTTATTTTATCCGTGTTGATTTTGCATGGGGTGTCGACGATCGTAAAGTTCAAAAAGGAATGACGTACTTGTCCTTAACAACAGATTTCTAATAGGATGCAAACAAAAAAACCAATGACATTAAACATACTTTTTATTTTATTGGCTGTGGGATTAGCAGCAGGTTTTTTGAGTGGAATGGTTGGGATTGGAGGTGGGATCATTATTGTGCCGGTGTTAGTTTACTTTTTAGGATTTTCGCAGCATCAGGCACAGGGCACCACGTTGTTCATGTTTTTATTGCCTATAGGAATTTTAGGAGTAATGAATTATCACAAGGCGGGATATGTAGATTTTAAAACCGGTTTAATTATATGCTCCACGTTTGTTTTCGGAAGTTATTTCGGTAGTAAGCTATCCATTTCTTTGGATCAAAAAACGGTGAAGCAGATCTTTGGCGCCATCATTATTATTTTAGGGGCTAAGATGTTGTTCTGGAAATAAAAATTTGTTAGTCAAAGGTTCTAAATATCGATTAACACATTACAAAGATATGCGGAAAATTTATCAGGTTAAATACAAACGACGCTTTTAAGTTTTAGCCTAACTAAATATAATTTATGTTATCGATGTAATTTGTCTACTGTTGGATTTAAAACATTTCAATAAATCTTATAAATAAGGCCAATGCTCGCCAAATTTGTTTTATATCCTAAACACCCTTCAAAATAGACCCCAAAATCTTTGTAAAAATAATAACGGATTGTTGCTGTGATACCAAAGGCAGGTAGAATTGTTGATCTGTCAGAAACAGGTGTAATATCTTTTCCATTTACGGTTTTGGAATGATAATATTTAATTCTTACCCCAACTAAAATTCCACTACACATGTCTAAATTTTTTCTTACAAAGAATGAATTATGATGCGTTGCTCTAATGGCAATAAGTGAGTTCGACCAAACATTTTCTTTACGACTATTTTGTGCATCTACATATTCTCGATTAGCGACCCAACTTGATAAATAAGGCCCTAGACCCCAGTATGCATTACTTGCATAAGGATAAATGCAGCGATCGACACCTATAGATATGAATGGCAATCGTTTATAATTTGTAGTTTCTTGTTTAAACTTATAGGTATCAAAGTGTCTTGATAAAGCTCCTGAACCAATATATAAAACAGTAACGCCTTTTCCAAATGACTGATGCGGTAATGTTACTGTTTGCGAATAACAAAAATGAGCAGTAAATAAAATAACACAAATATATTTTTTCATTACTTGATTTTTAATTTGTAATCCAATGTTCCAGTCCTACTTTAAATTGATTAATATAACCTCTAAAAATGGAAACTGTTATTTTCTTATTTAAATGATGCTTTTTTTTATCTATTTTAAACTCTTTAGGGAAAAATCCAAATTGCAAGTTAGCGTTTACTCTATCAAAATAATCCTGTTCATTACTACTATACAACATACCCTCTTTTGATATTTCAAATAAAGTTAACTCTATACTGTGAGCACTGGATATTCCATTAAACAATATTACACCATTAACCATCACTGCCTTTGCATTATGGTGAGTTAAATCCAATAGATTAACTGTATTCAAATAGCCTTTAAAAATTAATTTAGTGTCATCCAAGTCGTCTAACCATTCATCTAATGTATCATTCCCGATTTTAAATTTGACAAAATCAATAACAATAATTAATTCATGGTTTTCAGGATTGTAAAAAATAACAGAGCTACTATTTAATGAAAAGTATTGCTGGTCATGGTAATGTGTATTTACATAAGTTTTCGAAAATTGTATATTCTGAGCATCACTCCTATAACAAATCAGAAACAAAAATATTATTAAATATTTCATTTTATATAGCCTTTATATTTTTTCTTAGTAATGCGCCAAACTCTTCATTAATATGACTTACCGGTGTGGCATAAATAATCATATTTTTACTAAAAAACTTCTTTTCAATGTCCCTTTCAATAGTGCTATACAATAAAGCTTTTGTAATAAAGAACAGATGAATCGTTTTCTTTTGACCCGTAATAGTTATGATTTTGTTTGTATCAATATGTGTTTGTAACGCGTATTTTTGCTTAATAATATAAAGAGATATACTTCCAGCTTTTTTTTCATCATTTAAAATGATGTTAAATATTATCATAGTTTATAGTTTAGACTTCCGTTTAAATAAATAATATTGAGCACTGTTTTTATAAATTTTAATTTATATTCTGTTAGTTTTAATTCAGATTCAAGCCATTTATTTTCTCTCGTGTTCATCATAAACAAAGAGCTTTCTCCATTCGAAAATTTTAGTTTTTCCGCTTCAACAAGTTGTTTACTATAGTTGGCGGAGCGTTCTGCATTTTGAAGCTGAGCTGATAAAATACTTATTGTTTGTTTTAAAGTATTAATTTTAAAATTTAAATCGTTTGTTTTATTCGAAAGCTCTAAATTATTATTTTGAGAAATAATTTTTGACATTTTGTATTCATTAGCAGGGTTTCTCAATAACAGAGGAAAGGTCAAATTTACACCCCATTTATAATTGTTGTTAGAAAACATTGAATTCAATACAGAACTGTTGCTAGATAGTACATTGTATTTTACATTTAAAACTGGTTTTATCATTTCTTTTTTTAATCTATTTTCTATTTCTAAAACTTTTTGTAAAGAATTATATTTTGAAATTACCGGATTAGTCACAGGGTTTTGATATAAACTTTCAACTAGTATGATTTTAGCTTTATTAAAATAATAATCGAGGCTATCAAGTGGTTCAAAATTATTAGTAAAACCTGCCGGACCGTTGTTCTGCCAATTAAATGCAGAAAGATCATTTGCGCTTTTTTGATTGTCAATTAAAGCATTCTGTAAATCCAATAATCGTGTTTGATAGAAAATGGCGGCTTCAATAGTATCTACCGCAGCTTTTTCTCCAATATTGGCAAGTGCTTCTATACCTGTAAGCCTTTGCCTGGCCGCTTCCATAAAATAATTATTTAACGCTATTTGTTTTGCATTAAATAACCACTCAAAATAACGTTGTGAAGATTCGAAGAGTAAATTATTGAGTTGTACTTGTTTTTCAGCATCGTAATAATTAAGATACTCTTTTGACTTTAAGACTTCTGCTCTTCGCTTATCGATTAATAAACCTTGTAAAACGCCAACTTCTAAACCTAGATATGGCAGCCCATTTTGTGGCGTATAGAGTTCAGGATTAATGTTTGTTCCTGTACCATAATCATAACCAAATTTTAAGTATTGAGAGGTAAATAGTGGTTGTTTAACTTCAGCATTTAAAGTGGTATAATAGTTATTTCCATAAAACTGTTTTTGATCGTAGTTTCCACTTATTAATGGATCGTAATTTCCACGGGCTGCTTTATATTGCAGCTTTCCATATTTTTTTTCATTTTCTGCCCTTTGTGCTAAAGGATTATTTTGCAATACGTTATTAATAAAATCATTGTAGCTTAACTTAATGCCGTTTTGACTTTTGCTTGACAGTGAGAATATGAGAAATATAAAAGCAAACGATAATTTCATAATAATATTATTATTTATTTTTACTCGAATCTAAATTCACATAAAATTCAGGCGGAAAGCCGTTTGCTTTTCTCCATAGCTCATAAAATAGCGGCACATTTTTTAAAAGAGCAAAGCCTTCAACGCCACTTCCAATTTGTATTGCTTCCGGCCATGCTTTTCCGCTATTTTTTGCTAAAATCCTAAATTTTCCATTATCAGATAAAACTTTATCAAATGCAACAATTTCTGATGTGTAAGTACCGTAACTTATACCTGGCCAACCTGAAAAAACAAAAGCAGGCCAGCCGTCAAATTGAAGTTGAACTTTCTGGCCAACTTGAATAAGAGGCAAATCAATAGGATTAATATATAGTTCAACCACCTGTTCGCTATGTAAAGGTACAATGTTGCATAAAGAAGCTCCTTCTTTAATAATTTCTCCGATACCCTGAATATTAGTTTTTGTAATGTAACCATTCTGAGGCGCCAAAACATAATAAAAACCTTTTCGTAAAGTATAATTTGCCAGCTGGTTTTGTAATTTTGTCAGTGCCCCCTCACCCTCATATAATAATGATAAAACAGAAAACTTATCTGATTCAGCCTTCATTAGTTTTTCTTGATATTCCTGTTGTATTGAATTTAAATCTATTTCCGAATTTAGAAATTCATTCTTTGTAGACATAAATTTGTTGTCAGCGGAAGTTTTTTTGGCAAGCGCTTCCTGAACTTTTATTCTTCGATTTTCTAAATCTGTTTTAGATATTACACCTTTACCAAATAATTCTTCGTAACGTTTTAACTGTTCCTCTGCTACTTTAAAATTATTTGATGATGTGTGAGATTCAATGCTATCTGTAGAGATTTTAATTTTAGCTTGTACAATTTTATTTCGGGCTTGTTCAATTTTTAAACTCAAGGATTTATTTAAAGCATTGATTTGCGAATTTACTGCGTTAATTTTATCTTCATAAGACTCTAATGTTGTTTCTTTTGAATCTATTATCTGTTCGGAACGGTTAATCAATTGAGGATCCATATATTCATCTTTTATCTCCGAAATAAAAGCGATGGTATCGTTTTTATCTACCAAATCACCATCCATGATATACCACATTTCTATTCTGCCTGCTATTCTAGAAGTAATTGTTTGTGGTCTATTCTCTGGGTTTAGCGTTGTTACTTTGCCATTTGATTGAATATTTTGTGTCCATGGCAAAAACAAAATTATCACTGCAGTTAAAATTAAACTATACAAAGAGTATCTTATTACTCTAGAATATCGATGATTATAAGCTTGTGATTGACTTTGTAATTTTTTACTTTGGGTATCAAGTAAAGAATATTGTGGTTGGTGGTTAAATACTTCTTCAATTTTGTATAGTGAAGTTATTATATCATAGCAAACACTTAAACTGCCAACTAACTTCTCTATAGAATTAATAACCAAAAGTATAATAATCTCCGATGCTATAAATTGTCCAATATTTAAATCACCTCGTAAAACTAAGTAGGCACCAAAAAACAACAAAACACTTATAAATAAAACTTTAAAAATAATAATTCCCTTAAATTGAGTCTCTAATACACTATAATGGTGTTTTCGATTATCAAAATATTGACCTAGTCTTTTTTCCGTTCCCGAATTTAAATCACTCTCGATATCATTTTTCAAAGCATACTTCTGAAACCATTCCAAGAGTTTATATTTTTGGTTGGACGTTTCTATGTTTGTATCAATACCCTTTTTGCCGTAATAACTAACTATAAAATAAAATATACCCCCTAATAAAATGACAAATACTAAAAACCATGAACTATATATTGGTAGAATTAATAAACCAAAAATTATACTGATAACTGAAAACGATAAATCTAATAGTATCTTACTAATTCCCTTTTGCAGTGTTACTACTTCTAAATATTTATTTATTTTAGGTAAGATTTCAATTGAAGGTGTTGAATCCAATAAAAAATTATTTATTCTCGAAGTCAAATCGCCAAATATTTTTTGATGGAGTGTTTCATTTATTCGCATTTGCCATAACTGAAAAAACCCGATAAACACAGTTATAATTATAACAATACAACTTAATAAAATAAGGGAAGCAGAAAAACTTCCTGCCATTATATAAGTAATAATACCTTGAATCCCCATTGGGATAGAAATATATAGGACTGCTTGTAAAAGAGCTAACACATATATTTTATTGATTATAGCTCTTTCGTTATGAAGCCACCTAAATAATAATTTTGCTTTGTTCACAGTAATAATTTCCGCAAATATAGTATATATATATACAGTAATAGTATTACTATTATATTTAATTACATTTGCACCAAGAAATATAGTTTACATGGAATTGGAAGTAAGAATTAAAATGAATGATAAATTGTTTATTCGTGATCCTGAAGTTACAATTTTAGGACAAACAATTATAAAGCAAGGTCTCGTTTTAATAAACAAGCTTGGTTTTGAAATATTTACTTTTAAAAAATTAGCTTCCGAAATTAATACGACAGAAGCTAGCATTTATCGCTACTTTGAGAATAAACATAGGTTGTTAGTGTACCTGATTACATGGTATTGGAGTTATCTTGAGTATAAAGTTCTTTTCAGCTTAAATAACATGAAAGACCCTGAAATTAAACTTAAAACAATAATAAAATTAATTGCCGAAGAACCCTTGAATAAAGGTTTAAATTCGGACTTTTTATCAGAATATGAAGCTTATAAATTAGTAATAAGTGAAGGATCAAAAGCTTATCTAACCCACAACGTAAGCAAAGATAATAAAAATAGGATTTTTAAACCTTACAAGGATTTGTGCGAACGTTTTTCTTCAATAATTAAAGAATATAATCCAAAGTATGAATTCCCACATTCTTTGGCAAGCTCACTTTTAGAGATTTCATATTCACAAAAATTCTTTAAGGAAAATCTCCCCTCTTTGACTGATTTTGCAAAAGAACAAGACAATAAGAAAATGATTGTATTTTTAGAATCTTTGCTTTTCAACTCTTTAAAACACTAATAAATGTTTAGGGTTAAGGTCAGGTCTAAGAAGTATAGGTATAATTCCGTAACATAGAAAAAATCGTAACTTTAGATTTTTAAATAAACTGCAATAATTTGGTTTACAAAGAATTTTCAAAAAAATATATTGCCTAAAGATTCACTGGATTATTTTGAGATTACTAAAGTAACAATACTTCCAGAGAATAGTAAATTGGAAGATTGTTGTGTAATGAGAATACTGAGTGGAAAACCACATAAAACATGAGATGAGGGTATTGATTATAAAACGGATCAACCTATATTTCTCTCAGATGATGTTGTAAATTTTTTTTGTGGGTTTAAATATATCCTTTTGCGCCCTTCGTGTGCTAAAAGTTAAAAGATATAATTCAATAAAAACAATCAAATCTGAGAAAAGGAATTCTCAAGGGGTTTGAAACTACTCATTATAGATCAATTCATTAATAAAGTTGGCCGATGTTCATCCAGATGTCAATTTTTTAAAATTATCTCTGCTATGTTGTCTTGTGGCTTAATAAGTTCGCTTCTTTCGCGCTAAAGTGATCAGGTAAAAATGCTGAAACATCACGTTAAGATTGGACTGCATGGTTGAACCATAAATTAAAATTTACTTTTCCAACGCTTCCTTCACTAATTGGTTCGCCATTTTAGGATCGGCTTTGCCTTTGCCAAGCTTCATCACTTCGCCAACAAATAAACCTAACAAGTTCACTTTACCGTTTTTGTACTCCGTGATTTTTTCAGGATATTTTGCTAAGGCTTGATTGACCAATTCCTGTAAAGCACCTTTATCATTGCTTTGAATAATATCTAAACGCTGCGCAATACTTAATGGAGATTCGGTAGGATTTATCATTAACTCCAGAAATAATTTTTGAGTAGCAGCTGCATTACTTATTTTACCTTCATCAATTAATGAAATTAAATCGGCAATGGTTTTTGGTTTTACTTTAAATTTTTCAATCGCAATCGCATTTTCGTTTAAGTAGGATTTAATACTTCCCATCATCCAGTTAGCCGCTGCTTTGTAGTTTTTAGTAAACGAAACCAATTCATTAAAATATAAAGCCAAACCTTTTAAGTCGGTTAAATTAAGCGCATCGTATTCTGATAAGCCAAACTCTTTAGTAAATTTCTTCAAGAGATCATTTGGTAATTCAGGCATTTGAGACTTCGCCGAATTGATGTAGTCTTGCGTAATAAATATGGGTTGTAAATCGGGCTCTGGAAAATAACGGTAGTCGTTGGCGTTTTCTTTACTACGTAAGGCAAAGGTAGAACCATCCGTGGCATTAAAGCTACGCGTCTCTCCGGCAATTTCTCCGCTTGCTTCTAATAAATCAATCTGACGTTTAATTTCAAAATCGATAGCACGCTGCACGTTACGGAAAGAGTTCATGTTTTTTACCTCTACTTTTTTTCCGTATTCTTTAGCGTCTTTCAGCATCACAGAAACGTTGGCATCACAACGTAGCGAACCTTCTTCCATGTTACCGTCACAAATGTCTAAATAACGTACTAGTTTTTTTACCTCAGTTAAATAAACATAAGCTTCGTCGCTACAAGTAAAATCAGGCTCTGTCACAATTTCCAATAAAGGTGTTCCGGCACGGTTCAAATCTATTAAGGATTCAAACGGATCAATGTCGTGCATACTTTTACCGGCATCTTCTTCCATGTGAATACGCGTTAAATTAATGCGTTTCTCAGTTCCATCTTTTAATTTAATATCAACATGCCCACCGGTGCAAATAGGCGTTTTATCCTGTGTAATCTGGTAGCCTTTTGGTAAATCGGCATAAAAATAATTTTTACGGGCAAACTGGTTTTCTTCACGAATGTTACAATTCAGTGCAATGCCTAGTTTTACTGCAAATTCAATGGCGCGCTTGTTTACTTTTGGTAAAGTACCCGGGTGGCCCAATGTTATAACACTGACGTTGGTATTTGGCATAGCACCATATTCAGCCACATCGTTACTATACATTTTTGTTTTGGTAAGTAACTGAATGTGACATTCCAAACCTATGACTGCTTTATATTTATCGTAAACGGACATTCTATTTTGAATTAAGATTTAAGAATTAAGAAGTATTACTCAGAAATTCAGAATTTAAAGATAGTAATTATTCGCGTTAGGGATTGCAGTGAAAATCCTTTTTTGATTACGCATCGGCGTGAGAAAAAAGATTGAAACGCAAAGCCCGACCCGTTTTTCACGGGTAACGCCCTAATATTAGATTAACTTAGTATATTTACCTTCCGATATTATTTTCCTTGATCCCTAAATTTACCATAGATAAAATTATTGATGCCGCCCGTGTTGAGGACGTGATCGGTGATTTTATTACCCTTAAAAAGCGTGGTGCCAATTTATTGGGATTATGTCCTTTTCACGGCGAAAAATCACCATCGTTTACGGTATCACCCGCCAAGGGAATTTATAAATGTTTTGGTTGCGGAAAGTCGGGAACAGCGGTAAATTTTATCATGGACCTGGAGAGTTTATCATACCCGGAAGCTTTAAGGTGGTTGGCCAACAAGTATGGCATTGAGGTGATTGAAAAAGAAATCAGTGTTGAAGAAAAAGCCCAGCAAAACGAAAAGGAGAGTTTATACATTGTGATGCAATATTCACAAAAGTATTACACGGATCTTTTAATGAATGATGATCTGGGCCGTTCGATAGGGTTAGGTTATTTTAAAGAAAGAGGATTTACGCAGGCAACAATCGATAAATTTCAATTAGGTTATAGTTCCGAGGAACGTCGTAAATTTTCTGAAACTGCTGTGAAGAATAGTTATAAGCCAGAATACCTGGTTAAAACCGGCATGTCTATTCTATCCAATAATCATGTAGAAGGCAATCCTATAACCGTTAGTGATATATTTGATCGTTACACGGGTCGAGTGATGTTCCCGATCCTTAATATTTCAGGAAAGGTTATTGGCTTTGGGGGCAGAATCCTGATTACGGATAAAAAACAGGCTAAGTATATTAATTCGCCACAGACCGATATTTACGATAAAAGTAAAACGCTGTATGGTTTGTTTCAGGCTAAAAAGCAAATTATACAGGATGATAATTGTTACCTGGTAGAAGGTTACACTGATGTGATTTCCATGCATCAATCAAACATTGAAAATGTGGTGTCTTCTTCGGGCACATCTTTGACGGTTGAGCAAATCAAATTAATTCATCGCTTTACAAAGAATATTACGATTTTATATGATGGCGATGTGGCCGGTATTAAAGCTAGTTTCAGAGGAATTGATCTAATCCTGGAGGAAGGAATGAATGTTCGCGTGCTGTTGTTTCCTGATGGGGATGATCCGGATTCTTACAGTAAAAAAGTTACGAATGATGAGTTCAAAGAGTTTATAAAAACAAACAGTAAAGATTTTATTTCTTTTAAAACAAGTTTATTATACAAGGAAGTTGAGCATGACCCAATAAGGCGTGCTGAATTAATTAAGGATATTGTTGAGAGTATTTCAGTGATCCCGGATGCGATCAATAGATCAGTGTATGTGAAAGAATGTTCAAGGATCATGGATATCAGTGAGCAGATTTTGCAAATTGAAATCAATAAACTAATTCGTAAAAAAACAGGCAAACAAGGCGCTGTTTCTTATGATGCAAAAGGCGACAAGTATAAAGGCGGGCATCCTGATGACGCATCACATCCTGTAGAAGAATTTGCAGAGGAAGAAAAACTAGTTGATCCGATTTTAGATTCGGAAGAAAAAGAATTACTTCGAATGATGATGCAGTACGGAAATGTATTGGTGGAAGTAGAAGCAGAGGATACAGATAACGCGCAACAGTCATTTCAACTAACGGTTTGTGAGTTTGTTATCTTTGAATTGTGGAGAGATAACCTTCAGTTTATTAATCCTGTTTACCAAATGGTATTGGACGAATTTCAGCATGAACTGGAGAGTGGCGTTATTCCAACAATGCAAACCTTCACGCACCATTCAAATCCGGCAGTTGCACAGGTAGCCATTAACATAGCTTCTTTTTCTGATATTGTAAGTTATAAGTGGGAAAAATTTGGTGTTTCAGTTCCGCAGGAAATACATCACATCAAAAAAGGAATAGAGCACCAATTGTTCAGTTTAAAAGAAAAACGTTTGAACCAGATCATTAAAGAAGCTAAGGAGTTAGTAAAGACGGCTGATCCCTTTGAGCATAAACATGTTTACGAGTTTGTAATTTTATTGGAAAACCAGAAAAAGCGTGTCAATAAAATTCTTGGCAGAACTATTATTAGATAAATGAGTAAGCGATTTGCATCCTGTGTGCTTATAGTTTATATTTATCACTCCTGAAATTAAAAAATTACATACTCGTTTTTATATGTTCCTTGGCAATTAAAAGTTACTGCCAAACAAGTATCGATTACTTGAATGCCTATAATAACCAAATCAGTGACCTTATTGATAATGGTAATTATGAACTGGCTCAGAAAAAAGCGGACAGTTTGTTTATTTTGTCCACAGCAATCAATTACACGGAAGGTATTGCAGAGTCTTATAATTTGAAAGGAGTAATCAATCGTGATCAGTCCAACTTGAAGGATGCGTTGGATAATTATATGAGCGCTTTAAAGTTATTTGATGGATTAAAAATGCCGGTAAAAGTAGCAGGAATCCAAAATAATATCGGTTTGATCTATGCAGAAATAAAAGAATACAGAACCGCCCTCGCCTATTATTTTAAAGCAGAAAAAATCAACCTCTCAAAAAAAGAAAAATCAATATTAGCTATTAACTACAATAACATTGCAACCTGCTACCAAAAATTAAATCAGTTTTCGTCAGCTGAAACCTATTTAAAAAAATCATTGTTATTGCGCCAGGAAGTTTTTGATACCATAGGCATGGCAATGGCCTATCATAATATCGGTATCAATCACCAGTTAACGGATGATAAAGATTCGGCAATGATTTTTTTCAATAAGTCATTAAGTTATTTAGCAAACATGAACGAGAATATTGGCCATGCTTATAATTATTTGGAAATGGGGAACACCTTGCTTCAATATGGAAAATTAAAAGAGGCCGAAGGTTATTTACTGAGTTCCCTTCGCATTGCGCAGAACAGTGAACTGGAAGGTGTAAAAGTGGAAGTGTATAAATACCTGAGTAATTTATATGAACAGAAACAGGATTTTAAAAAGGCCTTTCAGTACCAGAATTTTTATTTATCATCGAAGGAGAATATTGAAAGTGATGAAAGTAAAAATGAAATATTAAAAAAAGAGCTGGAATATGATTTTAGTAAACGGCAGGAATTGCAGAAAAAAGATGCAGAGAATAAACAGGCAATTTCTGACGCGAAAATAGAAAGCCAAAAAAAACTGACCACAGGCGCTGCGATTGCACTGATTATTTTATCAGGGTTGATCCTGATCGTTTTCAGAAGTTATAATCAAAAACGAAAAGCAAATACGATCATTTCAAAACAAAAAGAAATTGTTGAGCACAAGAATAAAGAGATCCTGGATTCGATCAATTATGCGAAGTACATTCAGAATGCTTTACTGCCTTCAGAAAAAGCGATCAGTGAGTTGCATATTGATTGTTTCATTTTATTTAAGCCAAAAGACATTGTCAGCGGCGATTTTTATTGGATCCATAACAATCCTGCTTCCAACGGAAATTTAAATGAAGTATATATTGCCGCAGTGGATTGCACAGGTCATGGCGTTCCGGGTGCTTTAGTAAGTGTTGTGGGAAATAACGGGTTGAACCGGTGCGTAAAGGAATATGGAATACACGATACGGGCAACATACTTGATAAATTATCGGAGCTGGTTGAAGAAACGTTTGAAAAAAGCGAAAATGAACTGAAAGACGGAATGGATATTTCTTTACTGAAGATTATTGATATATCGGTTAGTGAAGCGAATCAATCAATTGTTAATGTTCAATGGAGTGGCGCCAATAATCCGTTATGGATTATTAGAAACGATTCAACTTTAATAGAAGAAATAAAAGCAGATAAACAACCAGTTGGAAAATTTGATAATCGAAAGCAATTTGCGTCTCATAACTTTGTTTTGGAAAAAGGAGATCGGTTATACTTATTTACGGATGGTTATGCAGATCAATTCGGTGGACCAAAAGGAAAAAAATTCATGTACAGGCACCTGGAAGAGGTACTCCTTTCAACAAAAAATTTACCATTAAATGAGCAAAAATTAGCTCTTGAACTCTCTTTCTCCAATTGGATCGGATCATTGGAGCAGGCAGATGATGTTTGTATCGTAGGTATTCAACTTTAACCCAACCTACTTGCAAATTTCTTTGGTATTTGCAGATTCAGGTAAATATTCAATCATATTAGTGGTTCAAAACTCGACTACAGGTTGTATGAATACAATGATAAAACCAAATTATATAGAAGTTTATCCGCAGCCCATCGCATCCTTCTGCGCAAACCCGCCTTCAGCAAGTATTATTGATCCAAACATTGATTTCGTGAACACTTCGCAAGGCGCTACAAGTTATATGTGGGATTTTGGAGACCCTGTTGCCACAAACGGATCAAATAATTCAACGGCTGTTAATCCTAGTCATGCGTATAGTTATACAGGTGAATATGCGGTTAATTTAATAGCGGTTTCACCAAAAGGTTGTAGGGATATTTCCAGAATTTTGGTAGAAATAACTCCCGAGTTTGCCTTGTATATTCCTAATGCCTTTACCCCGGATGAAAATGGAAGGAATGACATCTTCCAGCCTTTAGGCATTGGTATAGACGAAGAGAATTACCGTATGTATATTTTTGACCGTTGGGGTGAGAGCATTTTCACAAGTAATAACTTCAGAAAAGGATGGGACGGTCCTTTGAAAGGTGTTTCAAAGAAAGCTCCGCAAGGTGTTTATATTTATAAATTGCAAGTTACAGACACACAAGGTGGCAAACATCCTTATGTGGGGCATGTAACGGTGATTAGAAAAAACGAATAAAAACTCTTATTAACAAAATAAAAACCCTCCTAAATTATTTTGGGAGGGTTTTTTGTTTAAATGAGTGAATGTTGACTTTCGATTATTCAATAAATGTTAAAAATGTTTTAAATTCACTTACATTTAACAACTATAATTATCTATTTTTTATGAAAACTACCATTCGGACCATCATCACTATTCTTTTTCTATGTTTTGTAAGCATAAACGATGCAACAGCTCAACAAATAAGCCCTAAAATACAGGAGATTTACGGCGGTAAGATGCAGGAGTTTGCACAAAACGATCCTGAACACCTTGTAAGATTAAAAGACTTGATTGATAATAGAATAAAAATTATTGAATCTGCTGCTTTTGCAGAAGAAAAATATGTAAAGCTTTCAACAATAGAATTATTGAACAAGTATAATCCTGATTTAAAAAGGGATCTGACTTACGATCCTATAACTTTCAATCCATTAAAGTATAATCTTAATTTTTTTTCTACAAAACCGGAGGTTTATCGTATTGATAATACTGACTATCTTATTGTTATTACTCCACAATCATTGAATAAATAAATCCACTATGAAACACTTATTTACACTGTTCTTTTCAATTTTCTCTATTTCTGCTGTAGCTCAAAACTATAACATGGATAATACTTCTGTGACTACATGCGGAGGAAATTTTTATGATTCTGGTGGAAGTGCCTCGAATTACGGAGCAAGCGAAACATTTACAAAAACATTTTGTCCATCAACAGTTGGTGATAAACTTAGTTTTAATTTTACGGCATTTCAAACTGAGTCAGCTACTTATGATTACTTAACCATATATGATGGGCCAAACACCAGTTCCCCAACTTTAGGAACCTATGCGACGACCGTTGGACCGGGTATTGTACAGGCCACATCAACCAATACATCTGGTTGTTTAACTTTTGTTTTTAAATCAGATGCAACTGTTTTTTATTTAGGATGGGCGGCAACTATAACATGCATCACACCCTGCCAAACGATTAATGCTGTATTTAATAGTTCTTCGCCGGCGCCTGGTGCAGGAAGTATCATAAGAGTTTGTCAGGGACAATCGGTGACATTTAATGGCAGTGGTACATTCTCTGGTGGTGGAGGTGGGGCGGTTTATAGCTGGAATTTCGATAACGGCTTAACTGGTTCGGGAACTTCAGCATCTACCACTTATACTGCTCCGGGAGTATATGTGGTAAATTTAAATATTACCAAAGCTGGTTGTACAAACCAAAATAAAATTAATCAAATTGTTCAGGTATCTACTACTCCTTCTTTTAGTGCCACAACCACGAGTACTACATCAATTTGTTTAGGACAATCCGCGACATTAATAGGTTCGGTAACACCCACGCCTTTTCAGGCAAACTGTACTCCACCAGTCAGTGGAACTACATTTTTACCAGATGGCTCGGGATTGTCTTATAGCACAGCTATTACAGTAGATTGTTATGGATCTTCCCAGACAATAACATCTGCTGCTGATATTAATAATATTTGTTTAAATATGGAGCACTCCTACCAGGGAGATTTATCAATTCAAATTATTTGCCCAAATGGCCAGATATGTAATTTGAAAGATTATCCTGGCGGTGCTTATAATTATTTGGGAGCACCCTTAGATGATCCCGCAGTTGGACCGGGCGTTGGAGCAAATTATTGCTTCGCTATGTCAGGAACTGTATTGTTGAGTAACGGACCTACTATAGCGGGACAAGGAACCCCAGCCTATACATCAATTGCGGCAGGCACCTATTCTCCCACTGGCAATTTTAGTAGTTTAATAGGATGCCCATTAAATGGTAACTGGACAATTAAAGTAACAGATAATTTAGGTTCTGATAACGGATATATTTTTAGTTGGGATGTGAATTTTAATGCAGCTGTTCCTGCTTCTCAATCATTTACTCCAACTATTGTTTCTCAAACGTGGTCAGGTCCAAATATTACCTCTACTGCAGGTAATAATGCAGTCATAACACCAACTTCTACAGGAACTAAATGTTACACTTTAACTGCAGTGGATAATTTTGGATGTTCTTATATTAGTGGCGGGCATTGTATTACGGTTAATCCGGGTCCTTATGCAGGAGTAAGCAATACATTAGCGGTTTGTAATTCAGCAGCCTCATCAAATTTATTTGGTTTATTAGGAGCTGGAGTTTCCACTATAGGAACCTGGAGCGGGCCTGCTCCTGCATTAACAGGAGGAAATCTTGGAACATTTAATCCTGCCTCATATACAGCAGGAACTTATAATTACACATACACTGTTCCTGCATCCGGCGGTTGTCCGGCAGTAACAGCGGTGGTCTCTGTAACGATAAGACCCAATCCCGCAGCAACTTTATCTTTTACAAATCCATCCTGTGGAAACTCGAATGGCATTATAGTGATAAATAATACCTCCAGTGGAGGACAAACTATTTCAAGTTTTGCTAGTAGTTTAGGCTCAATATCGGGGCAAACCGTTACCGGCTTAAGCGCACCCTCTACACCTGTAATTACACTAACTAATAATTTTGGTTGCACGTTTACAGTTTCTGCAACTTTAACAATGACTCCCGGGCCAACTAATATTGCTGTAACCCCAACTAATGCAACTTGTGGTAACAATAATGGTAGTATTACTTTTAATTCACCAACCGGAGGAACCTCGCCATATACATACGCTATTAATGGTGGCGCTTTTACAGCTACTTCACCCACAATCAATCTTCCTGTAGGAACCTATTCAGTTACAGTAAAGGATTTTAATGGTTGTGTATACACAGAAACAACCAGTATCACTAATATTCCGGGTCCTACCGCAATAGCAGGAACAACAACCCAGGCTAGTTGTAATACAAACAATGGAACATTTAATGTAACAGGCGTAACCGGTGGAACAGCGATCTATACATTTAGTGTAAATGGTGTGGCAACAACTAGTTTAACTTCAGGATTAGCAGCTGGTACGCATACCATATTAGTAAAAGATGGTAATGGATGTACATTCAGTACAACCTTTGTAATCGGAACAGCCAATGGCCCATCAAGTTTTGTTGTAAATACCACTAATTCAAATTGCGGATTGGCTAATGGAACATCCACTGTATCAGGAGTAGTGGGCGGAACTCCTACCTATAGTTTTTCTTTTGACGGAGGAGCGTTTGGAACAGGAACAACAGCTTCTGGTTTAACAGCAACTACACATACAGTGATTGTGAAAGATGTGAACTCCTGTACGATAACAGCAACCTATAGTGTATCCAACAATCCACCTCCAACTGCATCCATAACAAGTTCAGCAAATGTATTATGTAACGGTGGAATAACAGGAAGTTTAACAGCAGTGCCGATTGGCGGCACTGGCCCTTTTACATACACATTAACTTCTCCAACACAAACAAACTCCACAGGAGCATTCACTGGTTTAGCGGCAGGTACTTATAGTGTTACAATTAAAGATATTTTTAGTTGTACAGCAACCGTTAGTGCGGTGATCAGTCAGCCAACTATATTAACAGGAACTACCAGTTCCATACCGGTGAATTGTTTTGGAAATTCAACCGGAACAGTATCAGCGGGAGGAGCAGGAGGAACAGGTCCTTATACTTATTTATGGAGCTTAGGAAGCAGTACGTTAGCCACTGTAGGTGGAGCAGCAGCAGGAACATATACAGTAACTATCAGGGATGCTAACTTATGCGTTATCACCAGAACTGTAACTGTTACCCAACCGGCTTCCTTAACGTTAACTTCCACTTTAACACCTGCAACATGTGGAAACGCCAATGGTTCAGGAACAGTAACCGTCGGAGGTGGCACATCGACTTATAATTTTAACTGGAGTAATGGTGGATTAACGAATGTTTTATCTGCAGCATCTGCTGGAACCTATTCGGTAACTGTCACAGATTTTAATGGATGTATGTTAACCAGGACAGTGGCATTAACAAATACGCCAGGGCCAACCGCCATAACAGGAACAACTACTTTGGCAGGGTGTAATTTAACTAACGGATCACATAATGTAACAGGTGTAACAGGTGGAACAGCCGCATATACATATAGTGTAGATGGTGTTGCTACTCCAAGTTTAACCTCAGGTCTGGCAGCAGGCACTCATACTATTTTAGTTCGAGATTTCAATGGCTGCACATTTAGTTCAACATTCAATATTAATACAGCTAATGGCCCAACTACAGCAACTATTCTTACAACGAATGCAAGTTGCGGATCAGCCAATGGAACAGCAACATTAACTGGCGTAACCGGTGGAGTAGCTCCTTATCAGTATTCATTTGATGGAAGTGCATTTGCAGCAGGAACTACTACAACGGGTTTGGCAGCAGGAACTCATACTGTAATAATAAGTGATGTGAATTCATGTACACTTGCAGTGACTTATACTGAGTTTAATAATAGCGGGCCAACTGCTTCCGTAACAAGTTCATTAAATGTACTTTGTAATGGAGCATCTACAGGAAGTTTAACTGTTGCTCCTTCAGGCGGAACAGCCCCATTTACTTATACATTAACAGCACCAACGGTAACCAATACTACAGGGAACTTTACAGGATTACCTGCCGGTACTTATAACATGACGGTAAAAGACTTCTCGGGTTGTACAGCAACAGCATCGGTTACTTTAATCCAACCAACTCCTGTAACTCTAACGGTTACATCATTGCCAGCTTTATGTTTTGGATCATCAACCGGAACGGTTTCTGCTTCAGGATCAGGTGGGAGCGGAGCTTATACTTATTTATGGCCAGCTTTAGGATCAAGCGCCAATGCGACAGTTAGTAACGTAGCAGCAGGAACCTATTCAGTAACTCAAACAGATGGAAACGGATGTTCAATTACTCAATCTATTACAGTTACACAGCCAACATCTTTAACTTTAACTTCTACTTTAACTCCTGCTACTTGTGGTAATGCCAATGGTTCAGGAACCGTTACTGTAGCAGGAGGAACACCAGCTTATACATATAATTGGAGTAATAGTGGTATTACTTCTGTATTAGGCGGAGTATCTGCAGGAACATATACATTAGTTGTAACGGATTTCAAAGGCTGTGTATTAACAAGAACTGTAAACGTTACAAATATTCCAGGGCCAACCGCTATAACAGGAACAACTACGTTGGCAGGTTGCGGTTTATCCAACGGATCTTATAATGTAACAGGAGTAACTGGCGGAACATCGGCTTACAGCTTTAGTGTAGATGGTATTGCGACAACAAGTTTAACTTCAGGTCTTTCAGCCGGAACGCACTCCGTTGCGGTAAGTGATTTTAATGGATGTATATTCATTACAACTTTTAATATTAATACGGCAACTGGTCCCACAACAGCATCTATAGTTAGTACAAATGCCACTTGCGGATCTGCAAATGGAACAGCAACGGTTGTATCCGTAACCGGTGGCTCATCACCTTACCAATATTCATTTGAGGGTAGTCCATTTGCGTTAGGAACAAATACTATTGGTTTACTAGCCGGCACCCATACTGTTACTATCAAAGATGCTAACTCTTGTACATTAACTACAACTTACAATGTATTGAATAATGGTATGCCGACAGTTTCTGTTCCTACTACAACCAATACAACCTGTTTTGGAAGTTCTAACGGAGGATTTGCTGCCTCTGGATCAGGTGGAAGTGGAGCACCATTTACCTATACTTTAACTTCTCCTTTTCAGAATAACGGTACGGGTATCTTTACTGGTTTACCCGCAGGTACCTATAATGTTATAACAAAGGATATTGCAGGATGTATGGCTTCAACAAGCGTAACGATCACCCAACCCTCAGTGGTAACTTTAACTCCGACGTCGGTTCCAGCCAAATGCTTTGGCGCTGCTACAGGTACCATTAATATTGCAGGCGCAGGAGGCACAGGAGCTTATCAATATGCATTGAACGGAGGAGCCTACCAGGCTTCAGCTACCTATACTGCCGTAGGAGCAGGTATTTATAATATTTCAATTAAGGATGCTAATGGTTGTACCGCCACACAAACTGTGCAGGTTGCTCAGCCAACCGCTTTAGCGATTACGGTTTCTTCTCAAAATGCAAACTGTATTGCGGCTAACGGTATAGCTACTACAACAATAACGGGTGGTACACCAATATATACTTATACCTGGACGGGTGGCGGAGGAGCCGCCTCAACTTCAAATGGCGTTATTACTGGAAATTACACGGTAACTGCCACTGATGCAAACGGATGCGTGATATCAAGTCCGGTGGTGATAGGTTTAACTCCTGGTGGAACGGCTACAATCACTTCACTTTCAAATGTAACATGTAATGGCGCAGGAAATGGAAGTATGACAACGGGCATGATTGGTGGTGCGGCTCCATTTACGTATTCCTGGACTCCTGGAGGACAAACATCCGCTACAGCGGTTAATCTGGTCCCTGGAACTTATACGTGTCAGGTAACAGACTTTTATGGTTGCAAATCCACAGTAGCAGGCATAATCACTCAACCACCGACATTAACTGCCATCATGAACTCCAATAACGTAAAATGTTATGGAACAGCTACCGGTACGGTATCTGCTGCGGGTACAGGTGGAACAGGTCCTTATACATACTTATGGCCAACGATTCCAAGTACTTTATCAACGGTATCAAATGTTTTGATCGGTAATTATAATTGCAATATTACAGATGCCAATGGCTGTACAATTACTCAAAGCATTTCAGTTACCCAGCCAACTTCCATCACGTTAACATCAACAGTAACTACAGCTAACTGTAACCAGGCTAACGGTTCGGCTACTGTAATTGCTTCAGGTGGCGCACCGGGTGCCTATACTTACACCTGGAGCTCAGGTTCAAACGCAGCAGCTCAATCCGGATTATTAGCAGGAACTTATACTATTCAGGTTCAGGATGCGAACAATTGTATTGAAATTGTTTCAGCAACGATTCCTAATATGGTTGGTCCTGTGATCAGTATAGCAAGCCAAACTAACGTAAGTTGTTTTGGAGGTTGTAACGGAGTTGCAACAACAGCTGTATCCGGAGGAGTTGGCACGTATACTTATTCCTGGAGTAACGGTAACGTTTCATCCATTGCTCCTAATCTATGCGCACAGATCTATACAGTATCCGTTACCGATGGGGCAGGATGTGTATCCTCTACTAGCGTAACGATTACACAACCTACTCCTTTAACAGTGGGTATAGTTGCCAATAATCCAAAATGTTTTGGTGCAATTAATGGATATGGAATTGCAGCCGCCTTAGGCGGAACACCCAATTACACTTATTCATGGTCAGGCGGTGGCGGAAACTCGGCGACTAGCAGTCCATTGGGCGCAGGAGGTTACAACCTATTAGTAACAGACGGAAACGGTTGTACGGTAACATCCACGATGACCCTTAATAATCCACCGGCCATGGCAGCAAGTATTACTTCAACTAATGTGAGCTGTTTTGGAACCTGTAACGGAACCGCCATAGCAACCAGCACAAACGGTATTGGAGCCGTTGGTTATTTTTGGGTTGGAGGATCAAGCCCTATTGCCTCCCAGACTGCAAGCAGCTTATGCGCAGGAACTTATACCATGGTTGCAACGGATCAAAACAGTTGTACAGCCAGCGCAATCATTACTATTACTCAACCACCGGTATTAACGGCCAATATTTCTTCAACAGGAAGTGTGACCTGTAACGGAGGTAACAATGGGTTTGCTGTAGTTTCAGCAGGAGGAGGAACACCAACGTATTCCTATACATGGAGCGGTGCAGCCTCAACCAGCGGAAACAGTGCTAATGCAAACACCTTGCCGGCAGGTGTATATGCGGTAACCGTTATTGATACCAAAGGCTGTTCAGTAACAACCAATGCCACAATCATTGAACCGGCGCCATTTACTGCGACCTTAACGCCAACCAATGCAAAGTGTAATGGTGTGTGTGATGGAACAGCAAATATTGCCTTTTCAGGTGGTGCGGGAACAACAACCTTCTTATGGCAACCGGGGTTACAATCAGGAAACTTTGTGAATAATTTATGTGCAGGAGGTCAGACAGTAACAATCACATCTAACGGATCATGTCCTACGATATTAACCTTTACTTTAACTGAACCTGCCTTATTAACGGCTGTAGCTTCCGCAACCACTTCAAACTGTGGTCAAGCTAATGGTAAGACCTGTGTAGTGGTATCCGGTGGAACTTCACCCTTTGCCAGTACATTATGGAGCAATGGTGTCAATACATTATGTAACAATAATATTTCGGCCGGAGCGTATAACTTTGCGGTTACGGATGCCAACGGATGCATTGCCAATGCCAGCGGTCTTGTAAATGACATTGCTGCCCCGATAGTAGCTGTTACAAGCCAGA
The DNA here is from genome assembly GCA_014378485.1 of Bacteroidia bacterium. Classification (GTDB taxonomy): domain Bacteria; phylum Bacteroidota; class Bacteroidia; order B-17B0; family Aurantibacillaceae; genus UBA4416. The sequence continues at coordinate 105,264 of JACMNO010000013.1, forward strand.
CAAATGTGAGTTGTTTTGGTGGAAGCAATGGTGGCGCAATAGCTACTGCTAGCGGTGGTGTTCCAAGTTACACGATCTCATGGTCAGGCGCGCAGTCCTCAGCCAATACCACATTAAACCCTGTGAATTTTGGTGCAGGATTGCACAACATCACTGTAGTTGATGCCGCCGGTTGTATTGGAACAGCTTCAGTAAATATTACTCAGCCAGCACAACTTGTAAGCGCCATCGGTAGTTTTACTAATGTTACCTGTAATGGCTTAAGCAATGGTGGCGCAACTATATTAACAAATGGCGGCACAACACCATATAGTTATACGTGGACACCAAGTGCACAAACATCGTCTGTTTTAGCGAACGTTCCTGCCAACACCTACACTGCTTTTGTAAGTGATGGAATGGGCTGTGTAACTTCTTCGCAGGTAGTGATCTCTCAGCCTCAGGCCTTGATTTTAGCCTCATCCGGTTTCTCAAACATATCCTGTTTTGGAGGCACTAACGGCCAGATCTTTACAACAGTTCAAGGTGGTACTCCGGGTTATACATATGTGTGGAACCCGGCTCAGTCTGGTAACAGCGGCGTGATAGGAAGCTTGCCAGCAGGCGGTTATTCATTAACGGTAACAGATTCTAAGACCTGTTCCATCAATGCTAACTTTACGATCCTAGAACCATCCATACTAACAAGTACGTATACATCTTTACCGGCTAAGTGTGGCCTTACTAACGGATCCTCCACTGTAACAGTAGGTGGTGGAACACCATCCTATACATTGAATTGGAACACTGCCCCCGCACAACAAGGATCAATAGCCAGTAATATGGCACCTGGCAGTAACTGGCAATGCGTGATCACCGATCTTAACGGATGTTCAATTACCCAAACCGTTAATGTGAACAACGCTCCAAGCCCTATCTTCTCAAGTCCGGTTGTAACAAAGCCAAGTTGTTTTGGAATGTCGAACGGAGATATCACTGTAAATTATACTTCCGGAACTGGCCCTTATACTGTGATCTGGTCAAGTCCTATTTCACAAACCACAACCGCGTCAGTTTTAACGCAAAGTATAGCAGGTATTGCCCAAGGTGCTTATACAGCTACTTTGACAGACGTGAACGGATGTGCAACCTCACAACTCATTTCTGTTACGCAACCGGGTAAGCTGATACTTATGGTAAGTCCTGACGTGACCATCTGTTACGGACAATCCACCCAATTAAGTGTATCAGGGCAAAGCGGTTCACCTGCTTATACTTATACGTGGACACCAAATTCATTTACAGGTGGAGGGCCACATACAGTTAATCCAACAACAATGACCAGTTATAATGTCATGGTAGGCGACACTAAGGGTTGTACAGATGGACCAAAAGTGATCACTATAAATGTAACACCGCTATTAAGTATAGCGGGACGCTCGGTTACTATATGTGATGGAGGTTCAGCCATTTTTACACCAACAATTACCAGTCCGGGCAACGGGGGAGCTTATTCTTACACATGGAGTCCTGCGGCAGGTAATGTAAATTCGATCATGCCAACAGGTCAGGCTTTAACTGCGGCAACAACAGTTACCTATGCTCTTATCGTGAGTGACGGATGTACATTGCCATATGCTTCAACTGTATTTACTTTAGTAACAAACCCATTGCCTACAGTAACTTTTACGGCAAGTACAGTAGAAGCCTGTGCGCCGGCGAATATTGATTTCATGGCAACTCCGGGTTCATCTGGCAATTATAGTTATTCCTGGATCAGTGACAATAAAGATCAAATGGGAACTACTAATCCATTAACATACAATTATGCATTAGCAGATACTTTCTCGGTTAAACTTGTAATCATGGATCTGGCAACAGGGTGTTCCAATACGGAAATAAAAAATAATTATATCCTGATCAATAAACCACCGGTGGCTTCATTCTATGCTGATCCGCCAAAGGCAAGTATTTTGGATCCTAATATTAATTTCGTGAATACATCACAGGGAGCAACTAGTTACTTTTGGGATTTTGGAGACCCTGTTGCATTAAACGGATCAAATAATTCAACGGTAGTTAATCCTAGCCATGGATATAGCAACACAGGTGAATATGCGGTCAATTTAGTGGCTACTTCTATCAAAGGCTGTAAAGATATTGCGAGAATCTTAGTGGAGATCACCCCAGACTTTGCACTCTATATTCCAAATGCTTTTACGCCGGATGATAATGGTAAAAACGATGTGTTCCTGCCAATGGGTGTGGGCATCGATGAAGAAAATTTCCGGATGGATATTTTTGACCGATGGGGTGAGAACATATACCATACAAATGAATTCAGAAAAGGATGGAATGGTATGGTGAAAGGTGGTTCTAAGCTAGCACCACAAGGTGTATACGTTTATAAATTACAGGTTACAGATACACAGGGCGGAAAACATCCCTTTGTTGGCCACGTGACGGTGATCAGGAAAAGCGAATAATTGGATAGAATTAATTTAATTAAAACGCCTTCTGAAACCGGAAGGCGTTTTTGTTTTATAAAAATTGTATTTTCGCAAATCGGTTTGATAAAGAAAAATTAATTAATGAAAAACGTTGCCATATTTGCTTCAGGAGAAGGAACTAACGCTGAGAACCTGTTTAATTATTTTATGAATGATAAACGGGTGAAAATAAAACTTGTCGTTACTAATTCGGATAAGGCGGGCGTGATTGAAAAGGCAGAAAGACATAAAAAAAATGTACAGATCATCAGTAAATCTGCTTTATACGAATACACTGCAAAAATCATTGAATTTCTGGAAGCAGAAAAAATTGATCTGATCATATTGGCCGGTTTCCTTTTAAAGATGCCTGAACAATTCATCAAAGCATTTCCGGATAAAATAGTGAACATCCATCCAGCACTTCTGCCAAAGTACGGTGGTGCAGGGATGTACGGCATGAATGTTCATAAAGCGGTCATTGAAAATAAAGAATTGGAAAGTGGGGTGACTGTTCACTTTGTAAACGAAGAGTATGATAAAGGAGAAATTATCTTACAGGCTAAATGCACAGTTGATTTTAATGAAACTCCGGAGAGCTTATCTGCAAAAGTTAGAAAACTAGAGTTTGAATATTTTCCGAAAGCAATAGAGAAAATTATTTAGGGTTCACTCAAAACACTGAAATAGCAATAGATTCAACTCTTTTAAAGAGTTTACTTTCTTTTTTATGCGAGGCTTTTGCGGAAAATATTTGAAAAGGTTTGCATCATTTAGCAGCACATTTATCATACGTTAGTCACGCCATGGCGTGAGTGCGGCTGTTTTTGGCGAAAGAGAGCGAACTACGATTTTTTAGGCGGCACTGCGGAGACATTTTGTGCGATAAAAAATGGGAGTTGGTCTTTCGCCTTGTCACGCCGAGGCGTGATTGTTTCTTTGCAGTTTATCCTGAGCGCAGTCGAAGGGCCAAGCAAAAAGAAAGTAAA
>JACMNO010000096.1 GCA_014378485.1 Bacteroidia bacterium
GGTCAGCATACGCTGAGCCATTGCTGAAGCTCGGCTGGTCTAATCCCCAATCATGTGCCTTGTTCGTAAACGTTAAATCCCCATTGTTACTATAAGCATAGTTGGATAACGCATTCGAGGGCATTAAATCGATTAACTTTTGTATGCCGCCGCCTTTTCCATTCTGTAAAATTTTTCTTATCTCATCAGGATTGGCTGTGTATTGAATATAATCCTGATCCGTAAGATCTTTATAAATAGCATTTGCTACAAAAATATCTTTGAAGCCATCGTTGTTTAAGTCAGTAATTAATGCGCCCCAGCTCCAGTCAGTTGCCTGCACACCGGCAAGACGGCCAATTTCGCTGAAATTAATTTCGCCTGCTTTATTGCCTGTACTATTAGCAGGACCTTGATTTAGCTGTAATACATTTCTAACAAACTGGTGATAGTAACCGTTCTTTATGTTAGATTGGTATTTGTCCCAATTCTCAAAATTGGTTTTTGTTTTAACCCTGGCTTCAGTTTCCGGAAGCATGTCGGTTACATAAATATCTGGATATCCATCGTTATTAATATCTGCAATATCAGCACCCATAGAATTCATACTCAATTCACGAATACAATTTTCCAATGACTCCGTGAATGTGCCGTTTTTATTATTAATGTATAGATAATCCTTTTCAAAAAAATCGTTGGAAACGTAGATGTCCTGCCAGCCATCTTTATTTACATCGGCAATTGTAACCCCTAATCCAAAACCAATTTTACTGCTGTAAATACCCGCCTTTGCTGTTACATCGGTAAAATGATTGTTATCATTGCGGTATAATTTATTCCCTCCAAGTGTATCCTGTATTTTGCGTTGATCTTTTATCAAATCATAATTGCCAACAGAACGCATGGAATTATTGAGCAGGTAACAATCCAGGTCTCCATCATGATCATAATCAAAAAACTCGGCATGGGTGGAAAGGCCGAGACTGTTTAAGCCATATTCTTTTGCCCGCTCTGTAAAAGTATTGTTGCCATTATTAATATACAAGCTATTGCTCCGGTCTTTACTTTTTAGGTCACCAGATTTACAAACATAAATATCCAGCAACCCATCCCCATTCACGTCTGCGAAAGAAACACCAGTTGACCAAACGCCTTCTGAATTTAAACCTGCCTTATCCGTAATATCTTCAAATTTAAAATTGCCTTTGTTTAGATACAGTTTGTTTGATTTCAGGTTGCCACAAAAAAAGATGTCTGGTAACCCGTCGTTATTAATGTCCCCAATACCAACACCGCCTCCGTTGTAGAAATTACGAAAAGTGTACGCATTTAATTCTTCTGTGTATTTAACATCATTTGAAAAATTAATACCTGTAGACGAGAAAGGAACCAGTGAAAACAGTTTGGAATTATCGTCCGTCTTATTTCCGGATGAGCGACAGGCAGGTAAAAATAACAGGGTAAAAAAGATAAAGATTAGAGAAGCAAAGGTGCAATAATTATTGTCGGTGAACTTGCTTTTAAAAGATAACCCAAACAGCAATTCAACTAACAAAAAAACTGCTTTAAACGTGGCTTTTAATTTTTGAGAGCCCGATGATTTAATCTGAAAAAAATGAGTCTTAAAAATCTCCCTGCACATTACACATTTATTAAATTCTGTTCGTATATATTTTGTTTTCACCTTCGCAAACACGACCTGCATATCAACTAATAAAGAAATAAAACCAGCCTTAAAATAAGGATGCAAAAAACATCCAAATCTAATACATATGCGGCTTACATATTCATAACTGTTGTTAAAAAAAGGGGAAAGCAGGTAATAATTATTACTTGCTTTCCCCTTTTATAAATTAACTACACTTATTACAGCAGGTTATTAATAACCTGGATTCTGCTTTAGGTTTTTATTAGCATTAATCTGAGCATCAGGTATTGGGAAGATGTTCAGGTGATTGATACCGTTTGGACCAAGATTATCAGCTGCATCTACATCATGAAAATCTGTCTTTTTATTGTATGTTCCAAAACGGATCATATCTTGTCTTTTCCATGCTTCAGCAAACATTTCACGGCTTCTTTCCGCAAGGAAAGTCTCTGCCGTTAATGAAGGTAAAGCCGTAACACCACCATGTTGAGTCCTGATTTGGTTTACTACAGCAAGTACACTTGCATCGCTCCAGTTAGCTGCTTTTCTTGCAGAAGCTTCTGCTTTTGTTAACAGAATGTCAGCATAACGGAAAATTGCAAAATCGTTATCCATATTACTCGTCATTCCCAGATACATTTGCCATTTACCAATCCTTGCACCTGATTGACGCCATGCTCCTGGCTCCAGTTGGTTTACATAGGGAGTAAAAGTGAAAGGCTTACCATCAGGGTCAGTTGCATCAGCACCATCATCACTTAATCTAGCTCCTCCAGAAGAGAATTGAGGGCCAACAATGAAATTTGCTCTCATTCTTTTATCATCAGTTCCGGTAGTTGGGGTTCCCAATGGATCAATTCCAACAACAGTTCCCTGTGGTCCTGGATTTTGTACAGGATCTATATAAGAATTATAAAATTCTGCGGTGGAAGCAAAACCATTCCATGGCTGTGCATTGATATTGTAAGTAGCCTGATTAAGATAACTCAACGTCATCATATTTAAATTGAAGCCGCCAAACTTAACATGATCAAATGGAATAGCCCAAATAAATTCTTTCGAATTCTGGTTATTTTGAGTAAAATTATCGACGTAATTAGCAGTTAAGGCATAAATACCAGAATTGATGATGTTATTGCATGCAGCAATAGCCTTATCCCATTGAGCACCCGCACCATATAATTCTGCATTTAAATACAGTTTGGCAAGACAAGCTTGCGCTGTATAATAATTTACACGACCATAAGTAGCCACATCAGGAATAGATATTGGTTTCTTCAATAAAGGAGCATTGGTTGTCAATTCAGCTTCAATAAATTTATAAACATCCAGCCTCGAAGCATTTGCCGGTGGTTTTGTATCAGCAAAATCAATACTTAATGGCACATTACCA
>JACMNO010000097.1 GCA_014378485.1 Bacteroidia bacterium
TTCATGTGTTATAACTGTAATTTGAGACAACTCTTCTGGTGTAAAAGTCAAAATCTTATTTTCCTGAATGAATTCCAATGGAGTTTCTTTCCATAATTCAGTAAAAGTAGCTTTTGTTATTTCATTATCCTTTTTAATATTTTCAAGATACAAAGGGATCTCACTTTCTTTGCCTTTACTTTTTAATTCACTAATTGTTGTTGGATTTTCATTCAATAAGGCAACTACCAGTTTTCTTTTTTTGATCTCTGCTGTAGCCGAAAAATCATCGCCGGCAATACAGCTTAATGATAACGATGTTAGAATTGCTAAGAATAATTGTTTCATATTTTAGATATATTTTATTTAAATATACCAATTATTAGCAATAACAAATTAATGTTCCATTTAATCATAAAATAACCTGGTAAGTTGGAATGGCATCTATTTCCGGCACATGTAAAGCAACTCTCCTTCTGGCAAACAATAACGATCCACTAATTCAAGTGCAATTTCTTTGGTATAATCTTCCACCGTTACTTTAAACCCGGCGGCCTCTAGTTTATCTTTATAGTCAAGGCCAAACAAACGAACATGATCTTTTTGCCAGAAATGAACTTCACGGTCTTTTTCGCTGATAATGGTTTTATCCTCATAAGTTTCATAACGGTTTACATCTTGCGGGATCTGAAAAATACCAAATCCGCCCGGCTTCATCATACGGTATAATTCACGCATACATTGGTCGGCATCCTCTACATGCTCCAATACGTGATGACAAAAAATCACATCAAAGGAATTATCAGGAAATGGTGCATGATGCAAATCAAAATGGTGATCAGCGATCGGGGAATTGTAATCACCGGTTACATATTCAATATTCGGCATTTTCTTAAACAACTTATAAAAACATTGTTCAGGGGCGATGTGCAGTAACTTATGCTTTGCTGTAAAAAAATTAGTTTTATTTTTTAAATACAGCCACAATAAACGGTGTCTTTCTAGAGATAAACTACCCGGGCATAATGCGTTATCACGGGCCACACTTTTACTATAACCGTAAGGTAAAAACTTTCGGTATGTTTTACCGCTGATGGGATCTTCATACTTTGTACCGTAATATAATAAAGGGGCAATTTTACTGAAGATCAAACTCAATTTAATAAGAATAGGCCGAGGAATTGTTCGAAGGATGAAGTGAAACATAAAATGAAGCCCCTCCCAACCTCCCCAAAAGGGAGGAGACTTGGGGCGCTAGGTGGTTATTAATTTTTATTTATTTCGATTATAATAGGTACTATATTTTTTGATGAAGCATTCGCCTCGAAATTTATTTTATTATCTATTTGAAATTCTACATCCGTTATCAAATCATTTGAAATTATCTCATTGATACGTGATTGAAAATCCTGATTTTTATTGGCATTAAATTTTTCATTTAAAGCTTTATAATCCAATTGGTTTTTCGAAATCAATACACAAATATAATCTTTTGTTCCTTTCTCATCCGGACTCATACTTTGATCGCGAGGAAAAACCCTTGTACCTGTTACACCACAGTAGGCTGAATGCTTTGGTGTGTAAGGAAACAAAACATAATTACTATTATCAGTTTCTTTTCCGAAAATGTAAATATAACACTCGATGTTATTTTTAAACTCTACTTTAAATTTGGTACTGATCTTTAAAGGTTGCGCGGTGCTATAGATGTTATTTCCTTTATTGAGTAAAGGGATATAATTCTTACTTTCTTTTTCTACCAACGCTAACGAGCAACTTAACTTATCCTTACTAGTTTTATCAGGCATTGGATATAAACCATAAGCCTCAGTAGCAAATGCCACAAAATCACTGTAGCTAACCCATGCACGGCCATTCTTTCCCCATTTTGTTCCCCAACTGTTTTGAATTAAAAAGGCGCCATCTTTGTCAAAATAAAAATCATCGTAACCAATAATACACATGCAATGCCCACCAAAACCATTTTTATCATAATCATGATTTTCCGGCATCCATACTTCCTTACCCTCCATATCCTGCATAAACGATCCTCCAACACTCATCCCAATCACAACCGGCGCTTTGTGCGCCAGGTTTTGCCTGATGGCATTTACATCACAGGTATAGTCATCTCCGCTTATAGATAAACGATTAGCTCCTTTCATTTTAAACTGAGAGGCTTCCTTCAAAACATAATTATCAGGCTGCTTTGAACATGAATTTTCATCATAAGGAAATTTACTTAATGGCACAGAACCTTCTCTTGTCATCAGATCAACTGCCTTATCGATATAAGTTCCCTGGCAATCCTGCATCCCAATCTGGTTGTAAGTAAAAGCCGGACTAAACACAATCTGGTTGGGATCATGCCCTGTATTAACCGCTTCTAAAATTGTACGGGCGGCATAAGTACTTCCCCAGCCAACACATGAACCTTGTTGTCCCTGGTCACCGGCAGTGGGCGCAAAACGTTCCAAAGAAACCCGCTCAGGTAATTGTTCATCCGGACTTAATGAAGCATAAACATCGGTGCTGTCATACACAGCAGGGTCAAGCACTGCACCAGTTCCATAAGATGATTTTTGTTCCTGAGATGAACCACCACTGCAACTTCCCTTGAAAAAGTAAAAAGCGCCACCAATCAATAAAAGCGGTATTCCGATTTTTGGATAACGAAATAAAAAAGTGAGAATCAACCAAATGAAATTACCACCGCCTCCTGATCCCGATCCTGAATTTCGTCCTTGTTTTCCACCCCACCCTGAATTAGAGTCGTTGTCATTTGACATTCGAATTGGCATAGTTTCAGTTTATGATTAATGGATAAAAATACACAAAATCATGAGTTTATTAAATGAGCTAACCATAATTAATTTGTTATTTTTGTGAATCTTTGTAAGAAATATGGCAAAATCTGCAACAACTAAAAATACAAATACGGTTTTATCAGGTGCGTTTGATAAACTCAATGTTTATTTAGATAAAAATGAAAAAATGTATTTCTGGGGAATTCTTATTCTTGGAATTACTCTGGCATTTATGAGCTTTAATGCACGAATGAGCGAAGCACACGATGATTCACTATACATAGAAGCAGGATACAAATACGTTCATGAGTTCCCTAATTATTATTACACATCAAATGCCCCCATGTATCCCATGTTTTTGGCATTACTTACTATGGTGTTTGGAACCAATCTGATATATTTTAAATTATTCTCCATTTTATTTTATGCATTTGGTGCTGTTATATTTTACAAAGCACTTGATAAAAAAGTTAAACCAATTCTTAAATTTTTCGTTTATGCGTTTTTATGTTTCAATTACCTAATCCTCTATTTTGCAAGCCAGACTTTTTCCGAAGCCTTTTACATGTTGATGCAGTCCATATTCTTTTATTACTTCACAAAATATAATTTTTCTGAAAATCCTATTAGCACCAATTTAAAGAAGGACTATAAAAAGTGGTTAGTACTTGGTTTTTTAATGATGATTCTGACTATCGCTAAAAATATTCTGATTTTTGGTATAATAGCCATATTCTTATTCTACATTATTAAAAAAGAATGGAAAAAGGCGGCTTTCGCACTAGGCTTTTTTGGATTATTCAAAATATTATATGAAATAATAAAAAGTTTTATCTGGGGAAAATCGGCTATACAGTATCAATCTCAGATGGGTATTTTGTTTAATAAGGATCCATACGACGCAAGCCAGGGACAGGAAGATTTATCCGGCTTCTTTGGCAGGTTTACAGATAACATAGCAATTTATGTTGGAAAAAGATTCTACCAGATTATTGGTTTTTTTGATGAAGAATTTTTGTTTAAAAAAGTAGTCCAACAGGATGGTCAATTAGTAGAAACATCAAATAGCACTGTCTATTTCTTTTTTGCATTCATTATTATAGGCCTTACTTTTTTTGGTTTATACAAAGCATTTAAAAATAAGAATGATTTAATATTGTTCTTTTTATTATTTGCCGGAACTATTTGCTTCGGAACATTTTTTGTTTTGCAGGCAAGGTGGGATCAGCCTCGTTTCATAATGGTACATATGCCTGTATTACTTCTAGGAATAGCTTACGGTTTGTATTCCTATTTTGAAAAAACATCCAATCAAAGAATACTTATTGGTTTTATAGCCATATTATTAGTCTCCTTTATTATGTCGTCAGGCAAAAGGGCATTAAAGAATTTACCAATAGCAACAAAAAATTTAAAAGGTGATATTTATTATGGCTATACCCCCGATTGGCAAAATTATTTAAAATTAAGCGCGTACTGTAAAGACAGCTTACCTGAAAGCAGTTATGTTGCCGCCCGAAAAGCACCAATGAGTTTTGTGTATGCAAAAGGAAAACATTTCTATCCAATTTATTCGGTAATTGCAAAGGATCCGGAAACTCAACAGTCCAATCCTGATTCAGCTTTAGCAATTTTTAAAAAGAATAAAGTAACGCACCTTTTAATTGCCAGTTTAAGAATTAATCCCACAAAAAATACCGGCGATGTGATCAATACCTTGCACAATATTGCGGCGCCAATCATGCAAAAATATCCTCAAAAATTAGTTTTGATAAAAGAAATCGGTTTAAGTGAATCTGCTTACTTATATGAAATAAAATACTAAGCATGGATTTTAATTACACCAAAATAAAATTAGGGAATCTGTTATACAAATATTGTTTCCCTCTTTATAATTTATCTTATTCAAAATTTAAACTCAAAAACGATAAAACAGAAATTGAACTTCTCAAAAAAATAATTACACCAGGCGATTATATCCTTGATATTGGGGCCAACATAGGATTTTACGCAAAACTGCTTTCAAAATTTACAACGGATAAAGGAAAAGTTTTTTGCTTTGAACCCGATTCCCTGAACTTCAAGTACCTAAAAAAAACCACAGAGGGCATAGAAAATATTATGCTATTTAATAATGCGGTTTCTGATAAAACAGATCTCATTAAAGTTTACAGATCAAAATTGTTGAATGTAGATCACAGGACATACCCTGTCAACAATTATGATAGCGTGGAAGAAATAACTTCTGTGTCTATTGACGAGCTAATTAAAGATCAGACAATACCAAAAGTAAATATCATAAAGATAGATATACAGGGTTATGAGTTAACAGCCTTTAATGGCATGAAACAGTTGCTTTCTTCAAGTGATGATCTGAAAATAATTGCCGAGTATTGGCCTCATGGATTTAAAAGAGCAGGGACTTCAGCTATTGCTTTTTACGATTTCTTTAATGAATTAGGTTACTTCTTTTATCTTATTGACAACAATACATTAACTAAAATAACAAAAGGTTATATCGTTGAAAATAACGATAAACCTTTTGAATTTAGTTTTAATGTACTTATCCAGAAAGATTAAACTATTCTGATACCGATATTTTACCGGTAAAATTTTGTCCGGCTACATTTCCCTGGTAGTGGTAAATACCTTTGCTTAATCCCTTGATATCAAAATTAATAAATTGAGAATTGGTATTTTTCACATACTCCTTTACTATTTTTCCCTGAACGTCATATAATTTTAAAGAAAGTTCTTCTCCTATATATTTGGGGTTTAATAGTTTAATATTAAAATCATTGTTGCAAGGATTTGGAGCAACAACAAAGCTTGAGTTCATTTCATATTCTTCCATACCAACTGGTGATGAACAAACCTTAACCGCATCTAAGAAATTACCAATAGCAGGATTTCCATTGCCGGCATATACCGCTGTAAACCTCAAAGAAAAATTACTGCCTACCCCTGCAGGTACTGTATAGTTAAGCGTCCTATAAACCCAGGAACTTGCTCCGTCACCAAATTTTCCTAAAGAAGTGTATGGGCCTCCCTGCGGTCCGACAGATACCTGAACTGTATCCGTGATGCCTCCCGACCCACGAGCTCTGTGAGCAAAACTAATTGAAAGAACAGACCCCGCATTACTTAAGAAATCCTCGTAAACAGTACATGGAGCGGTAGCATTAATTTCGATAAATTGTATCCCTGAATATGAATTTATGCCACCATAGCCGTTTGACCATACTTCCATCTTATTATCAGGAGAAGTTGTCTTCCAACAAGGAACGACAGTAGCTGATATTAATGCTACAGTAGAGCCGGCAATATTAGTACTGTCAAAACCACCATTACAAATAACATTACAGCTTTGTGAACTGATGTTAAGTGAGATTAATAAACCAAAAATAGAGTAGAATTTTTTCATATATTATTTTTTAAAATTAGAAGTATGAATCTAACATTATTTTTCCGGAATTGCAATTAAATCTGTAGAACCATTTTTAGGGATATATTTCCTGTAATTGCTCAGGTTAATTTCATGATCCGTTTTAGTATCAAATAGTTTGTAATTTAAGTCCTTGAAGTAAGTGTAATAATAATCAAATAAAATATTTTTTTCATCCATTACATATAAACCAATTTCAAAAATAATTTTTGGCCGGTATTTGGTAATTGCCTTTTTAGCTCCTTTAAACACTTCATATTCATGGCCATCTGTATCAATTTTAATAAAGTCGATCTTTTCAATTTTATTGATCTCGGTAAAGTCATCTAACGAAATAGCGGGCACGCCATCAGCAGCTTTTGGTGTTCCTAAATGAACTGGGTGATCATTGCTTCCTCTTTCACCATTTACTTTCCAACTTGAGAAAGCAACAATGTTAGGATTATCAGACGATTTTTCGGACACAAAAGAATTAATAACAGTCACATTTTTTGCAATAGCTTCATTTAAACTCAAATTCTTTTTTAATCTTTCCAATGCATAAAATGTAGGTTCGAAAGAATAAACTTTTCCATTTGGAACCAGTTTGGCAAACTGCAGTGTCATTAAACCTACATTAGCACCAATATCAATAATCGTAAAATCATCTTTGATGGTTAAAAATGAATTTTTAGTAATATGCTTTTGAAAACTTCCAAATAAATACAATGATAACTCTATTCCTTCGGAAAGGTCCACTTCGTAATTTACTCCATCTTTTTGGATGACACGTTTTTCTTTACCAACAAATAAGGTTGCAGTTTTATATAAAATTTTTGCCAGAAAAATTTTGATTCTTGTGATAGGAAGCCAACTATTAAGCATATAAATTAAATGTTTGTAAAGATAATTTTTTTACCACACAAACGAAATTTATTTAAGCAAAGTAACATGGCCTGTTCTCTGCTCCTCATGATGTGCCATAGTTGTTATATTTGCTTTATAAATATATACACCAGGTTTACAAAGGATATTTTTATAGGTGCCGTCCCACCCTTTTTTGGTTTCATCAGATTTAAAAATTAATTCGCCCCAACGATCAAATATTAATAATTCAATTTCTATGATGCCATATCCAACAGGAATAAATAAATCGTTGATTCCGTTATTATTTGGTGTAAAAGCATTCGGTATATATATACTCCAATCTTTTGTGATGCTTATGCAAACAGTATCGCTGTTGTAACAATTAAATGAATTTGTGGCCTCTAAAACATAACATGTATTTTTTTGTGGATTCTCACTTAGTACATGGCAATAATTACAAGATAAAGGATCATTATTCCCATAAGGAATCCAGCCATAAAAATCTGAGCCATTGCCGGAAAGTGTAATAAGTTCATCAATATTAACAACTGTATCATTCCCGGCATTTGCTGTTGGTAAAGGATTTACAAAGACAGATGTCATTACGGTATCTTTACATCCATATTGATTTATACCTACTATCGAATAGCTTGTTGTTGTTAAGGGATTAGTTTGAAATGCCGAACCGTTTTTATTACCGGGAAGCCATGTATAACTTAAAGCTCCAAAAGCGTAAAGAGTAGCTGGTTTACTTACACATATAGTTGCACTGTTTACACTAATAGTTGGTGATGGAACATTCACTATCGTAAATGAGACTGAAGTCGTACAAAGGTTTACATCATTGATGTAACATGAATAATTTCCTGATGAGAGTCCTGTAATAGCTGACAGATTCATTGCACCCGGAGTCCATGAATAAGAATAAGGAGAAGTGCCGCCTGTCGCCATAACTTGGGCACTACCATTTGGGCTACCTGAACATGAAATACTCTGCGAAAAGACAGTTACATGAAGAGCCGATGGTTGTGTTATAAAAAAAGTATTTGAACCAAAACATCCATTAGAGCTTGAACTTTGTACAGTATAAACACCTGCGGATAGCCCGGTTACTGAAGTGCTAGAGGAACTGACTGGCATCCATGAATACGTATAAGGTCCTGCCCCCCCGTTTACTGTCACTTGAGCGCTTCCATCGGATAATCCGAAACATGAAATATCCTTTGATGTGATCGTTAAATTGATAGGTAATCCCTGGGTCACAGAAACAGTTTGGCTTCCTGAACATCCATTTGAACTAGTAGTTTGAACGGTATAATTTCCGGCAGATAAACCTGAAAGTAAAGTTGTATTTGCACCTCCGGGCAACCATGTATATGTATAGCTGCCAATACCTCCGGTTGTATTAGCTTGTAAACTGCCATCTGCTGCTCCAAGACAGGAAACGCTTTGAGATGATACGCTGATATTTAATGGAGCGCCTTGGTTTACTGTAACTGTTTTTGTTCCTGCGCAACCACCGGAGTTTGAAACGTTCACAGTGTAATTACCTGCGCTAAGAGATGTAATGGTAGCTGTATTTAAACCTCCCGGTATCCAGGTATAAGAATTTGCAGCTGATCCACCATTCACAGTAACCTGGGCAGTGCCATCCATAGCACCGAAACAGGAAACACTTTGTGAAGATGTTGTTAAAAGTAATGCTGTACCTTGGCCAACTGATAAAGTATTTGTAATAATGCAACCACCTGAACTGTTAGAAACATTAACAGTATAAATCCCGGATGAAACCGAAGTAATTGAAGCAGTATTTAATCCGGTGGGCATCCACGTATACGAATAAGGCGCTGAACCTCCATTTACCGTAACCTGTGCGCTTCCATCAGACGACCCAAAACAAGAAGTGCTTTGTGAGCTTACCGTTAATGAAAAAGTCGTTCCCTGAGTAACCGCAACAGTTCCTGTTTTAGAACAACCGTTTGATTCTGTTACATTCACGGAATATATTCCGGCACTTAAAGCAGTTGCAGTAGAAGCGTTTCCTCCTGAAGGAGCCCATGTATAGGAGAAAGGTGAAGCGCCTCCCGTAACCGATACTAGGGTTGTTCCATCATTTACACCCGCACATGAAACAGGGGTTGCTGTCAAGGACAATGAAACACTGGATGGCAAAGCAACAGTAATAGCATCTAAAAAGTTTCCAATAGCAGGATTACCTCCAGCTGCAGAAATTGAATTAAAGCGTAAACTATAATTATTTCCAAGACCCATTGGCACTGTATAATTAACGGTATAATAACCCCAGGCAGTATTTCCATCGCTATAAGTTCCGAGCAATGTATAAGGCCCTCCAACCGGTCCAATTTCAACGCTCATCACATCTGTACCTGCCCTGCCCCTGTGAGCAAAGGAAGCCGTAATAAGTGTTCCGGGTGTAGCCATAAAATCCTGATATAGTGTGGAAACCATGAAAGCATTTAATTCAATAAACTGATTTCCTGAATAAGATGGTACTCCGTTAAATCCCGACGCCCATACCTCAATTTTATTATCGCTGGCCGTTGTACCCCAGCAAGGAACCAAACTGGCATCAACAATACCAACAGTAAGTGTAACCTGATTATTATCAAAATCTGTATTACATAATAAATTACATTGAGCTTTAAGTGAAAAACTGCTAACTAAAAATACTAAAACAATAAAAAAATAAAGTATTTTATTGTGTATTAAAGAAACCATAATTATCTATTGGAATAACAAAATATAATGAATCGCAAAACTACTAATTATTTTTTCTAAAAAATTCAGAAAAAGCGGGCATTTCGCGAATTACACTTTATAGTGAGTAATGATTCAATATCATATAAAAATCCAAAAGTTTTTAACCCTGAATTTCAGAATGTTTCCTCACAAACATTAATCCCAAAACAGTAATTGCTGCATTGATCAGGATGAGTTCATTCCCTATTTCGCAAGGCACATGCTACTTTATTTCATGTACAGTTGCAAAATTCTATAATTCCTTTGCAAAATCTTCAGAAACAACTGGGTTAATTTTAAAGGTAGTAATTTGCATGTATGTTCTTTTAAATTTGAAATGTCTTTTGCAAATTTGGTAGAGTCAAAAACGAAAAACATGCTTACTGTCCATCCACAATATATTACTGATGACTCGAAAAAAAAACATCTGTTGTACTTCCTGTCAAAG
The DNA here is from genome assembly GCA_014378485.1 of Bacteroidia bacterium. GTDB lineage: Bacteria > Bacteroidota > Bacteroidia > B-17B0 > Aurantibacillaceae > UBA4416. The sequence continues at coordinate 10,286 of JACMNO010000097.1, forward strand.
AATTTAAAACTATTATGGAAGAGTTGGAAGGACTAGAAGATATCCGTTTACTAAGACGAGGCAAAAAGAACTGATAACGGTAAGCGAATCTTTTTTTCTGATTACTTAAAGAAACGTAAGATAAAAAATGGCTAATTATATTATTGTTTTATCTAATAAAGTTCAAAAGCAATTAGATAAACTTTCAGATAATTTAGGAAAACCAATATTTGAAGCGATAGTAAATCTGAAAAAAAACTCAAGACCAAGTGGTTGCAAAAAACTAAAAGGAAGAACCGGCTATCGCATCAGGGTTGCAAATTGCAGGGTCATTTTTCGATGTAATTGATAATGAACTTATTGTTGATGTTATAACTCCTCGGCATCGCAAAGATATTTATGAGTAGGATTTACTTTTCCTAACAAACATCAACCCCAAAACAGTAATTCCAGCATTGATTAGGATCAGCTCATTTCCTATTTCATAAGTCGTCATGGTTTTTACAACATAATTAACCAGGACATAAGTTACAACCGGAGCAATGATACAAACAACCGGAACCAGTTTATCATTTAAGTTTTGTTTAGTGAATAATCCGATTGCAAATAATCCTAGCAATGGGCCGTAAGTATAACCTGCCAGCATTAAAATGGTATCAATAATGGCTCGTTGATTTAAGATGTCAAAGATGATAATCACCAACCACATTAATACTGCAAAACCAATATGAATAAATGTACGTCGTTTTGATTTTTGTGCTTCTGTTAATGTTGTATTCCGGTCGTACTCAAGCATATCAATGTATGTAGATGTGGTCAGTGTTGTCAACACACTATCTGCACTGCTGAAAGTTGCAGCGGTTAATCCGATGATAAAAATCAATCCTGCAAACATACCAAGATGATTCAGAGCCAGATTCGGGAATACTTTATCGGTGATTACTTTTCCTGTCTCCATATTCATAGGCAGATCGATGGCTGCATGAGCATAATACTGATACAGTAATACACCCAATGACAAAAAGAAAATATTCACGATCACCATCACAATGCTAAACCAGAAAATATTTTTTTGAGCATCACCCAATGATTTACAGCTCAGGTTCTTTTGCATCATGTTTTGGTCAAGGCCGGTCATAGCAACCGCAATAAAAATACCTCCAATAAATTCTTTAACAAAAAAGTTGGATTTGTGCCAGTCCCAAAAAAAAGTTTTAGAGTATTCGGAATTTGCGATATTGGAAACCGCCTGCCCAAAACCAATGTCCATTTTATGAATGATAATGGCAATAGAAATCACCACACCCAAAACTAAAAATAGCGACTGAAATGTATCTGTCCAAACCAATGTTTTAATTCCACCTTTATACGTGTATAAAAGCATTAAAGCTAAAATCACAGAAACGCTCAACCAAAAAGGCACATGGACACTTTCAATTCGATCGAAAACAAAAAACTGGATCACACCGGCAGCTAAATAAAGTCTTCCGGCAGCGCCTAAAATACGTGACAAAATAAAGAAGAAAGCTCCCGTTTTTTGAGTATGCCGGCCAAATCTGGTTTCAAGGTATGTATAAATAGATACAAGGTTCATCTTGTAATAAATGGGTAATAATACCTTGGAAATGATAAAATATCCCACAAAATAACCTAACACTAACTGTAAATAAGAAAAATTAGCCCCGCCAACTTTACCGGGAACCGAAATATATGTCACGCCACTCAAAGAATCACCAATCATCCCGAAAGCCACCGCATACCAGGGAGAGGCGTGGTTACCTGAAAAATAACTTTCGGCCGTTGAATTTTTAGAAGTCCGATAGGCGATTATCAATAATCCGCCAAAATATAATGCGATACATGTAATAATGAGTGTTGGTGACATATTTTAAAGGTAAAGTTATGACAGGTTAATTATATATTAAAAAATTCTTATTTTAAAAACATGACCGTTAATATCTTTAACGCTCAAAATATATCCTAAACCGTTAAAAATTCTCATTTTTTGTTACCTTGTAGCCATAAATTATGCAAGACATCATAGCTAAGATTCCTCGCGAAGCATTATTAAGCGAGTTAACTAAAGATCGCTACATACGTAAGACAAACAACGGGGATAATGAAATATACATTATCACGCATCACAATTCTCCAAATACTATGCAGGAAATCGGGAGGTTGCGTGAAGTCAGCTTCAGGCATGCCGGTGGCGGAACAGGGCTAGATTGTGATCTTGATGAATTTGATACGGGTCCGCATCCTTACCAACAATTATTAGTTTGGAATCCCGAAGATCAGGAAATTGTTGGGGCATATCGTTTTATCTTATGCAGGGATGCAGAATATGAAAACGAAAAAGTATTATTAGCAACCACAGAACTGTTTGATTTTTCTCCAGAATTTTATAGAGATTATCTGCCTTACACGATTGAATTAGGGCGCTCTTTCATACAACCGCAATATCAGCCATCTGAACAATTCAGAAAAGGTTTATTCAGTCTGGATAATTTATGGGACGGATTAGGTGCAATCGTTGTTGATAATCCGGATATGAAATATTACTATGGAAAAGTAACCATGTACACCGATTTTAATATCGAAGCCCGTGATTATATTTTATCATTCCTGAACTATTATTTTCCAGATCCTACAAAACTGGTAACTCCAATTCATAGTGTTGAGATAAAAACAGATGCTACTGAATTTTTAAAAGAACTGGAAGGGAAAAATTATAAAGAAGGCCATGCTATTTTAAATAAACATGTGAGGGCTTTGGGAGAAAATATTCCTCCAATGGTAAATGCCTATAGTAATTTATCAATCACCATGTTATCTTTCGGTACTGCTATTAACCCTACCTTTGGCGGTGTTGAAGAAACCGGGATTTTAGTGACCATAGCGGATATCTATAAAAGTAAATCCGATAGGCACATTGAAACGTATCACAAAGAATTGAGAGAAAGAAATTAGAAGAGACCAAATAGACTGAAGGGACTATTTGACTAATAAGAGATATACATTTGTCCGTAAAACATTTAATTAAAATAAAACAAGTCTTTTGACGCCCTTATGTCAATAAGTCTTTTAAGACTTGTACTACAATCATGGAAATAAAAAACGCAAAGTTTTTAAAAAGCAGCTCAAACAATAAGCATTGTCCCCCACCAGAAAAGCCGGAATTTGCATTCATAGGCCGAAGTAATGTTGGTAAATCTTCATTGATCAATATGCTTTGCAATCAAAATAATCTTGCTAAAACATCTTCCAAACCGGGAAAAACACAACTAATCAATCATTTTATCATTGATGATAAATGGTATCTGGTCGATCTTCCAGGATATGGTTATGCCAAAACAAGCAAAACTAATTTGGATAAATTTGAAGAGCTTATCAGTAATTATATTACCAAACGTAAGAATTTAATTTGTGTAATTATTTTAATTGACAGCCGTTTAGAATTGCAATCCATTGATGGAGAGTTTATGGACTGGTGTACACAACATGAAATTCCATTTTGTCTTGCCTTTACTAAAATTGATAAAATAGGAAAAAATCAATGGGCCAGTAATTTTGCTAAATACAAAAAACGCTTAATGGATTATTGGGGTGAATTGCCGGTAATTTTTGAAACCAGCGCAGAAAAAAGACAAGGCAAGGAAGCGATCCTGACTTATATCCAGGAGAATTTACAATATTTCATTCCACCTCCCAAAGGTGCTAAATATGAAGATGAGGAGGAAGAGGATTTGGATTTTGAAAATGATTTATAATGGCAATGATATCTGAATGGCAACAATTGCAGGATAAACTAAAAGAACGTTTTGGTTCTGAAATGGATCATGACTCTATTTTGTTTATGATTGGTTTGCAGGAACTCGACAAACCATATAAAACCTACAAAAAAGATGAAAAACTGGAAGTGATGCACATTGGTGTCTGCACCGTTTTGGCACCTTATGGGTTTTACGAATACAAGGGTCGCGATGATGATGACTGGCCACACTGGGAACTAAAGGAAGCACTTCCACATTTAGATGCCAAACATCAAAACAAATTGATGAATGATGCGCTCATTGATTATTTCAAAAAAACAGGATTTTTAGAAATAGATCAGGCATAAAGTTATTTTACCACTTATACTTTATTTAAGAAAAAGGTCTTAACAAATTATATATTTAGATTATCAATTATACTACCTATGAACAGTAAATCATTATTATCTATTCTTGCACTGGCATCGTTTTCAATAACTGCCCAGGTAAAGCCAAAAACAACTGCAACCATTACTGCAAAGCCAGTTGGTACAGCACCAAAACTGGTAGAAACTATTGTTAAAGTTGGAAAAGAAATTTCTATACCTTATAAAAAATATGTTTTAGCTAATGGCTTAACCATTGTTGTTCATGAAGATCACAGTGATCCGATTGCCTATGTAGATGTTACCTATCATGTTGGTTCAAACCGGGAACAGCAGGGCCGTTCAGGATTTGCTCATTTCTTTGAGCACATGATGTTTCAGGGTTCCAAGAATGTTGCCGATGAGCAGCACTTTAAAATTATTACTGAAGCCGGCGGGACATTAAATGGCTCTACAAACTCCGACCGAACAAATTATTTTGAAACCGTTCCATCAAATCAGTTAGAAAAAATGCTGTGGCTAGAAGCAGATCGTATGGGATTCTTATTGGATTCAGTAACTCAAAAGAAATTTGAAGTACAGCGTGCCACCGTAAAAAATGAGCGCGGACAAAACTACGACAACCGTCCTTATGGTTTAGTTGGAGAAAAAACAGGTGAAGCGTTGTTCCCGAAAGGACATCCTTATTCCTGGACAACCATTGGTTATATTGAAGATTTGAACCGAGTAGATGTAAATGATTTAAAACGATTTTACATGCGCTGGTATGGCCCGAATAATGCGGTATTAACTGTTTCAGGAGACGTAACAACGGCTGAAGTTGTAAAATTAGCAGACAAATATTTTGGGTCAATTCCGCGCGGACCTGAAGTAAAAAACATGACCAAGCAAGCCGCTGCTTTAACAGAAAACCGATACATTTCTTATGAAGACAATGTAAAGTTCCCGATGTATAAAGTAACGTATCCAACAGTTCCATCAATGGATAAAGACGAAGCTGCTTTAACTGTTTTAGGAGAGATTTTATCTTCATCAAAAAGTTCGCCTTTCTACAACACTTTTATCAAATCTCAAAAAGCAGTTTCTGCTAATGCCTATAATTACGGAAGAGAATTAGCTGGACAGTTTGAAATATTAATTCGTGCCAACGCGGGAACTAAATTATCAGACATTGAAGCGATGTTAAATCAATCATTAGCTGATTGGGCAAAAACAGGTGCAACCGATGATGATATTAAAAAATACAAGGCAAACTATCAGAGTAATTTATATGAAGGTTTAACCACCGTTCAGGGTAAAGGCCGACAGCTAGCAGCGTATCAGACTTATGCCAATAATCCAAATTACCTGAAGATTGAAATGGCCGATAACTTAAAAGTTACTAAAGCCGATGTGATGCGTGTTTACAACACTTACATCAAAGGAAAATTTGGTGTAATGTTGAGTTGTGTTCCTAAAGGAAAAACAGATTTGATCGCAAAAGCAGATACATGGAAAATGTATGACAGAACGATTGAAGCAGAAAGTGCTGAATACAAAAATTTATCCTACACAGAACCTAAAGATAATTTTACACGTAAAAATGTTCCTATAGCGTATGCTTCGAAACTAGTTCCTTTACCAAATTACTGGACCTCAAATTTAACTAATGGTATTAAAGCAATTGGGATCAATAATACTGATATTCCAAAAGTCAATATACTATTCAGTATGCCAATTGGCCACCGTTATGAACCTAAGTCAGGGCTTGCTGTTTTATTAACTTCATTATTACAGGAATCTACAGAAAAACATAGTGCGGAAGAAATTGGAAGTATGATGGAAAGATTAGGAAGCGATGTATCTTTTTCCGCAGGAGATAATGAGATCGTTATGACAGTTTCTTCTTTAAAGCAAAATTTAGATTCGACTTTAAAACTTGCACAGGAAATGTTATTTATGCCGAAGTTTGATCAGGAAGATTTTAATCTCGTAAAAAAAGAACAATTGGACAATATTGCCAATCAATTAACACAAGCCACTTCCATCGCTAATAATGTTTACTCAAAATTATTATACGGACCAGGCTTTAACCTCTCAATATCAACAATAGGAAATGCGGAAACAGTTAGTTCTATAACTTTAGATGATGTGAAAAATTATTACAAAAATTTCTCAGGCTTTAACGCTGTGTTGGCGATTAGTGGTGATATTGATCAAATATCGGCTTTAAAGAAGTTAGCTTTCTTAAATAAATTACAATCTGCCAATACGATGCCACAGGCTAAGTATAAATTACCGGAAATTGATAAAACACGTTTGTATTTTGTAGATAAAAAAGGCGCGCCTCAATCAGAGATCCGTATCGGTAATTTATCGTTGCCGTATGATGCGACTGATGAATTTTTTAAATCAACCATCATGAATTATTCTTTTGCAGGCGCTTTTAATAGTCGCATTAATACGATATTACGTGAAGTGAAAGGATATACTTATGGCGCTCGCGGAGGCTTCGCTGGTAATAAATTTGTTGGTCCATATACTTTGAGTGCTGGTGTTAGAGCAAATTCAACAGACAGTTCAATTGTGATATTCATGGAAGAATTAAAAAAATACAGTGAAAATGGTATTAATGCTGATGAGTTAGAATTCACTAAAAATGCCATGGCGCAATCTGATGCTTTAAAATACGAATCACCTCAGCAAAAATTAGGTTTCGTGAAACGTATCCTTGATTTTAATCTGGATAAAACTTATGTGGCAAAGCAAGGTGAGATTCTTAAAACTATTTCAAAAGCAGATATTGATGCTTTGGCGAAAAACAATTTGCCGTACAATAATATGGTGATACTAGTTGTAGGCGATAAGGCAACTAACTATGAAAAACTATCCAAACTGGGTTATGAAATAATTGAGTTGGATATCAACGGAAACAAGGTAAACTAATCGTTTAAATTTTTATCACACCGAGAGATTTCGAGAAGCTATTAAAAACAATTCTCAACTGAACCGGAACTGACATAGTGACTTAATATTATAATATGAATATAGGAATTGTATGTTACCCGACCTTTGGTGGTAGCGGCGTAGTTGCAACAGAACTAGGAATTGCATTAGCAGATAAAGGACATAAAGTACATTTCATTACTTACTCTCAACCTTTCAGGTTAAATCATTTTAATGAGAATTTGTTTTATCATGAAGTGAACGTTAACGATTATCCATTATTTGATTACCAGCCTTATGAAAGTGTGTTGGCCAGTAAAATTGTAGATGTAGCCATTTACGAACGATTAGATATTTTACATGTGCATTATGCAATTCCACATGCATCAGTAGCCTATCTGGCACAACAAATCTTAAAATCAAGAAAAATCAAATTACCTTATATCACAACTTTGCACGGCACTGATATTACTTTGGTTGGCCAGGATCCTTCTTTTGAGCCGGTGATATTTTTCTCACTGAATAACAGTAACGCCATAACCTCTGTTTCAGAAAGTTTAAGAAAAGAAACTCTTAAGACTTTTAAAATTGCGAATGATGTGAAAGTGATTCCTAACTTTATTAAAATTGCAGATTACGAAAGTAATAGCTCTAGTTGTCACCGGAAGAATTTCGCAGAGCCAAACGAAAAAATATTAATTCATATTTCCAATTTCAGGAAAGTGAAACGCGTAGAAGATGTATTAAGAATTTTTGATGTGGTAAGAAAAACCATACCATGTAAATTAATTTTAGTTGGTGATGGGCCGGAAAGGCCTGCCATTGACAAACTATGCAGAGAACTAAATACTTGTAGTGATATTATTTCTGTCGGGAAAATTGCCAACCCCAAAGAAGTATTGGCGATTGCCGATGTATTTATTTTACCTTCAGAAACTGAGAGCTTCGGTTTATCAGCTTTGGAAGCCATGGCAATGAAAATACCTGTGATCTCAACCAATACTGGTGGTATTCCGGAATTGAACATTCACGGGAAAACCGGTTACATGAGCAAAGTGGGAGATTATGATGACATGGCAAAAAACACCATTGAATTATTATTGGACGAAAACAAATTTCAACAGTTTAGAGAAAATGCTTTTGAACAAGCTAAGAAATTTGACATAGAAACTATACTTCCTATGTACGAAAAATTGTATAAGGAAGTAATTGCTACAGGGATTTAATGTTAAAGTGGCGATAAATTCTTTCTGGCAGGCTTTCCACATTCCTCAAAAACAGTACCACCCAAATAGGATGACAATCTATCGAAATCAGTTGTTTTAATATAATAGTTTCCTAAAGCCGTGTATAATTTTGTTTGATCGGTGGTGCTTTCTTTTGAATAGTATGTCTTTATATCATCAACCAAAACCATAGTCAATAAATCATCCAGCTTCCTTTTACTTTTATACCATTTCAATTCATGCATATCTTAATTTATTTTTAAAGTTTGACATTTATTTAGACTCGCCCTAATTTTCTTCTCCTCTTTCAATGTAGCAATCTCTTTAGTCAAAGCTAACTCATAGCACTGCGCTGCCTTTTGAGTGTTTTTTCTGGATAAGAAATAATCACCAAGAATTTGATACATGTAATAACTTTGAGGGTTGGATTGAATGAAAGCATTCTCTAATTGTGGAGATAATTGAATTGTTTCACTGGCCTTTGTAATGAACTGAATATAATGCTTGATGTTTTTAAAGTGTAAAAAATCGCGGTAGCCTTTTGTTTTTAAGAAAGGGTCTGCAGCAATGGTGTATTTAGAAACATTGATTGCTTGATTTACATTAAGTGTTTTTGCTTTTGCAAATACTGAATCTAAATTATAACAAACAAATTCGCCGCACTGAAAAGGATTAGCGCTTACCCACATCAATTTATCCTGTGGCTTAAAGATCACGGCATGATGCGCCAGTAATTGGTTTAAACTTTTTTCATTGGTCAACCCAATATTTTTATTGTTCAATCCTTTTTGATCTCTTAATATTGTTGCGGCACTCAAGTAACTTAAAGTATCTTTGTTTCCAAGCAATTGCTTTAAACGAATGCTTCTATATAAAGAAGAGCTCTCGATCTGATTATTCAGATTACTCAAATCATTTATATATTCTTTTCCTTGGTAATGATTGGGACAAATAATCTGGTTCGTATTCTCTACTTCATATACATCCATTTTTTCAGGAGACTTTTCTATGCTAATCGTTTTATTATCGGAAGCACTTCCCACTAAAATACTTTCCGAAACAAATACTTTTCTTTTATTGGCAATAGCGATGGCTTCATCAATATTTTTAGCATATTGCAATATTTCACGGGCCAGTAAAGCAATGGGCGTTGCCACATCGGTTGGAATAGAACTTTTGGCCGCATTAATAGTAACGGTAATTCCTTTTTCGTTCATACCGCTACAGGCACCAATAAAACCGCTCCAAGTAACGGTAGCAAATTTATAACCGGTTGAAGGATTCGTAAACTGAATAATTTTATTTTTGGCAAAATCATCGCCACTATAAAAATCGAAATTACGCCCTACCAATAATTTTCCATCCGCACTTTTTTTATCCCAAACCGAAAAAGAAGTGCAACCCACAGTCATATTCTTATCCTGCAATGCATGGCCGATATCATGTGCTCCGTGATAATTAAGAATGCGATGGTATTTGGGTGCAATAAAATCATACTTATCACTGGCAAATTTTGAAATGCCAAGGATCTCTTCTTTGTATTCGTTTATAATATGGTCCGGTAAATGTCGGTTAAAATAACCTACAAAAAATTTCAAATAATTTAAATAAGTCAAATCAGGCACCAAAATTTGGATCTGTTTAATAAAAGCGTCTTCCTGAAACTCATGCAATTCTTTGGTGAGCATGCCATTGGCAACACCACGCTCATAAGCATTTCCTTCGACGTACAATTCCCATAAACCACTTTCACTATGTTTTAACCAGTTTTGATTTACTTTATAAAACTCAGTACTGATTGTTTCTCTCTTCCAGTTTAACGTAGTGTCATTTTCTATTACAGGCACATCGATCCGTATCGCGAAAGCAAAATAAATTCCAAATACAACTAATAGTGTAGTAAATATCAATAGTGATCTTAACATTATTTTTCGGAGTCTGCGCATGAGTTGAGTCTTACAAATTTACTCAAAATCAGTTAATCGAACGCGGATGCCATTGGATGTTTATGATTCGTTATGATTTAAGTTATAGATTGATTTAACCACATAGATACATAGAAAAAAACAGGTACGAAGAAGCAGATAGAAAGGCATATTTTTACCTAGAATACTACATGTAAAGCGTAGCTCCTTATTACCGGCTTTTACTTATCAAAAAACTATGTTTCTATGTGGTTAAAAAAACACCAGCGATAGCAGCGTCCTATAAATTAAAGAGCCCCCCGATACTATCGGAGGGCTCTACAAAAATATTGGAAATTTATTTGATGAGTGAATTTCTCAAAGCATAAATTTTTTCGGAGATTGATTTAAATTGAGCTTCTTTAAGATCTTTTGGATCCTTGATAACATTAATTTCCATATGAATTTTTTTCAACTCATCATTTAATGCCACGCATTCTTTTTTATCCTTATAATCATTTAAAAGATCCGTTAAGTTCTTTAAATAAAACCGCTGATCCCATAAATGTTTAAATCCTTTTTCTTTTGCAGTTGCATCAGGAAGGCTTTCTGTAATTTTTCCAGTCAGGTATAAACTCTCTACCCATGAACCCGCAAATATTGCAGAAGCCGTGTAAACACGTTCATTAGTTCTTAAATAGGAATCACTCTTAATGAAAATTTCATCTAAAATTACCAATAATGAATCTTTATTGGTTAAATTTTTCTCAGCACGTTTCCCAACCATTTGATCAATTGCGCTCTTTAAACCCAATTCATCAGAAGTTTTAACTACTGTTTTCATATATTTTAATACATCTTCGCCTTTATTATTTACCATGGCATAAGACATATCTATATTATAGATTCCTAAAGCCACGGCTTTTGAAAACTCACTGCCTGTACTTAATTGCTTTTTTGCATCAACTAATAACCCATTATTGTAATCTACACCCCAACTAGATATCTCGTTAATACTAGCAACCGGCGAAGGAATATTAGCAATGGCAAAATCAAATTTAAATTTTGTTTCTTCATTAACTGTTATAGGTGTAGTATCCGCAGTTACTTCTGAAGTTACAGTTTCAGCCATTTCTTCAGAAGGCTTATCTCCACAAGAGAACATTAATACAGATAAAGTGATGCCCGCAGTAAGAAATAATTTAGTCATTTTATGATTTTTAAAATTTAGACAAAAATAAGAGACTTACTTTAATAAACAAGTCCTTCTCCAAAAGCAGCTCTTCAAAATAAAACATTTTATCAACAAAAAAGGGACATATTTCTCCGTCCCTTTTAAAATTACCTGTCCAGATTTCCGTAATCCAGCTTCTTACGCTGAATCCAAAGGATTAATTGGCATACAGCCACAAAGAATGGAACGTACATGACAACTTTGGGAAAATCATAGTGCGCCAGGATAACCTCAGCCTTACGCTTTAAACGTTCTGCAATTAAATACATAGCAGGAACCAGTAATAAGGTTAAAAAAGTAGCGAAGCTTAAACCAAAGATCATTGTCCAGCTTAAAGGCCCCCAGAACACAACATTGTCTCCACCAAAATGAATGTGAGGTTTTCCATGTACCAGCAATCCTTCAAAATCAATATTTAAGCCAACCGCTAAAGGAATTAAACCCAAAATAGCGGCTGTTGCTGTTAATACTACCGGCGTCATACGCGTTCTTCCTGCATCAACAATAGCATCGTATAAACCAACGCCTCTCAAACGTTCCTCTTCAGCAAACTCTACCAACAGAATTCCATTCCGTACAACAATACCTGCCAATGCAACAATACCAATGCCTGTCATAACAATACTCATATCCATTTTAAATATGGCAGTTCCTAATAAAACACCGATTACACTTAACACAATTTCAGATAATATAATAATTGGTTTACCAATAGAGTTAAACTGAATAACCAATACCAATAAAATAATGCCAATGGCTGTAATCATCGCATTTCCTAAAAAAGCTCCGGTCTCTGCCTGCTCTTCCTGTTGACCTGTAAACTTAACTTCTACAGCCCCCGTTGGACGATATCCTTTTGCTACTTCTTCCAACTGAGCAACAACTTTATTCGCATTAAAACCTTCCAAAACGTCAGAAGATAAAGTGATTACCCGTTTGTTTTGCTTACGTTTAATACCACCATAGGTATTTTCATAACGCACATCACAAAAAGCTGACAAAGGAACTGAGCGGATCATGCCCATCATATTCATGTCGCGGAATGTGATCTTCAGATTTTTAATTTGTTCAATGTTTGTCCTTTGATCATATTTATATCGTAGTTGAATTGGGTACTCATCGTTAGCATCTCTGAACTTACTCGGATTGTCAATTCCAAAAACTGCCTTCCGTATTTCCATTGCCAACTGGGCCGAAGAAATTCCCTCTCTGTTAGCGCGCTCCCTGTTTACATCAAATACAATTTCAGGTTTATTATCCACAAAATCTGTTTTTAATTCAGCAACGCCCGGCACATCTGATTCCTGCAAAAAGCGTTTCAATTGTTGACCATTTTCAACTAACTCTTCAAATTTATCGCCCCTGATCTCAATATTAATTGGTTTACCAACCGGCGGACCTGCCTGTTCCTTATTTACAGTAATTTCGGCACCGGCAATATTCCATTTAGTAGCCTGCATCTCTTTCAGATATTTCATAGAACTTTCTCCATTACGCTCACTAAACTCCACAAAATTGATCGCTATTTTACCACGATTGGCATACGAACTCTGATCTTCATCCTGTGGATCAGTCACTCCAATAGTTACATTAGTAATCATGGAAGAAACAATAGGATTTTTTTCTCCGATAATAGCGTTTACTTTTTTCTCCACGATCTTCATCACTTCATTTGTTTTTGATGGATCAGTTCCTTCCGGTAACTTTACATAAACAAATACATTGTTAGGATCACCCTGCGGAAAGAACACCACATTTGGAGACCGCACCTTCATTAAAAAAATTGAGAACGCAAATAAAACTAATGTATAAACTAATAACATATACGGACGCTTTAATCCCCAAACCAACAAATTGGTATAACCACGCTGAAAAGAAGGCCATGCTTTTGTCTGGAAACTTTCTATCACTTTATAAAGAAATAAACGGTGAACTATCATAAACAAAGCAAAAAAGATCATCAGGTTACCAAAAGCAATATGCCCCGAGGTGTAACAAATAACAGCAATAAGCGCGTAAACCAATAAACGCAACCAGGCTTTTCGGGTAATACGGCCATACTGTTTTAGCTCTTCATGATGCGGTTTCATAAAATCAACCGCGAAAACAGGATTGATTATATATGCAACAAACAAGGATGCCAGTAATGTAATAATTAATGTGATTGGTAAAAAGAACATGAACTTACCAATGATACCGGGCCAAAAGGCTAATGGAATAAATGGCGCCAGAGTGGTAATCGTACCACTTAATACCGGTAAAAACACCTCGCCCGCCGCTTTTTTTGCCGCTGTTTTAATTTCCACTTTTCCATTGTCAAAAATCCGGTGAGTATTTTCAATCACTACAATTGCATCATCCACGACAATTCCTAATGCCAGTAAAAAGGCAAATAAAACGATCATATTCATTGAGAAACCAATACTCGGCATAAAAATAAAAGCAATAAACATGGATAGCGGAACAGAAAGGGCAACAAATAAAGCGTTAGTTACTCCCATAAAAAACATTAAGATCAGCGTCACTAAAATAAATCCAATAATAATGGTATTTATCAAGTCGTGAAGCGTTAGTTTAGTTTTGTCCGATTGATCTGCTGTGATCTTCACATCAATGTTGGAAGGAAAAGACGTTTTCTTTAATTCTTCTATGTTTTCTTTGATCTTATCAGAAGCAGAAATTAAGTTCTCTCCTGCTCTCTTGATTACATTTAAAGTAATTACATTTTTTCCTGCAAGACGTGCGTAACTTTCAGTTTCTCTAACAGTATCAACTACCTGAGCAAAATCTTTTAAATACATTCTTGCTCCAGCTTGGGAAGAAATCACCAATTCTTTTAATTCATCAACGGTTTTAAATTCATTTTTAATACTGATGGTTCTTTTGGTTCCATCCATTGGAATTTGTCCGCCACTGATGGTTACGTTTTCAGAACCGATTGCCCGTTCAAGATCTCCCATAGTTAACTGCATGGCCTGCATCTTATACATGTCAAGATTTACCTGAATCTCTCTGTCAGGCGCACCAACCATTTTCACTTCAGTGATCTCTTTCAAACCTTCAATTCTATCTTTCAACTCATCGGCATATTCCTTTAGCTTTTGCAAATCCATATCACCGGCTATGTTAATATACATAATCGGTAATTCAGAAAATGCCAGTTCTTTTACAAATGGTTGTCTTGTTAAACCTGCAGGTAAATCTGATTTTGCTTCATCTACTTTATCTTTAACTGACTGGCGAGCTTTATCAATAGTAATATCTGTATTGAACTCTACCGTAATTAACGACACATCCTGCATGGAGTTACTCGTTAATTTTTTAACACCGGGAATAGATTTTAATTTTTTCTCTAAAGGCTTTGTAATTGTATTCTCAATATTACTTGGAGAGTTGCCGGCATAAACGGTACTAACGAAAAATTTAGGAACTACAATATCCGGAAAACTTTCTTTGGGCAATTTATTATAAGACATAATTCCCCAAATTGAAATAATAATCGTAACGATATAAATCGCCGTTTTATTATCAATAGCCCAACTACTGGGTTTAAATTGTTTGAAATTCATACTTAGTGTTTTAGAATTTATATTTTAGAATTTCGAATAATTATTTTTTTACTTCAATAGCATCGCCTTCATTTAAACCATCATACCCGGATGTGATCAACAGATCAGAATCAGACAAGCCATCTTTGATCTCCACTTTTCCGCCATATTCTTTTCCAAGAATGACATTACGTTTAGCTGCTTTTTTATTTTCAGCAACTAACACATAACGATTCCCTTTCAGGTCTTTTTGGATATAGTTTAAGGGGATAGCAATAACAGGTTTTGGTGACCGGTAATCATTGATATTTAAAATAGCGATCTGATTAGGATGATACTCTTTTTTATTTCCCAGTGCTACCTCCACACCAAAAGTTCTGTTCAAAGTATTTATAGCTCTTGATGAATAGCTTACATTAGATGTTAAAGTATCATCAGAATCCGGAAACTTAACCATCACCTCATCACCTTTATGTACTTTTGATGCATAGCTCTCGGCCAAATCAGCTTTTAGTTTTAAGTTGCTGAAATTAATTACCCTGATAGCAGGCATGCCGGGAGCCGTTAGCTGACCCAGTTTAATATCAACCGCATCAACCGTTCCATTGATTGGAGAAATGATTTTAGTCATGCGAACTTGTTCCTGAAGGGTTATCATTTTTTTCTCCATACTTTCCTTTTGAGTTTTTGCCTGAAGGAATTGTACTTCCGTTCCAATTTTTTGATCCCATAATGCTTTTTGTTTGGTATATAATTGATTTACTAAATCAGCATTAGTTTGCAGATCAGAAATACTTAGTTGCAAAGCTCGAGCATCTGTTTCAGCCAAAACCTGTCCTTTACTTACCTCATCACCTGGCTTAACATTGATCTTTGTAATGGTGCCGGGGATTTCAGAAGCTAATGAAACATTCTCATCTGCATCCACTCTACCTTGCACATTGATGTAAGTTTTGAAAATAGCAGGTGTAATTGAAGCAGCTTCTACCAATACAAATTTCTTTCCTGAATCACCTTCAAGTTTAGATATTTTTGAAGAGACTTCAGATAATTGAGTTTTCAATTCTGCCTGTTGTGCTTTTAAATCAGAAAGACTTTCTGTTTTATTACCGCCGCATGATGCAAATAGTAACGAAATAGCAAATAAGGGAAGTACTGTGTTTGTTTTAAATTTTTGTAGTGAAATGGTATACATATATTAATTATTAAATAGTGAGTTAAAATTATTTTATTAATGTTCCGGTTGCTTTTGAATAATCGATTTTATAAACCAGCATATCATACACCGCATTGAAATAATTTGTTTCCGATTCTTTCAGGGAAGTTTGTGCATTGATTACTTCTAAATTTGATCCGACACCCTGCTCATATTTTTTTTGTGACACATTGTAAATATTTTGGGCGAGTTCAAGATTCCTTTTTTGTGTTTGTAAAGAGGCAACCGCATTATTATAATTTACAGCAGCAGATGCGCCTTCCAATTCAATAGCTAATTGAAGGTTTTTCATACTGTTTTCCCCTTTTTTAAAATCCAGTTTAGCTTGCTGAATTTTGTAGTGACGTTGCAAACCATCAAATACGTTTAAGGAAAGCGTGGCGCCAATCAATTGAGTTTGGTAATATTTATTTATATAACCAACATAGGTCAAATCATTTCCAAAGCCATTAGCTGCAACAGTGCCATAAGCCACCAATGTTGGTAAGTAACCAAATTTCAAACGCTTTACATTTATGTTAAATAACCTTTGCTGACCTTCTAGCAT
Source organism: Bacteroidia bacterium (assembly GCA_014378485.1). Lineage (GTDB taxonomy): Bacteria > Bacteroidota > Bacteroidia > B-17B0 > Aurantibacillaceae > UBA4416. The sequence continues at coordinate 27,003 of JACMNO010000097.1, forward strand.
TTGGTATTCCGATCGTTTAGCGACATCAATTTTTGAAGCATCAATAGCTGTATTATCCTTAATTATTAAAGAATCAGTTAATACCAAATTTTCTTTACCCGTATAACCCATTTGAAATTTTAAAACATTTTCACTTAAAGTAATCAAGCGTTCAATTTTTTGTTTTTCAGTGGTCAGGTTATTAAAAGCAACTTCTAATCTGTCCACATCTATTTGCTCCACAAATCCCTGTTGGTTAAAGGCTTTGGTATCATTTAATAGCTTTTCAAGTTTAACCATGTTAGCATCCAACAGCTTAATACGTTCCTTATTAACCAACACACCGTAATAAGCTTTAGATACTGCACTTACAGTTTCTGACTTTGTTCTTGAAACTCCAATATTCATTAATCCTATCATTTCTTTTGTGGCTTTTAAACCCACTAAATAATCTGCACTAAAAATCAATAAGGACGCGTTTAATCCTGCCGTTGTTTGGAACGTTGTTCCAAACCTTGCCTGGAGAGGCTCATATCCAGCAGATGACTCAAGAAGATCATCATGAGGGGCTTGACCAGCTTTTACAGCATTCTTGTAAAAAATCGGTGAGATAAAATCGCTTAAGACGCTGGTTGGAATTTGTAAAAAATTTTTCATATCAACGCTTCCTGTAATTTGTGGTAAGGCCATCCCGATCACTTCTTTTCGTTTATATTTCGCCATCAACACATCGTTCTGAGCATTTAAATAATTGGGACTGTTTTTGTAAGCATAGTCGATTGACTGTAGTAAACTAAACGTGTTTGAAGTCGCTTCCTGTGCTTGGATCTTTAAAAGCAAAACAGAAAAAGCAAATAACAGTGTGTAGGTTTTTAATTTGATCATATAATTGTTTTTATTCTTGTTCTTTAATTTTTTTATATTCATTAATTAATCGGTGTCCTTTAAGTGTACAAATACCATAAACAAACATATCAAGCACTAATTCATGCGATTTTGAAAAGCTCAGTTTATCAAATGAAAAATAATTACCGAACATCAGCATGTCTATCTGTGCCAAACGGTACCTGGCTGTAAATTCTTCATCAATGTCTGTCTTATAGTAACCTTCTTCTTTGCCTTTTTTGATATTTCTTAAAATATCTTTATAGGCGCAATTTTCTTTAAAAGCCTGAAACTGTATGAAAGCGTTTGGATGAAATTTTTGTAAATCTAAAAAGAAGATAGGATTAATATGTTGCATCATCTCTTTCATGTTTTCTGAGATTAACATGATCTCATGAATAGGATCATTGGATTGCGAAAAAACATCCTCGAATTTTTTTTGATGTTTAGTCATCTCTATTTCACATAATTGATTAACTATGTCATCTTTCTCTTTATAATACTGGTAAATCGTTTTCTTTGACATTCCTAATTCTTTAGCAATATCATCCATTGTTACTCTTTTAATACCGTATTTAAAAAAAAGTTCAAGTGAGATTTTTAATATTTTGAATTGTGGTTCCATTTTCGGTCACAAAACTAAAAAAACTATTTTTGTTCTGCAAGTTTCCGAACTTGTTTTCTGAATTTATTAATTGTTAAATTATTCTAAATTATTTCGTATGTTTATGGAATATCTAAATCGATAGCTGCTTTATCTTTGAAAATATGTTTAAAAAGAGTGTTTTAATTTTATTGTTTTTAATTATTAGTATCGTTGTTAAATCCCAAATCGATACGTCTTTTTGGTTTGTGGCCCCGGATATTTCCCAAGGATTGGGTGACCGCCCCATTTTTTTATACTTCAATACATATGCGCAAGCCGCAACCGTAAAAGTCAGACAACCTGCAAATGGAGCTTTTGTACCTATTACAAAAGTAATTCCTGCAAATTCGATTGACTCTATCAATTTAACTGCTTTTATTGCCAACATTGAGAATAATACAGCAAATACAATTCTTAATAAAGGACTCTATATATCGTCTACACAAAAAATTTCGACATTATATTCGATAAAGTCATCTGCTAACAAAGAATACCTGAGTTTAAAAGGACCAAAAGCATTAGGCATAGATTTTTACGTACCAATGCAAGAATTTTGGAATCAATCTCCTTCTACATCACCTAAATCGTTTTCATCATTTGACATCGTTGCCTCTCAAAATAATACCACTGTTTTAATTACACCTAAAACAGCTATTATCGGTCATGCTGCTAATGCCACTTTTACGGTTTTATTGCAACAAGGGCAAACATTTTCTTGTCAAGATACTGCAAGATCTGCCACAACTAGCTTGGCAGGATCTATCGTTTCGGCTAATAAACCTGTTGCCATTTCTATACAATCAAGTGGATTAAATCAATCTGGATGTTTGAGTTCTGTTACTGATCAAATTACTAATTCCACATTTATAGGCACTGATTATATTGTAAATCAAGGAACATCAATTACTGAAAAAATATTTATTTTGGCCACTCTAAACAACACACAAATTACCGTCAATGATGGTTCTATAACTACCCATGTTTCAAATTTTGGAGAAAACTATATCTACACAGCAAGTCAAGCAGTTACTTATGTTACAGCTAATAAACCTGTGTATGTTTTTCATGTATCTGGGTATGGTTGCAGATTAAGTGGCGCTCAACTGCCTCCATTCTTTTGTGCTGGAACATTTACAACTTCATTCACGAGAACGGCTTCCGACTCACTAGCTTTAAATTTATTTACCAGGACAGGATATGAAGGAAATTTTGCCCTAAATGGAAATGCCTCTTTAATTCCAGCTTCTGCCTTTACAGTTGTTCCTGGATCTGCAGGTAGTATTAAATCTGCGAAAATTTATTACTCAACAACTACTATACCGGTCGGATCTCATAATGTGGTTACAAATAGTGGTGATGTATTTGGTTTAGGAACTTTAAACGGTTCTTCGGTTAGAGGAAGTGCCTACGCCTATCATTCGGAATTTGTTTCTTATCCATCTATTAATGCCGGCAGCGATTTTACTCTTTGTGGCAATGGATCGCTCGCATTAAATGGTCAGATCGGTGGCGGAAATATAAATGGAACATGGTCAACTAATGGTTATGGGACATTCAATGGTGGTTTTACAGCATTAACTAATACTTATACTCCAAGCCAGTTAGATACAACTGTTAAGCCGGTAAAAATATTTTTAACCACAAGCGGTCCATGCCCTCAACAAAAAGACACATTATTATTATCCGTAAAACCATCTCCTTTAGTTAACGCATCCATCGATCAAAATGTTTGCGGAAACAATAGCGCTGTTTCATTAAATGGAACTGTGTCCGGCGCTTCTTCAACAGGGATTTGGTCAAGTACCGGAACCGGAAGTTTCACACCTAATAACACCACCTTAAATTCCACTTATCTACCCAGTAGTTCTGACACAACAGCTGGTTCGGTAAAATTAATTTTAACATCATCAGCCAATGGAATTTGCGGCGCTGCAAGAGACACAATGAAAGTGACTATTTCTAAAGCTCCAATTGCGAATGCCGGGCCTGCCAGTGTTTCTGTTTGTGCAAATAATCCAACTGTAGCATTAAGTGGTACTGTAGGAGGGATAACAACGACAGGTAAATGGACAAGTGTTGGAACTGGAAGTTTTAGTCCAAGTAATATTCAGTTAAATACCGGATATGTGCCAAGTGCAGCGGATGTTTCGGCAGGACAGATAAAATTATACCTCAGTTCAACAAACAATGGAACTTGTAATCAGGCAAAAGACAGTATCACTATTATCTTCACAAATGCTCCTTCTGTAAATGCAGGCACTGATGTTTATGTTTGTAAAAATAAATTGGCCGCTATTCTTTCCGGAACTATTTCCGGACCAACCTCAACAGGCATTTGGTCAGGTGGCACAGGAACTTTTACACCAAACAATTCTGTTTTAAGCCCAACTTATACGCCTAGTACAGCTGAAGTAAGTGCTGGAGTTGCAAGTTTATCTTTAACCTCAACCGGTAATGGAAATTGTAATCAGGTAGTAGATCAGGTTCTCGTTATTATCAATAACGCACCGGTTGTGAATGCTGGTTTGGATTTATCTTCTTGTAAAAACAATTCAGCTTCTGCTCTTTCCGGTGCTGTATCAGGCACTACAACAACAGGAATCTGGTCGAACGGTATTGGTACTTTTACTCCTGGTAATACAAATTTAAACGCCACTTATTCTCCAAGCGCAGCCGAGCTTACAGCTGGTTTTGTGAATTTGATATTAACATCAACTAATAACGCCAACTGTAATCAGGTAAAAGATACGGTGAAAATTAATTTCACTAACTCTCCTACTGCTAATGCGGGTATTGACTTAACCGCCTGTAAAAATAATGTAGCAAAAACCCTTTTTGGAGTTGTATCTGGTCCAACCACTACTGGTATTTGGTCGGGTGGTGCAGGTTCTTTTAATCCCAGTAATTCAGTTTTAACAGCTACATACACCGCTAATGCGGCAGAGTTAACTGCCGGTTTTGTGAAATTAGTTTTAACTTCAACAAATAACGGCAATTGTAATTCGGTAAATGATACCGTAAAAATCACCTTTACTCCTGCTCCCATAGTAAACGCTGGCCCCAACTTAAGTTTCTGTAAAAACAATCCTGCGTCTGCTCTTTCTGGAACTGTATCAGGTGGCTCTACAACTGGCATATGGTCTGGTGGCACTGGTACTTTTACACCCAGCAGTGCTGCTTTAAATGCAACTTATACTCCAAGCGCTTCTGAATTAACTGCGGGTTCTGTGAATTTAATTTTAAGCTCTACCGCTAATGGAACCTGTAATCAGGTAAGTGATAACGTTTTGGTTATTTACACTTCAGCGCCTTCCGTTAATGCAGGATTTGATTTATCTTCCTGTAAAAATAATGCCTCGTCTGTTCTTTCAGGTTTTATATCCGGACCAACTACAACCGGTATATGGTCAAATAGTTCAGGTACTTTTACACCAAACAATACGGATTTAAATGCAACTTATTCCCCAACGGCAGCCGAATTGACTGCAGGTTTTGTGAAACTGGTTTTAACGTCAAGCGGAAATGGAAATTGTAACCAGGTAAGAGATACTGTAAAAATTAATTACACTAATCCCCCTACTGCGAATGCGGGCCTCGATTTAACTACATGTAAAAACAATGTCGTTTCTCCTCTTTCCGGGTTTGTAACCGGACCAACCACTACTGGTATTTGGTCGGGTGGTGCAGGTTCTTTTAATCCCAGCAATTCTGCTTTAACTACTACCTATACAGCTAATGCTTCGGAGCTAACTGCCGGTTTTGTAAAATTGGTTTTAACTTCAACAAATAATGGGAATTGTAACTCAGTAAACGACACCGTAAAAATCACCTTTACTCCTGCCCCGTTAGTAAATGCTGGCCCCAACTTAAGTTTCTGTAAAAACAATCCGGCGTCTGCTCTTTCGGGAACTGTATCGGGTGGGTCTACAACAGGAATCTGGTCGGGTGGCACTGGTACTTTTACTCCCAGCAGTGCTGCTTTAAATGCAACTTATACTCCCAGTGCTTCTGAATTAACTGCGGGTTCTGTGAATTTAATTTTAAGCTCAACGGCTAATGGAAACTGCAATCAGGTAAGTGATAACGTTTTGGTTATTTACACTTCCTCGCCTTCCGTTAATGCAGGGGTTGATTTATCTTCTTGTAAGAATAATTCTTCGTCTGTTCTTTCAGGTGTTATATCCGGACCAACGACAACCGGTATTTGGTCAAATGGTTCGGGTACATTCACACCTAACAATACGGATTTAAATGCGACTTATTCTCCCACGGCTGCCGAAATTACTGCGGGTTTTGTGAAATTAGTTTTAACTTCAACGGGTAACGGAAATTGTAATCAGGTAAGAGATACAATAAAAATTAATTACACAAATCCCCCTACTGCAAATGCAGGTTTAGATTTAACTGCCTGTAAAAACAATGTAGGTTCTCCTCTTTCAGGGGTTGTTGGAGGACCAACGACTACCGGTGTTTGGTCGGGTGGTGCCGGTTCTTTTAATCCCAGTAATTCAGTTTTAACGGCTACCTACACTGCTAACTCTGCGGAAATAGCATCCGGCTTTGTGAAATTAGTTTTAACTTCAACCAATAACGGTAATTGTAATTCAGTAAATGATACCGTTAAAATAACCTTTACTCCTGCTCCTATAGTGAATGCAGGTATTAACTTAAGTTATTGTAAGAATAATCCTTCAGGGGTGCTTTCGGGAACTGTATCAGGTGGTTCTACAACAGGGATGTGGTCTGGCGGTACCGGAACTTTTACACCAAACAATTCTAATTTAAATGCCACGTATTCTCCAAGTGCATCAGAACTATCTGCGGGATCAGTTAATTTAATTTTAACCTCTACGGCTAACGGTAATTGCAATCAGGTAACAGATAATGTATTAATAGTGTATACAGCTGCTCCCTCAGCAAATGCAGGAGTGGATTTATCTTCGTGTCAAAACAATCCAACAAGTATACTTTCCGGTATTGTTTCCGGACCAACGACTACCGGTATATGGGCAGGTGGAACAGGCACTTACTCTCCTAATAACACCACCTTAAATGCTACCTATATTCCAAGCGCTTTCGATCTTGCAGCCGGAGCAATTACTTTAACATTAACCTCTACAAATAATGGGAATTGTAATCAATCGGTTGATAGCGTTAAAATTAATTTTACGCCTTCTCCACTTGTAAATGCCGGTTTAGATTTAACTACCTGCAGAAACAATTTAATAACCGTTCTTTCCGGAACTGTTTCAGGTGGTACAACATCCGGTGTCTGGTCCGGCGGCTCAGGCTCCTTTAGCCCAAGTAATTCTGTATTAACAGCTACCTACACACCAAATACAACTGAATTAACCGCAGGATTTGTTAAATTAATTTTAACATCAACTAATAACGGTAACTGTTTCTTGAGGAAAGACACGGTGAAAATCACATTTACACCTTCTCCTTTAGTTAATGCAGGCGTTAATCTGAGTGCCTGTAAAAACAATCCTACAAATGTTCTTTCCGGAACTGTTTCGGGAGGAAGCAGCACAGGAATTTGGTCAGGAGGTACAGGTACATTTACACCGAACAACACTAATTTAAATGCCTCGTATTCCCCAAGCTCAGGTGAAATAGCAGCAGGATCAGTCAATTTAATTCTAACTTCTACCAATAATGGTAATTGTAACCAGGTAACTGATAACGTTTTAATTGTTTTCACAACTGCTCCAACTGTAAATGCCGGTATCGATTTATTCTCTTGTAAAAATAATGCCTATAGTGTTCTTTCAGGAATTGTTTCGGGCCCAACCACTACTGGCGTTTGGTCTGGCGGATCTGGAACTTTCAATCCTGGTAATGCTGTGTTAAATTCAACATATACGCCTAGCGCTTCAGAGCTTGCAACTGGTTTTGTGAATTTAACTTTAACCTCTACCAATAATGGCAATTGTAACCAATCAGTAGATAGTGTTAAGGTTAATTATACAGGTACTCCTTTAGTTAATGCAGGATTAAATTTAAACTCATGTAAAAACAACCCAGGCATTGCTCTTTCCGGAAATGTGTCAGGACCAACAACTACCGGAACATGGTATGGAGGATTAGGCTCGTTCAATCCAAGTAATACAGTTTTAACGGCAACGTATACACCAAGTGCTTCTGAAATTTCTGCTGGTTCTGTGAATTTAATATTAGCATCTACTAATAATGGTAATTGTTTGCAATCCAGAGATACTGTTATTATTAATTACACAAACCCTCCTACAGTAAATGCCGGTATTGATTTATCATCCTGTAAAAACAATCCCGGTATCGTATTATCAGGTGTGGTTAACGGACCAACTACTAACGGTATCTGGTCTGGCGGAGCTGGTACATTTAATCCGGGTAGCTCTATTCTAAATGCAACTTATACACCTAGTGCAGCAGAAATTTCTGTTGGTTTTGTAAACTTAACCCTTACCTCGTCAAACAACGGTAACTGTAATTCGGTAAACGATTTAATTAAATTGAATTTCGTTCCTAAACCATTTGCGAATTTTAATTTCAATAATGTGTGTTTAAATAACACTTCTTCCTTTACTGATTTCTCATTACCGGGAATTGGAACAATAAATTCCTGGCAATGGAGCTTTGGAGATAACACAAACAGTACTTCGCAAAACTCAACACACACTTACTCTGCATCAGGAACATTTACTGCTCAACTAGTAGTTTCAAACTCTTCCGGTTGTTATGATACCATAAAAAAATCGCCAACTGTGTATCCTTTACCTGAAGCAAAATTTGGAATTAACAGAGTTTGTAATGGAAATATTTTGAATCTGAATTTCTCAGATAGTTCAACGGTTCAATCACCTGAAACCGTCAATCAGTGGTTGTGGAACTTTATTTTACCTCCATCTATCATTCAGAGTAATCTTCAAAATCCTTCTCAGCTTTTTCCGGGTTCCGGTTTATATGATATTAAATTAATTGCTACTTCCAATCATGGTTGTAAGGATACACTTATTAAACAAGTCAACTTAACGCCTCGGCCTTCTGCCGGTTTTGAGTATGCTATATCTTCAGGTATAAACGTAGGGACAACTGTAAGTTTTGTAGATACTTCCCAATATGCCACAGGCTGGAACTGGAATTTTGGTGATGCAAATGGAAGTGGTTCTCAAGTACAAAATCCATCAACTATTTATTATGAAAATGGCGTATTTGTTGTTACCCAAATCGTCAGAGATGATTACGGCTGTACAGATACCGCAAGAGCTGCTATAAGAATAAATAATATTACTAATGAGATCAGCACATTAATTCCTAATGCCATCTCTCCAAACGGAGATGGGAAAAATGATGTATGGAAATTAGATTTCTTAAAGCTTTTATACCCTAACGCAGAAATAGATATTTTTAACCGATGGGGAGAAAATTTATTTAGCTCTCAAGGTTATGCTGAACCATGGGATGGATCTTACAAAGGAACCAAACTACCTGTAGGGACTTATTATTATGTGATAAATTTAAATGACTCATCGATTCCGGAACCGTTAAAAGGGGGTATTTTATTAATACGATAATATGAAAAAGAATATTCACATATCTATTCTTCTATTATTTAGCATGCTATCTAATAAACTCAGTCTTGCTCAACAATTACCTGTCAATACAAATTATGTATTAAATAGTTACGCTTATAACCCTGCGGTTGCCGGGTCTAAGCCGCATGCTGTTGCAAACGTAAATTACCGTAATCAATGGGTTGGGTTTCAAGATGCGCCAAAAACGTATATGCTAAGTTTATATAGTACTGTAGGAAAACAAAAAAAAGCAGCTGTTGGTGCGCTGGTTAGTTCCGATAATGCCGGGCTGTTAAGCAGAACTACCGGTTACCTGACTTTTGGATACCATATAAAATTAAATAAAACTTATAAATTAGGATTAGGTGTTTCGGCTGGTATGGTTCAATACAGAATTAAATTATACGACGCAAAAGTTGCAGATACCGGTGATGATTTGTTAACAGGAAATATTCTTTCAAATAATGTGTTCGACTCAAACGGAGGTTTGTATTTATATAGTGATAAAATGTTTTTTGGTTTATCCACCTACCAATATATTGGGAACAAAATTACCTGGAAAGATTCCCAAAGTAATTTATCGCAACATATGTATGCTACTTTAGGTTATACGTTTAAGCTTTCTGAAAAAATATCATTACAACCTTCTGCTCTTGTAAAGTTTAATAAACCAGCGCCTATTCAACCTGAGTTTAGCATACGCATGATTTATAAAAATATATTTTGGGTTGGAGGATCTTATCGTTCTCATGAATCGGTTAGTGCTTTATTTGGAGTAACTATAAAGGAAAAATTAACCATTGGATATTCATACGATATGGTTTTGGCCAAAATCAGATCTTACACAAGCGGTTCACACGAAATTATGTTAAGCTATCAGTTTATCAAACCTAAAAAGAAACTTGATGCTGATGAACAGGAATTAAATAATATTGATAATAGTATTAAATCCAAATTAAAACAACAAAATGAGGAAGGCTCTAAATAAACTGTTATTGGTTCTTCTTGTTCTTAGTAGCAAGCCGGTTCTGTCACAAATAGATACCGTATTTTGGTTTGCTGCTCCATGGGTAACGGTTGGTCACGCGGGCAATACCCCCGTTGTAATGCGCTTATCTTCATTTAATAATGCTACAACGGTGCGCGTCAGACAACCTGCATCCACTTTCGATACTACCTTTGTCATTCCTGCAAACTCATTGGTTTCAGAATCCCTATCTCACCTTATTAATCAAATAGAAAACACTCCAGCAAATACAGTATTAAACAGGGGAATAAAAATCACATCGAATTTTCCTATTACGGTTGTTTACGAAATAGTTAGTTCTGGTAATAATCCCGAAACCTATTCTATGAAAGGCCAAAATGGAATGGGATTAGAATTTGTTTGTCCTTTTCAAACGAAAGGTATTAACTGGACATTTACGCCTACCGCAAAATCTCAAATTGACATCGTAGCTACTCAAAACGGAACTGTTGTTTGGATAACTCCTCGTTGTAACGTGGTGGGACATGCTGCCGGCGTTACATATTCAGTAGGTTTAAATGTGGGGCAAAGTTATAATATTGAAAATGTCACAAACGTGGCGAATGTTGCCGGGCAAAACCTGAGCGGAACAGTAGTTGTTTCCAATAAACCCATTTCCATATCTGTTACCGATGATTCCGTTCGGGGAGTTTCGGGCTGTATGGATATTATGGGTGACCAAATAGTTCCGGTAGAAGTTGTCGGAACTGAATACATCATCAATAAAGGGGGGCTCTCTGCCGGTGAATTTGAAGGCGCTTATATAGTAGCTACAGAAAACTTTACTCAAATAACAATTAACGATGGAGCAATAACCAACGTAATATTAAATAAAGGCGATACTTACTATTATGGTATTGGCCAGGTACTAACATACATTACAGGAGATAAACCATTTTATGTTATTCACGCCAGTGGATTTGGATGCGAGTTAGGAGAGGCTATTATTCCTCCTTTAAATTGTGCCGGTTCAGATCAGGTAAGTTTTACAAGAACCAATACGCAAACGTTTATTTTGAATATACTTTGTAAAACAGGATCAACAGGTAACTTTACTCTCAATGGAAATACCACTCTTGTTCCTGCCTCCGCATTTACAGTGGTTCCCGGAACGGGTGGAGTATGGAGCGGTGCTCAAATAAGTTTTACTACAGGTCAGATACCTGTTGGTATAACCAACCTTTTAAAGAACACAAACCTTACAGATAATTTATTTTCTATGGGTGTGATTAATGGAGGAGCAACAACGGGTTGCTTATACCATTACATGTCATCATTTTTGAGAAAGGTATACACTAATGCCGGAATCGATAAAAATATTTGTAGTCCCTCCACTAATACAATATCTATAAATGGATCCGTTACAGGCGGAGCAACCACAGGCATTTGGACCACAACCAATGGAACAGGTACTTTTGGCAATGCCACCAGTTTGAATACGACCTATACGCTAAGTGCCAATGATTTAAATCAATCCCAAATTAAATTCATTCTTACATCAACAGGAAATTGTACTCCAAAGAAAGATACAATGTTGTTGAATATTTTCAAATCTCCGGTTGTTGATGCAGGTAATAGTTTAACATTGTGTAAAAACAATGTTGGATCGATTCCTTTAAATGGTTCACTTCAATTTGCAGCGGGCGCAAACTGGACAAGTTCCGGAACCGGCTCATTTGGAAGCACCGGAGCCTTATCTACAACTTACCTGCCTTCAATAAGCGATTTATCCGGATCAAGTCTGATTATCAAATTAACTTCGACAGGAAGTCTAAATGGCTGTCCAAACAAATACGATAGTTTGGTCATTAATTTAACTACTCCACCAACGGTTTCAGTTAGTCCTGATGTATCTGCCTGTGCAAATAATCCTACCGTTGCCATAATAGGAACAGTAAGTGGTGCAAGCGCTACTGGTATCTGGTCAGGAGGACTAGGAACATATAATGCAAGTAATACTGCTCTCACAGCCACCTATGTTCCAACACCTTCTGAAATTTCAGTTGGTTCAGTGAAAATAATTTTATCATCTACAAGTAATGGAAATTGTAAAGCAGTAAAAGATAGTCTTATCATCACTTTTACAAATGCGCCTGGTGTAAATGCAGGCTCAGATTTTTCCATCTGTAAAAATAATCCGTCTACTGCATTATCAGGAGTTGTTGGAGGACCAACCACAACAGGAATATGGTCGGGTGGAACAGGAACCTTTACGCCAAATAATTCAACACTAAATTCTATTTATTCACCCAGTGCCTCTGAACTTGCAGCAGGATCACTCACATTAACATTGTCATCAACTAGCAATGGAAATTGTAATCAGGTAACAGATAATGTAGTAATCAGTATAACGAATGCACCAGTTGTAAATGCCGGTTTAAATTTATCTGTTTGTAAGAATAAAATAAATTCCATCCTTTCAGGTGTTGTATCAGGGCCAACAACCACTGGCATTTGGTCTGGAGGTTCTGGATCTTTTAATCCAGGCACTTCTGCCTTAAATGCAACATACACTCCAAGTGCTGCTGAACTATCTGCTGGTTTTGCTGATTTATACCTATCATCAACTAACAATGGTAACTGTAATATTGTAAAAGATACGGTAAGAATAATATTTACTAATATCCCAGTTGTAAATGCGGGTTCTGATTTATTTATCTGCTCTAACAACATTAACAGCGCACTATCCGGTTTAGTGTCTGGGCCAACAACTACCGGCGTGTGGTCGGGCGGATCAGGAACCTATAATCCCGGCAACACCTCATTAACATCAACTTATACTCCAAGCGCCGCGGAAGTATCTGCAGGAATAGCTACTTTAACATTAACATCAACTAATAATGGTAACTGTAATCAGGTAACAGATATTGTTCAGATTAATTTAACGCCTGCTCCGGTTGTGAATGCAGGATTAGATATATCGGTATGTAAAAACAATCCTGTTGCTTCTCTTTCCGGTGCAGTTTCAGGCCCAACTTCTACCGGCCTTTGGGCAGGAGGAACAGGAACCTACAACCCAAGCAGCAGTAATTTAAATTCGTTATATACTCCAAGTGCGGCTGAAATATCTGCGGGATCAGTCACTTTAACGTTAGGTTCCACAAGCAATGGAAATTGTAATCAGGTTTCAGATAAAGTAATAATCACTATTACTAATGCTCCGTTTGTGAATGCAGGTTTAAATTTATCTGTTTGTAAGAACAATACCGCATCGCTTCTTTCCGGTGTTGTATCCGGACCAACAACTACTGGAATTTGGTCAGGTGGTTCTGGTTCATATAACCCAAGTACTTCAGTTTTAAATGCAACATATACTCCTAGTGCTGCCGAATTAACTGCCGGGTTCGCTGATTTATATTTATCATCAACAAATAACGGTAATTGTAATTTAGTAAAGGATACTGTGCGAATAACATTTACTAACGCTCCTGCAGTTAACGCTGGCGCAGATTTATTTACATGTGCCAATAATATTAATACAGCTTTAACGGGAGTTGTTTCAGGGCCAACAACAACAGGCAGTTGGTCTGGCGGATTAGGAACCTACAATCCGGGCAGTTCTGCTTTATCTTCAACTTATACTCCAAGTGCTTCTGAAGTATCTGCAGGGATAGTAACCTTAACGTTAACATCAACTAATAATGGTAACTGTAATCAGGTGAAAGATATTGTTCAGATTAATTTAACGCCTGCTCCGTTGGTGAATGCAGGTTTAGATTTATCAGTCTGTAAAAATAATCCTGTTGCTTCTCTCTCCGGTGCAGTTTCAGGCCCAACTTCTACCGGCCTTTGGGCAGGAGGAACAGGAACCTACAACCCAAGCAGCAGTAATTTAAATTCGTTATATACTCCAAGTGCGGCTGAAATATCTGCGGGATCAGTTACTTTAACATTAGGTTCAACAAGTAATGGAAATTGTAATCAGGTTACAGATAAAGTAATAATCACTATTACTAATGCTCCGGTTGTGAATGCAGGTTTAAATTTATCTGCTTGTAAGAACAATACCGCATCGCTTCTTTCCGGTTTTGTATCCGGGCCAACAATTACTGGAATTTGGTCAGGAGGTTCTGGTTCATATAATCCTAGTACCTCCGTTTTAAATGCAACATATACTCCCAGTGGTGCCGAATTAACTGCCGGGTTCGCTGATTTATATTTATCATCAACAAATAATGGTAATTGTAATTTAGTAAAGGATACAGTTCGAATAACATTTACTAACGCTCCTGTAGTTAACGCCGGCGCAGATTTATTTACGTGTGCCAATAATATTAATACAACTTTATCAGGCTTAGTTTCCGGACCAACAACTACAGGCAGTTGGTTAGGAGGTACAGGCACTTTCAATCCTGGCAATTCGGCATTAACTTCAACTTATACTCCAAGCGCTGCCGAAGTATCCACGGGAATAGTGACTTTAACTTTAACATCAACTAATAATGGAAATTGTAATCAGGTCACGGATGTTGTTCAAATCAATTTAACCTCTGCTCCTTCCGTTAATGCAGGGATAAATTTAACAGTGTGTGAAAATAACGCTACAACTTCTCTTTCGGGTTTAGTTTCAGGTCCAACATCCACAGGAATTTGGGCAGGAGGAACAGGAACTTATAGTCCTGGGAGCTCTGTATTAAATACTCTATATACTCCAAGCACCTCTGAAATTGCTGCAGGTTCAGTGACCTTAACGTTAGGCTCAACGAATAATGGAAACTGTAGTCAAGTCATTGATACGGTAATCATTCTTATTAGTAGCCCTCCTATAGCAAATGCAGGAATGAATTTATCTCCCTGTGCAAACAATGCAGTGTCTTTACTTTCAGGTTTAGTAACAGGACCCACTTCAACTGGTATTTGGTCGGGCGGTGCCGGTTCTTTTAATCCTAATACCTCTGTTTTAAATGCGACCTATACACCCAGTTCCTCTGAATTAACTGCCGGTTTTGTAGATTTATATTTAACATCGACAAATAATGCTGGCTGTAATCAGGATATTGATACGGTAAGGATTACATTTACCGCCGCGCCACTTGTACTAGCAGGCAGTGATATCAACACCTGTGCAAATAACATCAATACCGTTCTATCGGGAACAGTGAGTGGAGCTACGACAACAGGTATTTGGTCAGGAGGCTCAGGAACTTTTAATCCCGGTAATGCTGCGTTAACAACAACTTATACACCAAGCGCCGCAGAGGTTTCTGCAGGCTTCGTGTTTTTAACATTAACGTCTACGAATAACGGAACCTGTAATGACGAAAGTGATATTGTTCAAATTAATTTGACAACAGCTCCTTCAGTTGATGCCGGCATTGATCTATCCTCATGCGCAAACAATCCAACAACCATTCTTTCTGGTTTTGTATCAGGGGCAACCACAACGGGTCTTTGGTCTGGGGGATCAGGAACATATAATCCGGGTAGCACCACATTAAATTCTATTTACACTCCTGATCCAAGTGAAGTGGCTGCAGGATCGGTTACATTATTACTGACATCAACAAATAATGGCAATTGTATTCAGGTAGTGGATAGTGTTGTTATCAATTTCTCAAATGCTCCGGTTGTAAATGCAGGACTTAATTTATTTTCATGTAAAAACAATGCGGCGTCTGCACTTTCCGGTTTAGTAAATGGCTCAACAACAACCGGTATTTGGTCTGGTGGATCCGGAACTTACAACCCGAACAGTTCAGTTTTAAATGCCACCTACACTCCTAGTTCTGCAGAAATGACTGCTGGTTCTGTGGGTTTATATTTAACATCTACTAATAATGGTAATTGTAATCAGGTTATTGATTCAGTTGTGATCTCGTTAACCAGTGCTCCAGTTGTGAATGTTGGTTCAGACATATCTGTATGCGCAAACAACCCAACAATTGCAGTTTCAGGTTCAGTAACGCTTGGTTCAACTACCGGGGTTTGGTCAACTTCAGGCTCGGGTTTATTTACCCCGTCAACCAATTCATTAAATACAACTTATCAATTAAGTCCTGCTGATTTATCACAAGGCACCGTTACTATAAAATTAACATCAACTAATAATGGTAATTGTAATTCTGAATTCGATAGCTTAATAGTAACTGTAAATCCTAAACCTATTGTTGATGCGGGTATAAATGATACTATTTGTTTTAGTAACGTGTTTTATCCTCTTAATGGCTCAGTGAGTGGAGGTGCCAGTGCAGGCATTTGGTCCACAATGGGTAACGGTAATTTTGGTAACCCTGGTAATTTAACAACCATATATACTCTAGGACAGGCTGATACATTAGCAGGCCAGGTAAAATTAGTTTTAACCTCTAACGGAGGTAATTGTTTACCTGAAACTGACACCATATTAATTGTCATTGCAAAAGCACCATTGGTAAACTCCGGTATTAATCAGTTAGTATGTGATAATCAATTAGTACAGCTAAATGGTACTGTAAGCAGCAGCTTGACTTCAACTGGTGCCTGGACAACTCTTGGAACTGGTAATTTTACACCGGATGATTCATTATTAACAGCATTTTACCAGCCTTCTGCTTTAGATCTTTCAAATGGATTTGTAACCATTATATTAAGTTCAACAAACAACAAGGGCTGCGCAGCGGTAAAAGACACTATTGATATTAGTTTTAAATTATCGCCAAATTCAAACTTTAACACGAATAATGTGTGTGCAAATAATTTAGCCACGTTCATCGATAATTCATCGACATCATCCGGAAGTATCAGCGGTTGGTATTGGGATTTTGGAGATGCGCAAACGAATAACACAAACAGTCCGACGCACTTGTATTCAAACGCAGGAACTTATACAGTTACTCATGTTGCATACGGCAGTAACGGATGTAATGATACGATTCGTAAACCAATTGAAATATATTTCTTACCGCAGGCAATGTTCTATCAAAACACACCATGTGTTGGTAATATTACTCAATTTAACGATTCAACAAAATCATTATCAGGCTCCATTACAAACTGGTTATGGAATTTTGGAGACAACCAAACATCTTCGTATCAAAATCCGCAACATGCTTTTACAGGCGTAACTAATTACACTGTATCATTAACTGTAACTTCTGAATACGGTTGTAAAGACTCTATACAGAAAAATGTAACCGTAATTGCGGGTCCTAACGCTGATTTTAGTATTAACCCTAACCCTGTTCAAGCCCTAGAAAACTCCACTTTCACGGATCTTTCAAGCGGCCCTGGTTCTCTGGTAAATTGGTATTGGTCATTTGGCGATTCAGCAGTAGCTAACACTCAAAATCCAACGCATATATACGATAGTCAAGGTACAATGTCTGTTTTATTAGTTGTAAAAGACATTAACGGCTGTCTTGATTCTGCCAGAAAAGATATTACTGTTATTTTATTACCTGATGTTCCTACTGCATTCACACCTAATGGTGATGGTCAAAATGATTTATTCTTTGTCAGGGGTGGTCCATTTAAAACAATCAATGTGAGAGTTTATAACAACTGGGGGCAACTCATTTTTCAAACAAACGATCAGCTTGAAGGATGGAATGGTACGTTTAATGGTACGGAACAACCTCTTGGTGTATTTGTTTGGGTTGTAGAAGTGGAAATGTTTAATGGCGAAACAATTAAGAAAACCGGTGACGTTACTCTATTAAGATAAAATGAAAAAGATACTATTAATTCCATATTGCATTTTGCTTTTATTGAGTTCAACTCTTAAGGCACAGGACTTTCATTTATCTATGTATGATGCCGGCCCGTTATTTTTAAATCCGGCATTAACTGGAGTTGTGGATGCTAATTTTAGAGTTCATGCACAGTACAGAAATCAATGGCGATCAGTTGCTTTTAAACCCTACAATACAGCATTAATAAGTATAGATGCTCCAAAAGGCAAATGGGGATTTGGAGGACAGATTACAAATATGAGAGCCGGTGTAGGTAACTATAATGTACTGCAAGGTTTATTTTCCGTATCATATGCGGTGCCTTTAGATAAAAACAAATTCAATAATATTTCTTTCGGTATTCAGGCAGGTGCTACTCAAAAACGAATGGAGGCGGGCTTGTACACATACGATAATCAATACGTAACTAACAATGGTGGCTATTTTGATCAATCTCAGGCATCAGGCGAATCATTTAACAGACAATCATTTGTGACAGAACAGGTGAATGCAGGTTTTATGTATTTTAATTCGAAGCAACAATCAAGAGTAAATCCCTTTTTTGGTTACTCTGTATTTAATTTAACGAATCAAACAGAAACCTATTATCAAAGTAATAATAAATTACCTATTCGGCATTATGTTCATGCAGGGCTGAGAATAAATGTAACTGAGTTATTTTATGTATTACCCAAGGTGTTAATTATGCTCCAAAAAAATGCGACAGAACAATTGTATTCAGTTGATGCAGGATACTTCTTTAAAGAACAAGAGTTTTATTTGTTAGCTGGTGTCAATTATAGAAATAAAGATGCTGCAGTGATTTATGTAGGCGCCCGTAAAAATAATTATATCGCTAAAATTGCTTATGATGCAAATACATCGTCTTTAAAAGATGTTTCGAAATACAGAGGAGCATTTGAAATTTCATTTACATATATGGGCAAAAAATCTAAATCCAAAGACATTCGTCATTGCCCGAGGTTATAAAATTTATGAGAAAACTATTTTTAGCGCTAATCCTTCTTGTTACCGTTTCATCATTCGGCCAGTCTAAACGCCTTTGGTTGAAATTTGGCGACGATGCTTTTTCCAAAAAAAATTACCCAACTGCCATTGCTTACTATACAAAAGTACTTGACGATACCACCATCATGAAAGAAATGATACTTCCATATGAAGTTCAGATTGTCAATTTAAAAACCAAAGAATTTAAACCGGATACCACTAAAAAGAATGCCTCAGTCACGAAGAAAGAAATTTCAAAATCAGATTACTTAAACCATCAACTGGCAAATTCTTATAGATTAAATTACGACTACCAAAATGCTCTGAAATATTACAAGATTGTCACAGAAAATGGATCTTACCCGGAGGACCAATATTATTATGGGATGGCCATGGTTAATCTGAAAAATTATGATCAGGCCACGCTTATTTTTGAAAAAATGCTTGCCACTTCAAAAAACGATTCACTAAAAAAGTTAATTCAAAAAAGTATCAGTTCTTGCTATTTTGCATTGGATACTAATAGTAATAAACGCCTGATCAATGTCAGAAAACTTGATACGATTGTGTTCAACGCAGGTACCTCTAATTTTGCACCGATGTATTGGAACAGTTCGAGCAAACTTTTATTTACGAGTGCACGAAAAGGCGGCGTGATATTGGATCCTGAAAAACAAGATTCAAGGTATTTATGCGATTTATATTATACTGAACTAAAAGATACCGGCTGGATGAAACCGGTAAATTTTGGTAGACCAGTGAATACGGGCTTACATGAAGGCTCCAGTGTTATTTCATCTGACGAAATTATGTTTTTCACAAGATGGAGTGATGCGAATAGAAATGAAGCTTTCATTTATATGGCTAAAATGAAAGATGGATTATTTTATGAATCCTACAAGCTTAGTGAAACGGTCAACAAAGTTGGATATAAAGCCATGCAGCCGTATGTTTCTTTCGATGGAACAAAATTATTCTTCTCTTCCAACAGACCCGGCGGACAGGGAGGTTTTGATTTATACATGTGCAATATTGATGAAAATGGATTAACAGGTGAAGCAAAAAACTTAGGACCGGTTGTAAATACAACAAAGGATGAAGTCACTCCTTTTTATCATACGATCTCCAACACTTTATTTTTTAGTTCTAATGGACATGTTGGTATAGGTGGCCTGGATATATTTAAAAGTTCATTAAATACGGATGACTCTCTCTACATGGCTCCAAAAAACCTGGGAACTCCTATTAACTCCAGTAAAGATGATGCTTACTTTATTTTAGACAGAATTCAAACAAAAGGATATTTTGCAAGCGACAGAGAAGATTGTCCAGGAGGTAATTGTTATGATATTTATGAATTTGAAAACGAACCTATTACGTTTGATATCAGCGGTACAGTAACTGATTATGTTACATATGAACCAATAATAAGTGCACTAATTACAATTAAAGACGTTTCTCAGGAGGACGAGCCAATTTTTTTAATTACAGATGATAAAGGTTTTTATTCTACACCCTTGAAAGAAAATAAACAATTCTTTATTAAAGCTCAAAAGAAAGGTTATCAGGCTAGTGCGGCAAGTGCTACAACTAAAGGGTTAACAGAAACCACTCACTTAGTGCGGGATTTTATATTAGATGTCATCCCCGGCGAAGATATTGTTATTGAAGGTATTGAATACGATTTAAATAAAACAACACTGCGTCCTAAATCTAAGGAAATATTAGACAAAATATATGATTACCTCATTTTGAATGACAACTTTAGTATTGAAATTAATGCTCATACAGATACCAGGGGCAGTGATAAGGCAAATCAAATACTTTCAAAAGGTCGTGCACAGTCATGTGTTGATTATTTGATAACAAAAGGAATTACCAAGGAGCGTTTAATTTCAATAGGATATGGCGAAACCAAACCATTGATCAGCGACGCGAAAATTGCAGCTATGGTCCCTAAGAGCGAAGAGTTTGAAGCGGCTCATCAAAAGAACCGTAGAACTGCCTTCAGGGTAATGCAGGAAACTACGTTGATAAAAGAAGTGAAGAGTAAATAATAAACTCTACCGTATCTCCCATTCTTTCCAATCCATTTCCTCACCGTTTAAAATACCGAGGTAACTCTGGTAACGTTCCTGAGAAATTTTTCCGGTTTCTACGGCTTTTAAAATGGCACAACCCGGTTCGTTAACATGCAGGCAGTTGTTGAATTTACATTCGTTCATTTTTACCATCATTTCCGGAAAATAATGCGCTACCTCTTCTTTTTTCATTTCAACCAAACCCAATTCCTTGATACCCGGAGAATCAATGATATCGCCACCAAACGATAATGGAAATAATTCAGCAAACGTTGTTGTATGCATTCCTTTTAAATGAGCAGAAGAAATATCCCCAATCTTCAGATCGAGTCGTGTATCAATAGCATTCACCAGGGTAGACTTCCCTACCCCACTGTGTCCAGAAATCAAAGTAATTTTATCTTTTAAAAGTGTTTTAACAAATTCAATATCTTTTTTATCAAACGATGAAACTGAATAGCACTCATATCCAATATCAGTGTATAGTTTCATCATCTCGTTCTGTAATTCAAGCATTTCTTCGTCAAGCACATCTTTTTTATTAAAGATGATCTTTGCCGGAATTTCATAAGCTTCTGCTGTTACTAAAAAGCGATCAATAAAGCCTAAAGAAGTTCGGGGAGCAACCAAAGTGGCTACCAAAATCGCCTGATCCAAATTACTGGCAATGATATGCGCTTGCTTGGAAAGATTAATGGATTTACGAATGATATAATTTCTTCGTTGATGAATATTGGTGATTTGGTTACTGCCATCCTTATCTCTTTCAAGATCTACGATATCACCAACAGCTACAGGGTTTGTTGTTTTACGGTCATCAAGGCGAATTTTGCCTTTTAAACGGCATTCGATCACCTCGCCGCCCTCAATGCGCACAGCGTACCAGCTCCCGGTAGATTTCACAACTAATCCTGTCATTGCGTAAAGATAATAAATATTTAGCGTTGTATATTAATGTTTTGGGCGTGTCCCTGCGGGCCGGGCTGCCCACTGCAATCTTTTACTCCTCACGCTTTGGCGTGATCAGTAAAAGGATTTCCGCTCGCATCCCTCACGCGGGTTTAATTTTAATGTGGAAATTAAACTTCGACTTGATCGCAAGCCTGCGTGAGGGATGCAAGCGAAAAGACCACAGCGCGAGACACGAGTGCGAGGACTTGCAGCGACAGCCCGACGGCGCTTGTTCTTGCGCCGACACGCCTAATAATAAAGCTAAACCGCACTACTTTGCTAAAGGTAAAATGTGATAAAAAATAAGTATTTTTGAAATAACAAATTACCACTATGTCCATTAAAGTAAATAATATCACCAAACTATACGGCACTCAAAAAGCGCTGAATAATATTTCTTTTGAGATTGGCACAAATGAAATTGTTGGTTTCCTTGGTCCTAATGGAGCAGGAAAAAGTACCATGATGAAAATTTTGACCTGTTACATTCCACCATCAGAGGGCTCTGCCACTGTTTGTGGCTATAATACCAACGACCAGAGTATTGAAGTGAGAAAACAAATCGGTTACCTGCCGGAACATAATCCTTTGTACTTGGACATGTACGTGAAAGAATTTTTAGAATTTATTGGGGGTTTGTATCATATAAAAAATAAAAAGGAACGTGTTAAAGAAATGATAGAGGCAACCGGCTTACAGGTTGAACAAAATAAAAAGATCGGAGCTTTATCAAAAGGATACCGTCAGCGCGTTGGTTTGGCGCAGGCCATGATTCATGATCCAAAAGTATTGATCATGGATGAGCCTACAACAGGCTTAGATCCTAATCAACTGGAAGAAATACGCGGCCTTATTAAAAAACTTGGAAAACAAAAAACGGTGATGCTAAGTACTCACATTATGCAGGAAGTAGAAGCGGTATGTGATAGGGTGATAATTATTAATAAAGGAGAAATTGTTGCAAACGATACCACTGAAACGTTACAAAAAAATACCACCAAACAAATTATAACGGTTGAATTTGATAGTGAAGTCTCTGTCAATTCTCTTAAATTAATTGCTGGTGTGGAGGATGCCATTTTAATTGAAGGAAAAACCTGGAAGATCACTTCAGATGTAGAAAATGATGTTCGTAAAGAACTATTCAATTACGCTGTCAAAAATAATTTAAGTGTGATGACTATGAATAAGGAAGAGCAAAAACTGGAAGATGTGTTTAAAGCATTAACCAAAAAATAAGATTCAGTAGTAACAAATGAAAAAAACTACGGCTGTAATAAAAATAAAAAAAACATCAAAATCTAAAGTTGTAAAACCTAATTTATTTAAAGATGTAAAATCTTTAATTGAAAAAACAAAGGTGCAGGTTGCTTATAATATAAACAGTAATTTAGTTATTTTAAACTGGCATATTGGGAAAAGAATACAAGAAGAAATCCTAAAAAATAAGCGAGCAGAATACGGAAGTCAAATTGTTGCGACACTGTCGCAACAATTGACGGAAGAATACGGCCAAGGGTATACAAAATCAACATTAACCCGAATGCTTGTGTTTACAAGGTATTACACAACACAACAAAAAGTTGCGACACTGTCGCAACAATTCAGCTGGAGCCATATCATTGAGTTTTTAACTATCAAAGATGGCATTGAACGCTCCTTTTATGAACAAATAGCAGCCATCGAGAAATGGGGTGTAAGGCAACTGCGTGAAAGAATAAACAGCATGTTGTTTCAACGAACAGCTATTTCTAAAAAGCCTAAGGCACTTATAAAACAAGAACTCAAAAAACAAATTTCTAATAAAGAAATAACAAATGCCGAATTAGTTTTTAAGGATCCTTACTTATTAGATTTTTTAGGACTTAAGGATACATACAGTGAAAAAGATATGGAAAGCTGCATACTTAATTCACTGCAAAAATTTATTATTGAATTAGGCTCTGACTTTGCCTTTATCGCCAGGCAAAAACGCATTATTATCGATTCGGAAGATTTTCGTATTGACTTACTATTTTATCACAGAGGTCTGAAAAGATTAATTGCTATTGATTTAAAATTAGGAAAATTTAAAGCGTCATATAAAGGTCAAATGGAACTATATTTAAGATGGCTTGAAAAGTATGAAGTTAGGGAGGGTGAAAACGCACCCATGGGTTTAATTCTATGTGCTGAAAAATCTGAGGAACATATTGAACTGCTTCAACTTGAAAAAAGTAACATTAAAGTAGCAGAATATTTAACCGCCCTGCCTCCTAAAAAATTACTTGAAAGAAAATTACATCAGGCTGTTATTTCGGCTCAAAAAAAATTTAATATCAAACTAAAATAATTTGAATCATTATAGTATCTACTCTGCCGGTAAATTTATTACCTCGAACCATATTCTTGAAATAAAAAATCCTTTCGACGATTTCTTAGTTGCCACAACCTACCTGGCGGATGAACAAATTTTAGAAGAAGCGATCACAAAAGCTTTATCATTAAAACAGGAATTACAGGATTTATCTTCTCTCAAAAAATTCAATATCCTAAAACAAATTTCTGAAGAAATTACTTCAAAAAAAGATTACCTCGCAAAAATATTGTGCCTTGAATCAGGAAAGCCAATGAAATACGCTTTAGCGGAGATCGAGCGTTCTGCACAAACCTTTTTGATAGCGGCTGAAGAAAGTAAACGGATTCCGAAAGAATGCATGTCACTGGACTGGACAACAAACGGAGAAAGAAAAGAAGCTATCGTTCATTATTTTCCGATTGGTTTAGTGGCAGGAATTGCTCCGTTTAATTTTCCGATGAATTTAGCCGTACATAAAATTGCACCGGCCATTGCCAGCGGTTGTGCGATTATTTTAAAACCAGCAAGCCGCACGCCGTTATCCTGTTTAGAATTAGCAAAGATCATTGATCAAACCGATCTGCCGAAAGGGGCCGTTTCTATTTTACCAATGGACAGAGAAACAGGCAACTTATTGGTGACCGATCAACGTTTTAAATTACTCAGCTTTACCGGCTCGCCAGATATAGGCTGGAAAATGAAAACCCAATGCGGAAAGAAAAAAATTGTACTCGAATTAGGAGGAAATGCAGCCACGATCATTTCTCAAACTGCTGATCTGAAAGATGCGCTTAATAAATCACTAATGGGAGCTTTCGCTTATAGCGGACAAATTTGTATCCATGCGCAACGCTTCATTGTTCATGCTTCCATTTATCACATGTTTACTGATCAACTTAAAGCACTGACCCTTCAGTTAAAAAATGGAGATCCGCTAAATATGTCAACTGATGTTTCAAATATGATTGATGAATCAAATGCAATACGTGTTGAAGAATGGATTCAGGAAGCTATTCAGCAGGGAGCACAGTTAATTTGTGGTGGAAAAAGAACAGGAAGTTTTATGGAACCAACCATTTTGATTAATTGCAACCACAACATGAAAGTGTACTCAGAAGAAGTCTTTGGCCCTGTGATTTGTATTAATTCATACGAAACAATTGCTGAGGCTATCAGCCAGGCAAATAATACCCGATTTGGTTTGCAATGCGGAGTATTCACCAGTGACATTGCTGAACTCGATCAATGTTTCAAACAAATTGAAGTCGGTGGTGTGATACACAATCATGTGCCTACATTACGGTATGATCAAATGCCTTATGGTGGCGTAAAAGATAGCGGCCTTGGAAGAGAAGGTGTAAAATATGCTATGCTGGATATGTTAGAACCAAAAGTGTTGGTAAAATAAAAGTTCGTATCCTTTTTAAAAAGAATACGAACTCATATTTATAACTTAAAATTGAATTTTTATGGTTTGGTTGTCTTAACTGTATCTTTTTTATCCTTATTACGCCCAACTCCATATCCAACTCCTGAACCAACGGCTCCTCCAATTATTCCACCTAATAATGCACCTGCTCCGCGATTGTTTTTATCTAATATAGCACCTGCAGCGGCTCCCGCAGCAGCTCCGGTAACTCCACCAATCACAGCGCCTTTGGTTTTATTACTTATCGTCTTCTTTTCTGTTACTGTAGACGATGTTGTTGTTGTTGTTCCTGTTGAAGAAGATTGATCTGTAACAGGACCACTTGAGGTTTGTGTTGTTGTAGATGTAACAGGTTTGGTTGTTGGTGCATGAGGCTTAGTTCCGCCATTGTGTGATTTTACAGGAGCTACTGGTGCCGCTGCTTCCTGCACACTAATTACAGTCATTGTACTTGTCTCTAAACCTGCATTGGCAGAATTCGATAATTGGTTAACTGAATCAACAGCCCTGTTTATTGCATTCACTGAATTAACAGAATCCATAAAGCGTTGTTTATCTAATTCCGCTTCCTGTTTTGAGTTATTACAAGCAACAAATACAAGAGATATTGCTAATATTGATAATGTTGTTTTCATAGTTAAATTTTTGAAATCTGTTATTTATATAATTTTAAAGTCCGAAATTACTAAATGAAACTGCTTTAAAAAAATAATTCTGTATAACTTGTAACTTTGCAAGCTACACTTACAAAAAATAATTGTATTTGGAATATAAATAATACTTTTAATGCGTCAATTATATAAATTATGGAATACAGAAGACTCGGAAAATCAGGTTTACAATTAAGTGTCTTATCATTTGGATCATGGATCACATTTGGCAAACAAATAGAAAATAATACAGCAGATGAATTACTTAGCATTGCTTATGATAGCGGGGTAAACTTTTTTGATAATGCCGAAATATACGCGGCCGGAAAATCAGAAGAAGTGATGGGTGCGATCTTAAAGAAAAAAGATTGGGCGCGTAGTTCTTATTGCCTGAGTAGTAAGGTGTATTTTGGTTATGAAGATAAAAAACCAAACCAAACCGGTTTATCCCGAAAACATATCATCGAAGGATGTCATGCTGCCTTAAAACGCCTTCAGGTAGATTACATTGATCTTTTTTATTGTCACCGACCTGATAAAAATACACCGATTGAAGAAACCGTCTGGGCAATGAATACCCTGATCCAACAGGGAAAAATATTATATTGGGGAACCAGCGAGTGGGCTAACGATGAGATCATGGCCGCCTTCGTATTTGCCGAAAGAAACAGATTAATCGGGCCAACCATGGAACAACCGCAGTACAATATGTTTGAAAGGACAAAACTCGAGAAAAATTACTTGTTGCTTTTCCGAGATTTTGGACTAGGAACCACTATATGGAGTCCGCTGGCATCTGGGCTTTTATCAGGCAAATACAATAACGGCATTCCAACAGATAACCGTTTTCATATTGAAGGAATGGATTGGTTAAAAGAACGAGCATTAGGTGAAGAGATAAAAATTGAAAAAACAAAGCAATTAACAGCTTTAGCTCTTGAATTAGGCACAAGTATGTCTAAACTGGCCATTGCCTGGACAATAAAAAATCCTCACGTAAGTACAACTATTTTAGGTGCTTCCAAAAAAGAACAATTAATTGAAAATTTAACCGCCTTGGAAACTTTACCATTATTAACCAACGAGGTTATAGATAAAATAGAAGTGATTTTAGATAATAAACCAATACAAGCTGCGTTTTAATTATTATTGAATTGAAATATGTACCAACCATTTTCAGATATTAATGTGATTGAACTAGCAGGCGTGCTTGCAGGACCATCAGCCGGTTTGTTTTTTTCTGAACTGGGAGCCAGGGTCATTAAAATTGAAAATCCAAAAACAGACGGAGACGTAACCCGCAGCTGGAAACTGTATACTGAAAACCCTAATGATAAAGAAAGCGCTTATTATTGGAGTATCAATGCCGGTAAAGAAGTTCAATTTTTAGATTTAACTGTTGAACAAGACCTGCAACAGTTTTATAATTTAATAAAAACAGCAGATGTGGTGATCTCCAATTATAAATGTGGGGATGATATTAAATTAAAAGTTGATTTTAACACTTTAAAATCTATCAAACCCGATTTAATTTATGCATCCATAAATGGTTTTGGAAAAACTAATTCCCGCACCGCCTACGATCTGATCCTACAGGCAGAAAGCGGGTTTATGTTTATGAACGGAGAAAAAAATGCAGCACCACTTAAAATGCCTGTTGCGCTCATCGACATTCTTGCCGGACATCAATTAAAGGAAGCTATTTTAATAGCGCTTTTAAAAAAATATAAAACACAGGAGGGTTCTAACATCAGCGTTCCTTTATTCGATACAGCGGTTGCATCATTGGCCAACCAGGCAACCAATTGGCTAGTTGCCCATCATTTGCCAATTTCTCAAGGTTCCCAGCATCCCAATATTGCTCCTTATGGGGAAATATTTACTTCCAAAGATGGTCACCAGTTTACGCTTGCCATTGGAAACAATAAACAATTTAAAGCGTTATGCGATATTTTAGGTTTACAGTTATATGCACTTTCTAATTACCAGGATAATCAACAAAGGGTATCTCACCGAGAAAATCTGTTTATTGAATTAGAA
This sequence comes from Bacteroidia bacterium, assembly GCA_014378485.1. Lineage (GTDB taxonomy): Bacteria > Bacteroidota > Bacteroidia > B-17B0 > Aurantibacillaceae > UBA4416. The sequence continues at coordinate 55,242 of JACMNO010000097.1, forward strand.
AATGTAATCAAACATTTAAATTTTGAGAATCTCTTCAAGGAATGCTTAAAAAAAGATATACCAATTGGAAAGATCAGGAATTTAAAAGAAGTATTTCAGCTTCCGGAAGCACAAGAACTTATCAATACATTTACTTTCGGAGATAAAACAATTCATACTGTCAAATCAACAAGTTTTGTATTCGAAAATTAATTTTCGGTTTCAGTAATAAATTCTGCTATTTGTCAATACAATTTGGTAGTTTTTATTTGGTATTATTTGTAAACTTGATAAATAATTTTTCTTATGATTTGCAAGTTTTTTTTCACACTACTCCTTTGTTCCACAGCGTTGTTTAGCAGCGCTCAAAATAAAGACACTATTTTATTAATGAATGGAAATTATGTGGTTGAAAAGGTATTGGACACGTTAATTGGGGCCGTAACTATTGTTAATCCGGCAAACACCGCTGGTAAATTACACTATGAATACGACGAAATATACTGCGTAAAATATGCTTCAGGTTTTACAGATTATTATTATACGCAGGACACTATGAAGGGAAATTATTTCACCCGTGAGGAAATGCAATATTATATGTACGGAGAACGTGATGCCCGTAAAGGATTTAAAGCGCGAGGCTGTTTGATTGGTGCAGGAATTGTAGGACTAGCGAGTGGAGGCTTAGGATTATTCTTCGCTCCTATTTTTCCTTATGGTTATATGGGATTAAGTGGTATTACCAAAGTAAAAATCAAGCATAAAACAATCAGTAATCCGAACTATATCGACCATGATGCCTACATCTTAGGCTACGAACGTGTTTCCAGAACTAAACGACGTATACAAGCGCTTATAGGCGGAACAATTGGTTTAGCAGCAGGATATGGATTATATTTTGGTTTCTTAAAAAATAATTTACCGAGTACCTTCACCCTCAGATTTTAAAAGAATGACACGTCAGAAAATAATGTTACTCGGCTCCGGAGAGTTAGGAAAAGAAGTAGCCATCGCTTTACAACGTTTAGGACAGTATGTCATCGCCGTTGACTCATATCTTAATGCCCCGGCTATGCAGGTAGCTCATGAATTTGAAGTAATTAATATGCTGGATGGAGATGCCTTGGATTCCATTGTTGCCAAACATCAACCAGACCTGATTGTTCCCGAAATTGAAGCTATACGCACCGAACGTTTTTACGATTATGAAAAGCAAGGGATCACTGTAGTGCCAAGTGCCAAAGCAGCCAATTTTACTATGAACCGTAAAGCAATCCGCGACTTAGCATCTAAAGAATTGAAATTAAGGACAGCTCATTATTTGTACTCAACCACGCTGGAAGATTTCAAAAAAGCAGTTTCCGAAATCGGAATTCCTTGTGTGGTAAAACCATTAATGAGTAGCAGCGGCAAAGGCCAAAGCGTTATTAAAACCGAAACCGATATTGAAAAATCCTGGAACTATGCTATGGATGGTTCACGTGGAGATTATAAAGAAGTGATTGTTGAAGAATTTATTAAATTCAATTCTGAAATTACTCTTTTAACCGTAACACAAAAAAACGGAAACACTTTATTTTGTCCGCCAATTGGCCACCGACAAGAGCGCGGAGATTACCAGGAAAGCTGGCAGCCTTGCGCAATCAGCGATAAAGATTTGAAAGAAGCACAGGACATGGCCGCTAAGGTTACCAAAGAATTAAGCGGTGCCGGTATTTGGGGTGTTGAATTTTTCTTAACCGATAAAGGCATTTATTTTTCTGAATTGTCGCCGCGTCCGCATGACACCGGAATGGTAACTTTAGCGAACACACAAAATTTAAGTGAGTTTGAATTACATGCCCGGGCTATATTAGGTTTTCCTATTCCACAAATTCAGTTACAACAGCATGGTGCTTCAGCGGTATTATTAGCAGTTGCTGAAGGCACTTCTTATCAGTTTACAGGAGTTACTAAAGTATTAGAAAACAATAACACAGACGTGCGCTTATTTGGCAAACCTACAACACGCCCTTACCGGAGAATGGGCGTAGTTTTAACCTATGATACATTAGAATCAGATATTAATGTGGTGAAACAAAAAGCCATTGACCTTTCAAAACAAATCACCATTTCCATTAACTAATGAAAAATATATTTTCTTTTCTTTTTTTATTTTTTTGTTCATTACTATTTTCACAAAAGGTAGAATTTCCTGAACATCTAAAAAAAACCAACATCGCCAAACTGCAAACGGGAGATTCATTGATTTACTATCAATGTCACGTGGATAGTGCTTTACAGGAAACCACCCTTTCGAATGGAAAAAAAATAACAGGTAAAAAAAAGAGAATTACTTTAACAGAAAAATTCGTGATTCATAAACGGGATTCTGTTTATACCTGTCATTACTATAATTCTCCCATCACAAATTATCCAAATAAAAAATTCCCTTATTTATCTTTAACAGAAGTAAAGAATTGGGAATTTGAGTTGAGTCAAACCAAATCTTTAACAGAGAAAGAAGTAAAGCTTATTGCAGCACTCGAAACCAAAACTCATTCCATTGTTCATTTCGAATTAAACATTAATAAAACATGCCCCAATGAGTTAATCATTATGGGCAAACACGTGAATGAACAATTTATTATTGAGGGAGATTATTTAATGAGTAAATGTTTGGGATTTTAAAAATTAAATATTTTCAATAAAAAAGCTTCTGAAAATTTCAGAAGCTTTTTTTATATTCATATCAATTTATTTTTAAACAGCATCAAAATCGATTACTACTTTTTCCGTCAAAGGATGAGCCTGGCAGGTCAACACAAAACCATCTTCCACTTCAGCATCTGTTAAAGCAAAATTAGCATCCATTTTTACTTTTCCTTCTGTTACTTTTGCACGGCAAGTGCAACAAACTGCTCCTTTACAACTAAATGGCGCATCAACTCCTGCTTCAATTGAGGCATCTAATATCGATAATCCACCTGTATGCAATTTCATTGTAGTTTCGATACCGTATTGTATAACGGTCACCACACTGTTCACATCTCCACCTACAACAGCTCCTGTATTTTCAGCTTTTGCAACTGCATCCGCTACAGCGCTAAAATATTCAATATGAACTTTTTCTTTCGCAATTTTAGCTCCTTCCAAAGCCTGTTTGATATTTTCCATCATTGGCCCTGGACCACAAATAAAATATTCATCCGCATTTGCTCCACCATAGTTTTCTACAATCGCTTTTACACGGTCAACGGTCAATAATCCTTTTTGCAAATCGCTCACTTGTGTTTTTGGATTATCATACACGTTCATTAATTTAACGCGGCCGCTATTTTCAGAAACTATTTTATCCAGTTCTGCTTTAAAGATCACAGAATCTTCATCACGGTTCGCATAAATTAAAGTAACATTACTTTGTTTTTCGATATACAAAACACTTTTTAAAATACTCATCATTGGCGTGATTCCACTTCCACCTGCAAATAACACATAATGTTTTTTGTTATTTCCCGATAAAACTGAACTGAAATTACCCATTGGAGTCATAACTTCAACATTATCACCCACTTTCCAGTTACGGTTCATTTGTGTAGAAGCTCTTCCTTCTTTTACTTCTTTTACAGCAACACGCAATTCTTTTTCGCTATAAGGACTCGTGCAAATACTGTATGAACGACGCAATTCTTCGCCATTTACATTTAATTTGACTGTAATATATTGACCTTGTTTAAATTGGTATTCATGTTGAATTGCCAAAGGGATATCAAAAGCAATTGAAACTGCATCAGCTGTTTCTCTGCGAATATCTTTTACTTTTAAGCTGTGGAATCTTGCCATTTTATTAAATTTAGATGCGCAAAAATAAAATATTAATGCGATTATTAAACAGTAAATGATTTTAATTGTTTAAACAAGTATAAAATGAGGATAAAACCTTTGAAAAAAAGCTGTCAAAAGCTTATATTTGTATAATTCAATAAACAAAAAAGATGGAACTTACTCAATTTGAAGATGTATTTGAAGGCAAATTAGCCAAAAATGAAATGGTAGAGCCAAAAGATTGGATGCCGGATAATTACCGTAAGCATTTAATTCGCCAAATCTCGCAGCATGCTCACTCAGAAATTGTAGGAATGTTGCCGGAAGGCAACTGGATTACCCGTGCCCCAAGTTTACGTGCTAAAGTCGTTTTATTAGCTAAAGTACAGGATGAAGGTGGGCATGGTTTATATCTATATACAGCCGCTGAGACTCTAGGAATTAGCCGTGATGAATTACTAAATAATTTACATACCGGAAAAGCAAAATATTCATCTATTTTTAATTATCCAACTTTAACCTGGGCTGATATTGGCGCTGTGGGTTGGTTAGTTGACGGTGCAGCGATTATGAATCAAGTGATGCTTCAGCGTACATCTTACGGTCCATACGCTCGTGCTATGGTTCGCATTTGCAAAGAAGAAAGCTTTCATCAGCGTCAGGGTTTTGAAATCATGACCCATTTATCTTTTGGTACGGCTGATCAAAAAGCAATGGCACAAGATGCCCTAAATCGCTGGTGGTACCCAACGATGATGATGTTTGGTCCACCTGATTCAGAGTCACCAAACAGTGAGAATGCGATCAAATGGAGAATCAAACGTGAAACCAATGATCAATTACGCCAAAAATTTGTGAATCAGACAGTTCCCCAAGTTGAGTATTTAGGATTAACAGTACCGGATGCTAATTTAAAATGGAACGAAGACAAAAAAGGATATGATTACAGCGAACCAAATTGGGTAGAATTTAAGAGTGTTATTAGTGGGAACGGACCATGTAATAAACAACGCTTATTAGCTCGCAACAAGGCGCATGATGAGGGCGCTTGGGTAAGAGAAGCGGCACAAGCTTTTGCAAAAAAGAGAAAAGAAATATACGAAGCAGCATAAGTGCCGTTAATAGCCTCCCCGAAGGGAAAAGAACAATAAAAATGAATATTACTTTAATAAACAAATAATAACTATTTCGTATTCGATTATCAGCCATTTGGCGGAAAGTTGAATGGGGCTAATAACTTTAAAATGTCAGATAATCAAGGCCCGGTTTGGGAAATATTTTTACAAAAAAAAGCAGGACAACCGTTTGTACACTGTGGAAGTTTACATGCATTTGATAAAGAAATGGCTTTACAGAATGCTAGAGATTTATATACGCGTCGAGGAGAAGGCATTTCTATCTGGGCAGTTCCATCTAATGCAATTGTGGCAAGCAGTCCCGAAGATATAGGATCTTTCTTTGAGCCATCAAATGACAAAGTATACCGTCACCCTACTTTTTACCAGATACCGGATGCTATTGGTCACATGTAATTTTAATTAAACTTCGAGCAACGTTATAGCGTGACGAAGCGTTCTATAAATTAAGTACTATACCAATTAAAAGATGCTGAAACAAGTTCAGCATGACAATATAAAATCTGTGAAATCCGCGATATCTGCGGGACATAAAAAAATGACAATACAAGAAGCACTATTTCAATACACACTAAGATTAGGCGACACTAACCTGATACTATCGCAACGCATAAGCGAATGGACAGGCCACGGACCTTTTTTAGAAGAAGATCTGGCACTGACCAATATTGCCCTTGACATTACCGGTGCAGCAAAATCTTTTTTAGAGTATGCCGCTGGTATCGAAAATAAAGGAAGAAGCGCGGATGATTTAGCTTATTTTAGAAATGACAGGCAATTTTATAATGCGCAAATAACTGAACTGCCAAACGGTGATTATGCCAGAACCATTGTTCGCCAGGCAATGATCGATTGTTTTGATTTTTACTTTTATACAGAATTAGCAAAAAGCAAAGATGAAACATTAGCAGGAATTGCACAAAAATCAATTAAAGAAGTAACTTATCATTTGCGTCATACCTCATCATGGGTAGAGCGATTTGGTGATGGCACAGAAGAAAGTCACAACAAAGCCCAAACTGCAGTAAACGAATTATGGCAATATACCGGTGAGTTATTTGAAATGAACGAAGTAGATGAGATCTTAATAAAAGAAGGAATTGCTATAGATTTAAATGGAGTAAAAACCAAGTGGGGAAATCACATGGCCGGTTTATTAGAAAAATCTACCCTCATTAAACCCGAGAACGGATATATGCAAACAGGCAGCAGAAAAGCGATACATACCGAACACCTTGCCTTTATTTTGGCTGAAATGCAAGCATTGCCAAGGATGTACCCAGATGCTAAATGGTAAATCAACCTATTAGTAAACTAATTTAAATCAAAAACTGCAATGAAACATTTATATTTAATTCTCTTTTTAGTTTTGTCAGTTGCAATTTATTCGCAAGCTGCACCATCACCAAAAATAAAAATAACTAAATCACATTTTCTTAAAGCAAAGACATTGCGGGATCTTCTTCCTTCTTTGCCAAAAAACTGTCCTATTACTGAATATCAATTTGCTATTGACACACCACAATTAAGAAAAACGCTCACAATAAAAAACAATAAAATTACATCAGACGTTAAGTCTATTGTTAAGAACATGAAGACTGGCCAAAAAATTTTTATTGAAAGCATTAAATCAAATTGCAAAACTCCTTTTAAGAAAAAGCATATATTTGTTTTAACCTAATGAGCTTTAAAGAATCCTGGAATAAAATCTCGCCCTATTTTGTTGATGTTTGGCAATACCTTGTCATTATTGTAATCATGATACTGGCAGCTATTTTTATATTGTAAAAACTTGAAAACCAAAGAACATATTTTATCACTTCTTTCCGAAATTCCCGATCCGGAAATCCCTGTGATTTCTATTATTGAATTGGGTGTGATTAGAGAAATTGATATCATTGATGATAAATCTATTGCTTTAAAAATTACTCCTACCTATTCGGGTTGCCCCGCTATGAAGCAAATAGAAGATGACGTAAAGAAAAAGTTATCTGAAAACGGTTTTACGAGTATTACACTAAACACGATTTTTTCGCCACCATGGACAACAGACTGGATAACGGAAGAAGCCAAAGAAAAATTAAGAAAATATGGGATCGCTCCCCCGGAACATTCAACAGAAGATAAAAACTGGCTTACCGGGAAACACAGTGTTGTAAAATGCCCACGTTGTAAATCAGAAAATACTAAATTAATATCTCAATTTGGCAGTACCGCTTGCAAAGCCTTATACCAATGTCAGGAATGTTTAGAACCCTTTGACTACTTTAAATGTATTTAAATTAATTTCAGCCTGTTCGACGAAATAACTTATTTAACTTATTAAATTAGTTATATATTAGCTTAAAGATATTTTTATGCTAACAAAAACTTTTTCTAACTTCATTCTCAATAATTTTTTAGAACATATTTTTGTTTTAAATATTAAGCAGGAAATTCTGTTTCAAACCAATGGCACTGAAAACCTTCTTGGGTTCTCTAATTTTGAAATTGCAGAAGCTAGTTTTTCGGGTTTATTTATTGATCCACATTTTTCATTTGAAGATACTATTTCCAAAGCAGAGAAATTTGGAGAGTTTATTAGCATAGAGAACTTTAAACATAAAACAAAAAAATACATCAATATTGCCTTTAGAGTTATTTGTCATGAGGATGAGGAAACTAAAGAGGAATTATATATCTTTTATTTAAAGGATAACACACAACAAAACATTATCCGTAAAGACATTATTAAAAAAAGTCTGACTATTGAAAGGCTTTCTAAATCAAGGAAAATAAGAGATGGCCAAATTGACGAGGCCATTTATGAAATATTAGAATCATCATCAAGAGCTGTTCAGGTTACCCGGGTGAATGCCTGGGTGTTTGATAAGAAAAAAACAGAAATTCAATGCATAGGAAATTATGACGCACGAGAAAATAAATTAGTAAATCAAGAGTCTTTACCGAGAATTGAAATGCCCAAATATTTCAAATTATTTGAAACAGAAAAAATAATTATTACTCCGGATACCAGTAAAGAAAATAAAACAGATGAAATGGACGAAACCTATCTCAACCCAAACGATATCCAATCCTTAATGGATATTCCTGTAAGGATTGAAGGTGAAATGATTGGCGTTATCTGTTTTGAAAATGTTGGGTCTCCCAGAGAATGGACTTTAATGGAACAAAAATACGGTTTGGTTGCAGCCCAGATGTTATCATTGACTATCGAATCACATAATAAACAAAAAGTGAAGCGTGATCTTGAATTATCCGTTAAAGAAAAAACGATTTTATTACAGGAAGTAAATCACCGTGTTAAAAATAATTTGGCCATTGTTGGTAGTTTAATAAATCTGCAAAGTGAAAAATCGCATGATGACTATCATAAACAACTATTTATTGAATGTAGGAATAGATTAGATTCCATAGCAACTGTTCACGAATTAATTTACAAAGCCAAAAACTATACCCATATTGATTTCAAAGCCTATCTGAACCAAATTATTGATCACATCACAAGTTCATATAAATCATTTGATCATATCAAAATTATTAAAGAAATTGAAGAAATTCACGTCCAAATTTCATCCTCAATCCCGCTAGCATTGATTGTTAACGAACTCATTACAAACTGTTATAAACACGCATTTAAAAGCAAAAAAGAAGGCGAGATAAGAATTACTCTAACAGAAAAAGCTGAACTTGTTTTATTAACCATAAGTGATAATGGCCAGGGCTTTGATATAAACGCAATATCTAAAACAACTATGGGTATGGATATTCTTAACGGTCTTGTGAATCAAATTGACGGCACCTGTGATTTAACAAGCAACGAAAAAGGAACTATATATAAAATTTCATTTTCCAATAAATAAATCCCAATTTTAGCTCGTAATATTAAACCAACTATGAGCCATATACTCTCCGAATTGATAGATAAAGTAATGATTATTACTTTAAACCGTGCCGAAAAATTTAATAGTTTTAATCGCGAAATGGCGTTGCAATTACATGATGCTTTGGATAAAGCCGAGGCTGATGATGCAGTGAGAGCAATTGTTTTAACAGGAACAGGAAAAGCTTTTTGTGCCGGGCAGGATCTTGCGGAAGCCATTGATCCAAACGGACCGGGCATTTCAAGAATTGTAGATGAACATTACAATCCTATTATTTTAAGGTTGCGTAAAATAGAAAAGCCAATAATTGCTGCTGTAAACGGAGTAGCTGCGGGCGCCGGAGCAAATATTGCATTGGCATGTGATATTGTAACTGCTACCCAATCCGCTTCTTTCATTCAGGCATTCAGTAAAATCGGACTGATTCCCGATAGTGGCGGAACATTCTTTCTTCCAAGACTCGTTGGTTTTCAAAGAGCATCAGCTTTAATGATGACGGGGGATAAAGTAGGAGCCACAGAAGCTTTACAAATAGGAATGATTTATAAAGTGTTTGCAGATGAGTCTTTTATGAAAGATGTGATGAACCTTGCCCATATCATGTCAAATATGCCTACAAAAGGTTTGGGATTAACCAAACGCTTACTGAACGAAAGTGTATTTAATAGCCATGATAATCAATTGGTCAGAGAAGGTGCGATCCAAGTCTTAGCAGCGGGCACATATGACTATGCCGAAGGTGTAAATGCGTTCCTAGAAAAACGTAAGCCAGAATTTAAAGGAAAATAATAACAATCTACATTAATCCATCTGCAGTTACAGTCTCGAAATGTACTGACTTTTTAATTCATTATTAAACCTCTTATTGTTTACAAATTTTTTGTATCCTGCTTCCTAAAGGAACGTTATAACATTAATTTTACTGCTATGATGTATTACAAATTTTTATTGGTTTCGTTTTTATTTTTAAATATTTTTTCATTTGGTCAACCCAAAAAAGAATATTACGATAGCGAACAAACTAAACTTAAATCGGAAACCAATATTGTAAAAGGTATGCCTCAGGGAAGGTATATCGAATATTATAAAAATGGTAATGTTGCCAGAAGAGGTTCCTTTTATAATGGAAAAGAAGATAGTACCTGGTATATTTATTATGATAATAAAATACTAAAAGCTTCTGAAATGTATAACAGAGGAAAAAAGAACGGACATAATCGTTATTATTTTAAATCCGGCGTACTTTCACAGGAAACCGTATTCAATCAAAATTTAGCTGATAGTACCTGGACAGCATATTACGAGAATAAAACAGTAAGAAGCCGTGAAGCTTTTTCGAAAGGAAAAAAACAGGGAGAATGGCTTTACTATTTTGATAACGGACAATTAGAAAGTTCAGGAAAATTTGATAATGATCTTAAAGATGGAGAAGTAAAAACATTTTATGTAAACGGAAAACCTGCGTCTGTTTCAAATTATTGTAAAAATAAACCTTGTGGAAAAAGCACCGAATATTATGAAAACGGTCAACAAAAATTTGAAAAAGAATATGTGGATTCAACATCCTTCATGATTCATAATATGTGGGATGAAAAAGGGAAACCAATTATCTTAAATGGGAATGGTACTTTGACAGCTCAATACAATACCGGCATTATTAAGGCACAGGGCGCCTATAAAAGCGGATTTATGAATGGTTTATGGCGTTATTTTCACCCAAATGGAGAATTGGATTACGAAGCTAATTATGAAAAAGGTGTTTTAAATGGGTACTACTCTTCCTATTATCAAAATCATAAAATAAAAAGTGAAGGTCCTTTTGTTAATGGAAAGAAAAACGGAGCCTGGAAATTTTTCACTGAAAAAGGGGAAAAAGAAATGGAAGGCGTTTTAAAAGATGGTTTAAGAAATGAAAAATGGACTTACTACTATGGGAATGGAAAAAAAGAATCAGAAGGTAATTTTGTGGACGACAAACAAAATGGTGTATGGGACTATTTTTATCCAACTACAGAAAAATGGAAAACAGGAAGTTTTGAAAACGATCTAAAAGCAGGTATCTGGACAACATGGTTTGAAAATGGCAAAAAATTACAAGAAGGAAATTACACTGGTGGAAAAGAAGATGGGCAATGGCAAAGCTGGTATGTGAATGGACAATTAAAAGACCAGGGAACTTATAAAAATGGCCAGATCTCCGGTTTATGGGAAGGCTGGTATATAAATGGAAAAACAAATTACAAAGGAATGTATAATGAAAAAGGCAAAAAGCAGGATCTGTGGGAATATTGGTTTGAAACAGGAAAATACAGGGAAAAAGGTTCATATGTTAGCGGTATTAAACATGGTCACTGGACAAGTTATTTTGAGAAAGGAAATTTTATAGACAGTGATGGAAACTATAGTAAAGGAAAACAACACGGAACCTGGACTTATTATTATGAAAATGGCGGTATTATGAAAACTCAGAATTTCAAAGACGGACATTTATCAGGAAAATCTATTAGTTATTACACAAACAACAGCATTCAATCAGTAAATAATTACAAGATCATCAGTGAAAGAAGAAAAGGTAAAAAACAAAGTGTGGCAAACGGCGATTGGATTTTTTATGATAAAACAGGTACAGAAATCAGCCGAATTACATATAAAAATGGTGTGAAAAAGTAAGGCCATAAATAGTGTGATTTTTTTTAATAAAAAAAGTATATTTACTAAATAATAAAAATTTCTATGCTTTTAAAATCAAAAATAATGGTCTTTGTTGCTTCATTTTCACTTTTAATAAGTGCATGCGGTGGAAACAAACAGGAAGAGGTTGATGCTTCCGAGCTGGAGGATGAAATAACTACAGGACTTGATTCACAAAAAATATCGGCACAAAATGTATTTAATACCATTCCTTCAAGAGCCACTATTTTAGAATTAGTTAAAGGGGCAAATACAGAATACAATGTAGCATATCTGAATAACCCTGACGATGTAAGTAAATATTCTTTAGAGAGCAGCAGGGCTTTAAACCTGGGTGTTTATGGCACTGACCTTAACGTTGCAAGTATCTATGAGCAAACTCAGGAATCCATGTTATTTTTTAAATGTGTTAGCATCATTGCCAAAAGTATTGGAGTGAGTAATTCTTTTGGTGAAAATATGGGAGATAGAATGATTGCAAATCAATCTAACAGAGATTCAGCTTTAAGTATTATTACACAGGCTTTTAAAAGTGCGGATAATACACTAAGAAAAAATGGTCGTCCTGGAACATCTTCTTTATTAGTGGCAGGTGCATGGATAGAAGGATTATATGTAGGCTGCCAAACAGCTAAAGAAACTAAAAATGAGTCGATCATTAAAGAAGTTTTCAATCAAAAAGAATCACTAAATAACTTGATAGAATTATTGGAATCATCTAAATTAAATGCTGAAGCGGAATATATCATTTCTGACTTACATGATATCAAAAAAATTATGGACGGAAAAACAGATGAAGTTTATACTGCGGATGCAATAAAAGAACTGGATAAAAAAATTACCTCTATCCGCACTCAAATCATTTCATCTAAATAAGCATGGCATTTATTATACCTGTTAACGGTATTGAACCCGTTTTAGGAAAAAATAGTTATGTAGCGCCAAATGCTACTATAGTTGGTGATGTTGTTTGTGGAGATGACTGCAGCTTTTGGTTTAACGCAGTGGTAAGAGGCGATGTTAATTCGATCAGGCTAGGCAATAAAGTCAATATACAGGACGGGGCCGTAATTCATTGTACTTATCAAAAAACAAAAACAGTGCTTGGAAACAATGTTTCTGTTGGGCACAATGCCATTGTTCACGGTAGTTTGGTGCATGACAATGTATTAATTGGTATGGGCGCTATAATTATGGATAATTGCGAGATCGGTTCCAATTCTATAATAGCTGCAGGCGCTGTATTAACAGAAGGCACTAAAGTACCAAGCGGTTGTATTTATGCCGGTGTTCCGGCTAAAAAAGTTAAGGATATTTCTGAAGAATTAATTAATGGCGAAATCAACCGGATCGCCAATAATTACCTGATGTACAGTTCCTGGTTTAAATAATTACTGCTTTAATGCACAGGCTGTTTCACCAACTGAAAGGGTTTTACAATATTTTTTAGCATAACTTTTTGATGATTCAAGAGTTCCAGAATCATAAGTCCCATTTGAATTGGTGCATTGACAGGTTCTTTCTTTTTTACAGGAAAACATACAAAATATGAGTAAAAATGCGCAAATACTGGTAATTTTCATATTGTAAGGTTTGTGAAGCTAAAATAAACATTTAAATGCTAATAAATTTGGTTTTTACCCATTTAGCCTATATATTTGCAGTCCAATTTAAAATTTAATAAAATCATATAATGTTAATAGTAGCAGTAAAAGAAGGTGAAAGCATAGAAAAAGCTTTAAAGAAATTTAAAAAGAAATTTGAAAAAACGGGTGTTGTTAAGCAATTACGTAGCCGCAAAAATTTCGAAAAACCATCTATCACAAACAGACAAACTCGCATTAAAGCTGTATACAAGCAAAAAATGCAATTGGGTTTAGCTGCTGAATAGTTCTTTTTCACAAAAATTATATTTAACCTAAGAGTATTCCGGATTTTTTAATATAAATTCGTATTACTCTTAGGTTTTTTATGTTTGATACCCATTTATATTCTTTCATTGATTATTTAAAGTATGAGAAAAGGTATTCTGCTCATACAATAACTTCTTATAACAACGATCTTAATCAGTTTTTTGCTTTTAGTGGCCAGGATAATCTTTCGATAACCATTTCAGAGATCAACTACCAACACATCAGATCCTGGGTTTCTGAACTGATAAAACATAAAATAGCTGCCAGGTCAGTTAACCGCAAACTATCCTCTTTAAAATCATTTTTTAAATATTTACAAAGACAACAGATTATTTCTATAAATCCTTTGTCTAAAATTTCTGGGCCAAAAACTCCTAAACGTCTGCCGGTGTTTGTGGATGAGCACCAAATGGAAGATTTATTCACAAAAGTAAAATTTGAGGATGGTTTTAACGGACAACGAGATAAACTAATTTTAGATATTTTATACCAAACAGGTATCAGGCGATCTGAATTAACTCATTTAAAGGAAGTTGATGTCGATCTGTTTAATTCAACCATAAAAGTTCTTGGAAAAAGGAATAAAGAACGAATCATTCCGATATCTATATCTCTAAAACGTAACCTTGAGGAATATTTAAGAGTAAAACAGGAACTAAACTTATCAAATCTTATGTTATTGGTTAGCGAAAAAGGACATACATTAAGCGAACAGGCAGTATACAGATCTGTAAAAAAATACCTCGCTCAAGTTACAACTATCAATAAGAAAAGCCCTCACATTTTACGTCACACCTTTGCAACCCATCTTTTAAACAACGGGGCAGATATTAATGCTGTAAAAGAACTGTTAGGTCATGCCAATTTAAGTGCAACTCAAATATATACGCATAATACCATCGAAAAATTAAAAAGATCTTACAAACAGGCACACCCCAGAGGAGATTAAAACACATAATTCACATAATATAAACTAAAACACAAAAACAAGGAGGATTAATTATGACAACGAACATTCAATCAATACACTTTGATGCAGACAAAAAATTAATTGATTTTGCAAACGAAAAAATGAATAAGCTTAAAACCTATCACGATGGTTTAATTAATGGTGAAGTAATTATGCGTTTAGACAAATCAGCTAATAGCGAAAATAAAGTAGCGGAAATAAAAATTTTAGCAAAAGGGCAGGAATTATTTTCAAAAAAACAATCCGCATCCTTTGAAGAATCAATTGACCTGGCTTGCGAAGCCATAAAAACACAAATCAAAAAACATAAAGATAAATTAGCTGGTGCTAATGTTGCTATAGATGATTTATAAAAAAATAAAATAAATGATTTAAAAGGAGCCTCAACTATTAGGCTCCTTTTTTATTGTTCAAATCTAACATAAAATCATTCTTTTTTATACATTTGAGAGTGGAGGAAAAGATCAAAATCAATATTATAGGTGCTGGTATTTCAGGCTTATCAGCAGGGAGTTATCTGCAAATGAATGGTTTTGAAACTCAGATTTTCGAAAAACATTCAATCCCCGGCGGTTTATGCACCAGTTGGAAAAACGGGGAATACACGATAGACGGTTCTATTCATTGGATCTTAGGATCTAATAAAGGAAGTGGTTTTTACAAAATGTGGTCGGAACTGATTGACATGAAAAAAGTTCCTTTTCATAATCACGAAATCCGTTTGCATGTAGATGTGAAAAACTCAAGTGATAAGTACGGGAGTAAAACATTTAAGCTTTATACCAACTTAGATAAATTGCGTGACTATATGCTTGATCTTTCTCCGGAAGATAGCGCTGTAATTCACGAAGTAATTCAAGATATAAGGAACTTACAAAAATTTGAATTGCCTCCGGTAATTTATAAGCTACCATTAATTCCTTCTATTATCAGAAGTATAAAGATGGCTCGTTATCTGCAATTTTTAATTTACTTAACAAAACAAAAAAAAATAACCAATTTTGATATTGCAAAAAAATTTAAAAGCCCTTTTTTAAAAGAAAGCTTTGAATTGTTATTTGATGGCGAAGAAATAAAAATGATGGTGCTTAATTTTCCCATGTCGTTTTTTGATAAACAATGTGCCGGTTACCCAATTGGTGGTTCTTTAAGCTGGGCACAACGCATTGCCGACAATTACATTGCTATGGGAGGAAAGATCCATTATAACACGCCTGTTAAAAAAATACTGGTAGAGAATGATGAAGCTAAAGGTTTATTGGTACGAAATGATGTCATCCATAAAAGTGATATTGTTTTATCTACAGCTGATTGGTACAAATCAGTGTTTGAATACCTCGATGGAAAATATGTAAATGATAAGATCCTAAAATTAAGGGATGGAAAAATCCTCGATCTGTATTACTCTATTCTACTTGTTTCATTTGGTTTAAAAAAGTCCTACAAAGAATACCCGCATTTTTCACGTTTTCCAACAGAAATAAAATTAGAATCTCCCTGTGGTAAATCATGGGACCGATTGGAAGCACATTTTTACAACTACGACCCTACCCTAGCCCCGGAAGGAAAAACGGTGATGGCCTGTAGCTTTTATACCACCAACGGCCAGTATTGGATAGATCTTCGGAAAAACGATCGTGTAAAATACCGCCAGGAAAAAAAGAAATTTACAGATGCATTGGTTGAATTATTGAATATCAAATTTCCAGGAATTAAAGATGATATTGAAGTAGTTGATTTTGCAACACCTGCAACAGTATTACGTTATACCAACAACTGGCAGGGAAGCGCGCAGGGTTGGTTGCCGGGAAAAGACATGACAGCCTCGTCTCCTGTAAAATTTACACTTCCAAATTTAAAAAACTTTTATTATGCGAGCCATTGGGGAAGAGCCGGCGGTGGAATTCCCATTTCATTGATTCAGGCAAGAGAGGTAGCAAATTTAATATGCAGAAAAAATAAAAAAGAATTTGATCCTCAAAAAGGCATGAATTCTTACTGGAGTAAAAAAGATTAAAAAAATAAAGATTACTTTAAATCACTGTAATGCTTAACCGATTTTATGAAATGCTGATACACAACATTTTTTTTATAAACTCCTGTTGTTGTGTCACTAAAGCCTGGTAAGCATCTCAACGCTTTTCGCTTTCTTAATGTAGAAGCTAAATGGGCATAAAATGAGCCATGCGCTTTTAAAACTGCTACAAAATGAGGCCCGTGTCCTTCAAATAAAAATTTAACAGCTGCTACCGCATCCAGAATCATCCGGTAAATAATTTTTAAAAACAGAAATCGAGGAGATGCATTTTTTGTTAGTGTGATTAAATTATTTCTGAAATTTAAAAAAGTTTTCTTGGGGCTTAATTTATTTAAAGTGCCACCACCAACATGATATACAATGGAATTGGGATTGACAAATATCTTATAACCAATATTTTTCATCCTCCAGCACACATCGATCTCTTCCATATGGGCAAAATAATCATCATCGAAACCACCTACTTTCCAGAATGCTTCAGCTCTCAAAAACATACAAGCACCGGTTGCCCAAAATACCTCAGTCACCGAATTATACTGTCCCTTATCCTTTTCCAGAATATTAAATATTCTACCTCGACAAAAGGGGTAACCGTATTTATCAATAAAACCACCGGCCGCACCGGCATATTCAAATTTTGAGCGATGATTATAATCCAGTATTTTTGGCTGGCAGGCTGCAATTTTTTTATCTTCGTCCATTAATCGAATAATGGGTTCCAACCAGTTTTCAGTTACTTCTACATCAGAATTAAGCAACACATAATATTCTACATTAATTTGTTTTAAAGCCAGATTATAACCTTTTGAAAAACCATCATTAGAAGGATTGATTATGACTGAAACCTGTGGAAAAAATTCTTTTAAAAAAACAATGCTGTCATCAGAAGATTGATTATCGGCAACAATAATTTGTGCATTATGAGAAAATTTTAAAACAACCGGTAAAAACTTTTCTAAAAAAGATTTCCCGTTCCAATTTAAAATAACAACAGCTACTTTATCAGGTTGCATAAATTAGCGTGGTGTATTAAAATTCTCATTAATACTATTGCCAAAGTATTCCTTATGTTCTGTTTTATCGAGATTAGGTTCCTGCTCAGTTCGTTTCACCAGCCTGAGTTTCCATCGCTCATCATATAATTCTCCTCTTACTTCGCTATGTATGAGTTTATAGCAATCATCGGCAATGGCAAAATTCGCAAAGACAAATCTTTTATTAGTAAAAAAACGTTTAGTAGCTTTATCATAAATTCGGTAATAATGCCAAATTTCATAAGGATAAGTATCTGCCTCACTATTTACCTGGTTGCGCTGATCGGGTTTGCCATATTGAAGATACACACGTCCTCTATCTGTAAAGTAACCTTTTTGTTTGCCACATTTTAAAAGCGCGTTGGTTTGTAATACCTGTTTATAATATGTGTACCATAACTGCAATGGATCAGTAGTGTCGGCAGACTGTTCTTTCCAATAACCAACCAAATAGCTTCTCATTAAATTAGGTTCTTTCCGTTTTAACTGCACTTGCTGCCAATCTCTTTCTTTAAAACCGGAAACAGGCCATAAACATTCCACAAATTCTTTTAGGGAATCTGTGCTTTGTACAGCATTAAAAAATTCTTCCAGGGTTTTAAAATTTGTATTTTCATTTAATGCAATAGATCTCGCATCACTTTGTCGTTGAAAAAACCATTTCTTTTGGGACTGGATTTTATTTAATGAATCTTTCACTTCAATTACCAAATTATAATTTCCGGAAGGTAATTGTGTAATATCAAACTGCGCAAGTAATGGATTGATCTTACCGGCGTTTTGTTTTTGAAAACCAGATAATCCCATTTGTTTCTGCAGGTTCTCATTATTTTCAATATAATATGAATAAACAAACTTTGAAGATTTACCTAGCACTGTATCAAGGTTATATGTTTCTACGTAAAATTTAAGTGCATTTTGTTTTTTTGGAAAATAATTAATATTGTATGGGATTAGATCATATCCGTTTTTTGTTAAAACTGATTGTGTAGTGGATTTTGTAAATGACTCTAAGATCTGGATATCAGAATTGTATACCTTTTTATCACGGCTCAACGAAATGTTTATTTTCTCAGAATGCGTTGATTTTCTTTCTTTATCTGCATTGTCAGTAACAATTAGCTCTAAAACATATTGTCCGTTATCAAGTGAAAAACGCTGATTATCTATAAAAGAAGGTAAATGTAAAGAATCAGAAGCAATCGGGCTCATTAGATTATAGTTAGATTCTCTAACTACTTCTTTTCCTTTCAAAATTTTCCATGAGATATTAACGCTTGCCTGAAGCCCTGTGTTGATAGGAAGAAATTTTACGCTGCTACCTGAGACTGTTAGGTAAGTTTCAAGATATGGTTTTGAATTAGTGGTATTAAAAACACCATAGTTAAAATAAACTGTAATATTTGCAAAGACAGGTTTGAAAAATAGAGCGGCAATGAGGAAAAGGAAATATCGCATAGTATTGATTTACAAATTACTGGGGATGTAAATTTCTATAAAGTTAGTGATAAAAAATATTTTATGGAAATTAGTTGTAGAATAAAAAAAAATTGTATTTTTGCGCACTCTGGAGAAATGGCAGAGTGGTCGATTGCGGCAGTCTTGAAAACTGTTGAACCGTGAGGTTCCTGGGGTTCGAATCCCTATTTCTCCGCCAAGTGCAGCTATATAAAGTTGCAAATAGCTTTAAATCCTTTAAGTATTGATACTTAAAGGATTTTTTGGTTTTTGGCGACCCCGTTAAAACATATCCAAACACATATTATAGTTACCTAAAAAGTTACCCTACTCCATTTTTTGAGGTTTAGGATAACTTTTTTTCATGAATCCTCTACTGATAAGGATTCCGAAAAGAGTAACAACAGAGTAACTTACTTCTACTTACTTTTTTATTGGTTGATTATTGCAGCAAATAATTTAACAATAAAAAATATGAAACAACTCAATCTTGCCTTTTATGTGATAAAGGCGAAACAAAAAAAAGGTGGTTATGCGCCTATTTACGTAAGAATTAACCTAGAGGGCACTCAAACAACCTTTTCAACAGGTTTTAGTACTGATAGTAAAAAATGGACAAGTCAAAATCAGCTAAAACTAGCTAGAAATCCAGAGGATGTGATTTTGAGAGAAAAACTCAAAGATATTAAGATTAAACTTAATGAAAAGTTAAAATTAATGATTGAAATTGGGCTAGTCATTAATGCGAAAAATCTAAAGGATGCATATTTAGGTAAAACTTCATTAACAGAAACCAATTCAAAATCATGGTTGGAGGCTTTTGATTATCATAACGACCTTTTTAAAGAGAAGGTGAAAATTGGCGAAAGAAGTGATGGAAGTTTAGTGAAATATAATACCACACGTAAGCATTTAGCTGAATTTATTAATGTAAAATATGGTGTAGATGATATTCTTTTAAAAAACTTAAAATATGAAGTTTTGGAACGTTTTGAATTATTCCTAAAAAACGAAAAAAAGATTGGGCATAATACTGCTATTAAATATATACAAGCAGCCAGAAAAATAATCAATATAGCAGTTCATAAATATTATTGGCTTGATAAAGACCCTTTCTCTCAATTTGAAGGAAAATTGAAGGAGACTGAGACAGTTTATTTAGATGAATGCGAGTTAACTCGCTTAGAAAATAAATTATTTGAATCTGAACGATTAAATATTGTGAGAGATTTATTTATTTTTACTTGCTACACTAGTTACTCGCATTGTGATATTGATAATTTAACTAAAGAAAATATCGTAAAACATTTTGACGGTCAATTTTGGATAATGACTAACAGGCAAAAAACTGATATAGAAAGTAATGTCATGATATTGCCGCAGGCTTTAGCAATTATAGAAAAATATAAAAATCATCCGCTGTGTGTTTTAAAAGGTTCATTACTTCCTATAAAAAGCAATCAGAAAGTAAATGAATATTTAAAAGAGATTGCAACATTATGTGGTATAAATAAAAACTTACATCATTATGTGGCAAGGCACACATTTGCTACTACTGTAATGCTTGCAAATGGAGTGCCCATGGAAACTGTAAGTAAAATGATGGGGCATAAACGTATAACACAAACTCAACACTACGCTAAGCTCATAAATAGAAAAGTAAGTGATGATTTATTAGCATTAAAACGAAAACTAGAAGAAAAATTAAAACGAAAAAATGACAAGAACGACACGGACGATAAATCAAGTGAAATTGCATGTTAACAAAGGAGCCTTAGGGCTCTTTTTGTTTTTTAAGAAACTAAATTGACTTTTCATCGTAAAATACTATAAAAGGACAAATATGAATTTTGAAAAGAAAAAACAACTACTAAATTTTTTAAGTACAGATGATTGGGCTCCTGCCTTAAATCAGAAATATAAAAACTTTAACCCTAAAGATGATTTTTTCGCCTTCCAAGAAAAACTAAATTCTGTATTTATGGAATTTAAGGAAGAGTTTCAAGTTAATGAACTACTTGAAAATTCAAACATCTATATTTCCAGACTGATTTATGATTTAAACACTTGTATTAATTCCCTAAACAGCTATTTGGAAAATGAAATGAATTTCTATTCAAACTCAGGATTCCAGAATGATATAACAGTAATAGATGCGATTGGACTAATTAAAGAAAATGAAAAATACGAACTTTCATTTGTTGAATCTATGATAAAAAAACAAATAGATTTGGCAAATGACGTTTTAGATTATTTAGAAATAAATAAAATTAGTCTTACTTCAAAGAGCACTGAAAACATTAAAATTGTTAACGAAGAAACTACTTCAAATCAAAAAAACACTCTGCCATATCAGAAGCCTGTTTTTAGAGGAAAAAAATTAGATTTAATTATGATGCATATGTCTCTCCAATCTGCTGGAGTCATTGAATTTAAGACTAGAAGAGACTTAGAATTATTTTTGGAACATAATTTTAAATATGTTCATGGAAAGCAAGAAAATGATATTACAGCAGTTGGAACTGAAATATCGGAAATATATCTTCCCTTCAAAGAACATGATAAAATTGGAATAAAAACAATTAATGAAAAGAGAAATAACTTCTTCGATAAATTAAAAGACAAAGTAAAACAAGTAAATTTCATATCGGATAATGGTGCAAATCCTTGGGATTAAAGAGTAACCAAAAGGTAACTTACTCTTTATTACTATTTGTCTGCAATAGTTTCGTTTTTATAAATCAATAAAAACAAACAAAATGAATACAAACGAAATCACAACAATTGCAGACCTCCATAATTTGGAGATGAGACTAATTCAAAAAATTGAGGAATTAGTTAAAACAAAACATGAACATAATAGCAATTCTCAAAAAGAATACCTTAAAAGTTCAGAAGTTCAAAAACTTCTAGCCAATTGCTCAGAAGGAAAATTAAAATCACTAAGGGATAAAAGAGCGATACCCTTTACTTTTTTACACGGATTATACTTGTACCCTAAGGCAGAACTTTTACGTGAAATTGACCGAAATTTGTTATTAGTAAAACCTAAAGTAATACAAGGGTTCGGAAATAGCGAAATTTCAGATTTAAAAACTTCAAACAAGTTGAAAAATGGGCAATAACAAGTATTGTATTGCCTTAGATTGGCTCGAAATAATTTTAACAGGTGAAATATCAATTCTTGAAGATGTTAAAAGAGACAATAGTGAGTTTGATTTAGGAAATGGTATAATTCTTAAACATACAAATACAATGAATCATATAGGATTTAGGCAAAGCCTTTTAGTTTTTTTAGACCGTGAAAGCATTGGATACTTACATTACGGCAATAACCTAAAAATGAAATTTAAAAGTCCAAAATCAAACCTATTGCACATTAATAATCACATTCTATATCAAAAAGACCTTCCTGGTAAGATTAACCGCCTCCAAAAAGGCTTAGGATTGAATTTTAGCCACTTTTATAGGGTAGACATAGCTATTGATGGCATGGGCTTAATTTCATCTTTCAATCATCTCATGGACTCAAAAACTCTGTCTAAAAAGAGTGCGGTCAAAATACATGGAGATATTGACCATAAAACAAAAAAGCATACACGTTTTACAATTGGCTCCAGAAAGTCCGAGAAATATATTTCATTGTATAATAAAACACTAGAAATAGAAGATAAAGGAAAATGGTATATCAAAGAATTTTGGAACGAGAATGGACTAAATGAAAATTCTATAGACCGACTAGAGCTAAGATTAAATGCAAAAGCCTTAAAATCTTTTAACCCTGATTTTGAATATTTACTTAATCCGAACTATTTGGCTGGATACTTCAAATTAAATGCTGGAGATTGGTTAGAATTTATTCACGTTAAAAATAAAAAAATGAAAAATTTTATTGATTGGTCAAAATTTGAAAAAACTGAAATTATTAAGCTTGCCAAAACAACAGCAACTAATAATTTAGTGAGCAAAAAAACTACTATTAAAGTTTTGTACGAAGAATTGATGATAAGCAAGGATGAATCATATTTAAAATGTATTAATATTTTATGCGCTAAGTATCAGCTAGAAAATTGGGCTAAGTCAAAAGTTAATAGATGGAATGCTTCGATTCCTATGTTATTTCAAAATTAACTACTAATAGCGACATCAACTAAAAAGTACATTTGATTAATATCATTTAAATATCTATTTTAGATTAATTTATGAAGAAGTTCGAACATCGGTATAGAGTTTATTGTTTTCTGGTTTTAACTCTTGTAGCTTTTTCTGCAAACGCATTCGAAATTTATAAGACTACATCTGAACTCAAATTTAGAAAAGCCGCAAATTCAAATTCTCATTCATTAGGAATCATTAAAAAAGGTGAAGAAGTAAATGTAATTGAAAAAATAAATGATGATTGGTATAAAGTAGAATATAGCAAAAAGATAGGATATTTATCAAGTAAGTATTTACAAATAAAGGAGGTTGAAAAAAAGGCAGTTACCCCTCCTGCACCACTACCTGCAAAAGACAATTCTTCTGGGCTAATTTGGTTTCTTGTGATTGCAGTCTTAATAGGCATTTGCATTTTAATAATGTACAAGCGCAGCGACAATAATGATAATAAAGAAGCCGTTAAGCAGAAACCTAAATTATCAGATGATGAATTAAGAGAAGAATTAAAAAATTCAATTATAAACAGCATTAAAATCACAATGACAACAAATAATGATTCAATAATTGACGTAACAGGGAAAAGTTTAAACTTAACCCAATCTGATAAAACTAACACTAATGTTCCTTTTTGGAGCCATAGATATGTTTATTCGTATTCTGAAATTAATAGCGCCAGCGATGAACAGAAAGAATTTTATAAAAAATTTAAAGCTGATTTCATAAATGGAAAATATTTAGATTTAGAAGGAAACAATAATTACGCTTTTATATTATTGTTTGATTTGCAAAACGAATACAATTCTCATAAGGATATTTCAAAACTAGAACCTCAGCTAGAGTTATTAGGTGACCATTATCCAAAAACGAAATCTTATGGTGCTTCATTTTTAATACAAAAAATGCAAGAAATCGGAGATACTGATGGAATATTAAGAATACAAGAAGCAAACAGATTTTCGTATCGAGATAATAGTTCAATTGACTATGACACGTTTAATTGGAGAAATAAATATAAGACAAAGTTAAATTTAAGTGATGAAGATGCGGAATTATTGCAAAAAATTTGGTTTTGGGATAACAATTTCAGTAGTATAGAATTCTGTTGTATTGAAATATTAAAACTATACATAGCTACTATTAAATCATTAAAAGAGAAATATTCCAAAGATGATAGTACAACATTGGAAAATGAATTCATGTTTATTTCAGATATTATTGCCAGAAAACAATACAAATACAAGGTTGGTTCTAATAACTACAAATATTGTGTTGATACTACAACCAATGAACTATATTCATTAATATTTAAATATTGTGAAAATGCAGTTAGAGAATGTTATGGGCACAAACGTAAAATTAATACTGACACAAACTACACTGTTCCAGAAGTAAAGGCTGAAATTGAGGCTAGAATACTTTTAAAATTAAACTCCATATTCCCAGTATTAATTAATAGTGTAAAAGTTCCAGATTCAGAAACTGAAATTGCTTTATATGCCCAAAATACGACTAGATGGAAAATCAAGTATGACGAATTAGTTAATACCTTCAAAGGAAACCCAAAGACTTTTATTGAAAACGTAATTTCTCTAGGAAACTTAAATAAAAAAAATCCATCTATTGAAAATATCTTTTTTGAGGCTTCTAAATTTATCGCTAAGCATGATAAAGAATCAGCTTTAACTCTCTACATCTATTATTTATATTATGACTTAAAATCAGATAATTTTGACAATAAACAATTGACCAAAACTATTCAAAAAAACCTTTTTTCTAATGATGAACAATTACAAGAGTTTGAAAAGATTGTAAATTCTTTAATAAAGAATAAAAAGTTGGAACAAGCACTTTCAAGTATTCCAAAAATTTACGAAGTTAAACGAAAGAAAATAGAGCTAAACAAAGCTTCAATTAAAGCAGTTCAAAAGCAACATTCTGGAACCGTGGAATTGTTAAATGAGTATTTAAGCGAAGAAGATGAAGTAGTTAATATTACTAAGCAAGAAAATAAAAACGAGGAGATTAATATTAAATTAGAACCTATAGATGGGGCTAAACAAAATTCTATTTATACCACAGCTATTGCTTTAAAACCAATTCATATCGAATCTCTGGATATTTTTGCAAAAAACAGCTTTACATTGTTACAATGTGAATTTGAGACTTTCGCTAAATCTAAAAATGCATTTAAAAATCAACTTATCGAAAGTATAAATGAAATTTGTTATGATTTTTTTGACGATGTATTAATCGAAGAAGAAGATAATTACTACACTATTATCCCTGAATATTACAACCGACTTCTAATAAAATGATAGATAATATTAAACCTAAAGAAGCCACTTCAATAATTAATTCATTGATAGGTGGTGTTGTTCCGAAAATTGGAGTACAACATATTACTGTTGGACGTTCCGAAGAAATTAATGCTTTAGTCTTAGCATTAGAAGATGTAAAAAATGGCCATAGTATGGTTAAATTTTGGATAGGTGATTTTGGTTCTGGAAAATCATTTATGCTGCATCTATTAAATACAGTCGCTTTAAAACAAAAATTTGTAGTTGCTAATGCTGATTTTACACCTGATAATCGTTTGTACTCAAATGATGGAAAAGGAGTAGCTCTATACACAGCAATAATGGACAATATTTCGATTCAAACAAAACCTGAAGGGGGTGCTTTACCTACTTTATTGGAAAAATGGATTGAACAAATTGTAACTAAAACTGCTGAAGAGAATAAAATTGCCCTCACTGATATTCGAAATGAAGAGTATTTAAATCTAATCCAGACTAACATAATGAAAACCATTAATGAAATTAGTGAGGTTGGTGGCTTTGATTTTGGAATGGTTGTTATGAAATATTATGAAGGCTACATTAAAGATGATGAGCACTTGCGAAGAAATGCTCTAAAATGGCTTAAAGGTGAATATAGAACCAAAACTGAAGCTAAGCAAGATTTAGGTGTGAGAGAAGTAATTAATGATTTGAATTACTACGACATGCTTAAGAATTTCTGCAAACTTTTCGTGAATATGGGTTATAGTGGATTTATGATAAACCTGGATGAAGCAATTAATCTATATAAAATAAGCACTTCAGTGATGAGGGAAAAGAACTACGAAAAAATTCTTACCATTTATAATGATTGTTTTCAGGGAAAAGTTGCAAATCTGTTCTTTAATTTCGCTGGTACAAAAGAGTTTTTAGAAAACCCTCGTAGAGGTCTTTTTAGTTACAATGCATTAAAGACAAGACTTGAAACTAATAAATTTGAAACACTTGAAATAAGAGATTTTGCTCAGCCAGTTATTCGATTATTACCCCTTGACCATAATGAGATATTTGTATTACTTAAAAAATTAAAAGCGATTTTTGATTATAACTTCAAAATAAACTTAACTATTACAGATAATGATATTCAACAATTTATGGAAGAATTGTTTAATAAGCCTGGAGCATCTGAATTTTTAACTCCCAGAGAAGTAATTCGAGATTTTTTAAATATCTTAAATATTATTCGCCAAAACCCAAATGTCGATAAAAACAAGCTTTTTGGAGAGCTTGAAATTTCAGATGAAAGACCAAATGAAATTTCTTTAGATAGCATAGAAGAATTATAATGTCATTTGATTTACTCTCAGAACCAATACGAAAATACATTCGTGATAAACGATGGGAACAGTTGCGTCCAATTCAAACCGCTGCTATTGAAAAAATACTTTCTACAGACGATAATTATATACTAGCTTCTCGAACAGCATCAGGAAAGACTGAAGCGGCTTTTCTTCCAATACTTTCAAAAATTGATTTTACGAATGAAGGAGTTCAAGTTTTATATATATCGCCTTTAATTGCTCTAATTAATGACCAGTTCTACCGCATTGAAGAACTTTGCGCATATTTAGATGTCAAGGTTACAAAGTGGCATGGCGAGGCCAAGAAATCAGAAAAAGACCATCTTCTGAAACGGCCTGAAGGGATTGTTTTAATTACCCCCGAATCATTAGAGGCAATGTTTGTGAATAAACCGTATAATGTAAAACAGTTATTTGCAAATCTGAAATATATAGTCATTGATGAAATACATTCTTTTATAGGAACTGATAGAGGGATACAACTAAAATCAATTCTTTCAAGATTAGCATATATCAATAATTCAAAATATTGTGTAGTTGGTCTTTCAGCAACAATTGGTGATTACAATGAAGCAAAAAAATTCACTGGCAATGAACTTAAAACAAAAGTACTACTTGACAGAACTGCAAAGGATATTCATGCTCAATTTAAATACTTTAACAATGAAAAAGAAGAATTGCCATTGGAACTATTGAAAGATTTATATTTAGAAACAAAAGACAACAAAGTCTTAATTTTTCCAAATAGCAGAGGGCGAGCAGAGGAAATTGCGGTTAAACTAAAAAAAATCTCAAATAAGGTAAATGGACATTCAAATTACTTCTCACACCATTCATCAGTAGATAAAGAAGTAAGAGAATATATCGAGTATTTTGCTAAAAATAACACCAGACATAATTTTTGCATTGCTTGCACATCAACATTAGAGTTAGGGATTGACATAGGTTCTGTCGATGAAGTTGTTCAAATAGATGCGACTTTTAGTATTGCTTCCTTAATTCAAAGAGTTGGAAGAAGTGGAAGAAGAGATGGAGAAAGCAGTAATTTATTCCTTTATGCAACAAATGAATGGAGTCTTTTGCAGTCGCTCGCTTGTTGGTTACTTTTTAAAGAAGGGTTTATTGAACCACCCGCAAGTTCCGAAAAACCATATGATATATTCTTACATCAAGCTTTATCCATAACGAAAGGTCACTCTGGCATTGAATTAAATGCTCTAATAAAACAACTAAGTGAAAACTTTGCGTTCACAAGCATTAATAGGTCAGAAATAGAGGAAATAATCAATCATTTGATAAAAATTGATTTTCTCGAAAAAATTCGGAACGAAGTTATAATTGGAGTTGAGGGAGAGAAGATTGTTAATAGTCGAGAATTCTATAGTGTATTTACATCAGAAGAAACCTTTAAGGTCACCAATTCGGGAAATACTATTGGAGATATTCCAATTACTCCTCAGATAAGAGAAGATGAAAATATTTTATTAGCTGCTCAGATATGGAAAATTAAGTACATAGATTTCGATGCAAAAAAAATTGAAGTTATAAAAGCTAATGACGGAAAAAGCCCTTCGTTTTTAGGCTCAGGAGGAATTGTACATCCTAGAATTAGAGAAAAAATGTTTGAGATTCTGTATTCAAATGAAAATTATGAAATTCTAAATCAAGCAAGTAAAGAAGCATTGAGAATTTTAAAAAATGAATTTAGCTCATTTGAAATAAACAATTTTACAACCGATAAACCATTACTTGTTTCTAAAAAATACATTCAATTATTTACGTTTACTGGGTCGAAAATCAATCGAGCAATTTCATTTTTAATGGACCTTTCTCAAATCAAAAATATTTTAGTTGAAAAATCAGGTGCAATTGAAATACATATTGAGCCAGAAGAATTCATGATAAAGTATAAAACTCTAACTGCACATTATGAAAACATTGATAAGTATTTAGCTGAATTATTAGAAAGAAATCCCGCACTTTTAGCATTTTCAAAATGGGGCACATACCTTCCTGAACAATTTAAAGTTGAATTACTTAAAAATGAATATTTTGATTTTGAGTCAGCCTTAAAAATTCTTAATTCAATTCGAACTGTAAGGAGTGATTCATCAGAATAAAACGCAAATATTGATTTTGTTTTTTTTCGGAACAGTATCTAGGGCTTTTTTAATAGAATACTTTTATCAATTTCCGTCAACTTATAATCTTTAATTATACCCATCTTGTCAAGCACATCATCGTGGTTACGGATACAGATTATGTAATCGTAAACTAAACCCCTTAAAACATGCTCTATTGCGGTTAAATCATATTTATTATAGAATACATCACTGTCA
Organism: Bacteroidia bacterium; assembly: GCA_014378485.1. GTDB lineage: Bacteria > Bacteroidota > Bacteroidia > B-17B0 > Aurantibacillaceae > UBA4416. The sequence continues at coordinate 84,286 of JACMNO010000097.1, forward strand.
ATATTTTTAAACCTAGGTTTTAGACCATATTTTTTTAAATGAGTAATAATTGCCTTTACAATTTCAACTGGTAAAAATACTGCGAACGAAAAGTCATCTACATCCCACATCCTATTCAAAATAATACAAGCATCTATGCTTCTAAAATCATTAACGAAAAGTACAGGGAAAACTTCAATATTTTTTATTTTGGCTTCAAGGTGGTTAAGTTCAGATATTGTAGCATCTGTTTGAATTAAAAATAATTTGGAATTGAATTTTATGTCCATCTCAATTTATAGGTCACAGTTTCTAAAAAAAAGAAAATGGAATTAATACTTCTATTTATATAATATGAAAGCAAAATACTTAAGAGCAGTAAGCGGAAATCATGCACTTTTAAAACACAACGAAATGCCAATCATCCGCTGCATTACATCCAAAAAGGAGTATATTCTCTAGCAAGTATTATATCAAATGATTCATCTGGAAAGGATGGCATAATATCAAGGCAATTACCTAAATGAATGGAGTTCTTTATTAAAAATGATTTTGCCATAACTTAAAATTAAGCGGGCTTGAGTTCTTCACTCCTAACTTCTTTATAGAGCTTTCTGAGAGCTGCGGTATCACGAAGTGGATAATCAAACCCCATATTGGAATAATAAAAAGTATTATCATCTTTAAGAATAATATCTAGATTATTTTTTGTAAATACTTTTATAGAACTGGTAGTTTTTTCCTTGTTTTCCAAGAACCCATATTCTGATAATAAATCTTCACTCAATAATTTCATACTGTTTATTTAATCAGTTTAAAAGTACAAAAAATCCGACTTTTAAGGTCGGATTTTTATATAATACATTAATATTTTAGAGAGCTTAACAATTGTACTAATTTTTTTTAATTTATATTAATTAAAAAAGTAAAATTTAATACTGATTGTGGTGAAACTATTTCGTCTGAATATGACACAATTCTATTCCCACTATTTATTCCTGGAGGTTTAGCAACTAATTCGAATTTTTATTATTGTTTTGTAAAATAACAGTTGTGCCATCTACCATTAGTTTTATATACGAATGAGAGATTTGTTGTTGTGACGTTTAATACTTTTGCCCTAACAGGATTGGTTGTTAAAGTTTTTGTGGCAGTGGATGTAATAATGAGACTGTCTGTGTTTGTATAATTTCCGTTATCACTACTTGTATTATTTATGTTTCCAATATGAGCAAAAGTGACACTGGATGTATAGGTTCCAGTTGAATTAAAAGTAATTACACTTGTAGCTGGTATAGTAAAAGTTTGAATAGAACCTGTTGAAAAAGAATCTTTTAAACTTGTCCAGAGCCAGGTGCCAGTAATATTTGAACCACCCTGAACAGGGGAGGCTTGAGATTGACTGGTATCAGGCTCAGTGTTCTTTTTCTTACAGGATATAACCGCTGAGCTTAATGCAAAAGATAAAATTGCTATTAAAATAAATTTAATTGTTTTCATATTTACTTAGTTATTTGGATTTTTCTTCTGTATTAAAATCAACTTTTTGAACCACCCATCCTGCGCCTCCAGAAGACTTCATGCAATATAGAGTTGCCTTTTTGCCTTTATATTTTGAATTTAATACCCAATCTTTTGTTATGAGGTCTTAGGCTCAACTCGCCAGGTTTCATTCTCATAATTGCAACTATATCTTTCTGTTATTTTTCCTCCTTTTTCATCGCTCAAGCAAAAAATTGCATCTCCTGGGTCTTCGCCACAGGCTTCAGAAAAGTCTTTAATAATTACTGTAATTGTTTTGTCGAATTTATTTTGCGCTTTAAATATTCCTATTGAAAATGAAAGCATTATTAATATTAGATATTTTTTCATGTTTATCTAGTTATTTGGATTTTTTGAATAGAGTTATTACACTTGATTAAATAAAGGCCTGAACTTAAACTTGACAAATTAATCTCTAGTTTATTTTTTCCAACTGTTAAAGTCTCAACTTGTTTTTGTATTGAACTTCCCATTAAATCAAGAACTTCAATTACTAGGTTTTGATTTAAGTTTGAAAGTAGTTCAATTGATACTTTATCATTTGCAGGATTTGGATATATAGAAAAATTCGACTTTAAATTGCGCTCTGAAATATTTGTTGCTAAGGGATTTGGAGCACTATACAAACTATCTACATCACAATCTGTTAATGGTCTGTTATAGATTTTAAGGTCATCAATAATGCCATTAAATGCTTTCCAATATGTTGCAGTACTTCTTCCTATTCTTATCGGTTGACTATTAAAAATTAAATTTGGCCCTTTCGCAACAGAACTTGACTGAATACCATCATAATAAAATCTCACGCTATCACTATTTACAGTACAAATAATATTGTGCCAATTATTGTTGTTGAATAATGCCGAAGAGCCACCGTAGCCAGCTGTTCCATAAGCAAAACCTGGAGTCCCATTTCCTTCATAAAATACCCAATTGTCATAAATAACACTATTAGATGCAGGTAATTTAGAGATTAAAGCAGGATTAACATTAAAGCCTCCGCTACCTGGAGTTGCTGTAGTTGAAAATTTTGTCCAATAGCTTATCGTATAAAGTTGATTATTGTATGCGCTAATGTTTGGTATCTCGATATAATTATTAATTCCATCATAGTAAAAAGCACTATTTGCATTTCCAAACCTATCTGACACTAAAGTTGCACCGTTTATTATTCCATTGTTTCCATTAATACTCAAGTCATTTGCATTACCAGTAAAATCAAACTGAGCAACAAGTCCAGTTGTGATATTTGGATTTGAACATGATGCTGTAAATATTTGCCCAACTTCGGTAAATGTTATTGCTCTATTATAAATTTCTATTTCATCAATTACTCCATTGAAATTTAAAGCATTTATATTTGTCCAATTTGCTTTTCCTATTAATAGATTCATTGTGTTTGCGCCAAGACTGGCAGTTTGTCCTGTTAAACTGCTAGTTAAAACACCATCTAAGTATGAAATTGCTGTTCCGTTATTAAACGTGTAAGTAAAATGGTGATATTGGTTTAACGATACTAAAGTATTGTTTGAACCGCCAAAATTTCCTCCACCATTACTAACATTTAATCCAACAGTTTGCCCAGTATTATCAAATACGTTAAAGCCTTGTTGAGTAGCGCCACTTCCACTTTGTTTACTCAATATTAAACCATTGTAGCCACTTGAAGGAACTGAACTAATTTTAGCCCAAAAAGATACACTAATTGCATTTGCAGTAAAAGTTAGTGAGCTACTATGTGGGACATCAATATAACCACTTGTACCATTAAAAAAATACGCACTATTAGTGTTCCCAAATCTATCCGTTGTAAGAGTAGCACCATTAACAGTACCATTATTAGAATTGCCACTTTGGTCGTTGGCATTCCCACTAAATGAATAATGTGCAACTAATCCTGTGGTTGGAATTTGAGCCATAGCAAATACTCCTAGAGTTAATGCTGAAAGTAATAGTAATTTTGATTTCATATAAAATAGAGTTTTGGTTGTTTAAAAATTAATCAATCTCAAATTAAAAAGGTAACTCGTAATTGAAATTATTTTGTAAATTTTAATTCGGCAAGAACTTCATCATAAGTTTTTGATTTTGTTATTTCTTCATCTTTTAGTTTTGATTTTTCTAAAAGAATATCAAAACCAGAGATGGTTCCTTGTGAACCAGTTGTCCCAATAGAACCAGTAGTTCCAATTATACCAATTGGCCGCTGTGAACCAATTACAAATTAGTTAAGAAGTAACACTTAACTAATTTGTAATTGGCAAAAACTTCTTAACTAAATTAGTTGCATTTTTATACGTATAATATATCGCAGCGGAAGGGTTATTCGTTTCAATATTATAAGCTCTTATAAATATAGTGCCACCACTTGAGGAGTTAGAGAAAGTGTTTAAATCTGAAGAAGAAAAATAAACACCCGTAGAATTTCCATTAACGGTCTTTTTTATAAAATGATAGGTTGAACCGCCTAAAGTAATATTATCAGTTAAACCAATCGTAAAAAAATTTGCAGAGACTGAAAAATTGGGACTATCTGAAATATAATAATCGACATGTGTACAAATTAAATTTGGGTGTGAAATAGTAAGACCAGATTTTGTAATTGAATTTATATTTTGCAAATAACCTATGTTCATATATGGCGAGGTGTTTAACGTTAGATATTGAGTGCTTGGAATATGATTTGCACTAACTACCCAATTATATTGTTGGTGGAATTTAATATTGGCAGTAGTAGAATCATTCTCTGTATTTGATATTGAGCCACTTCCATTAAATTTTTGCCAATAACTGCTGCCTCCAAAGACTCCAATAGAATCGCCAGTGCCAAGTTGTGCATTCGAATTAGCCCAAGCCCATGCATATGAGCCAAATGAATTATTTTGGGGCATGCCATAATACTCTTGAATAGAAATTTGTGTGTTAAAGCTTACCGTAACAGTGCTTACACTACCTTGCGTAGAGGAATTATCAGGACTTGTTTCATTTGTGCTTTTCTTTTTGCATCCGACTATGTTTAAAAGAGATAACATTAAAATTATTGGTAAAATATTTTTCATAACGTTTTATTTATATTTGTTTTTAATTCTATCTGTTGTAAGAGTATCACTATTAACAGTACCATTATTAGAATTGCCACTTTGGTCGTGGGCATTTCCGCTAAATGAGTAATGTCCAACTAAGCCTGTGGCTGGAATTTGAGCCATAGCAAATACTCCTAGAGTTAATGCTGAAAGTAATTGTAATTTTGACTTCATGTAAAAAAATTAGGTTGTTTAAAAATTAATCAATCTCAAATTAAAAATGTAACTGATATTTTTTGCTATTTTTGTAACTAACTGATAAACAAATATAAAAGTCTTCTTTGGATTATATTAAAGAAATAAAGAGTGGTAATGAAACCGTTTTGGTAGAGCTTTATAAACTTTACCGAAATGAGTTTTTGAATTGGTCTTTAATTAAGTACAAAATAAACAAAGAGGACGGCAAAGATATTTTCCAAGATACAGTTATTGCATTTTACAATAATGTGAAATCAGAGACATTAACTCACCTAACTAGTGATATTAAAACATATTTGTTCACAATTGGGAAATTCAAAATTATAAATTTTCAAAAAAAACAACAACGCTCGGTTACTTTTTCGGATTTCGATTTATTAAAGGTTAATGAACCAATAAATAACGAAATGCTAGACAAAGAAGAGAACGAATTTATTAAGGATACAGTAAAAAAATATCTAAACGAACAATGTGAAGATTGTAAAAAAGTTTTAGAGTTGTATTATTTTAAAGATTTAGATATGAAAACTATTGCCCTGGAAATGGGCTATAAAAATGCTGATGTTGCCAAGAAGAAAAAATATGAGTGTTTTAAGAAATTGGCGGAAATGGTGAGGAAAAATTTAACTGTACTTGTATTTTAACATGTCTGAGGTTCTAAAAAATATTGAATTGATTGAAACCTATTTTGAAGGTAAGCTTTCAGATGCTGAAAAAACAGCATTTGAAACTCGCTTAGCTATTGATTCGGATTTAAAGGATGAAGTTGAACTTTATACAAATATTGTGTCTGGTATTAAGGAAACTGGCGAAGCTAATATAAAAGCAAAGCTAAAATTAGTAGATAATGAATTAGATGCAGAACCAATTATTGTAAAAATGGAATCAGCTAATTCTTTAAAAATTAAATACCTTGCAATAGCAGCCTCTGTTATATTGGTTATTTGTATAAGTGTCTATTGGAACATATCTCACAAATCGAATTTACCTGAATTAGCAATAGTATATTACGAAAAGGATAAAGGATTGCCGAATGAAATGTCTGTATCTGAAAATCAATTAAGTGACGTAATGATTTCATACAAAAATGGTGATTATGTTATTGCAAAAAATAAACTAAATGATTTATTGAAAAACAATACTTCTAATGATACGCTCAGATATTTTTTGGGTATTACTAGTTATGAGTTAAAAGATTATAGAACGGCAATAGCTAGTTTAAATTTGGTTAGTTCTGAAAGTAAGTATTATGATAAAGCCCAATATAGATTAGTTTTAATTGAATTATTGGTAGATGATAAACAAAGAGCGCTCAATAAGATTGATGAATGTTTGGCAAATAAAAATCATTTATACTACGATAAACTAGTTCAATTAAAAACGGAACTTTCGAAATAGAATTAGTAAAGCTAATGTTAAACCTAGTCCAATAATACTATAACGTAAATAATGGTTGGTCTCAAAATTCAAATCGTTTCCAGTATATATTAAACCTCCCCAATAATAAGGGTCGTAATCATCGACAGATTTAGGATTACTTAAATAAGCCAGTTTCGCATTATGCATGCTTTTTATAGAGCTATTACCATCTAAAAGTTCTCTATAAAAGGATTTTATTATTGAGGCTGTTGCTTCATCATCTACTTTCCAAAGTGTAGTAATTGCTGAATGTATGCCCGCCAGATATAAGTGTCTGTTAAAACTAATAGTACCCTCTCCCTTTTCTACATCTCCATTTGCTGTTTCGCAGGCGCTTAATACTGCTAATTTGTAATTTAGTTTTGCGTTAGATATTTGATTTAAAAATAGCTTCTCGGTGTCAGAAACTAAAATATATGAACTACGTGAATTTTGGTAATCACAAAATGCATGAGCTCCAACATGAAGTATAGAATTGTTTTTGTTAGTTTTTGTCAACGTAAAATCAGACATATTAAAATCTGACTTTAAATCTTCAACAAGGTTTGCTGAAAACGGCAATCTCGAATGTAAATTATATTTAGGTGAAATAGCAGTGAGGTTTGAATTTAGAACATCAACTGCATTGTCGCTATTAAGTAAGTTGCATGAAAGAGCATAGCTAACTTCATAACGTTTTATTAAGAAGTCTGCCTTTGAGTACGTGCTTGTATTATTAAGTATTAGTGCATCAACTGGAATTTTAGATAACTTATCATGGGGTACAATTATAAGATGATTAATTTCATAGGGTAGGTTTTTGATATAAGGACTTAATATCGAATCATACAATGATTTAGCTATTTTGCAATACTGATTTGAATTATGAGCTTTTAGGTTTAACAATAATGAATCAATTCTCCCATTAGGTTTGAATGTCAAATTGATAGGATATAAGTCAAACTTATTTTTTGAAATTACAGCACAAATAAAACCCTCAGCATTTTGATAATATTCTATAACCGCCTCATTAATTTTTAGTTTACTTTGAATAGCATGTATGCTTATTTGATTTGTTTGAAATGAAAATAATTTATTGTCAAGTTGGGCTTTTAACAGAGTAGAATATTTATTTAAATCCATCCATTTAAACACGTTTTCTTTTACACTTAAATTCTTTGTCAGTTGATAATATTCGTTCGAATACAATATTGCACTTGCAAAAGGAGATGCTAAATAAACCTCTAATGCCTGGTGTATTTCATGTGTTTTTAGTTTTTTAAAAGTAGTTTCCCATAACTTTACTGATATCTCTGAATGCTCGTAACAAGCTTTTAAATACTTTATATCTTTTGTTTTTTTGTATAAATAATATAATCCATCTGTTTTAAATCTTAAAACAACAAGCACTTGAGTTGGATTAAAAAAATTTGTTTGTGGGCTTGGATATGAAAAAATGGACTCGTTACTATAATCTGGACTCAAAGAGCAAAGTGCTTTTTGGTAATACTTTAATAATGGACTTAAACTATCGTATTTATAACAATAAAGATAGGTTAATGCTTTGACAAAATAAGTAGTAGCTATTTTATCATGCTTAGTGCCCCAAAGATGCTGCCTAATTTTTAATGCTTTATTATATTGCAGATTTGCCTTGATAAAGTATTCTTCTGACTTTTTATTGTTGTTTAAATCTCGTTTATAACAAAGGGATATGTCGTTATATAAATTTCCAATATCGTGCTGTATTTGGGCATTAAAATTGTTGTTTTGATGAAAAAATCTGTCATAGAGATATAATGCAGAATCTAAATATATTTTTGCTTTTTCTCTCCCAAGAATATAATCTTTTTCGCCATTTTTAATTTTAAGTGCGTAAGCATATTCTCTGTAAATTTTATGGATAGGCACTAAATAGACACTATCTTTTTTTAATCTCGATTGGTCTATTGATTTTGAAGCGAAGTAGTAAGCGCTATCAATATTAATTTTAAAATTATAGTAACGAGCAAATAACGAGTAATTATAGGATAAATAGATACTGTTATTGCCATACTTCTTTTTAATTAACTGGTAGCTTTTATTCCAGTAGTTATAAGCCTCTTCTATATCTGAGTAATTGTAATAAATTTCTCCAGCTAAATTATAATGTTGTGAAAGTAATAATACGTTTGGAGTTGATTTACTTTCTAATGCTTTTATACTTGATGTAACATTAAATAAAGCCTTTTCAGAATTACCATTAATAAACTCCAATTCAATTTTATTTAATTCAGTAAGAACAGATTGAGATATTAAATTAAAATTAATACAACAACAAAAAAGATATATGATTAGCGTTCTGTTCATTAGATAGGTAAATATAATACAAATTCAAACGCCTGTTATAGTGGGTTTCAATTTCTAAGAGTAGAAAATAAATCTATTTATTAATATGGAAATTAAAGCAATAAGTGGGAATCATATATTAATTAATAACGGAAAACCTGTTGTAATTGGCAGTATATCTAGTACTTTGGATGGAGTATCAAAAATAATATTTGATTTTGGAACTAAACAACAAGATATATTTGTTTTTGAAAATAATACTTTGAAGGAGTACAAGCTTGCGTTAAGGGCTCCCGATTATATTAATAAAATCTACGCTAATTGTATTAATAGCTCCTTAGTAACTGAGTTTGAGTTAATCAGATTAGTTGTTGATGCTTTTACATATAGAGAGTTAGGATTCTAGTATGTCCTGTAACGTTTTTTTCTTGCTATTTATAATTAAAAAATGAATATTATAAATCCAAACGGTCAAATTACATTGCTAAACCATGAGCGTCAACCAGTAATAGTAGCAAGTTTAAAACACGGTCTCACATTTGGGGCAAATAATAACACTATGCAAGTAGCTCGCTTAACTATATTGCCAACTAATAACGACCTATCTGACCTATTTGTATTTTATCAAAATGGTAAAATGCCATTTACACATTTGCAAAGCAAATATATTAATCCTCATTTATTTGCATTATATCTCAAGCTCTTAACTACCGAGAAAACATATCAAGAGTTTATTTCAGAAATTGTGTCTGAGTATTTTATTGGAACTCTCGGTTACTCGCTATTAGATAACCAATTAATTCAAGACTATTAATTGAAATAAGCATTCTAATTAGAGGGTCTATTTAGGCTCGCACTTTTATTAAGCCTTAAATAAGCTGTTTAATTAGCTGTCAGTTCCTCATGTCAAACGAAATGGATTAATGTATGTCAGTCTAAATCTGTGAATGTAATGCTACATTGTAATCGCTATTCTGCTCGCATCTTAGACTATGTGATAGTGTAAATAAAAAAATATAACATTCATTAATTTGATTTTTGTGAGAATAATGTTTTGTATCATATTTATTAATAAATAAAAATATGCTAAATCAAAACAAAAAACATGAGTTCGTTCAATACTTGCTGCCTGATGGAATATTACGTGTAGACCATTTTACAGCTATGCAACTAATAGGTTGTGCTCATAAAGTTGAATCTTATAGAATAATAAAAAAAATAGAGCCACACGTTGGTTTTGAATTATACAAGAACTTAAGATTGTATAAAACACAAGATATATTAAATGTGTGGGCATTGTACAAGGATTTGAATCTATAATCATCAAATAATTTCTTTTTTTTACTAGGTCTGACCTATAATATAAAACCAAGTTATGACTGAATTTAGAATAGTTGAAGACCAAACACTTTCCTATAAATGTAATAATCAACTATTCATAATGATAGTACAAATAAAGGGGCAGTACTTCATCGAAATTAATACTAGAACAAAACAGTTAGGAAGAAGGGCTATCTGCGATAGAAAGACCTCTGAATTGGTAGCTTGGCAATTAATACAAAATTTAAGTAGGTACAATTATATACAACCAGTAATTGATGTTTTACGTATTGGTTTTAAATTAAAAACCTTACGTGAATTTATGTTTCTAATAAAAATCACAAATCAAGAAATAGAATTTGATGAAATATATATACTAAAAAAACGATATGGCTTTGATACGCATCCAATTACAGGCTCTGATTCTCCATTCGATTTCAATGAAGTTAGTTCTTTAGTAACTGTAATATTTCCCAACCGAAAATTTGCAATTGGTAATTTCAAAACTATATCAGAAGACAAAGATTCAAAATACAAATTTGAACTAAGTGAGTTTTATTCTTATAGAGATTAAACTGTTCTATATTCTTTTTTTTAAGTTTCATGACCTATATGAATAAAGGTTATGAATTCTATCGTTTATTATATTCGTTGCTCAAGTTCAGAGCAGGAGCCTGAACTTCAAATTAAAGATATTGATTTAATTTGCAATAAATCTCATGAAATTTTTAAAGAAAATCAATCTGCTTTTGCTGAAAATGTAGTAAGACCAGTATTCAATTCTCTAATTAAATTAATTAAGCAAAGAAAAGTAACAGATTTATTTGTATGGGATTTAGACCGAATTTATAGAAATAGAAAGCGTCTACAAGAATTTTTCATATTATGCAAAACTTATGATTGTAAAATTCACAGTTACAGACAAAATTGGCTGGAAGACATTAATAGTATACCTGCACCATTTGATGAAATAGTAATGGATTTACTAATTAATATAACGGGGTGGATGGCACAAGATGAATCCCAGAAAAAAAGTGAACGTGTGTGTATGGCAGTTAGGCGGAAAGAGAGGGGGACTTTTAGTTATAAAGGAAATAAGTGGGGAAGAAAATCTTTCCCTAAACAAACAATTGACCGTGTTCTGGAATTTCATCGAAAAGGGAACAGTATTAGAAAAATTGCTGAACTAGTAAAAGTGTACGATAAAAACAATAATGAGCGTCAAATATCAAAAAGCGCTGTCCATAAAATCATAGTCGAAAATCCCCTAGAAAATGATAGTAAATAAGACCGTCCAAAATTTGAACAATTTAAGGACAGGTTTCATAACTTCATCTCTTGAAAAGCTTTAGAAATAAAACATATATTTGTATAGCAATTCTTTGAAACAATTGAAAAGTAACAAAAAAGTATAGAGTTACCCTATTAGTTACCTTAGGGAGTTTTAATACGTGTAAAGTATTGATAATACAGTGATTTAGAAATTGGTTCTGAAACCTATTTCTCCGCCACTAAAAGCCGAAACTATTGATTTATCAAGCGTTTCGGCTTTTTTGATTCTGTAGTTAGTCCACATTTAGTCCATAACCTTACCGCGCAATGTGCCTTAAATAGGAGTTTCTTATAATTTGATTATGTTTTTAGTCAAATACTCCATTGAAAGCAAAATTACCTTTGATTTAGTGGAGGTAAATACTGGAAACACAGAAAATGGGTTTCTTGAAATTGTCTCTAATGCGGTTAATCTTGGCTCTATAAATATTGTTACCAAAGGAGCTTACGATTTGCGTATGACAATCAAAACACGGATGAATAAAATGAAAGAACTCTTTCAGTTTTTCAAGAAATAAAACACACTTTCAAAAGAAATGGAGCGTGCTATTTCTGAAATTTCAAAAATCATTTCCGTTAAAAAAAATATTGATCTTTAACCAATCGGCCATATCAGCAAAATAATTTATTTTATTAATAAAGGTGTTGCCCTAATTTATTATTTTAAAGATAGTGTTGACATAATTGAAAGTTTCGCATTTGATAATAACATCATTGCACGATTTGAAAACTTATTCAACGGAAAACCATCACGAAAAGCAATTCAAATATTAGAAAATTATGAAATTGTTGCGATAAACTCAACTGAGCTTTTTAAGTTGTACGACAAGTATCCCGAAATAGAGCGTTTGTTCAGTCTAATATTTGAATCAGCATACGTTGTTGCAGTAGATAGAATCGAAGGCATCCAATTTCACTCCGCAGAAGAAAGATATAATGCGCTTATTAAAGATGCCCGGTTGTTATAAAAAGAATCCTTTAAAATACATTGCTTCTTATTTAAGAATCACTCAAGTAAGCCATAGCAGAATCAGACACATCAAGTAATTATTTATCATATGTTAAATGCTTCTAGGTATAGTGGGGGTAACTTTGCTTTGAATAAAATTAAGTTAATGGATAATATAAAACTTGGTCTAAAAGATAACTGGAAACAATTTACTCTTCTTGTTATAATTAATGCATTTGTGGGTGGCATGGTCGGTCTTGAAAGATCAATACTTCCAAAAATCGCAGAAAGTGAATTTCACATTGCTGCTAAAACAGCTATACTTTCGTTTATTATCGTTTTTGGAATAGTAAAAGCTATTACCAACTATTTTACCGGTGCTCTCGCTAATAAAATCGGCAGAAAAAACCTTCTCGTTATTGGTTGGCTGTTCGCAATCCCTGTTCCTCTCATTCTTATGTATGCACCAAATTGGAATTGGATCATTACTGCAAATATTTTATTAGGAATCAATCAAGGTTTAACGTGGAGCAGTACAGTGGTAATGAAGATTGATTTGGTTGGCGAAAAGCAACGAGGCTTTGCAATGGGCTTAAATGAATTTGCAGGCTACCTGTCTGTTGCTATTGTTGCATTTTTTACTGGGTGGATTGCCGGAAAATATGGACTGAGGCCTTATCCTTTTTATATTGGAATTGCTTTATCTCTACTCGGATTTTTCGGGAGTTGGTTATTTATAAAAGACACCAAACTTCATGTGGCAAAAGAAACAAAGTCAAGCAACATCCCATTACTAAAAAAAATATTTTGGGATACTACCTGGAAAGATAAAAATCTTGGATCCGTAACTCAGGCAGGATTAATTAATAACCTAAACGATGGAATGGTATGGGGGATATTTCCAATACTATTAGCTCAAAAGAATTTCACTATAGAACAAATCGGAATTATTGTGGCAACTTACCCTGCGGTTTGGGGATTAGGACAGTTAGTAACGGGAAAGATGGCAGATCACTTTTGTAAAAGAGATATGTTGTTTACCGGAATGTTTTTACAAGGGCTTGCTTTGTTAATTATGCCTTGGGCACAAACGATGACAAATTATATAATTCTTTCCGTTATTTTAGGATGGGGAACAGCAATGGTTTACCCGACTTTTTTGGCAACCATTGCAGAGAATACTAATCCGATCGACAGAGCGAAAAGTTTAGGGATATTTCGTTTTTGGCGAGATTCCGGATACGCTATCGGTGCAATCTTAACTGGAATAATTGCAGACGCATTTGGGATAAATGCTTCTATAATTGTAATTGGATTATTGACTGTTGGCTCTGCAATTATTATTCAGTACCGAATGAAATGTAAGAATGACAACTCTTTAAAATTTTGGAATTGGTTAACAAATAAAAGTAAATCTAATAGAGAAAGTACAAATCATGAACTGCATTGCTATTGAGAGTTAAAGTGCTAAAACCAGGATTTAAAAATTCAACATGGCTTTGTGCTAGAATTTTTAGCCGGACTTAAATGGCTAATCAATATTCATACAATCAGTAAAAAAATTAAAGTGTAACAAATGTAACCGTTAAATGGTTTTTATCCCTCCACCTTTGTGTCATCGTTAAAAAATCGAACACAAAATGGAAATAATTGGTTACATCGCATCTATTTTAATTGGAATCTCATTAGGACTTATTGGTAGTGGTGGTAGTATATTAACAGTTCCTGTATTAGTATATCTTTTTGCAGTTGATGCGGTAGCAGCAACAGCTTATTCATTATTTATTGTGGGATTTACCGCAGCAATTGGTTCGGTTGGTTATTTCCGAAAAGGTTTGGTTAATATTAAAACAGCTGTAGTTTTTGGAACTCCATCAATTGTAGCTGTGTTCTTAACAAGGGCTTATATTGTGCCTGCAATTCCTAAAGAAGTATTTACAATAGGAACTTTTATGGTTACCAAAAGTATATTAATGATGTTGCTTTTTGCCATACTTATGGTTGTAGCATCTTTTACAATGATTAAAAAAGAAAAAAAGAAAAAAGAAGAAGATTTAGGTCCGCAAAAATTTAACTACCCTGTAATATTAATTGAGGGAGCTATTGTAGGTTTAATTACCGGATTAGTTGGTGCAGGCGGTGGATTTTTAATTATTCCAGCTTTAGTTCTTTTATCTAAACTACCTATGAAAGAGGCGGTTGGTACATCATTAGTTATTATAGCTGCAAAATCCTTGATAGGTTTTTTTGGAGAAGGTGGAGAAACATTAATTAATTGGAATTTAATATTGATAGTATCTGCTTTCGCAACCGTTGGAATTTTTATAGGAATTTACCTTTCTAAAAAAATTAATGGCGCAAAACTTAAACCCATATTTGGTTGGTTTGTGCTAATTATGGGAATTTATATAATTATAAAGGAAACTCTACTCAAATAATAAAGCAACTTTAAACAGAATCTGAAACATTAAAAAAATGCAATAAATGTTACCATTAATGAATAAATAAGACAATACCTTTGATAAATAAACGCTAACAACAATTACTAACCTCAAAAAATCAATACTATGTTTTTTCAACACATTTACGACAAAAGTCTTGCACAAGCAAGTTATTTTATTGGCTGCCAAAAAGCTGGCGTAGCTGCAGTTATTGATGCTAAGCGAGATGTAGACACCTATATCGAAATTGCAAAACAAAATAATATGAAAATTACCCATATTTTTGAAACTCATATTCATGCTGATTTTCTTGCTGGATCAAGAGAATTAGCGGCATTAACCGGTGCTGATATGTATTTATCTGATGAAGGTGGTGAAAGTTGGAAATACGAATTCCCTCATAAAGGACTGAAAGATAAAGATGTAATTAAATTAGGAAATTTATTATTAGAGATACTGCATACACCCGGACATACTCCTGAAAGTATCAGTATTTTACTGACAGATACTCCTGCAAGTATGGAGCCTGTAATGTTGTTTACCGGTGATTTTGTATTTGTTGGTGATGTAGGAAGACCCGACCTTTTAGAAAAAGCTGCCGGAATAAAAGGTACTCAGGAAATTGGTGCGCATCAAATGTACCAATCAATTAAAAAGTTTGATGCTCTGGCTGATTTTATACAAGTATGGCCAGGACATGGAGCGGGCTCGGCTTGTGGTAAATCTCTTGGATCTGTACCAAGTACAACTGTTGGTTACGAAAAAGCCAGAAATTGGGCTTTTCAATACAACCAAGATGAACAAGGCTTTGTAAAATATTTATTGACAGATCAACCGGAACCGCCTAAGTATTTTGCAAAAATGAAATCTCTTAATAAAATAGATAGACCGTTGCTTACTGCAGTTCCTAAGTTGAAAAAATTATCAGCAACTGAATTAAAAGATGCAATGGCAAAAGGTATAAAAGTAATTGATGCAAGGGTTAAAACTGATTTTGCAGCAGGATTTATTCCCGGTAGCATCAACATAGAAGGTAATAATTCTTTCGCAACATGGGCAGGATGGTTTTTAAATTACGAAGAGCAGTTTATTTTATTGGGAGATGAATCTCAATTAGATGATCTTACAAGAAAATTAATGAGAATTGGCTTAGATAATATTTATGGCTATATACCCTCAACTAAAACATGGTTGGAAACAGGTGGGAGTTTAGAAAAAGCAAATGTTATTACGCTTGCTGAATTTAAGCCATTGCTTGCGGATGAAGATTTACAAATAATTGATGTGCGAAATGCTACAGAATTTAATGCAGGTCATATTGATGGCGCTAAACATGTTTTTGTTGGAACGATACTTAATAATTTGGATAAAATTAGTAAAGACAAAAAAGTGGTAATCCATTGCCAAAGTGGAGCCAGAGCAGCAATTGCCTATTCATTATTAGCTAAAGAAGGTTACAAAAATGTGTTAAACTATTCTGGAGGAATGAACGAGTGGACTAATGGAGGGAATCCAATAGTGTCGTAACGCATGAAAAAAAAATAACATATATCATTGTTTCTATATCTACTTTATTGTTAGTACGATGTAATTCACAAAATAAAAAAACAGAAACGATGAAAACAACAACAGAAAATACAGATATGAAGCAAATTATTGTAGATGTAAGAACCATTGAAGAATGGAAGAACGATGGGCATGCTGACTGTACGATTAATTACCCTATGGATATTTTTGAAAGTAAAATAGAAGAACTTAAAAAATACGATAAAGTAATTATTGTTTGCCGTAGTGGAAACAGAGCGGGAATAGCTAAACAGAAATTGCTCGATGCAGGTTACGCCAAAGAAGTCGAAAACCTGGGAGCATGGCAAAATGTAACTTGTGAAAAATAAAATGATGAATACGCTATTTCAAAATTGGACCTTTATGCGTGGATTAAGATTATTAATTGGTGTAATAGTCTTAATTCAAAGCATTGTAACTAAAGATATAGTAATGGGTGGTATGAGTGCATTTCTAATCGCAACAGCTGTATTTCATTTCGGATGTTGTGGCTCAGGAGGATGCGGTGTTAATTCAGATAAAAGTAAAAACAAAAATACACTTGAAGATATTGAGTTTGAAGAAGTGGTTAGCAAAAAATAAATTCTCTTTAATTGGAGCAATTGTAGGAGCCGTTTTGGGTTATTTATATTGGAATTTTGTTGGTTGCTCAAGTGGTACTTGTGCAATTAAATAAAGTCCGGTAAACTCAACTATTTATGGTGCGCTTATGGGATTTCTTATCTTAGGAATGTTTGAAACTGATAAAACAAAAAAGATGTCGGAAAAATTTAATGAAATAATAAATAGCGAAACACCAACCCTGGTTGATTTTTTTGCCGAATGGTGTGGTCCATGTAAAACGTTGAAACCAATTTTGGAAGATCTTAAATTTAAAGTTGGAGATAAAGCAAAAATCATTAAAATTGATATTGATAAAAACCCCATTGTTGCTAATACATATAACATCAGAAGTGTTCCTACTTTACTGTTATTTAAAAATGGCAAAATAGTTTGGCAACAATCCGGTGTAGCGAATGCGGAATTTTTAAAACAAATAATCGAACAGCATACTAAATAAGAATTAAAATAATTACTCTATAAACGTATTAAAAAATATTAATAATAAAAGGTAGTTTAATCTTAAAAAAATACCCAATTCAAAACCTCTATCTAATAGATTTTTTGTTGTTATGTAACATTTGTTATCCAAATGTATACTAATATATTGATTTAGGGCATTCTTCTATTTTCTTAAGAGAAGATGGCATTGTTGCAATAGATTGTGCGGGTAATTTTGAATATGATGTTTAGGAGATAAAACAAACCTGAGTTATATTAAAATAATCGCAGGGAATAATAAAGCTTTGATTTTAAATAATGCTAAAACGCATACGACAATAACTAAGGAGATAAGAGATTTTCTTGTTACCGGTTCACATATTGACTTTGTAAAAGCTGAAACATTTATTATTCACATTATGGGACAATGGATTTTAGCGAACTTCTTTTTGAAGATTAATAAGCCAATTGTGCCTGCAAGTTTTTTTTAATACAAAGAAGTTGCTCACGTTTGGCTAAAAATTTTTAAAGATTAACTCAAAGTGCTAAAAAATAATTGGGGCTAGTTCATTTAGCTTTAACAAATTACAATATAATTGGAATACAATTCAAGGCGGCTTTTTAGTTGCCTTTTTTTGTTATGTAACAATTGTAACCGTTAAACAAAAACATAGAACATACTTTTGTATAAACGTAAATATATAAGCAAATGATATCAGCATTAAAAAAACTTTTCGGAATCACATCGGTTGATTTATCGGAACTAATTAAAAATGGAGCAACCATTATTGATGTTAGAAGCAAAGCGGAATTTGCTACTGGACACGTTAAAGGATCTATCAATATTCCATTAGAACAAATTGGTGCAAGTACAGAAAAGTTAAAAACACACAATCAAATTATTACTTGTTGTAGAAGTGGTAATAGAAGTGGAATGGCTAAACGGACTCTTGAATCAAAAGGATTTAAAAACGTAACAAATGGCGGAAGCTGGCAAAATGTAAATCAATCTAAATAATATGGAAATTTTAAAAGTACTGATACCAACTGATTTTTCAGTTCAAGCAGAATACGCCTATTTAATGGTGAAAAAATTAGAAGAAAAAACACCCATCGAAATACATTTTATACATGTATTGGATGTGCCTGATACAGTTACAATCAATAAAAACGGGAAGATTGAAACCTGCGGTGAAATTGATATTAAGTATGTGATTTCACAAAAAGAAATTGCAGACAGAAAGTTGAATGATTTAAAAAATATGTATGGTCAGCATATCCAAACTCATTTAGTATTGGGTAAGATTACCGACAACATTATAAATTATTCCGAAACAAATAAATTCGATTTAATAGTAATGGGAACCAAAGGTGCCTGGGGAGTAAAAGAAAAATTATCCGGCACCGCAACGCAGATGATAGCCAGAAAATCTGAAACCCCACTCTTATCCTTAATGTGTGATCGTTCAGATTTGATTATCAAAAACATTTTACTCGTTCATGATTTTAAAAATCCATCAAACGATAATTTGATATTATTAAAAAAAATAATTAAAGCATTTGGCGCTAAAGTTCATCAGCTACAAATTGTGTCGAAACAGACTAATCTTGAAAAAGAAAACGTATTAATGCTAATGGATAAATATGCTGCAGATAATGGAATTGCTGATTACGAAAATCATTTACTAAATGATATGGATGTTGAAAATGGAGTTATTCATTTCAACCAAATGCAAGATATGGACATTGTTTGTATTGGCACATACCTTAAAGGTGGTTTGTTTCATACCAGCGCTACCGAAAAACTAATTAATCATTTATTTAAACCAATTATTTCTTTTCATTTTAAAAACTAATAAAAAATTAATTCTATGCCGGATATTATAAAACAAACTTGGTCGTGGTGGTTTTCAGGAGCTTTTATTGCAGGTATTATGTTTCTGCTTTTATTTTTTGGTCAATCGTTCGGGTTCTCTTCCAACCTCCGAACAATTTGTGCGACAGTAGGTTGCGGAAAATCTGTCAAATTTTTTGATTTTAATTGGCGAAGTCAACTATGGAATTTAGTTTTTCTTGTTGGCGCCATTCTTGGCGGGTTTATTACTCATCAGTTTCTTTCAACTAATGAACCTATAGCTATTTCAAACAACACCATTGCCGACTTGGCTAAACTAGGGTTATCTGCTCCTACATCGGTACAACCTCCTGAGCTATTTAGTTTAGGCGCAGTTCTTACACTTAAAGGCTTTTTAATTTTAGCCATTGGTGGGTTATTCGTAGGCTTTGGTTCGAGATACGCGGGCGGTTGTACATCGGGACACGCCATAAGCGGTTTATCAGATTTACAACTACCATCTTTAATAGCCGTAATAGGTTTTTTTATTGGTGGCTTAGCAATGACTTTTTTAATCATCCCTTTAATATTTTAAATTATGAAATTTATAAAATTCTTAGTGCTAGGAACATTGTTCGGTATAGTTATGGCAAAGTCGGAAGCCATGTCGTGGTATAGAATCCAGGAAATGTTTCGTTTTCAATCATTTCACATGTATGGTGTTATCGGCAGCGCAGTTCTTGTTGGAATGATATCAGTTTGGTTAATTAAAAAGTATGATATTAAAACAGTATATGGCGAGGTCATAAAGTTTCATCCTAAAACTTTTAACAA
>JACMNO010000098.1 GCA_014378485.1 Bacteroidia bacterium
GCACAATTACTAAAGTATGATAAATGTGCTGCTAAATGATGCAAACCTTTTCAAATATTTTCTGCAAAAGCCTTGCATAAAAAAGAAAGTAAACTCTTTAAAATAGTTGAATCTATTACTATTTCAGTGTTTTGAGTGAACGCTAAATAAAGAAATTGCTAAAACCTTATTGCAAAAAACACTCAATGGTTTAGGTCTGCAATTAAGATTTTTTTACTGATGAGCTTTTCGTTTCCATTGTATACCGAAACATAATACATAGCGTTGGAAACATTATTTAAAGCAACCCTCAAATTATTATTCCCTTTTAATACATTGAGTTCGATCGATTCTACAATCTGACCTAAGGCATTGTGAACATACAGTTGAATGTTTTGATCTGATGAAGCATTTAAAAGCAATCCAATTTCTTTGGTTCCATCATTTGCTATCACGATATTTTCATCAGGATTACCACACGATGCCACAGAAATAATTTTAGAATTACTTTTCAAACCTTTATCATCTATTGACGTTAGTTTAAAATAAACAAGGCTTGAAGTAGCAAGGGTGGTGTATTGATAACAATGTTTTTGATTAGTAGTTCCGTTTCCAAATACCTGACCAATGGCAGTAAAGTTTATTCCATCTAAAGATTGTTCCACCAAAAAATAACTATTATCTTTTTCGGTGGCTGTGCACCATTCCAAAACAACGTTTTTATTAATGCAATTTGCTTCAAAATTGATTAATTCAATTGGAAGTGGCGAAAGCTTGGATGATAAAACCCATGGACAAAATTTACTCACATTACTTGCAGAAACACTTCCCACTGTTGCTCCTGATACAACAGCTGCGCCACTCCCAATAATTAAATTATCAGAAATCCATCCGGAGCCATTCCAATACTGTGGTCCTATAAAACCTATATCATAAGGTGGTGTCAACGTGTTCTCAATTCCCCTGTAACTAAAAGTAATATCTGCTGTAACAGGATGGCTATTGGTAATATCCCACCACCGATCAACAACAACCTCATCGCTTCCATCGGCAAAATTTCCGTTTGGTGAAAACATTTGATTTACCGCACCTCCTAAATTACTGGCACCTGCCCATGGAAGGTTTGAGGCCGTGGCTGTTGCTCTTGTAGAAACATCCACATAAGCAGCAGTATTTGTCATTGTTGATGAAATACTAAAAGTGAAAGGAATATAAGAACCTGAAACGCCAAAAGGATAAACTTTTGAACCACCAACCGTACGATGATACCATCTGATAATGCTGGGATTTACAGCCACATTGGTTTCGCTAATAATATATCCGCTGGAACGAGTGATCGCACCTGCTGCACTATTTGTAATATCAATTCGGTTACCGTTAAGGTCGAGTGTTGATGAGCCAACTGATAAAATTCCGGTAAAGGTTGATTGGCCTCCAACAGTGGTGGAATTAACGGCTAATGTTTTTATACCGTTTCCTGTTAAAGATAAATTATAGAATGCCGTGGCAGTAGAACCTCCCACGCTTTGAGCATTACCAGCTAATACAACGCCCCCGCCATCGGGTGTAGCAAAGCCATTATTACTTGAGTTATTTATCCAATCTTTTAATAATGTAATAGTTGAAGTAGAACTAGCCGTAATTGAACCCGTTCCGGTAGTAAGATAATTACCGTTAGTTACATCGTCAATATATATTTGAGCAGCGCCGGAAAATACAATGTTTGCGCCGTTGTTCACTAAACCCTGGGATAGAAGGGCCAAAGTAAATAGATTTAAAAGTATAAATACAAAACCATTCATTATCATTTATTTTCTTCTATATCAGATTTAATTTTAGCAGATTCATTGACTACTTGTTTTAATTGGCCCGGAGCCTCGCCAAAACGAACGTCTTCAAACTTTGAAAAGAGGGTGCCATCTTCATTGTATGCATCTGCCCTATTAGCTGATATAAACCAGGTAAATGAGATATTAGAATTTCCACCTTGCAGTTCATTAACATCAAAACCTGTTTGGCTCTTATTACTTACAAAAGCACCTTTACAATCTCCTTCCAGTTGAATAATTACACGTAATGGATGTTTTCCATTCACTTTAATATTTTTAGAAATATTTTCGTCTAAAGTAATATGAGCAAATCCATTTACTAAACTACCTGCCCCAAAATCCTGGAATAAAATTTCCGGAGATTCAGGACAATATAAATTAACAGATTCATTTTTTGTATTTTTTACAATAGTTGAAACTGCTCCAGGGCCATTTATTTTTTGCGCGACACCTCCCGCAGTTGTATAACCAACATAAGCGAATGAACCGTTTCCATTGGTAAAATACCCCCCTGCCGTACTGACAGCAACATTATTAGCGATACCATAAAGACCTATAGTTGTGCCTGAAAAAGCCCCGCCAGAACCTCCAACCAGTGAAGGAAATGTGTTTAGGCCTTGCCCGGAAGCACTTATTCCTGTTCCTACAGAATTATTTACTGAAGAAACCAGTCCTGTTAACACTCCAGTGAAAGCACCACCTGAACCTGCGGGTAAATAAAGGTTAATAGCATTTTCGCCAGTTGCTAAGATGCCAGTTCCAGAAGTATTAATATTTTGAGCTCTTACAGCAAAGCCCGCGCTTTGTCCAGTATAACCATAAACACCATATCCTGTTCCTGCACCACTAGCAGCAGTATTTCTACCTATCACCGCAGCTTGATTACTCCCGCCTAAGTTTTCGAACCTCCCTGCATAAGCGAATGCAGAGGTAACAACATGTAAAGGGTACAATGGTGTTGTAATTCCTATACCAACTTTCGTATCTGCAGTAGCTCCATTAGTTCCATTAATACTACCTAAAACCATCACATCACTGGCACCGGCCAAAGCATAAGCACCTATAGCACTGGCATTATTAAAAGCACCAGAATTTAAAGCAGCCCCGTAACCTAAAAAGGAATTATAACTTCCACTGGTTATAGGTAAATTATTTGGAGTACCGCTAAAACCACTTCCTGCGGCATATCCTATTGCAGTGTTATAACTTCCAATACCAGCGCCGTTTCCACCTTCGGCGGCGTACATCCCCAATCCAGTATTGCCAGAACCTGAAGTGAAATAAAAACCAGAAGAAACGCCCATAAAAGTATTTGATCCACCTGATGTTAAATTTCGAAGCGAAGTAACACCTACCCCTGTATTATATGAACTATTTGAATTACTTAGGGTATTGTAACCGATGCCAGTATTAGATAGACCTGAAGAATTAATTATTCCTGCATTGGTTCCAAAAAAAGAATTACTCGTTCCTGTGGTTGCCAAACCAGCTTGATAACCAAAAAAGGTTTGATTACTTCCAATATTAATTTTACCACCTTGTATATTATTGACTCTGAACTGTAAATCCACATTATCAGTAGTTCCTAAAAAGTTTGTGCCTGCAGTTGTTCCTGCATTACCCAAAAGCGCCCATTCTCTACTTCCACTCCCGGCAAAAGCAACCCATTTGGCGCCATCCCAATAGTAAAAGCCTGGTAACACATTGTTTGAAGTTGCAGCTAGCGCGGAGGTGAATGTATTATACACTATTAAACTCACAGTAGGTGATGTGACTGGTGCCGCAACCGTAATATCGGAAAGAGCAAAACGTGGAACCAATAATCCTTTATCTGTGGATACAATATCCAACATAGCACTCGCGTTTGGAATTGCTCCGCTTGAGCTAATGCCAACATTTTGCGATTTTACAATACTTATTAAAAGTAGTAAAAAGACTATAAATAAATTTGATTTTTTCATAAAATAAAAAATTATAATAATCTAAATTAAAGTAAAAATACAAAAATACAAATTCAATTTAATCGAACAAATCTGATATTTAGCCGATATAGAGGATTATTTTATCGGAAAATTTAAGATTATATATAGTTTAGTACAACTCAGATTGTTTTAGTGAATTTAGAAATCTTTCAGTAAAATTTGCAAATGGCTAGAAGTCACCCTAAGTTTATAAAAAATAGTTCAATATCATATTTAACATTCGCACATATTTATCAAAGTATAAATTTGCCGTTTTATTTCAATCCAATAAAAATGAAACTGGTTTTAAAAACACGCTGCTTTTATCAAATAAAGAGTCGGATGCATCATTAAATCATAAACTGAACAGCATCATTTTCATTAATTATGATTACAAAAACGACTTAGAGCGTTTTTTCAATAAAGAAAACAATCCACTTCAATTTCCAAAACAATTATTTATTGACGTTGAAGAAACTATTTCTCTTAATGATTTGAGAATTGATAATAATATAGAATCTCAAGCTGAAAAGCTAAACATCAAAGCAACTGTTTCAAAAGAAGAATATATTGAAAAGGTAAACTTATTAAAACAACACATTCAAAAAGGGGATATATATGAGATCAACTACTGCATGACATTTGAAGCACATGATGTAAGTATCGATCCTATAACGATTTATCAAAAATTAAATGCTATCAGTAAAGCGCCCTACTCCGCTTTCGCAAAATTTGATAAGCAATACATTATTTCATCAAGTCCGGAATTATTTTTATCTAAAAAAGGAAATACACTGACCACCAAACCCATAAAGGGAACAGCCAAAAGAGGTTTAACCCCAAAAGAAGATGAAACTATAAAAAACGAACTCCACTTAAATTTAAAAGAACGGAATGAAAATGTGATGATAGTGGATGTTGCCCGAAATGATTTATCACATCTTGCTAAAAAGGGGACTGTTAAAGTTGACAAACTCTGCGATATTGAATCCTTTGAACAAGTACATCAAATGGTGAGCACCGTTACTTGCGAATTAAAATCCAATACTTCTTTTGATGATATAATAAAAGCAACCTTCCCGATGGCCAGCATGACAGGCGCTCCAAAAATCAGAGCAATGGAATTAATTAATGATTATGAATTATATAATCGCGGACCGTATTCAGGCACTTTAGGTTATATAGAAGAAAATGGAGATTTTGATCTAAGTGTGTTGATTCGCAGTATTTTTTATGATGAGGAAAAACACTATTTGAGTTTTACTGTTGGCAGTGCCATTACCGCTATGTGTAATGCGGAAGATGAATACCAAGAATGTTTATTGAAAGCAAAAGCAATGATGGAGGTTTTAAGAAGTTAATTTTAAATGAGTAGAACATCTTCAAACTAAATTCATGTTTTCTTTTACTCAAAAGTCGAGGCTGTCTCAAAAGTCGGGAATCGTCATGCTGAATTTATTTCAGCATCTCAGAAACGATTGATTTTGCTAAGAACAGATTCTGAAACAAGTTCAGAATGACAGCAAAATTTGACTTTTGAGACAGCCTCCTCATAATTAGGTTAAAATTTAGGGATGCTGAAACAAGTTCAGCATGACGATACGTTATTCCAGCACAACCATTTTAGCAGTAATTATTTTGCTCTTATCTGTTAAATTTATAATATACTGACCTTTTGACAAGTCGGAAATAGATATAACGTTTTCAGAACTAACGGTATTAATATGCTTAACCATTTTACCCTGCATATCATATATTTCAATCACAGCTGAACTGCTCAATTTATAATGATCAATATTGATGTTCAGAATTGATGTTGCTGGATTCGGATACAAAACCATCTGTACATCTTTATTTTTTTTACTGTCGCTCACACCTGTTAAAATATTACTATGCCCATTTGCAAAAACATACTCTCCTAATTTAAAGGTATCAACCGTGAAGAAACCGGTCTTGGATGAAATTTTAAATTTAGTATAGTTTTTTACTTCTCTCCAATCGTCAGCTGCATTTTTTCTGTATAATAAAATAATGCTGTCGCCATTCAGAACTGTAAGGCAGGTATCCAGGTAACTATTGCCCGACATTGATTTATTCCCATCATAATTTAACCGGATCTTACTCACAAAACCGGGAGAAAGAATCCCATCTGCTTTCCAATAATGTTGGCTGTTTAACCTGAAATTATAGATGTTATTTTTAAAAGGGTCCGGTTTTACAAAATTATGTTCTACTCTAATGTAAGATGAATCCACGCCATTATTGGAAACAATAAATGTTGCCCTGCCAAGGGTATAAGTGATCGCTGCATTTGTTTTTATAATTCTGTATTCAGAAGAAATGGCATCACTTATTTTTGATCCTACATTCATACCAACATAAACAGGATTAATCATCGTATTAACGGTAAACGATTGTGCAGCACCGGACATATATATTTTTTTTATTTCTTTATTCCATGCACCATTCATAAACGTTACTTCTAAGGGGACGTTTGAATACAAAGCCGGAGCTCCAAATAATTTTTGTTTCACATAAACAACACAAGTAAACGGTGCACTTGTTCCGCTAGTTTTTACGGAGTCGATGGAGAAATGCGGCCAACCACCATTCATAACCCAGTTATCAAAAAAGGGTACTAAATTTTGACCTGATGAAGTTTGTAACAAATCTCTGAACTCAAGACTATTCATATTTTTATACGCTTTTTGTTGAAGCACATATTTTAATCCGGCAAAAAAAGCAGTATCGCCCATATAACTTCTTAAGGTATGTGCCACATCAGCTCCTTTGCGGTAAACATGATCGCCGTATGTATAAGCATGCGGAACACCGGAGATAGCCCTGAACCCTTTTTCTTTTAAATGAACAAATTTTACGACTTCATCATGGATGAGCTTTACTTCAGCGAGGTACTTTGAATAACTATAGGTCCACTCTAAAAACAAACGTTCACTATAACTTGCCATGCCTTCATTCAACCACATATCTTCCTGGGTTTCACAAGTCATGAGATCTCCCCACCAGTGATGCGATAATTCATGTGCCATTAGTTGAGATTCATAAGCAATTGAAGTTGCAGCCTGCGGGTATGAAATGTTAGTAGCATGTTCCATTGCCCCACTATTAAATGGTACCAGGCAATACCCTACTCTGTTCCAAACATACGGACCGTAATAATTTTCATAACCTAAAATGGCATTCGGTAAATGCAGGAACCCATTTTTTAAAGCGACTGTATCGCTAGGCCTCGCAGCTAAAACAATTGGTAAATTACCATTAGCTGCATTAATGTTCCAGTTTACCTGCGTGTAATCTGCCACTGCCACAGAGGCAAGGTAAGACGGAATTTCTTTATTTAAAATCCATTTTCGCGTATGGAAACTTCCATTGGTTACATCAGAAATTAATTGTCCGTTACAAAAGGAAGTTTTTAAAATATTTGTTGTGATATTAAATTCATAAAGTGATTTCTCTACAAAATTATCGAAACACGGAAACCAAACCCTTCCATAATTATGCGGTTTGGCGCCAAAACCAACACCTAAATTATAAGCGTAATTTCCACTGAATGAAAAGCCGCCCCAACCAGAGGGATCACCTTGCGGAATGCCTTGATAATAGACTGTAACATCAGAAGTATCCGTTGTATTTAAAGCAGAAGTCAGATTAATACGCAACAATGTATCATTATAATTATAAGATAGTAACCCTGAACTTTGTTTGATACTATCAATTGTCATTTTTAATAAATCGAGACTGATTTTTGATTGATTATTAATCTTTGGGGCAAAATGAATGATTGTATTTCCTTTGATCTTTTTATTGATAAAATCTGTTATATTCAGGTTGATTGTATACTGAAGAATATCAATAGTATCACTTCTTAAATTCTCAGGAGAATAATAGATGGACGCTGTAACCCCGGCTGCTTTATTAGCCTGACAATTCAGTTTTTGAGCAAAAACAAAAGAGGAACTAAATAGGAATACAATAAAAAGTAAAGAATAATTAAATTTCATGATGGCAATTTTAAACTAAGTTAATTAATTTTAGTTAATTAGTATAACCAATTAGGAGTTCTATATTAATTTCTTAAAATTGTATTGCTAATATGAACTTGATTTCAAACAGGGACTTATTTGATTTAGTAAAATCCTTATCTAAATCAGAAAAACGTTTTTTAAAATTAACTGCTTCTGCAGGCGATATCAACCCCGGTTTAATTACATTATTTAACGCGATAGAGGTCGCTTCTGATTTTAAAGAAGATTTTTTTATAAAAAAATCAAAAACGGAAACGCTTCAAATAAAAAGCCAAACATCTGAAAACCTTTATAATTTCATTTTAAAATGTTTGCGTTCTTTTCATGCGGAGAGCAATGCGTCAAATACTATCAAGGATGAAATCACCAATATCTTGAACCTCTTTGATAAAGCGCAATACAAACAATGCAGGAAAATATTAAACAAACAAAAGCAAGAAGCGTACCGGTTTGAACGATTTCATTTTATACTGGAACTGATTGGTTTGGAAAAATTATTGATCTCTATAGAAAACCAATTCAATCTGAAACATAACACCATAGAAGAACTTGTAAAAGAAGAACAGGGTGTGATTGAAAAAGCAAAGAACCTTGGAACTTACACTCTTTTATATTCTAAAATAAACTTAAATACGCGTCAAAAAAATAAAGCTAAAACCGATCAGGACCTGGAAATCATTAACTCATTCCTGAACTCGCCCTTATTAAAAAATGATAAAAGCATTAAATCAAAAAAAGCACTGATCATTTATCATCACTGCCGTTCTATCCTTTTTTGCCGATGTCAGGATAACCAAAGCAGGGAAGAAGAATGTCAGCTCCTTTTAGGAATAATGGACAGCCATAAAGAACTGATCGAAGAAATGCCAAACCGTTATTTAACGACGCTTAATAATCTTATCAATATTGCTTACGAAGAAAAGAAATACAAGACCTGTGCCCTACGCATAAAGCAGATGGAAGAGAAAGCGAGTCTTAAAGCATTTAATACAACTGATCTTCAATTAAAAATCTTTACATCTGTATTAAATGGAAAGTTAACGATTAATACTAATAGCGGTTATTTAATGGAATCACAGGCTAACCTTGAAGAAATAGAAAAAGGCTTAGTGGATTTTAAGGGGAAAATCAACAAGGAAGAAGAACTGGTTTTTTATTACAATATTGCCATTATGAATACTTACTTTGGTAATTACCAGAAAGCGCAGCATTACATTACGCTGATTTTAAATGAAGGAAATAATTTATTACGGGAAGATATCCAATCCTTTGCAAGGATCCTTAATATTGGACTTCATTATGAGCTAAATAATTTCAAGCAATTGGGATATATTATTTCTACGATAAAAAATTATTATAAAACACAAATTTCTTATTTCAAAACAGAAAAATTAATCCTTTCTTATTTTGAAAAACTGGCCGCCCTCAAAATAAAAAACAAGGAAAATGAAAAAGATATATTCCTGAGTTTCAAAAAGGATTTGGAAGACGTGATGAAGGATCCGCATGAAAAAAACGTTAGCTTTTATTTTGACATAGAAGTATATATTGAATCAAAGATCAGCCATATATCAATGGATAAACTGATGCAAAAGAAATACGCAAAAGCCTGGTTAAATTAATAAAAAGATGAAACCAACTAACCAATTATTCGATATCATTAAATCCCTGACTACTGAGGAAGAGAAAAAATTTAAGTTATTGTCTTCTCTTCAGCAAGGTGAAAAAAATTATATTAAACTTTTTAATTTTATTCAAAAACAGGAGAGTTATGATGAGGATGATGTAAAGACTCATTTTAAAAATGAAGTTTTTGTTCAGCACTTTGCTTCTGAAAAAAATCAATTGTTGCATCATATTTTAAAATGCTTAAGACTACAACGACAGGAAACGAGTGCCAGTGCCAGAATAGATGAAGAAATAAAAAACATACAGCTTCTCTTTAACAAATCCTTGTACAAACAATCGAGGAAACAACTCAGCATTATAAAAAAAATGGCCCATGATTATGAGTTGTTCTATAGTTTACTTGAAATTATAGAACTCGAAAAAGTATTGATTGATATGGAAGCGCATTTCGGAGACATCAATTACAGAACATTGGATGAGCTGATTGAAGAAGAAAACGGACTTTTCAATAAGATCGAAAATTTTGCCGGATATGAGCTTCAACTGGCGAAACTAAACGCGCTTTCCTCGAAGCTCATGATTGCCAGGAGCAAAGAAGATGTAAAAGAAATTTCAGATATTATTAAAGAAACAAAACGTTACGCAAACCAGGAAGAGTTTCTTTCAAATAAATCCAGGATACTTTTTTTGTTCATTACCGGGGTGGCCAACATGCTCTTAAATGAAATGGATGAAGTGCACAAGTCCTTTTCTGAATTGATCATTGAACTAGAAAATAAACCTGAAATTATTTCGGAAATGCCTTTTTATTATATTGTTTCCCATGGTTACCTAGTGAGGTATTGTGCCCTTAAAAAACAATATACTGATGGTTTTAAAATGATCGATAAATTAAAGTCATTAGCCCTTAATGAAATGTTTAAAGCAACCGATTTGCAGATAACAATTTTTACTCAGTCGTACATTACCGAAATGGTTTTGTATTCTTATATCGGTCAGCATGATAAAGCAACCAATGTGATCCCCTATGTTATAAAAGGATTAGAGAAATATGAAGCCAAGATCAACAATGAAGAATTGGTAAGGATTTACCACACCATTAGTATGGTTTATTTTGGAGTGGGTGAATATAACAAAGCTTTACATTGGTTAAACAAAATCATCAATACAAATTATGAGGATCTGAGGCAGGACATTATCCGGATCTCGAAACTAATTAACCTGATTGTACATTTTGAATTGGGTAATGATGACCTATTAGCATATATTTATAAATCCAGTGTCAGGTTCTTTGCGCAACAGGAAAAGCAATACAGATTTGAAACTGTATTTCTGGATTATTTTAAAAAAATTGCTTTATCCAAGCGTGACAGTAAACAAAAAGAGACCTACATCAAATTCAAAGAAGAATTAGAGAAAGTGTTTAAAGATAAGTATGAAAAAAATGCTTTAGAGTACTTTAATTTTTATGCGTGGCTGGATTCAAAAATACATACTATCAGTTTTGCAGACGCTATTAAGATTAGGAGACAAAATATTTAATTCACCATGCCGGTTTCAGTATCATTTTTGAAAGCGCGTCGATCTACTTCTTTACCAAGCGTATCATAAAAAAACCAAAGGCTGTCCCGTAAATCATTTTTATACCAACCTGAATAGTAAATATTACCATTAGGGTGGTAAACGGTTGAGGCGCCATGTTTCTTTCCTTTGTCATAAAAACAATCGCTCCATTTTAAACCACTTTCATAAAAAGCCATCCATTCACCGTGACGTTTACCAAATCTAAAAAAACCGGTGAACTTGATCACTCCATTTGGGTATTTATCAATGTAATCTCCGGTATAATCCGAATCAGGCGGCATGATCAGGTATTTATTAAGCTCGTTAGTGATCTTTTGAGAATCTGCTTTTACCAATGCATTTAATGAATCCTGTTTTGAATTTTCAAGAACAGAAGCTTCGTTATTTTTACAATTTGATAATAAAATACTCAGGCAGAGAATTACAATGGTTATTATAATTTTGAACATATTTTTATTTTTTGCGTTCGATGGAATAATTTATTAATTGAATTAAACTTTCTTTGGAAGGGCTGTCAGAAACCAAAGCTAATTGTGAAAGCGCTTTTTCTTTATATTGATACATTACTTTTTCAGCGTATTGAATACCACCTTTTTCAATTACAAAACGGATAACCTCGGCTACTTTTTTGGGATCGTTATTGTGATTTTTTACAATATTAATAATTTTCCTTTTCTCTAACCAGGTGCTATTGTTCAATGCAAAGATTAGTGGCAATGTCATTTTTTTTTCTTTGATATCGATACCGGTTGGTTTACCAATAGACGTATCATCTCCGAAATCAAACAGGTCATCTTTAATCTGAAAAGCGATTCCTGTATTAATGCCAAATTCTTTAAAAAGATTGATGATTTTTTCATCGCTAGTCACTGAAGCTACTCCTGCTCCACAACAAGCTGCTATTAATGCGGCCGTTTTTTTTGTAATGATCTCAAAATATACCTCTTCTGAAATATCGAGTTTCCTCGCTTTTTCAATCTGAAGCAATTCTCCTTCACTCATTTCACGAACCGCATAACTGACAATCTTCAACAAATGAAAATCATTGTTATCAAGAGACAATAACAACCCGCTTGATAACAAAAAATCACCAATCAAAACGGCGATTTTATTTTTCCATAAAGCGTTGACACTGAAAAATCCGCGTCTTTCGTTACTATCGTCAACCACATCATCATGCACTAAAGTGGCAGTATGTAATAACTCAATTAAAGAAGCTGCTCTGTAGGTGCTTTCATTAATGGTTCCGGCGCTTTGCGCACTCAGAAATACAAACATAGGGCGAATTTGTTTCCCTTTTCGTTTGACGATATAATTGGTGATTTTATCCAATAAAGGCACGTTACTTTTCATGGATTGTTTGAATTTAATTTCAAACTCATCCATGTGTTTAGCAATGGGCTCTTTTATTTGATCTACAACGTTACTCACTATAAAAAATGTAGCGTAAATATATGGTTTAAAAGATTGATTTTATAAAAATTCAGGTTATTTACAGATATTGAGAACCTATATAAAAACAAAAAAAAATCTTCTCATTTCTGAGAAGATTTCTAAGCAATCTAAAAAAGTTTAACCCTTAATTATACCCTAGTCAATTGCTTTATTTTAATTTAAACTAATGGCAGGAATTTTTCCTTCTTTAATCAAATTCAATGTTTTTTGCTTATGATCTTCAAAACTACCGAAAGCCAAAGCATCTAACATTTCTGAGCGAGACATATTTGGATTACCAAATTGCTTTTTTATATCTTCTGAACAACGATCAACGTACTTTTCAAATTTGTTAGGAGCCCATAAATAATCTTTTTTTATAGCCTCTTTTTCGATTTTAAATTCTTCAGGTAATCCTCCCTCGATTTTTGATTTAATATCTAAACCTTCATAAGATTTGGGCAACTGGCGGTTATCAAATAAAAACGGCTTAGAAATCATAATCACATGTTTCTTACGTTTTGGGTCTATCATCGATAACCCTTCAATTCTTAATCCCTTTTTTTTAAGAGATCCGAATTTAGTTTCAAAGTTTTTTAATATCTCAAACATGGCGCAGTGTATTACAGTTGTTAACAAAGATAATTCCTTAATTGTTAATAAACTAACTTATTAGACGAAATGCGCAAAAATACCCCACCAAATATTGTTGAAAATTTGGTTTTTAAGAGTTTATTTCGTGTAAATTACCAGACAATTATTTCTTTAACTAACTAAAAATCAAATAATTGATTTTTTAAAAAAATTACAGTTAAAATTTAAGCCTTATATATCTTAATACATCAGGCACATTTAACTCCAAAATCAAGAATGTTGTCAATAAAACTGTAAGGCTTATAACCATTAATAGCAGCCTGGTGATAAATACAGGTAGCAGGTGTCATTCCCGGTAAAGAATTAACCTCTATAAAGATAATTTCTACTCGGCCAGCATCAAAGATTCTGACAAAAGCATCGATACGGCAATAGCCTACAATATTTAAAACCTTTGCGGCTGCCCCTAACGCTTCTTTTACTTTATCCGAAATAAGCTGCCTTTCTTTTTCATCTCTTGAATAACGCGCCGGAGTGATATTTTGTCCTTGACCTGCCAGGAATTTTTCTTCCAAGCTTAAAATATCGCCTTCTGCTAAAGCTTCTGATGCCTCAAACACTTCATACTCCACTTCGCCTTTTGCATTTAAATGCGTCAGCATGCCTCCGGTAATTTCAAGGAAATGCTTAGCGCCATTTTTGCTGATCAGTTCTTCAACCAGAAAAACAGTTTTTTGAGGAAATTCTTCTTTTTGTTTGATATGCAAAGTTTCTGCAGCCTTCGCATCAAATTCTTCCGTCGGCCTAAATATCAAGGTTGCAAACGCTTCAAATTCCTCAAAGTTTTTAATTTTTTTTACGGCACTGCTGCATCCATCATCTACCGGCTTAGCAATTAAGGGATAAACAAAATCGTTTTGTAAAGACAGTATAATTTTTTCTTTATTTGTTTTCCAATCTTCAGTAGTAATTAAACAATGTTTTGCAGCCATGAAACCATGCTGCATTAATATTTCATTGGTCTTATATTTATCAATCGTAATGGAAGAACTTTCTTTACCTGAACCATTGTATGTTATACCAACTTTTTCTAATTGTTCCTGCATTGCTCCGTCTTCTCCCGGCCGGCCATGCAGGGCAATAAATACCTGTTTCGCTAATTTGGAAAGATCAATATAGGATAATTGCGTTGGAGCAATTAAATTATTTTGTGAACCATATTTATCAGTTATTGTTTTACATTCTGCAATAATTTGCTTTACAGCAGGATGTATTTTCCAGTTATTGATCTTATCTTTTATATCATCCGCATTGTCTTTTAATAATACATTTATCGGAATCTGGTACATCAGATGATTGGAATTATCGCCTGTTAGAAATACAGGGATCGGGTCATACTTTTCTGAGGAAGCTAATTTCTCAAAAATGTTTCGGCCACTTTCCACTGAGATATGACGTTCAGATGAATAGCCACCCAAAATAACTGCGACAGGAATTTTATTTTGAACCGCACTTTTTTCATTATGTAAAAATGTATCGAGTCTTTCCAATAACGGTTCGTAAACTGAAGCGCCTTTGCTGTCTCTGATTCGTTTGCTTAATGACGCTCGAATAATATAAGTTAAGAATTGTGAAGGTGTTAAGCCTATTTCCGCAGCCTGGTGAAAGAAAAACGAAGAAGGCATCATTCCGGAAGTTGTATTCGGATCATTTAAAAATACTTTTCCATCCTTGCTTAAAAATCCATCGATACGGGCATACACATCAAAACATAATTCAGAGAACAACCGCTCACATTCTTTTCGAATGGCGTTAATCTGATCATCTGTTGCTTCAATCGGTGTAATTTTCCTTGATAATCCCGGGAGGTATTTGCTACGGTAATCAAACAATTCTTTTCCTTTCCTGATCTCTGTTGGAGGTAAGGCTATAGGTTTATTATTTGAATCTGTGTCTTCCAAAACAATACACGAAAATTCTTTTCCTTCAATAAAGCTTTCGATGATTACTGTGCTTTCACCATCCATGGCTTCTAACACAAAACCTTCTGTGCGATCACAATTTTCATTTACATAAGTGATTAATTCATATTGATTATAGAACTTAAGTATCCCTTGACTTTCTTTGAATGATAAGGAGGTATTGATAGCCAAAGGCATTCCCATTCCTTCACGTATATCTGATAATGACTTGACAAATTCAATTTTTTCCTGTGCAGATATTTTTTTCCATTCTGCGGAATCGAGCCACTTCGTAAAAAAAGCTT
Organism: Bacteroidia bacterium; assembly: GCA_014378485.1. Lineage (GTDB taxonomy): Bacteria > Bacteroidota > Bacteroidia > B-17B0 > Aurantibacillaceae > UBA4416. Next base: position 15,323 of record JACMNO010000098.1, read on the forward strand.
TTTCAACGGCGACCATAAAGTTATGATTACTATCTTCATTAAAAATAGAAATGCCAATGGATGAACCCTGGTTGGCAGGCTTGATCACCATGGGAAATCCGATTTCTGTTTTTGCTTTTTCCCAAATTCCTTTTATATTTCCACTGATCCAATCATTTCTATCAATAGTAAAATAAGTCGGACTATTAAACCCTGCATTCACCATTAATTTTTTCTGAACGCTTTTATCAATTCCAATGGCGCTGGGTAAAATGCCACTTCCGGAATATGGTATATGAAGGTATTCTAAAAGCCCCTGAATACGGCCATCTTCTCCATATGGACCATGCAATGCTAAAAAGGCAAAATCAATTAAAGATGCTAATTCATTTATTTCTAGTTTTTTTCCGATTCCAGAAATTAAATCGTCCTGCTGAGAAATTGTAAGCGCACCAAGGTTCTCTGCGTAATATTGAAAATCAGTATTTGAATCAGGTATAAATTCAACAGGCGGATAAAAATCTCTTATCGTTCCTTTGTAAACAAAGTTCCAATCAAGTAAAACAATATTCCCGAATGAATCCACAAACAAAGGAATGGCTTCAAAAATAGATTTATTTAAATTATCATAAACTGTTCTTCCGCCTGCAAAAGAAATTTCACGTTCTTTTGAACGGCCACCAAACAGAATTCCAACTTTAATTTTTGACATATAAATTCATGATTAGTTCTTAATAATGCTTTGGCTAATCAAGACTTAAAGTTAATGCCAGGTGATGAGATTTGTGCTGACAGGAAGAGAAACTATGAACTAAAGAATGTTAAAATCAACCGCGCTTTAACCAACCCGTTATGCTCATGCGTTGTTTATTTGCTACCAGAACTTCATGATGCAACTCGCTGCTCTTGAACAACACACATTTGCCGTTATCAGGTGAAATTTTTTTGTCATTGTAAGATTGATAAATCATTAATTCGCCTCCATCAGCCTTTACCCAATCCTCATTCAAATAACAGATCATGGAATATTTACGACTTGCATTGTCCTGGAACTGATCGAGGTGTTTTTTATAGAAGCTTCCAATATCATACATTGCATAATGAAATTCACAACCGGTTATACCGGCATAACAGCTTCTGTTAAGGTATTTAATAAAATCATCCATCTGATCTAAAAAATCATTTTCATACTCGTTCTCATGATCTCTGTCCAGCCAATAAATAGAATCGCTTCTAATAGACTCATCAAAAGATAACTTACTATTATTACCAGTTCCTGCTTTTACCAATTGGTTGTTTTGAAATAAATTTATCAAGTTATTCCTGAGATGCCCGGCAAGAACATCACTCAAAAAATGATCAGTAATTCCTACTTTATCATTAATAAAACTATTAATTAAAATTTCGAATTCTTTTTCCACAGGCGTCAAGCCTGATGAGACAGACAGATACTAAAGGTAGTTGAATATGCCATTAAAACAAGATTAACTTTCTTATTAAAAACACTCACCAATTGTAAAATAAAAACCCTGGTTGTAACTATCTGAATAACCATAATCAAAACGGAAGTTTAATTTATCCTTTTCCAGTATAGTCAATCTTAGTCCACCTCCAAAGCTTCGTTTCATGGAAGAAACATTTATATTTTTAGGCTGATTGTAAACATCACCTACTCCACCAAACACACAGGCACTAATCTTCCAATATATCGGAATTCTGTACTCAACTATTGCTGAATACATAGAGTTATCCCTGAACCTGCCTTGATAAAAACCCCGTAAATTTCCGGCACCTCCCAAAGCAGCCATTGAACGATAGGGAGTTTCGCCGAATGTAGAATAATTATAGAATTGGCAGGCGATGACTTGTTTTCTAAATAGTTTCTTAAATAGGCGGATCTCAGCCGTCCATTTATTAAAGGAATAAGTGGAAGCCAATTCTTTATTGTAAGAAGTAAATTGTGTTTGCAAAAATATTCCTTTGGTTGGCCAGAATGTAAAATTCCTGGTATCATAACTAGCAGTAAAACCAAGCCCGGTAATATTGTAATTAGTCTTGCCATAAAACGAAATCGAATCCATTAAGCCCCCTTCAATATATTGTATTTTAAATATGTTCTGATAATCAGCCAGGATGCCAAAAAAATTATGTTTGAAAAATTTTCGTTTAAGGTGCGGATTGATAACGAGCTGTTCAAACACATAACGTTCTTTGTCTTCATTTTTTGAATTTTGACCTAAGCCCCAGAAATTATCAGGGAAATAACTGTGAGAACTATTGAAGTATAAAATATATTTTTCTTTTGGGAAATAAATGGTTGCATCCAAGCCCTGTATATTTTGCTCTCTTTGCGAAAAAATTCCTAAAAGAGTGATCACGGAAGTTCTGGTTGAAGTATCGTTCCGGTGAGAAGTTTTAAAATTAGCAGAAGCTGATAATCCATAGGCCCAACCTGTTTCGGGAGTTTTGAATAAAATAGGAATCGCTAAATAATTCACATTTTTTGCCGTATCAATCCTGAACTGCGCATAAACAATGGCAGGAAAAAAAATAAGAGTTATGAAGGATTTTATTTTCAATTTTTATTTTATTAATCCCGAAGGGATTAAATTTGAATAGAGATATCACAAGCAATAACCAACCACGAAGTGGTTGAATAATCACAATAGATATTTTTCGTCAAATTCAATCTGATGTTCTTTTAAAAATTCTAAATATTCTTCTTTAAATGATTTAACGGAATGATGCTGTTCTTGATTCTTTATATATTCAATCAAATTGTCTTTTTCTTTCACTGAATATGTAAAAGCACCATAGCCTTCCTGCCAACCATTAAAATCAATAAATAATTTATTTTCTTTAATATATTTAGAACTGGCCAATTTAATGTCTTTTACTAATGATGACAAAGAAACAGTAGGATGTAAATGTGTTAAAATATGTACATGATCTTCTACTCCGCCAATTCTATATAAATGGCACTCTTTATTTTTAAGCAAACCCCAGATGTATATATATAAATCATCGCGCCTTTCTTTCTGTAATGTTCGTTCGCGGTTTTTTGTACTAAAAACTATTTGATATATGATTTGGGTATAGGTTGACATTATTGATATTCAAGCCCTTCAGGCTTGCTATGATTCATTATTCTTTCTATTCATGTTCAAGCCCTTCAGGCTTGCTATGATTCATCATTCTTTCTATTCATGTTCAAGTCCTGCGGACTTGTGGGAATTTCGTTATTCTTTCTATTCATGTTCAAGTCCTGCGGACTTGTGGGAATTTCGTTATTCCTTCCATTCATGTTCAAGCCCTTCAGGCTTGCTATGATTCATTATTCTTTCTATTCATGTTCAAGCCCTTCGGACTTGGGTTAATTAAGGATTTTTCGAATTATAGATTTAAATCAAAACAAACTTAACAATAAATTATTTAATCAGATTTGATTTTAAAAAAATTCAGCAGCTGGAAAGTTATTAAAGCATCCATTTCACAATAGTCAATTAACTGTTGTTTTGTTTGCTCTCCTTCAATCATATTTTGAACGAGCAAACTCTCATAAATATACATCGCACTAATCCCGGATTGTATATCAAGATTATTAAAACCTGCTTCCTGATTGACCAATGGAGCAATACTCTTTAACGTGAAATTTCCTTTCATTTCAGGATGATAATAATTGCCTTTTCTGATCGGTTCAGCCAAATCAATGATTTTATTTTTAAGATCAGCAATATCCTTTCTGTATTCAGGATACAATTCTACCAATTGGTTTAAAACAGTTTCTTCCAATGACTTATCAAACATTAAAATGGATTGAAAATCTTTTGTAGCCAATAAAATCTGTTCTAAAAATTCTTTCCGAAGATCTTCTTCAATGGGTTTAAAGTAACTGAAATTTTTTATTTGTTGATCTTCTTCATAGATCATTGAAAATAAAAAAGGAATCTGCTGGAAAGGCTTTGTTCCCTCGTAATATGGAATTGCCGGCATCCATACTTCAATATCAAGGCTGCACACCGGTTGTTTTATGGTTGAAATAAACGCCTTCACGTCTTCCCGGGAAATCTGTTCTTTTTGCTCAATCGCAGCTTTTACCTGTATCTTAACTTCTTTATGTTGAATCGTATTGATATCAATTTCATCAATCCTTTTGATGTTACTATCATACAATTCAAACATAGCCTGCTTGGTTAGTTTACCTAATGTTAAAACTGAGGATGGATCATTTGTATTCTTCCAGCAGGTTCCTAAAAAATCACATTCGTATGGCTGAAAGCAATGTGTGCCAATTTTTATATCCGGAATTTTGCCCTGCTCAAGAGTCAACTTAGCAACCTGTGTTTTATGGGCAAAATACTCCAGGTTTTTAAGCGCATCTTTCATTATTGAAGTCTTTTTAAATAACTTCTCAATCTCCAGTTCATTTTCTAAAACATACTTTGGATTTAAAGTCAATAAATTAAAATCAGCCAAATCGGGCAAACTATTTTTAATCACATAATATTGAAAGCAAGCGTCTTTCACATAAGTATCCGTTATCTTCAGAGAACTTTTTACTTCATAAGCAATCCATTTATCTTCCTGCTTAGTTAGGATATCAACCATTACCAATAAATCATTATAAATAAAGGTAGCCTCATAAATCGTTTTGGTTCCGTTTGCAATAAGATCTTTGGTTTTTTGCGCAAATAATTGCTGGTCTCGTTTTTCTCCCTCTGTTACATCTACTCCGCCCGGAAATAATTGCTGGGCAAAAATACCAACATCCGTTCCCCGCTTAAAAATAAACTGTTTTTCTTTTGACAAAGAATCCCGCAAATAAGGATGATTTTTGTAGAGATAAAAATATTTTAAACACTGCTCCGCTTTTATGAATGCAGATTTACTGATGGGTGAACTCATAAACATTTAGTGATACTGTTCCAAAGTAGGTCTGCAGATTTATCCCAGGAATATAAATTCTTTCTCACTTTTCCATTCTCAATTAATTGAATTCTTAATGAAGGTTTGTTGTACAATTCAAGCATACCATGACAAATACTATTGACATCAAAAGGATCAATTAGTAAACCTGCATTTCCTGCTATTTCCGGCATACTGGTGGTATTGCTGCAGATAACCGGAGTTTCGCATTCCAATGCCTCCACTATTGGAATTCCAAAGCCTTCAAAATATGGAACGAATGTCAGAGCGAAAGCACTTGCCATAATTCTTTCCAACTCTTCCTGTGGCTGCCTGCCAGTAAAAATAATATCGTTTTTAAACTTTGATTTATCTATAACACGTTTTACATCTCCTTCACTGGAATAGACGGCGCCTACCAATACCAGTTTATAATCAGACTTGGATTCTTCTTTGAACTTATCAAAAGCAGCTATAAGCCTATTTAAATTTTTACGGGGACTTTGAGAACCAACAAATAAGAAAAAAGGTTTTCCGGATGAGAATTGTTCTCTTGTAGCTTGCTGTTCAGTTGCAGAGACAGATCGGAATCCTTCATTGATGCCATTGTACACAACATCGATTTTATTTTGCTCAATCTGATAGTTTTTAGAAATATCCATTTTACTGTATTCAGACACAGTTGCAATGCGTGTTGCGAGCTTTGCATACTTAGGAAAAAAATGATTGTAATATTTACTGGTTAATGTTTTTAGATCTTTGGGATTGTGTAAAAAATTAATATCATGAATCACTGGTAATTGTTTGCATTTGGCCCCCGGAGATAAAAATCCATCAGGTGATAAAAACAGATCAGGGTTCATGCGGTTCAATAAATTTTTAACTGATAAATGGAACCACGCATAATATAAAAAAGGGTGTCGCGCCTGCGGACCAATTACTAAAGGAGTAACGTTATCAGCGAAAATAAACTCATCATTATAATCCCTATCAAATAGAAATACAAAATGCACATCAGGATTATTTTGCGTTATACGTTTAAGCGTTTGATAACTAAACCATCCGATACCATCTAACTTATTATGAATTAAAAGACGAGTATTTACTACAATTTGCAACCTATTATTTTAATGCAAAATAAGGGAAATTTTAAACTAAAAAAAATTGCTTTGTCTATTTTATTTCAAATAAATTTCTGAATAATTGGAACGTAGATGACACAGATTGTTAAGGTAAACACTGATAACAATGAACAAGCTTGAAAATTTGCTGCTAAAACATACAGTAATTAAAAATCATTTAAAAGCATAATGATCAGCATTAGCAGCTTTCCCTATTGTTAAACCAGCACCAAAGGAATAGAAATCTTATGTCTTACGCCTTCTACCGTAGTTCCGAACAACAGATCTTTGAACCTCGTATGCCCGTGAGTTCCCATGACCAATAAATCGCAATGGGATACAAGGTTCGGTATAACTGATTTTGGGTTACCAAAACCCAATTTAAATTCACAATTATAACCCTGTTCCAATAGCTGGTTTTTATACGCTAACAGGTTTTTACTATCCTCTGTTCTTTCATAATCATTAGTATCTTCTCCATACATTACTGCATTGGTTGATTCTAAAATATGAATTAAAATGTAATGGGCTTCCTTGCCGCCTAATTGTAAAGCTTTGTTAATGGCTTTATTATCACTACCGCTAAAATCAACGGTAATAGCAATGGAAGAATAAGGCTTTTGCTCTTTGAAATTGATCTTCTGTAATTCTCCGTGAAATTTGGTAGACACTTCCTTTGTTGCTTTTTTAAAGAAAGGTTCAAAAACTATAAATATTAAAATTCCTAAACACACCAACATAAATGGAATAACAATCAGTCCAATTAATACAGGATATTCAGAGCTATCTAACCATTCCTTTACTTTATTCGTTAGCATTTGGCAATTCAATAAAACAATAACTGAGACCGAAATCCAGGAAGCAATTTTTTGCCATAAAGGAATTACAAAGTCGCCCATTCTTTTCTTATTACTGACAAAATGAATAAGCGGGATAATGGCGAAGCCCAATTGTAAACTTAAAATTACCTGGCTTAAGATTAATAAATCTCCGGTTTTTTCTTCTCCTAAAAAGAAAATAGTTAAAAATGCAGGCACAATTGCTATTAAACGGGTCATCAATCTTCTGATCCATGGTTGCAAACGCAAATTTAAATACCCTTCCATGATCACCTGCCCAGCAAGGGTTCCCGTAACTGTTGAACTTTGACCTGCAGCAATTAACGCAATAGCAAACAATAAAGGAGCAAGTGTACTTCCCAGCATAGGAGCCATCATCCGATGAGCATCCTGTATTTCTTTCACTTCTACCCCTGTATTAAAAAAAGTAGTGGCAGCAATAATTAATATGGCAGCATTTACAAACAGCGCTAAATTTAAAGCTACTGCACTATCAATAATATTAAAACGAATCGCTTTTTTTATTTCTACAGGGGTACGTTCAAATTGCCGGGTTTGAACCAACGAAGAGTGCAAATATAAATTATGGGGCATCACGGTTGCACCTATAATTCCGATAGCAATGTATAAAGCATTTTCATTAGTAAATCCCGGGATCAAACCTTTTGAAATTTCAACAACATTTGGTTCAGCAATGACTAATTGAATGAAAAAAGAAACAGCAATAATTGCTACAAGGGAAATAATAAAGGCTTCTAATTTTTTGATGCCGGCATTTAATAAAAACAACAATACAAAACTATCTAATACAGTAATACAAACACCCATCAAAATAGATATCGATGGGAATAATAAGTGAATACCAATGGCCATACCTACTACTTCAGCCAGATCACAGGCAGCAATTGCAATTTCTGCTAATACATATAAAAAATAATTAATGAATTTAGAATAGTGGTCTTTTGATGCCTGCGCCAAATCCCTGCCTGAAACAATTCCTAAACGCACACAGTGGCTTTGTAACAATAAAGCAATCAGGTTGCTCATAACTAGTACCCAAATTAAACTGTAGCCATATTTGCTACCGCCCTCAATATCGGTTGCCCAGTTTCCCGGATCCATATAACCCACACTAATCATGTAAGCAGGACCAATAAATGCCAATAATTTTTTGAATCCTCCTTTGCTACTGGTGTTAACAGAAGAATGGACTTCATCCAAAGATTTATGTGTACTTGTTGACAATACAGTTATTTTCTCAACTCAAAATTATTACCTAGATAAACACGTCGCACCATTTCATCATTAGCTAGATCTTCTGCTGAACCTGATTTTATTACTTCACCGGCGTACAACAAATAGGTTCTGTCAGTAATATTAAGCGTTTCATGCACATTATGATCTGTAATTAATATACCGATATTTTTATCTTTTAATTTTCTCACCACGCTTTGAATGTCTTCTACGGCAATAGGATCAACACCTGCAAATGGCTCATCCAGTAAAATAAATTTAGGGTCAGTAGCTAATGCTCTAGCTATTTCTGTCCTTCTCCTCTCGCCACCTGATAACTGGTCACCCAAATTTTTACGGACATGATGTAATGCAAATTCATCTAATAAACTTTCTACTTTGTGCTCTTGTTCAGCTTTAGTTTTTTTTGTCATTTGCAAAACAGCACGCAAATAATCTTCAATACTTAATTTCCTAAAAACTGAAGCTTCCTGCGGCAAATAACCAACGCCCAACTGGGCGCGCTTATACATAGGCTCATTAGTAATATCCATATCATCCAGATAAATTTTACCTGAATTTGGTTTTACCATTCCAACAATCATATAAAAGGAAGTGGTTTTACCGGCACCATTAGGTCCCAGCAGACCAACGATCTCACCCTGTTGCACCTGAACGCTCACATTGTTGGCAACGGTTCTGTTTTTATATTTTTTTACTAAATTTTCTGAACGAAGTATCATAGACTATAATAATATCCATCAAATATAGACAAAGATAGGGCTTGTGAAATTACAAAAAATGTGAATGAAAGGCTTATATTTTTTGGGTTACCAAAAAGGTATTTTTTATTTTTTGAAATCGTAATGCAATAATAATTTAAAACGCTAATTGGAATCCAAATTTAACGCCAAAATTATCTATCGCTTTTGGTCTCAAATATGTTGAACGCCATAAAGCATCAACCCTAAAAACTTTAAAAATATTTTCAATGCCGGCGCTCACTTCCACATAAGGTTCGCTTCCTAAAGCATTCAACGTATTTGGAAAAATTAAAGTCCTTTTGTTTCTTTCATTCACACTTCCCCAAAGTGCTTTACAGGTAACCACTTCACGCCATTTTAATTTTTTCAAATAAGGAATCTTATTAAATATTAATCCTTCAAAATGGTGAAACAATCCAACGGAGGCATATTGATCACTGGCAAATTCATAATATTTCATCATATTAAAAGACATGTAATCATATACATAAGTTTCATTACCCCCGTGAAGTTCCATTAAAGGATAAGGAACGGCACCAAAGATCTTACCTACTTCAGCAGTATAATCTGTATAACCCAATAATGAAATCAATCGTATACGATCACCAATATTTAAAACAACTTTCTGATAATCATATTCTCCTCTGAAGGCATTTTGTAAAGATTTAGCGTAAGTTACCTGGAATACCGGCCATTTGGTACCTAAGCTGATTCTGCTGAAATCACCGCTGATGAATTTTTCTTTGTAAGCAAACCTCACATTTAACCTAACCTCCGTATTCTTGATGTTTTCTTTTACTGCAATGCTTCCGTCCTTTTTATAATATGTATAAACATTTGTGCTTAAAGGAGTAATCGTTCTTCCAACAAATGTAACTTTAGATGTCAATCCATCTATCCATTCTCTTTCATACCATGCAAAGGTTTGGTCAACACGGGTCAGGTTAGTGAGGGGGCTAGTTCTGAATAATGAGGCAAAAATATTATCCTGAGAAAAACCGTTCTGGCTTTGTCCTAAAATTTCGTAATCACTTCTATAGGTCATCCCTATTAATTGCCGATGTGGTTTTTTTGAAATAAAACTTTTAAAACCCAGGCTGTATTTATATTTTTCATCTTTAAATCCATAAGCCACATAACCCTGTAATTCATACCATCGGCTGAATTTACTACTAGTTCTGCCACCAAAACGAACACGTGTTCCTTCAATTCTATTGTAACTTACCAGGTTAAAATAAGGGCCAATCTCAAAATTATTAACCACTTTATAACCTGAAACAAAAATAGTGAAAATGTCAACCCATGTTTTATATACCGGCAAAGTCTTGATTGTATCTATCATGTGATAAATTTTCTTTTCCCTCACCGATAAACTATCATGCCTGTGAGTATTCCAAAAAGCGTCCGTATATTTCATCGCTGAATCTTCAACAATTATTTTGTCACCAAATTCATAAAATTTAGTGTCTTTAGGTTGATTGATTTTAAAATCTTTATAAGAAGTTGTCTTTCTTCCATAGATGCCAACTTGGTTTTTATTCATTGCAAAATCAATCACCAACCGGTCTTTACTTAACATCCAGGTACTATCCACCTGAGTAAATTCCTGAACAATATTTGCTGCATTAATAAAATTAATATTCGCATCCTTCGGAATAGTCATCTCTAGACGCTTTACAGCCCATGTCGTATCGGAGATCCACATATTTCCACTAAAACATAATTCCTGTGGTCGTTTTGATTTAAACCTAATCTGGTAACAACGTGTGCTTCCAATAAATAAACTATCTTCTAGATAAAATTTATAATAAAAAAACGCATTGTCAGAAATAGGACTTACAAAATCTTTATTGAATATTAATAAATGGTTGTCATAAATATTGATATTTTGGTACATATCTCCCATCACCGATGTAACGCTGGTGTTTTCAATTCCCGTCACTTTACTCGCCTTGATCACTTCTTTTTTAAGTGCGGGGTCACTACGGTAATACATATCAGAAATAGCTTCCGTAATAAAAATCGGTAAAGATGGTTTTTCACCCGAATTTAAACTATCCACATTGTCGAATACAAACTTGATCGGTTTAAAAATCTTTCTTTCACGCATTTCTTTCGGAATGCGATTTAGGTCAAATTCCACCTTGTTGTATGTTTCATACTGGTATGCCTGAAGCCTTCGTTTGTTATTAAATTCTTTGTTGGCAATTACATTTCTAATGATTCGGTGAGCAGGATTTTCACCGGCTTTTACAATTACTTCCAATAAATTAACGCCCTCCAACACCATTGGCAAATTTACTGATTGATTTTCTCCACGTTTAATAGCTCTGGAAACTTTTTTATAACTCACATAGGAGGCAATAATTGAATCCCCTAATTTATCAGTAGTAATGGAATAATTCCCGTCAAAATCAGTGGTTCCTCCAACCGTTGTTCCTTTTATCAATACCGGTACAAAAGGCAACGGTTCTTTCGATTCAGAATCAAATACTTTTCCGCTAATCGTATAATTTTGCGCATAGGAACTCAGGCTAAAGAAAGAAAGTAGCAAAAAAGAATAATAATGTAGTGTCTTAGCCATTAATTTAATGAACTTAAAAGTAATACTTATTAATAAAAACTTCAACTTTATTTTAGAAAAATGTTTATACTTGACCTAGCTTTTTATGAGTAAATACGACGTTGTAATAATTGGAAGCGGACTTGGTGGTTTATGCACAGCATACATTCTGGCAAAGCATGGCATGAAGGTTTGCGTGTTGGAAAAAAACAGACAAATAGGAGGTTCTTTACAAATTTACAGTAGGGATAAAACTATCTTCGAAACAGGTGTACACTATCTTGGAGGGTTAGACGAAGGGCAAAATCTGCACAGTTATTTTAAATATTTTAATATTCTTAAAGATTTAAAACTTCAAAGATTGGACAATGATGGTTTCGATGTCATTTCTTTTGCGGGTGATGAACAACTATACCCTCATGCCCAAGGTTATGATAATTTTGTGGAACAATTAGCTGCTATTTTTCCTCATGAAAGAGAGGCTCTTAAATTATATATTCAGAAAGTAAAAGAAACCTGCGCTGATTTTCCAATGTATAATTTGTCCAGCAAGAAAAAAGATTTTACAAATGCGTGGCATTTACAAATCGATTCTCAAACCTATATAAATTCAATTTTCACAGACCCTAAGCTTCAAAAAGTAATTGGTGGCAATAATATGATTTACGCGGGTGTTGCTGGTAAATCTCCCTTTTACGTGCATGCTTTAGTTGTTAACTCCTACATAGAAAGCTCTTACCGCTGTATTGATGGCAGCTCACAGATTGCGAAAATAATGAGCCATAACATAAAAGAGATGGGTGGTGAAATTTTAAATTACCACGAAGCGTCCAAGTTTAATTTTAATGGGGATACGATTGAATCAGTTGAGCTAGTAAATGGCGAACGCATTGAAGGGAAAACATTTGTATCTGCCATAGATCTTAGTAAAACCATCGATATGGTAGAAGGCCCTCAATTACGTTCTGCTTATAAAAACAGGTTAAAAGGATTAGAAAGTACTGTTTCGGCTTTTTTATTAAATGTGGTTGTAAAACCAAATTCAATGGAACATCTTAACCATAACATCTATCATATGCAAAAAAATGATGTTTGGGCCGGCTCATTTTACGAAATAAAAAACTGGCCTGAATCGATAGCTGTTTTTGGAACTACAAATTCTAGAAATCCTGCTTACACTGAAAATTTTACCGCCATGAGTTACATGCGTTTTGATGAATGTGAAAAATGGTGGAATACAAAAAGTATCATCCCAAATAATATCAATTACAGAGGTGATGATTATGAAGCTTTCAAAATTGAAAAATCAGAAAAGTTATTGGATCTTTTAGAAAAA
>JACMNO010000099.1 GCA_014378485.1 Bacteroidia bacterium
ACAGAAATCTCAAAGACACAGTTGGTCACATTTTAATTCAATTTCTCATACACAGAAATCTCAAAAACACAGTTGTTCACATTTTTATTTGAATTTCTCATACACAGAAGATTCGAAAACACAGTTGATGACATTTTAAATAAACTAGTGCATACTTAGTTGCGTTTAGCATAATTGCATGAGACCTAACACTTGTGTATACGCAACTAGTTGCGTATTACTGGGTTTTTTATGATATAAGCGCAAGTAGTTTCGTTTATATCCTGATTATCCGCTGGTGATTGCGCTTTATCTATTTCGTTTGAAAAAATGTAAGTGCTATTTTTCTTTAGTTGCATTTTTCGGAATTACTTGTGTTTTAATTGATATAAATTTAGCATAATATTTAAAATATATCCAATTTATCTAACGGACTCTTTATTTGATCGAACCCTTTAGTAGTGATGTGAGTATATATTTCCGTCGTTTTACTGCTCTCGTGCCCCAGCAAGCTTTGTATGTATCGCAGGTCAGTGCCATTTTCAAGTAAATGAGTGGCAAAGCTATGTCTTAAAGTATGAACGCTAATTTTTTTCTTTATTCCGGCCTTTAAAGTTGCCTCTTGCATAATCATTTGAATACTTCGAGTTGAGTATTGCCCTCCGGTTTGCCCCTCAAAAAGCCAAATCTTTGGCTTATACGTAGTGAAGTAAATTCGCAGAAGATCTAGTAGTTTAGGGGAAAGAATCGAATATCGGTCTTTTTTTCCTTTGGCTTGTGCAACACGAATCTGCATCCTTTCGCTATCAATATCCTTCAGCTTAATATTAGTCAATTCACTTAGTCGCAAGCCTGCCGAATAGCAGGTCATTAAAATCGCTTTGTGCTTAATATTCTCAATAGATTTTAGCAAATCAGAAATCTCGGTCTCATTTAAAACCACGGGTAGTGTTTTTTCCTCCCGAGGCCTTTCTATCAAATAAACCTTTCTGTTCCCACCAAGAACTCGCTCATAGTAAAATTTTATTGCGTTAATTGCCTGGTTTTGGTATGATGACGAGATTTTTCTATCAATAACTAAATATCTCAAATAGTCAATAATCATCGGTTCTGTTATACTATCAATTTCACAGTCTGAATAATAATTAATAAACTCATTAAATGTGTTTTGATAAACGTTTAGTGTGTGTTCGCTGTATCGCAGCTCTTTTAATTTAAGAGCAAATTCCTCCGGACATGATCTATAATTCGTAATTTCTGATCGTGATTGCCTGGGAGTTTTTATTATCGCTTCTTTTTCAACCTCAAACGTTACTTCTAAATTTTGAAATTGAGCAATGTTTTTTATTTCTAATAAAAATCGATCAGAATATGGGATACTCCAGGATTTGTTTCTTGGATTCCATTGTGCATATGGAATGGCTCTAATTGACTTTGTTACAACAGTATTAAAATTAAAAAATAATTTCAATCTACCAGAATTTGTTTTGATTATAAATAATTCATTTTTATTAACTTCTCGCTTAACATCATAGGTAGCATATATTTCAGAGTCAGCATATATGTCAATGTTTGGGTTTCTTTCCTTGAAATAATTTTTTAACAAATTTAAATTTTCAGAAAAATTCGGAATTGTCCAGCAAAATTGTTGTTTATCCCAACGACTGTACCTCAGCCCGATGATAAATCTGGTATCTAATTCATTCCTTGGCAATTTAACAGAAATACTTCTGCCGTGAACAATGATAAATATCCCATTTGAATTATAATTTTTATTTTGATTAACTGTTGTATTTGGCGTATGGTTAGAGGAATTTAATTCTGTTGAGGAATTTTTGTTTTCGTATTCAATTACAGTAAATTTTTTTTTAAGTAATTCAAACGTGGTCGTATCATATGGCACGTGCCATGCATTATGAAGTTTACTCCATTTTGCACCCGGCACTTCCCGAATAGCTAAAACGGATTCATAATTATATTTGAAATCTACTTTGATTCGCGTTTCATTATTATAAAATATTTTACTAGCCCTCATTGTCGTTTTATTATATGGCAAAGTACGACCGCCTTTTATCCGAAACAAAATTTATTCGTATATTTATACGGATAATAAACGTATAATAAACAACTGATAATTTGAGCGATGGGTAAATGTCTTGAATGTAATGAAATATTAAAGGGAAGAGAAGGCCAAAAATATTGCTCTGAATATTGTAAGTCTTCCTTCCATTACAAGAAAAACAAAGAAAAGGAACCGAGTACCTACGTGAAAGTTGCCACTCATTTAAAACTGAATAGAAGTATTCTAAAAAAATACAACATTTCGGGTCAATCTCAAATTAAGCAAGAAATATTAGTTGCTGGCGGGTTTGATTTTAGATATAGTACACATACCTGGACTGCGAAAAACGGAAATTTATATCATTTTTGCTATGAGTTTGGATATCGTGATTTAAATGATGGAAAATACATGCTAATAATATGGCAAGATTACATGAGGTAATTAAATCAATTTATAAGTAATGTTTGTTCAAAACGCTGAAACAGTAATAGATTCAAATATTTTAAAGAGTTTATTTTCTTTTTTATGCGAGGCTATTGCAGAAAATATATGAAAAGGTTCGCATCATTTAGCTGCCCATTTATCATACGTTAGTCACGCCATGGCGTGAGTGCGGCTGTTTTTGGCGAATTGCGGAGCACTCATTTATTCCTAAAGCACAATAAAAACAACATGAATAAAGAGAGCGAACTACGATTTTTTAGGCGGCACTGCGGAGACATTTTGTGCGATAAAAAATGGGAGTTGGTCTTTCGCCTTGGGTTTTTGTTTCTTTTTTGCCAAGCAAAAAGAAAGTAAAAAGTAAAATTGACTTATTGAGTGAATCCTAAATAGTTTGTTAGTTGGAGTAAACCCTATTTAAATAAATCCCCTATATCAATCCCATTACTATACTGGCTCAATCGCCTCTCATCAGGATGAAGGATAGCTATATCTTCTATATCATTGGAATGTATATTGTAAAATACCTCAACAAAGGTATCTTCCACAATAAACAGTTTTATAAGAAATGAATACTCTTTAATTGAAGCTATAAAATCGCCTTCGCCAAAAACAATGGCGGGTTTTCCATGTAAGCTCAGTTTTGAGAATTCCTTAAGATCCATACTACAAAATTAGGCTAAAGAACAGCAAATGACTGCTACAATTTGTAGCATTATTTTAGTACTGATGGTATTATCACCAATAAGAAATTTTAAACAAAAAGTGTTTATCTCAAAATAGTTACTGAACCATTATACAATTTTTCCTTACCATCATTAAGGATGTAGAAGTAGGTGCCAGTAGGGAGGATGTTACCAAGATAAGTACCGTCCCAGGTGTTATCGTAATTCGTAGCACTGAAGATTTGTTTACCATAACGGTTATAGATCTTTAAATTATTGTCAGGATATTTTTCCAGGTTCCCGATGTAAAAAAAATCATTATCACCGTCTTGGTTAGGGGTAAAAGCACTATAAAAAAATAGTTGGTCGCCATTTACTACCGTTATTTTCACATCATCACTTGACGAACAGCCATGTTGATCTGTAGAATATAGAGTATAAATCGTTGTTGTGATTGGCCATACATCAGGTGTTGCTGTTGACATATAACGGATCCTGTAATCAGGCTGCCACCAAAATGATGTGCCACCTGAGCCATTTAGTTGAATGGTTGCGCCTTCATCTATTGTGGTATCTTGTCCTGCATTTACATTGGGCGGGCCAAAAGCGGTAACAACAACTGTGGAAACATTATCTGGGCATTTGGAATCCGAAACGGTTAGGGTATAAACTGTAGTTACAGAAGGCGTGGCCAAAGGCCTTGGCGCAGAAGGATTACTAAGACCTGATAAAGGCAGCCAGCTAAATGTATGAAAAGCGTTTGTATTATTAATAGCCCCAATTTGGACACCTCCGCTTTGCCCGCTGCAATAGCCGGTATCCTGGCCAGCGTTAAAAGTATTTATTTTATCCAGCGTGATTACTATCACATTGGATGCGATAGTTGTATCAAAATCGGTAACGGTTAGGGTGTAGCTTATATCGGAAGTCAGCCCTGAAACAATAGGGTTTGCAACTGTGGTGGAATTTAAAAAGGTAGAAGGTTGCCATAAATATTTATAGGGTGCTGTTCCACCGCTGGCACTGGGTGTTCCACCAATGGTAAGGCTGCCATTGTAGCAACCCGTCTGATCGGAACCCGCATTCGCCGCTAATTGCGAAAAAAGTCGGCTTGCCAGACAACTGAAACAGACAATATAAAAAATGGTTCTGTACATTCAGACAAATTTAAAAAAAGAAATGAAATATTAGGAAAATTAGAGGCGTAAAGATCATTATAAGTGAATATTTTAATGATCTTCTATTTGTTTCTACCAGATCTCGAAGTTATTATAGATCATGATCTTGCCCCATTTTTCTTTTCCGAATTGTTTGGCAATTTGTTCTCTTAATTCAGATGTCTTGTAAATTTTTTGTTTGGTTTTTTTAGGTACTAGGGAAATCGGGTCGGGCTTTATAACTTCCACTGTTTTTGCAAAATAAATAATGCCGCCATCTTCTGTTGCTAAACCTAAAATAGCCCCCGGTAAACCCACAAAACTTTCAGGGCCAATAGAGGCATTTACTTCGGCACTAAACCAGGCATAAATGCGTGTGGTGTCATTAGCCTGCCAAATGGCCTTGCGACACACGTAACCGCAAATACTGCGTTTACTATCTGTGATTTTCCATTTAAAAACACGGATGGTATCTGCCAGTAAGAAAGACTCGCCCCAGATTTTTTTTTCGGTGAGCCGCTTGCCCGTAATTTGATTCTGGTAAACCATGTTTTTGGTGGTTGCCCAGCTCATGCGTTCTACTAAATCGCTTTCCTGAGGTTTAAAAACAGACAAGGAATCATTAAAATACAATTCAAAAATATCTATTTTATTTTTGTCTTCTTCTCTAAGCCATTCTTTAACATCACCATTGTTTTTAAATTTCTTATAAAGGTTGGTTTTACGCTCATAAGTAATTTTACCGGAAGAGATTTGTGATGAAACCAAATACGGTAGGAACCAAACACAAAGAATAATTATGCTGATTTTCTTAGAATTCATCTTCTTCCTCCTTCGCTTTATTACTGTTAAATTTAATAGTAGCTTTCAATAAAAAATAACGGGAAATAATATTTGTTTTAATATCGGTGATTACATTGCTGCTGATATCACGGTCCACACTAATGTTTTGATTCAGCATATCATAAGCATAAGCTCCCAAAATAAAATTCTCACGTTTACCAAAGGTCTTTGAAAGAGAGGCATTCCATACCAGGTAATTGATGTTATAGCCATTGCTCCGTTTGCTATTTATAGTATAATTGGCATCCGTTTCAACAAAGAATTTCAAAGGCAGTTTGACTTTTATATTTCCGCTCAACGATTGAGTAGAGTAGGGCTTATTACTGCTGTTATTTAGGGTGGAAGAAGATGAATTATAAGCATATGAGCCATTAACTCCAACTTCGAAATCATCAATTTCCACATCGATCTTTAAATTCACAGAGCTTCTCAGATCTTTAGTAATATTTTCCACTTGGTTCACCAAAATTTTATTGCTGGCATAAGATGCATTAAAATTAGGCTCAAATTCAAGTTGTTTGTCAAAAAAAGGAAGGCTTGTACCGAGGTAACCGTTCATATTATAATTACCATTTACATTAATGGCTTTGGATACGGTTCTTCCAATGCTATCATAATACGTAGCAGTAGACATGTCATTATTTGTATACATATAAGTCATTCCCAGCCAGGTGTATTTTCCACTCACCGATTTCCAAGAATTAAAATTCAGGTCTACCTGATGAGTAAAAGTTGGTAAAAGATCAGGGTTACCAATATTGATAAAATTTGGATTTGAGTTATCCGGAACAGGCTGTAACTGAGTAATGGTTGGGTTTACGGAGCTTGTTCTATAGTTCAGAGACAGGGACTTGTTTTCTGAAAACTTATAACGCATGGTAGAAAAAGGCAGAATGTTATTAAAGTTCTGTGTTGTTCGTTGAGCCTTAAAAATATTGTTATTGTCCACAAATACATTTCGCGCTTTGGTCCCAATAGTAAAACGCATTTTTTTAACCTCATAAATAAACTTTAAACCGGCCCTATTAATCTGTTTCACGTTAGTAAAGTTATTTGTTAGTGAAGAATCCAGTTGGTTATATTCTCCATTAATGTTGTTAATGGCCGATTTATCCTGCTTGCTATTATAATACATGTAATCATAAGATGCCTCGATCTTTATTTTTTTGGTGATAGGTTCTAAAAAAGATATACCTGAGATATGACTTTGGTTGTTGTTAAAAACCTTTTTCTTTTGATTGACTCTGTTGAACGACTGGCTGGTGTCTGCATAAAAATAGTTATCTGTTTTGAGGACTCCGTCTGTGTTGTTTTCTGATAAACTGTTGCTGTAATTAACCGTGAGCAGACGATCTTTTTTATGGAATCTTTTTAATAACTTGATCGTATTTGATAAATCGTAACCACTACTTTTATTAGAATTATTGATGGTGGTATTTCTTGTTTTGACATTATTGCTGCTTAAAAAATCCGTTTCATCCATACTGGACATAGCGGTGCTCAGTAATTTTACTTTTGAATTTAGCGTAATATCTGTTAACGAATCAATGCGTTGTTCTACACCGATATTAATGGCATGCGCCTCGTTTTTAGTTACTGCTTCTGCTACGTTGGCAGATGTATAACTGGTGTCTTCCAGAAAATACTGCGCATTTTTGTTAACTTTTGAATCAACAAGGCTGTTATTATATGAATAGTTCAAATTTAGTTTTGTGTTCTTAAAGATCTTATCATTATAGTAGAACCCCGACTTTATTGTTTGTGGAATTCCCATTGGTTGGCTCGATGAATAGGACATGAACATATCGCCTTCCTCATTCTGTCCGCGGTCAAATTCATTGTTCAATCCGTATTTAAAAACATCATCCCAGTTAAAACTTGAGTTAGGTGTATTGCTGGCTAAACCAAATACGGAGACCTTTAATTTCTTTTTGAAATAATTTCCCAAGGCTTCTCCTTCAAAAAATTTCTGAAAATCACTGGCACCACTCAGTTTACCGAAGTAACCTTTTTTGGCCTCATCTTTCAATTTCAGGTTCAGGATCTTCTGTGTTTCTTCCCCTGTGCTGGAGTTGGCCACATCATCACTTTTCTTTTCATATACCTGCACCGATTCAATGGAACTGGCATTCAAATTTCTGGTGGCAACGGTAGGGTCGCCACCAAAAAATTCGTCACCATCAACCAGTACTTTATCCACGGCTTTTCCCTGCGAAGTGATTTTTCCTGTTTTGTCAACTTTTAATCCTGGTAATTTTTTTAATAAATCCTCTACGGTAGCATTTGCTTTGACCTTAAAAGAGTCAGCAGTATAAATTAAAGTATCACCTTTATAATAGATTGGATCTTTAAAAGCAAAAATAGTTACTTCATCGAGGGAAACATTTTTTGGTTGAAGAATAATTTTTCCAAAATCATAATCCAGGTTTTTTTTATCTCCGAAAATAAAATAGCCCATGTCGGCAAACTTTGGATGAGATATAATGACCTGGTATGTATCAATGGGAATTGGCTTTAATTTAAAGGCACCGTTCGCATCTGTGCGGGTAAAACCAATAAGTGTAGAATCCATTAATTTCACAGCCATAACAATTGCATTTGGGAGTGGACTATTAGCTGCAGTATCCTGTACATTACCCGAAATACTTAACTTTTGGGAGAAGGAAGAGATGGTACTTATTAAAAATAAACAGAGTAGTGATCTCTTCATGTAAGATTTGGCTTGCAGCTAAAATAATGATAATAACGCAGTTATCTTTAAAGGATACACAAATAATTTCATTGAGTTTTGAAAGGTTGTTTGGCGAAATGACAGTAATCTTCTATTTAAAACTCTGCATCTTCATTACCAAATCCACTAACCGGCTGCTATATCCAAATTCATTATCGTACCAGCCAATTATTTTAACCAGGTTTCCAACCACACTGGTAAAATCAGAATCAAACACCACAGAATGAGCGTTACCAATCACATCTACAGAAACCAATGGATCTTCGGAATATTCCAAGATGCCACGTAGCTCATTTTCTGACGACAACTTAAATGCTGTATTAATCTGTTCAACACTTGGCCGGTCAGTCAAAACGCACGTAATGTCTGTTAAGGAACCATCCGGCACTGGAACACGCATGCCGCATCCGCCTAATTTTTCTTCTAGGTCAGGGAAAATTTTTCCCAATGCTTTGGCGGCACCGGTACTGGTTGGAATGATGCTCATGGCTGCCGCTCTTGCTCTTCTTAGGTCTTTATGTGGAGCATCATGTAAACGTTGATCGCCCGTATAAGAGTGAACGGTTGTGACATACGCTTCCTCAATACCCCATTGTTTTAAAACCTGCAACATCGGTGCGGCGCAGTTAGTAGTGCAGGATGCATTGGAAACGATCGTGTCTGTTGCTAATAACAAGTTATCATTTACTCCCATCACAATGGTGCGGATGTCATCATCTTTGGCAGGAGCAGAGAGTATTATTTTTTTTGCACCGGCCTTCAGGTGCTTTTTAGCCGATTCTTTATTCAGAAATAGTCCTGTTGATTCGATTACGATATCAATATCTAATTCTTTCCAGGGAAGTTTTTCAGGATCTTTGGAGGAAAATATTTTTATTTCTTTTCCTTTAATATAAAGATGATTTTCATCATGTGTTACTTTTTCGGGAAAACGACGGTGAACAGAATCATATTTTAATAAATGTGCTAAAGTTGCAGAATCAGTAATATCGTTAATAGCAACAATATTAATGTTTGGATGGTCAAAAGCGCATCTGAAAAACACTCTTCCGATTCGTCCAAAACCATTAATGGCAACATTTATTTTTTTCATAACCTAAGTTTTATCGGTTGTGAAGTTAGTCAAATTTAACCTGGGATGTAAATAGAGATTCTTAATTACCTGAAAGCAATAAGAGAAGCGGAAAATGGTGATATTCAATCACTAATTAATTTCGCTTTGTATTAGAAAAAAATGACATCATAAATTTTTAAACCTTGGCCTTTTTGAAACCAAAGTTTTTTTTATTGTTATTTTCTTGTGGATACTAATTTTTCATGATGTTGTCCTCAACAACACCTGCAACAACTTTGTCTGATTTTTTATTATCGGCCATGTAAGGTTGGTTCTGGCACCCAAAGTTTTGAAGTAATAATTCTTTTATCAATGCAGGTTGTTCTTGTGTGATCCGGTGCCCTGTATTTTTTAGTTTCATAAATACAGCCGTGCAATTAGTAATGTATTTTTTGGCAAAAGAATAATTAGCAGTATCGGCTACGTTGTCATCTTCGCCCACCAAAACATAGGTTGGGGTACATAATTTTTCCCATTCCGGAAGCATCTTCTTCATTTCCTTTTGATGCGCGAATTTTTCTTTGGTCGCCACATTTAATAAATCAGGAAGCATCCATTGAATCAGTGAAGAATTGCCTATGTCACTGAACCAGTAGAATTTTTCTTTGTCAGGATCAATCACCGGCGAAACCATTACCAGCTTTTCAAATTGTTCGGGATAATGAATAGCCAGCCAGGCGGTGATAGGAGCGCCATACGAGCGACCTAATAAATACACTTTTTTATTGGAAGTGTTTTCCTTGTCAATGATTTTCTTAATAGCTAATGCTTGTGTTTCAATCGAAAGTTCTTCTTTCCCATAACCAGATTTTCCATAACCTAAACGGTCCACAGCCACAATTTTAAAATGTTCCTGTAAAAGGCTGTCGTCTGTGAGGTTAAGGTATCCGTACCATGCGCCCGGTGCACCATGAACCATGACAAGTAACGGCAGCGTATCACTTTTGGATAATACCGCGTAATGTTGATTGCGATCGCTTAATTCAGATTTTTTGTAAACTGGTTTGACCGAAGAATTTTTATAATGTTCATCCAGTTCAGCATCTGATTTCATATATCCGTTCAATAAATAACAACGGCTAAATAACAATAGAGAAGAAATGAGGAGTAAAGTAATCAGAACAAAGTTTTTCATTAATAAGTGGAATTTTTGTGGCTTCTATTTATACATGAATTCTATCTGAAAGTTGTTGTCTAAAATACAAATTTACATCACTTTAACGATTTTTTGCTGTTTACTGGCTTTTATTTTAGATGTTTGACCGAATTTCTTTAAAAAAACATAAATCCTTTCCGTTTTTATAAATCAATTAATGTTTAGCTATTTCATACCTTCAAACATGTGATATATGAAACTTAAATAAACGACTTTTGCTCAGTTGTGAACTACCTTTGAGTATGATTGGTTTTCCTGTTTTATATAAATCATTATTAAGCGGTGCATTTTTAGTCGGGACGACTTTATATTGTTATGATATAAAAAGGGATGTTATGATTCCAAATTCCATATCAAATAAAATAATTGATAATGATTACGGAATGACTGTTGAAGAATTTCAGAAAAAAATTGCGGTCAGTAAAAAAACTATATTGGTTTATTTTCATGCAGAGTGGTGCGGGCCATGTGCTAAGTTGAAACCCGGTATTGCTGAACTCGAAAATGAAACGAAAGAATTTTGCGAGGTTATAAAAATCGATACAGATGCCAATCCAAAAATTGCTGAGTTTTTTGAGATCAATTCATTACCGATGTTTGTAATCTATAAAGACGGAAAAAAATCCTGGGAGAACGTTGGCTTGCTTACCAAAGAGCAGATTAAGGCGAAAGTAGAGCTGTATAAAAAATAAATTAAAAGGGTATTGAGTTTTTTTTCTATAGGGTACACCGTAATGGTATCTCTATGATCCCCGTACCAGAAACTTTCTATGCAGAATACGCCTTTTATCAGTTAAGCAACCAAATGCTGCGTTTTTTTGTAAGTTATTAATCCTTGAGTTGTTCGTTCAATCTATTGTCCTATCATCTTCATATAGCTATCATCATCACCCGCACGCAGTTTAATCCAAATTTTAGTATGCTTACGCACTTTGCATTCCATAGCACAAAAAAATGGCAAGTCATTTAGGAAACCCAAGGGGATAGTAGCCGGTTGTTTTTGAAGAGCGTTATTGTGAGATAACATCATGGATCGATTTGCCGGTGCAAAATTTCTAGAGCCAAAAAATAACCGATGATTTGAAGCGAATAAAATCTGTTGTGCTTTTAGAGAAAAGCTAAAGCAGAATAAGAGTATCACATATGTAAGCGTTTTTTTAATGACTTATTATGAGTTTAAGATTTTTGGCTGATCTGTTGCTCTCTGTGATTTTCAATATATAAATGCCATTTGTTAAATTACCCGTATGTATTTTATCATTCTCCAATTTGGTTTTCTGATTGATATATTTTCCTTGTATATCAATGATCTCGTAGTAAAGTGTGACATTTTTTTCGTTTTTAATTTGCACAATATTATTTGCCGGATTTGGAAATATGTTAATGTCTGAATAGCTTTCAAAATTTTGAGCTATTTGAGTTACAATAGACGGCCTGATGATGTTTTTTGTTGAAGACGTGTTATATGCTTCTACATAATCAAAATAAATACTTGCCGAGTTATTTATAGCGGTATTTGGAGCTAAGTTGCTTTTTGGTTTAATGGCGTATATCATTTCTCCTTTACTATTATTAGCATCTACTATACTACTTGGTAAATTGCTATTTGTAAACGTAAAAATCATTTTATTTCCTGTGCCCCATTTTATTGATGGTTTATTTCCTGTATAGCTTAATAGTTTAAAGGAGGATACGTCCAAATTGTTACTGATAGTATCCATAATGATAATGTCTTTGATGGTTTGATTGGTTGTATTTTGATATTTAATGCGATACACTAATTCTTTATCTCCATTTATATACAATGGTTGACTCACTATTTTTGAATTAGCAGTTGTACTCAAACTTTTGTTTGAGCCCGGGTATATTGTTCCAACAATGGTGTCAAAATTATTACTTTGTTTTACATCTGACATAAAATTTGCTTCACAATACATATAAACTGTACTGCCAATAGCATTTGTATTACAAGTGTTCAAAAACAGTTGAATAACAGCAGTACTATCCGGATTTAAATTAGAAACCGCATAAGTTAGTGTATTACTGTTAATAGACAAAGGCGCTGGAATGGATGAAATAAATTGTAAGCATGGATCTTTTATAATTGTAATTGTACCATTGGCATTAGTTGTACCCTCGTTTAAACAAAATGCAAAGTATCGGCTTGTATCATCACTTTGAATGTAATCACTGGCCATATATAAATTCACATCTATAATGTTTGGAATAATTGTATCGAAAAAAGTACAGTTAAAGTTTGAGGTAGAAGATGTTGAATAAGTGATCTGACCTGTACCAGGGCACTCAAATTGCTTGTATCCTACAGGAGTGTGAGTAAGTGTGTATGTGTTATTGGGAATAGTGATATTGTAGTTTCCTAGACCATCCGAAAACGCATAATAACTGGTGTTCGCTGCGTCTGTTAAGGTAACTACAGAATTATTCAATAAACTGTCGGTTGTATTTTGAACGCAGTTTTTATTATAATCTAAAACAACTTTTGAATTGATATGATTTGGATAGGCAGCAAAGGTACTATCGAAGTTAATGGCATAGGTAAACTGAGAGTTACCATAATTAGTACATGCAAAAGCTCCTCCCATATTATTTGCTATTAAATGGCGACCCTCAGGAAAATAAAAACCATTGTAACTAAACGGGGTAGGATGAGTAGAGATATGATTCATATTCTGGTCAAAAAACTTAAAGCCTGATAAATAATTATTGTTATTGCTATTAAGATAGTAGTACAATAATTTATTATTGGAAGTTTCAATACCATTGATATGATAAAATAATCCGGGATAGGAAGATGAATCCGTAAGAACTCCCTGAGAATTTAATTTGATCAAATAGTTTTTATATTGATAAGGAAAAACAGTTTGCTCTGCCCAGGAAATACTTAAAATGTAATTAGTGTCCTTTGTGCATATAATGTTTTGTATGGCGGTGCTTCCAATAGAACTGGTTGGTATTAAATTATTTACTCTTAACGACCATTGTATGTTTTTATTCCCATCCAATTTATACAAACTATCAATGATTCCGTTAGATTTCGTATGCATAATGCCGTCATCATTAGTGGATTTTATGTTTCTTATTGTTATAAAAGAGTCAGGAACTGATCGGAATTTTTTTGACCATACTCTTTGTCCCAATGAATCATATTTTATGATGTGCCTGATATAGATTTCTGAGAACGATCCAACAGATGTATCTCTGCTGTATGTATTATAACAATACTTACCACTTTTTGAGGTAATTGATTTGTTCTCGGAACCTTGTATATGTAATAATCTTGTTGAATCAACATGCAAAACAACACCATTGGAATCAATGAGTATAGAAAAATACCCGTCTTCCGACCAGCTATTATTAAAAGAGCCATAACCTGACAATAAATAGTTTTTCCTGACCTTTGTGACCATGGATGGAAACCAGTCTTGTATATTATGTGATTGTAGTGCAAAAAACTTGTTCCATATCGTATCGCCATTAGGTTTGATCCGTATAACCCGATGAGTCATTCCGCTACCACCGATTGGTGAAACCGTGATCATGCCACCATTGTTATCAAAACAGTATCCTCTTGTCGCAAAATTAGGATTCGTTGAACCCCACGAAAACGACTTTTCCCACGTTTGAGACAGTAAAGTTATCGACAAAAATAATACACAGAAAACAGAGAGTAAGGCTTTTTTCATAAGGTAATTTTAACCTAAGTTAAAACTAATAGTGATAACTAAAGAATACTTTAATAAGTCAAACACGAGTTTTGATCAGTTTAAGGAGATTTGAAATAGTTACTTCACCATCGTCTTTAACTTCTCAAGTGTATAATCTATTTCTTCTTTTGTGGTGTATTTACAAAATGAAAAACGGACAGAAGCACGACTTACATCAGCTCCAATACCTCTTAATACATGTGAACCCTGATTGCTACCACTGCTGCAGGCGCATCCGCCACTGGCAGCAATACCGGCAATATCTAAATTAAACAACATCATTTCGGCATCTGGGTGTGCGGGAAAGCAACAATTTAAAACAGTGTACAAACTTTTTTCATTAGATGTTTCTCCATTGAAAGCAATTCCCGGAATTTCTTTTTCCAATCGCTCTTTCATATAGTTTTTCAATCCTTGTATATGAGTAATATGTTCATCCATTTCAGCATAACAAATCTCTAATGCTTTTGCCAGGCCAATAATTCCTTGTGTGTTCTCTGTTCCGCCGCGCATGTTACGCTCCTGAGCACCACCAAAAATCATTGGTTGAATTTTGATTGTATGATTGACGTATAAAAACCCTACGCCTTTTGGTCCGTGGAATTTATGGGCAGCGCATGTAATGAAATGAACTTTTATTTTTTGCAGGTCAATTGGGTAATGTCCCATAGTTTGTACCGTATCGCTGTGAAAAATGGCATCGTATTTTGCGCAGATCTCTCCAACTTTTTCAAGCGGCAGTAAAGTTCCAATTTCGTTATTGGCATGCATTAATGACACTAACGTTTTTTCATTGGTCTTTAATAATTCTTCCAGATGATTCAGATCAACATTGCCTTTTGCATCTACATTTACCCAACTCAATTTGATCTTGCCTTGTTTTTCTAATTGATGCAAAGTAGTTTCAACAGCATGATGCTCTATTTTGCTGGTAATGGCATGTTTAATGCCTAATGATTGAATACTTTGATTAATAGCCATGTTATCGGCTTCTGTACCACCTGAGGTAAAAAATATTTCGGCAGGACTCACATTTAATAATTTAGAAACCGTTTTACGCGCCACTTCAATTGCTGATCTTGTTTTACGTCCAAAGGCATGAATTGAGGAAGGATTGCCATAATCTTCTTTCATGAAGGGTAACATGGCTTCAAATACTTTTTCGTCTAATCTTGTGGTAGCGGCGTTATCTAAATATACTTTCATTTTTAATTTGGTTTAACCGCAAAGGCCGTTGAGTTTATTCGCAGAGATCGCAGAGGTTAAGTTTTTGAATGGCAAAGTTCGTAAAGTTTTATGTGTATTAAAGTTTTATTTATTCGATTATCAGACTCTTAATTTTTGTGAGGTTATCTGTTTGTCACTTCGAGTTATTTTGCCTGCCTCCTGCAAAATAGTATCGAGAAGTTTTTATAGAGCGATTCTCGATTCGAAAATTTAAAGAGACAAAATTTTCTACTCGAACAGACAACTTCTGTTAATCTAGTTCTTTATGATCTCTTTAATATCTGCAATTATTTTTTTTGCTAAAGCATCAGCGGTACTCATGCTTTCACTCTCGCTGTAAATCCGGATGATCGGTTCAGTGTTTGATTTTCTTAAATGCACCCATTCTTTATCAAACTCTATTTTTACGCCATCAACTGTATTGACTGGTTGTTTACTGTATTTTTCTTTAACGCTCACTAAAACTTTGTCTACATCAATTTCAGGTGTTAACTCAATCTTGTTTTTTGATATGTAGTAGTTTGGAAATGATTTACGAAGCATAGAAGTTGTTTTTCCGAATTTAGCCAAATGAGTCAAAAATATGGCTACACCAACCAAAGCATCTCTTCCATAATGAATTTCCGGTAAAATAACACCGCCATTTCCTTCACCACCAATAATGGCACCGGTGGATTTCATCATATTAACCACATTCACTTCTCCAACGGCAGAAGCAGAGTAGGAGCCACCTAATTTTTCTGTTACATCACGCAAGGCTCGTGTTGATGATAAATTAGAAACTGTATTCCCTCCTTTATGGTATTGTAAAACCGCATCAGCTACTGCTACCAAAGTATATTCCTCTCCAAACATTTCACCATCTTCGCATACTAATGCTAAACGGTCAACATCAGGGTCTACACTAATTCCCAGATCAGATTTTGTTTTTATAACTGCTTCCGACAAATCTCTTAAATGTTCAGGCAGAGGCTCCGGATTATGGGCAAAATGGCCTGTTGGCTCACAATGAATTTTATGGATCGTATTTACTCCCAGTGCTTCTAATAACATAGGAATAACAATACCTCCGCTTGAATTTACAGCATCTACTACTACCGAAAAATTAGCTTTCGAAATGGCAGCTACGTCTACATAAGGCAAGTGTAATACTTTGTCAATATGCAGTTTTAATAAAGTGTCGTTTTGCTCATAGGTGCCTAATTTTGTAACGTCCGCATAAGTAAAGTTCTCTGAGTCAGCCAATTCTAAGATATATTTTCCTTCAATTTCTGAAATAAATTCTCCTTTATTATTTAACAGTTTCAGTGCATTCCATTGTTTAGGGTTATGGCTGGCTGTTAAAATAATACCACCATCAGCGTTTAATTCTGTAACCGCTACTTCAACGGTAGGCGTTGTGCTAAGCCCAAGATCTATCACATTTATTCCCAGTCCCATCAAGGTTCCACAAACAATATCATTTACCATTTTTCCTGATAAACGGGCGTCACGGCCAATAACGATGGTCGCTGTTTTAGTTGGATCATTTGCCATAATCCAGCTGCCATAAGCAGAAGCAAATTTTACAATATCCAAAGGGCTTAAACCATCTCCTGGTTTACCGCCAATTGTTCCTCTTATTCCTGAAATACTTTTTATTAAGGTCACGCTTTATTATTTTATATATCACACAAATATACCATTAGCCATAGACCAAAAAGAACTATTTTTCTACAAAATACCATTTTTTTTGTTAAAAATTAACCAGTAGAATATACTTTTTAAGCTTAAATTTGTAAATAAGAAAATAAGTGGTTTTATATGAGTGAGTTTGAAGGAGATGGATTAAGCAACCAGGATTTCGAAAAAAGTTTAAAGCGTTTTGAAGATATGATCTCTTCTGGTACCCATCAGTTTTTTGATGCGGATGAACTAGAGGAAATCATTGATTATTACATGCAATGGTTCAATCTAGAACTAGCTAAAAAAGCCCTTGATTTTGCCTTAGACCAATACCCTTATTCATCTGCCTTAAAAATAAAATTAGCACAATACCTTTCTAGCCAACACAAAACACATGAAGCTTTAGCTTTGTTAAATGATATTGAACAGGTTGAAAGCAGTAACAGTGAGTTATATATGACAAGAGGATACATATATAGTCAAATGGGTTTAAGTGAGCAAGCCATTGAAAATTATAAAAAAGCATTGCCTTTATCCGAATACAAGGATGAAGTTTATGTTGCGATAGGCATTGAGTTTCTGAATGATGAAAAGGCAGAAGACGCTTTATATTATTTGAAAAAAGCGTTAAAAGTAAATTCTGAAAATGATGTTGCTTTAAATGAGCTTTCTTTATGTTTTGAACTGACAGGTAAAAGCGAAGAAGCAATTTCATTTTATGAAAGTTATATTGAAGAAAAACCCTATAACCATTTTGCATGGTTCAATTTGGGAATTAGTTATAACCGTTTAAGCTTATATGAAAAAGCTATTGATGCTTACGATTATGCCATTGCCATTAAAGAAAATTTTTCATCCGCTTATTTTAATAAAGCAAATTCTTTAGCGCAGCTGGATAGATACCAAGATGCTATTGAGGTATACCGTGAAACTTTTAAGCATGAAGAACCGGATGCCAATACGTATTATTATATTGGTGAATGTTTTGAAAACATGACCCAATATGAAGAAGCATTGGTTAATTATAACAGGGCTATTAAACTTGATGCTGCTCATGCAGACGCTTGGCTGGGCATTGGAATAGTATTGGATTATCAAAACAGGATCACAGAAAGTATTCATTACATAAAAAAAGCGATTGAAATTAATCCTAACATGGCCGAATATTGGTATGTATTTGGTGAAGTTCAACATAAACTGGGCTTTTTGGAAGAAGCGGCAGCAGCTTACATGCGCGTAATTGAATTAGGTTATGACGAGTTTGACGTTTATATAGATTATGCTAAACTCTTGTATGATGGAGGATATTACAAAGACTGCGAGAAATTATTAGCAGAAGGTATTCAAAAATTTCCGGATACACCTGAATTATATTACCGTATGAGTGGCCTGCAAATGGAACTCGGTAAAAAGCAACAAGGCCTTGTCTTTTTAGAAAATGCTCTTGAAATGGATTATGATAAACATACCGACTTATTGGAGTATTTGCCCATACTTGAGCTTGATCCTGTAGTTATGGAACTCATACACTCATTTAAAAATAAACCTTTATAATTGTATAATTATAAAAAGTAAAAAAAAGATTAACCACATAGAAACATAGAAATGCAATTGTTGAATAGTTTAAAGATAGAAAACATGTTTTTTCACATAGAGTTTTATGTGAACAGCGAAGCTTTACCTTTCGAGCCCTTTAACAAACTTCAACAACCTATGTGTCTATGTGGTTAAAAAAATAAAAGAATAAATTAATACTGCTAAACATATCGTTATTATTCAGTTATTAAGAATCAACAAAAACTAACACTAGAACCAAACACTTATATATTATGCCAAATTACAATGTAAACTTATCTCATCTGCCAGAACGTACCGAAAGACCAAGAAACAGCGGAATAACAATGGTTATGGATAAAGGAATATCGTTGAAACACGCTGAGGATTTTGTTGACAGTTATGCTGATTATGTTGATTTCGTAAAACTAGGTTTTGGAACATCAGTGATGTCTAAAAACGTAAAAGAAAAAATCAAAATTTACCAAAAGGCCGGAATTAAAACCTATTTGGGTGGTACCTTATTTGAGGCATTTGTGGCCAGGGGAAAATTTGATGAGTATCAAAAATTTATTGATTCTTATGGATTGGATTCTGCCGAAGTTTCTGACGGTAGCATTAATATTGAACACGAAAACAAATGCAAATTCATTAGTACGTTAGCTAAGAATTTTACCGTATTGTCAGAAGTCGGGTCAAAGGAAGAAGGTATAATTATTCACCCGTCAAAATGGACTAGTATGATGAAGGCGGAATTGGAAGCCGGTTCTTTTAAAGTAATTGCCGAAGCCCGTGAAAGTGGCACAGTTGGTATTTTTCATAAGAACGGAAGTGCACATAGTATGCTAATTACTCG
Source organism: Bacteroidia bacterium (assembly GCA_014378485.1). GTDB lineage: Bacteria > Bacteroidota > Bacteroidia > B-17B0 > Aurantibacillaceae > UBA4416. Next base: position 19,176 of record JACMNO010000099.1, read on the forward strand.
TATTACCGCTAAAATTAAAGTTGAAGATATTATCTGGGAAACTCCTCAAAAATCGCAGCAAGTATATTTTATTAATTTATTTGGAGCAAATGTAAATGTTGGTAATATAAGTGTGGATGATGTTATACCATTAGAAACTCTACGTATTGGTTTACGTGGAGATACTTTCTTCAATTACTTACCGGAAGGAACAAAAGACAAAATATTTTAAATTGAATACGAATAATTTCGAATATACGAATCTAAACTTATCATACACAGATTAGTATATTCGTATTAAATTCGTAATCCAAAAAATTAAAAACAAAAGACATGAAAGAAATATCAGTACAAGAATTAAAACAACTCATCGACAACAAAAAAGATTTTCAATTAATTGATGTTCGTGAAGAATATGAATTTGATGAATCCAATATCAAAGGCGAATTAATACCTATGGGTGAAGTATTGGATAACGTTGATAAAATATCTAAAGATAAACAAGTAGTGGTTCATTGCAGAAGCGGTAAACGTAGCGCTTCAATAATTAGTGCATTAGAAAGTCAGCATGGTTTTACAAACCTTTACAATTTAAAAGGCGGTATTTTAGCTTATATTGAAGAAATAGGACTATAAATTAGTTGTTGGATATTAGTTGTTCGTTTTTTGAGTTTATAAATTAAAACGATACAAATTTTCCAACAACCAAAAACTTTAATCAAACAACACACATTTTTTATGATTGAATTATTTAAACACATTTTACATTTGGATTTCGATTGGTTGTTTGCCAATTACGGAACGGCTATTTACGTAGTACTATTCCTGGTTATTTTTATTGAAACAGGATTAGTCGCTATGCCTTTTTTACCTGGTGATTCTTTGCTATTTACAGCAGGCTTGTTTGCCCGGACAGGGCATTTAAATATGGCTTATTTGTTAATCCTTTTATTTATTGCTGCTGTATTAGGTGATAATTGCAATTATTGGGTTGGTCGAAAGATTGGGGTAAAGATTTTCGATATAAAATTGAAGGGAAGAGCATTGGTGAAAAGAGAATACCTGGATAAAACACATTTGTTTTTTGAAAAACACGGAACGAAGGCCATCATCATGGCGCGTTTTGTGCCATTTGTGAGAACCTTTGCGCCATTTGCTGCCGGCATCGGAAAAATGGAGTATAAAAAGTATTTAGCTTATGATATACTTGGTGGTGCCTTATGGATTGGAAGTTTAACAACGGCCGGTTATTTATTAGGTAATGTAGAATTCATCAGAAAACATATTGATTTGGTTTGCCTAGGTATTATTGGAATATCGGTATTACCAATATTGGTAACGATGGTGAAGAATAAGATGGAGAGTAAAACATAATTTCAAGAATATATAGAATCAAAAAAGGAGCGATTAATCGCTCCTTTTTTAGTGTGCTAATAAATTATTCTACTATAAATTTACCGGACTTCTGATCGCCTTCAAACGTAATAGAGTAATTATATATTCCTTTACTATATAAACTGGTATTGATTGAATAGTTATTATTTAAGCTGTTAGAAATTGAGATAGCGGTCTCACTTACTAATTTTCCTAAAGCATCATAAATCAAAATTTCACCTTTCCCTAATGTAGTTGTATTAATATTAAAATTGATTGTGTTTTTTGTAGGGTTAGGGAAAGCAGATACTTGATTAATAATTTCAGAATGTTCCTGCACGCTTGAAAAAACATCTGCCATACTAACGATTCCATTAGCTATTGTGCTTGCCCACAATGTGCCAGCATTACCTATATTAATAGACCAAATTTGGTTAGATGGCAAATTAGAATTAGTAGTTGTATATTTTTTCCATGAGAACCCATCAAAACTGCCAATTCCTCCATTCCCGGTTGCAATATATGTGTTACCTGTTGTTTGTGAATGAGTAATACCTCTTACATAATTGTCTGGAAAATTCGTTGTAGAAGTTGTATTATAAACGGTCCAGGTAGTGTTTTTTAATACTGCTAAGCCACCATTGGTGCCAATCCAAAGACTATTTGTTGCTGTGTTGTATTTGAGGGAGTAAATATCATTATTAGGTAATGATGAATTAGAACTATTATAGGTTGTCCAAATAGTTCCGTTAAATTTAGCTAAACCTGCTAAAGCAGTTCCAACCCATATATTTCCGGTATTGTCAATTTCTAAAGAATAAACATCATTGCTTGGAATCCCTGAATTAGATGTATTATAGGTAGTCCAGTTAATTCCATCAAACTTATTTAATCCTCCTCCTCTTGTACCGATCCATTTATTACCTGATGCGTCAAAAACTATAGCAAGAATATTATTATGGGCCAGTCCGGAATTTGATGTATTATATGTTGTCCAAGTTGTTCCGTTGAATTTTGATAAACCTGCATTTGAATTATATGAACCAAGCCAAACATCACCGTTTGATTCAATAGAAATAGGAGTAATATAATTTGCTGCAATGTTTGAATTACTCGTGTTGTAATTTGTCCAAGTAGTTCCGGTGTATGTATACGCACCACCGTTAGTTGTAGCAACCCAAACTTTTCCAGTAGGGCTTTGGTTAACATACCAGCATGCATTATTACTTAATCCAGAGTTTCCTGAATTAAATAAGGTAAATTGAGCAGTACAAATAGTAGCTGTCAATAAAGGTAACGCCATTAAAATTTTAGTAAAAGTTTTTTTCATAATTAATTTTTTATAAATATAAATGAATTATAATTGAAATAGCTACCGTTAAACGGGTTTTTTGCACACCGTAATATTTATAAATGTTTGTTTTTTATTTTATCATGTGTTCAGGTAATTTAAGTAAATGCGTGTTCAAGTATATGATTTAGAAGAGTATAACGTCATTTACTTGTCCTATTAATTGGTTTAATAAAGATTTGACCTATCATTACAATAGGCAAAAGTTGCCTTTCAATTTTTTTAGTAAATTTGGTGTTATGAGAAGTTTCAATCTTATATTTTTTTCTTTTTTTATAGTGTTATTTAGTAATTTTTGTATTGCTCAAAACCAAGCAAATATTTGGAAATGTGGCGCTAACATGGGATTAGACTTTAACACTATACCGCCAACACCTATTTCCGGTCAAACTAATAATGTTGATAATTCAACTTCAATTTCAGATTCAAACGGTAGTTTACTATTCTATTCAGATGGTAGTTCTATTTGGAATAAAAACAATGTAATTATGCCGAATGGTAGCGGATTAACATCTTTTTTCTCTGCCGGTCAATGTGGATTAATTGTTCCTATTCCTTCATCTACTAAATATGTTGTTTTTTCCAATACCGAATTTGCAAGTCCCGGGCAATTACATTATACAGTAGTAGATATGAGTTTGAATTCGGGTTTAGGCGATGTTGTTTTTGGTCAAAAAAACATAAGTTTAGGAACAGGATGGACAGAAAAAGCATGTGCTATTTTTAACTGTAACGGAAATTATTATTGGGTATTAATGCATAAATGGAATAGTAACCAATTTGTTGCACTAAAAGTTGATGCAAGCGGAGTAACTACAACTTCTGTTACCACTGGGATTGGAAGTAATCATAATTGTGGCACATATAGCGCTGCACATGATGCCATGGGGCAGTTAACCATTTCTAAGGACGGATCAAAAATAATAAATGCATTAACTTGTCAGGATCTATTTGAATTATTTGATTTTAATATTAATACAGGCGTTTTATCGAACTTCATTTCGATTCCTGGTGATGGAAGTAATGCATGGGGAACAGGTTTTTCAGCAGATTCAAAAAAATTATATGTCAATTCGATTTTTGGTTCTGAAGTATTTCAATATGATTTATCTGTCTATAATGCGACATCAATAATAAATTCTAAAGTCTCGTTATATAATACTGGTTCCGGAGGCTACAATTTTGGGTATATGGAATTAGGGCCAGATAATAAAATGTATATACCTCGCCCGAGTACTTCTTATTTTGCAGTAATTAACTCTCCAAATAATGTAGGGGCTGCATCAAGTTTTTCTTATACTGGATTAAGTGTAGCTCCATTTACAACTACTCATGGTATCTCAAGAATTGCATATAATATTAGTGGAGGCACAAGTTCTAGTACGATTGCTACAACTTCTTCCAGTTCAAATATTTTATGTTTTGGTGCTTTAACGGCAAGTGCCTCTGTTGTTGCTTCAGGTAACGGTTCTTATAATTACTTATGGAGTCCTGGAGGTTATACTACATCAATTGTCAATAATTTGGGAGCAGGCATCTATACAGTTACTGTCACGGATGGAAGCTGCTCTAATTCAACAGTTAGTGTTATTATTACTCAACCATCAGTTCTAAATACTTCTTTATCGGTAAGTTCATATTCAGTTTGTAAAAACGCCGCTTCTAATTTGACGGTTAACAGTTCAGGAGGAACTGCCTCGTATACAGTGAATTGGAGCACAGGCGTTATTAATTCCTCAGGAATTACTGTTAATCCATCAATAACCAGTATTTATAACTATTCAGTTACAGATGCTAATAATTGTATTAAAACGCAATCTGTTCAGATAAACGTTGATTCAACAATTGCTGATTTTAATAATTCAATATTGCCTTGCTCAAGCAACATGTCATTTACAAATACAAGTGTAAATGATAGCTTAGTTAGTTGGGACTTTGGTGATGGTCATTTCGACGCTTCGATTTTAACTGCTTCAAACAATTATTCTGTTAATGGTACTTATACTGTTTCTTTAGTATCTGTTTCATTTGTTGGCTGTCGTGACACAATCTATAAAATTGTAATTATAAATTCGAACCCTGTAAATGTTAACTTCGATTATTTATCGTTAAATGCCTCTTGTAGCGATTCTGTATTTTTTAATAATATGAGTTTAGGCGCAACTACCTATAATTGGAATTTCGGAGATGGAACTACTAGCGCTCAAATATCTCCATCACATTCTTATCCTCATGGAACATATCAGGTAACTCTTATTGGTAGTAATTCTGGCTGTTCTGATACGCTCGTTAAACAAATTAGTGTTTCAGATATAATAGAAACAGATGAGAATTCCCCCAATGTTTTTACACCAAATAATGATGGTGTAAATGACATATTTGATTTTAGGATTGTTGAAAAATGCAGTGATTTCGAATTTGAAATATTTGACCGTTGGGGATTATCCATATTAAAATCTTCCGAAAACAATCAGTTTTTTTGGGATGGCAGAACAACAAGTGGAGAAACTGTCACGGATGGCACCTATTTTTACATTATGGATGTTAATAATGGAACTAAATTGAAAGGTACAGTTACCATTTTTCGATAGTATATTTAAAAACAATTTTGAACTATGTCAACAACTACAAAAGAACAGGTAAAAGAGTATTACGATACCTTCAAAGAGCACCAAAAAAAATTAGGAATTAATATCCGTCACCGCACTATTTTAAAGAATTTAAAAAGCGCAGGTTTAAAACCTGATTCTAATATTTTGGAAGTAGGTTGCGGAATAGGTACAGTAAGCCATCTCATTTTAAAGTATATTACACAAGGTAGCTTTGTAGGTTTGGATATTAGTTCTGAGAGTATTAAAATGGCTCAGCAATTTAATGCCTTCCATAAAAAAGCGGAGTTTTTTGTAGATGACATGAGTAATTTTACTCACAAAACTAAATTTGATTTTGTTGTTTTTCCTGATGTATTGGAACACATTCCTGTTGAGCAGCATGCTAATATCTTTAAAACAATTGGTGAATTAACCACGCCAAATGCAGTTGTTTTGATTAATATTCCTGAACCTAATTATTTAAACTGGGTAAGAGCAAATGATCCGGCTAAGCTTCAAATCATTGATCAATCTTTATCTATGCAGGATTTATTGAATAACTCATATCCTTACGGATTTAAATTGTATTCTATGAATCCATATTCTTTGCATTTTGATGTGAATGATTATTTGGCTATCGTTTTGAAAAAAGATATGACTGTGAAGAACGTAAATGTAAAAAACAAAATAATCCGAGCAATAGAAAACACTAAAAGTAAGTTGGCTTAAAAAGTAGTGAAAGCTAAACTACTATATTTTCATGCTGGTAAATCTTCCTTTGTTAATAAGGATATTGAGATTTTACATGAAAAATATACTGTGCTCGATTTTTTCTTTGATACAACTAATAAGAAAAAGTACTTTTCCTTATTTGCAAAACAAGTAGCTTTTATTCTCACTAATATTTTTGGTTCCAAATTATTTGTTTGTCAGTTTGCCGGACATCATGCATTTTTGCCGATCTTATTTTCAAAAATTTTCTTTAAAAGATCAGTCATTGTAGCAGGTGGTACCGATTGTGTTTCATTTCCTTCCATTGGATATGGTAATTTCAACAACAAACTTTTGACTCGTACAACGGCTTTTTCCTTTAAAAAGTGCGACCTCATCTTACCAGTGCATCAAACATTAGTCGAATATGATTATACCTATCAAAACAATGATTTTAAGAAACAAGGCTATCAGTTTTTTATTCCAAATATTAAAACACATTACCAAATAATTCATAATGGCTACGATTCAAAAAAGTGGTTTTGCGATACGGAGAAAGAAAAAAATAGCTTTGTAACCATTGGTGCCGGATTAGATTCAAGATTTGGCTTCAATTTAAAAGGTATTGATTTGATTTTAGAAATAGCCTCTCAATTCCCTCATTGTACTTTTTATATAGTAGGTGGGTTGGGAATTGATAAGCAAACAACAGCCAATGTTAAATTACTGGATAAAATTCCCAACAATGAATTAAGACAATTTATAAGTAATAAACAGTTTTATATGCAGTTATCAATGTCGGAAGGTTTTCCTAATGCTTTATCTGAAGGAATGCTTTGTGAATGTGTTCCCATTGTGTCTAATGTTGGAGGAATGCCCGATATTGTAAAGGATTGTGGTTATATTTTAAAACATAAAAATATTAGCGAACTTTATGAATTAGTGAATGGTGCTTTAAATAACTTTGACCTGGATAAACTGGGTAAAAAAGCGAGAAAAAGAGTGGTTGAGAATTATACGTTTGAAAAAAGAAAAGAGCAACTATTATTAGCCGTTAATAAACTAATATAAAGTGGGAGTCATAAAGCGACAAGGCATAAAGAATACCATTATCACTTACATAGGGATAATGATTGGTGCTTTCAACATTATATTTATTCAACCCAAACTACTAACGCCCGAAGAATTAGGATTAACAAGGTTACTTTACGATTTTTCATACATAATCGGTATTGCTATTCCTTTAGGCCTGCCAAATATCATTGTAAAATACTTTCCATTCTTCAAAGACCCTCAAAAAAAACATAATGGATTTGCCGGATTTATATTAGCCATATTTTTTATTGGATTTGTAATTTCAACTCTTTGTCTTTTGTTTTTTAGACCAGTTATAACAGGTTATTACATTGAGAAATCAGGCTTATTTGTCAGTTACTTTAGTTTTATTATTCCTTTTACCTTTATAGTGTCAGCCATTACAGTTACCACGGCATATTGTCAATCACTTTTTAAATCAACGATTCCCTCTTTTTTAAATGATATCTGCCTTAGGTTAGGAACTATTTTAATTACGGTGCTTTACTTCAATAAATTAATTTCATTAGATACTTATGTGTACTTTTTCATAAGCTTATATGCGATTGAATTAGTCATAATTATTGGTTATATCTTATTGGTCGATAAAATTTCCTTTCTTCCAAACAAAGAGTTATTTAAAAAGTTTCCAGGTTCAAAAATGTTGAAATTCGGCTTGCTGTTATGTTTAGCTTCATTTGCATCCATTGCTTTACGGAAAATAGATGTACTTTTTTTAGGAACCACTTCTTTAGAGTTAGTAGCTGTTTATACTACAGCCATATTCATAGCTTCTTTTATTGAAGTACCCCTTGGAGCATTAGAGCGGATCAGTCATACGAAAATTGCCGATAATTTTGCCAATGACAATTTTGTGGAAATTGAAAAAATTTATAAAGATTCAGTTAAGTATTTATTATTGATTGGTGGCTTACTATTTATAGGTATTAATGCTTGTACTAAATACGTTTACCAAATAGGGCATTTACCTGATACTTATCTCAAATGTATTGATGTGGTTTATATTGTTGGAATTGGCGCATTGATTAATATTTCTACAGGAGTAAACTCAGCTATCATGTTCTATTCTAAACATTATATTTTAGGAACTATTTTTTTAGTGATTACTCTGGTAATTACTGTTATCCTTAATCTGGCTCTTATACCTATCTATGGCATTTATGGAGCAGCGATTGCTTCGGCATTAGCTTCGTTTATTTTTAATTTCGTAAAATTTTTCTTTATCTATCAGAAATTTAAATTTCAACCTTATACATTAAAATCATTGTATATTTTATTACTCATTATTGCTTGTAGTTTAGTTTCTTATTTTTTACCGGAGTTAAATTTAAATGCGTTTATTAATTTATTATATAAAGGAGTAGTTGTATCATTATTATATATCATTGTGGTTTATCAATTGAAATTAGCACCAGAACTATTTGAGATGCTACAGGCAAAATTTAATAAGACTAAAGCTGAATGAAAAAAGTTTTGATCATAACTTATTATTGGCCGCCAACCGGTGGAGCAGGGGTACAGCGTTGGTTAAAATTCAGTAAATACTTTAGGAAGTTTGGCTGGGAGCCTGTTATCTACACACCATCTAATCCTGATTTTCCGATTAATGATGATACACTTTTAAAGGATGAACCCGAAAATTTAACCGTTTTGAAAACTCGTATCACTGAACCTTATGATATCTATCGTAAGATCATGGGTAAGAAAAAAACAGAGACTGTTAACCAGGGATTTTTATCAGAAGGAAAAGAAAATTCAATTCTGCAGTCAGCTATGATATGGGTAAGAGGTAATTTCTTTATTCCTGATGCGCGTAAGTTTTGGATTAAACCTTCTGTTTCTTATTTATCGGATTATATTAAGCAAAATAAGATTGATGCAGTAATTAGCACAGGTCCACCACATAGTATGCATTTAATTGCGTTGGGTTTAAAACAAAAATACAATATTCCATGGATTGCTGATTTTAGGGACCCGTGGACACAGATTGATTTTTATAGTCAACTTATGCTATCTTCTTTTGCGGATAAAAAACATAAAAAACTAGAAAACCAGGTTTTAACTCAGGCCAATAAAGTAGTTACTGTAAGTCCAAGTTGCGGAGCTGATTTGGAGAAATTAGGTAATAGAAAAGTAGATGTAATTACCAACGGCTTTGATACAGACGATTTTAAGTTCAATAATGATTTAATATTATTAGACGGATTTTTATTCCATCACACCGGTGCTTTAAATAAAGACAGAAATCCTTATACTTTATGGAAAGTCTTAGGCGATCTCTGTAAAGAAAATCCTGAATTAAAAAAAGACCTTATTTTAAAATTTACTGGGAAAACAGATGCTATTGTTTTTGAAAGTTTGAAAGAGCAAGGCTTGTTAGAAAACTCTCAAAAAATAGATTACATGTCACACAGCGAGGTAGTAAAAATCATGGTTCAATCACCGGTGTTATTATTGCCTTTAAATAATACGCCAAACAACAAAGGTGTTTTATCAGGTAAATTATTTGAGTACTTAGCCGCTGGCCGTCCCATATTTGGGGTTGGGATGCCGAATGGAGATGCTGCAGTCATCCTTAAGGAAACCGGTGCAGGAACTTTGTGTGATTTTGATGATTATGAAGGAACCAAACAAGCGGTGTCAGACCTGTATCGAAAATATAAGTCTAACCAGCTTTCTGTAAATTCATCTTCTATTGATAAATACTCCAGGGAAAGTTGTGCGAAGCAGTATTCTGATCTATTAAATGAGATTGCTAGTTAAAATTTGTCTTTAAAAATTGAAAAACATAGGCACATAGTTTAGTTCGTAAAAAAATCGACACAATGTTTTCCAGTATTTTAAGTCTTTTAGCTGAATAATTACAGAACAATAAGATAAATAAATTTAGGTGCGTAAACTATTTTAACCAATTTTTTTCGCCACAACAATCATTTCTTCACCAATGTTCAATGCTGACAATGTTTTGTAAATGATATTATGAATTTTCATGTACAGCTTTAATTTCCACATTGGTTTTTCAGTAAAAGTATTGAAGTACTGTTGCCTTTCTGATGCTTTTATGGTACTGTTAGCTTGTTGTTGAGTTTGTTTCTTATCTCCTTTTAATCTCTTCAAAAGAGGGAGAATGGTGTACATGATAAATAATTTAATTTCAAAAGAAGATTTAATGGTTTCAACTTTATAACCATGTTTTTCTAATAATTGTGTGATTGTTTTCTTGCCAAAATAATTCACGTGATCAAGTCCCATCATTTTCCAATTGTCTTTATGCTTTTTTGCAAAATACGAATCAATTTGTGGAACTTGGATAATGATATAACCATTTTTTGAAGTGATTCTTGAGCATTTGGCAATCACATCATCTGCTTTATCAATATGTTCCAAAACGTCCCACATGGTAACAATATCAAATTTCCTGTCTTCTTTCATTTCAAAAAAATCGATATGATCAACAGGTAATTTTAAATCATTTTTGGAGTAGAGGTAAGGCTGCTCAGAAATTTCAATGCCATACACATCATAACCCAACATTTGTCCCGTAAGCATAAAGTGGCCCCATCCTGCTCCTAAGTCAAATAAAGTGCCGTGTGGTTTATATTTTTTAATTAGATCATAGCGCAGTTTATGGCGCTCAATTTTTACCCAGTTATTTCCATTTCGCACCGCATTGGCTACATTTTCATCTTTATAATTTTCGTAGGAGATTTGTTTACGAAAAAAAGGAGGAATAAATGTAAAGGAACATTTTTTGCATTCAATGACTGAAAATTTTTCTTTTTGATAATTGATCTTGAAATCAGAAGGATGGGAGTTACCACAAACACAGCAATGAACATCTTCAAAAATATCTGGCATAGTAGGGATTAAGGTTTAGTTTCTTGTTCGAAAGTGGATTCTGTTATTGCTGCGGCATCCCTGAAATAAGATATTCCGCCCCAACTAAAAATTTTCTTTTGATAAACGTACGCAGCTGTTTCTTTTACAACTACGCGCTGGATAATGACAACACCTGTTCCTGTAATAGTTTCTTCGGTAACTCCCAGAGCGTATTTCGACATTAAAGCTTGTTGCCTGGCATCAACATCTGCCGCAGTGGCAACATCTGATTTCAATGATTTCTCTATTTCAGCTAATTTGCCTTTGGCATAAGAGTCATTCGCCTTGGCAATTAGCGCTTCTTCATACGGAAGTTTAGCATCTTTATAACGTTTGGCGGTAAATAAAGCATCTGCTTTCGTGATTGCTTCTTTGTATTTGTTTTTAGTATCAACAGGCTTTATTTTTTCTTTCGCCAATCTTGCTGCTTCATCTTCTGCTTTTTTTCTTGCAGCTAAATCCGCTGCTACTTTATCCGTTTTTTCTTTTGCTAAGCGCGCAGCTTCCGAATCACCTTTTGCTTTTGCATCAGCTATTTCTTTATCTGATTTAGCTTTTGCCGCTGCTGCGTCAGCTGCCTCTTTATCTGCTTTTTCTTTTGCTAAGCGAGCAGCTTCCGAATCACCTTTTGCCTTTGCATCAGCTATTTCTTTATCTGATTTAGCTTTTGCCGCTGCTGCGTCAGCTGCCGCTTTATCTGCTTTTTCTTTAGCTAACCTTGCAGCTTCCGAATCACCTTTTGCCTTTGCATCAGC
>JACMNO010000100.1 GCA_014378485.1 Bacteroidia bacterium
ATTTTCCAATTTGGCAGGTTATCAGGTTTGCTATCCCAACTTTGACAGCAGGCAATGTAGTTTTATTAAAACACGCACACAATGTTTTGGGATGTGCTAAAATGCTGGAAAGTATATTTCTGGAAGCTGGATTTCCTGAGGGAGTATTTCAAAATCTGGTTATAGATACTGAAAACGTAAAAGACATAATCGCAGACCACAGAGTAAAAGGAGTGAGCCTTACGGGAAGCGAAAAAGCAGGGAGAGATGTTGCATCAATTGCCGGCAGCAATCTTAAAAGGTCGGTTTTGGAACTTGGCGGGAACGATCCTTTTGTTGTGCTAAAAGACGCTGACCTTGACAAAGCTGCAACCGTAGCATTACAGTCAAGAATGCAGAATGCAGGCCAGGTTTGCATAAGTGCAAAAAGATGGATTGTGGAAGAGGGTATCAAAGAAGCTTTTATAATTAAAATTTTAGATCGTATCCGGGATTGGAACCCATCTGATCCACTTCTCCACGCAACAAAAATGGGGCCTCTAGCCCGTCCGGATCTGGCAGAAAATATTCAAAAACAATATAATGAAGCTATTGGAAAAGGAGCAATATCCTTAACTGAATTTAAAAGGGATAACAATTTGGTCTATCCAATGATTTTAGATAATGTTGGTCATGAGTCAATAGCTTTTAGAGAAGAAACATTTGGCCCTTTAGCCGCTATTATTTCGGCTAAAAATGAAGATTATGCAATTGCGCTTGCCAATGACTCCTGTTTCGGTTTAGGAGCTACTATTTTTACTGAAGATATCGATAAGGGAGAAAAACTGGCTCTCAAGATTAATTCCGGAATAGTGTATGTAAATGGCTTAGTTAAATCAGATCCCCGATTACCTGTTGGAGGTATTAACAATTCAGGTTATGGACGGGAACTAGGAAGTATGGGGCTAATGGAGTTTGTAAACATCAAGAGCATTATTGTAAACTAAAAACCTTGATGTTAGGTCAAGGTTTTTTTTGATCACTCATAATTTCAATTGATTAGTTGCCTATGACAGTTCTGTTTTTGTAAAACAAAGCCTGGTTATTGTCCAGCAATTTTATAAAGTATATTCCTTTTTTAAAATTCTTCACATTAAAGTCTATATGTGAATTGTTTACAAATTCTCAATATTAGTAAGTCCTAAAAGGCTTGAAAGTGATATTAGAATAGAATTATTCATGATTGTTTAGATTTAAGTACAATCAGAATTATTAAAACTTATGTGTTTAAATGAAAAAAAATATTACATGGTTCTAATGAGGTATTAATCAAAATAATCTGGGCATGGTAGTCTTTTCATAGGTTTAACGGAGTTTTTCTGTTTCTCAAAATACAAGGTAAGGTTCAATTCATGCGAGCCTCCTGTATGTGACCTGCTGAGCCTGGAAACCGTTAAATCATAACTGTAAGTAAATACAATATTCCTGTATTTAAATCCGGCAAGGATCACTGCAGATTCATTGTTTTGAATGCCATTTAACCTTTTTACCGGAATACCACGATACCATAATCCAACTAATAATCTGTCAATCTGACTATATAATCCAAAATCTACCTGGTCAGATTTTCCTTG
>JACMNO010000101.1 GCA_014378485.1 Bacteroidia bacterium
AGTTGCGCCATTAGAGAAGTGGAGGAAGAAACCGGCGTAACCAATTTAACCATCAAAACAAAAATTGGGGAAACATATCACACGTACAACGCCTTTGGTAAACATTTTATAAAAACCACCTATTGGTTCCATATCACTTGTTCGTCTAAACAAAGCCTTGTACCTCAAACTGAAGAAAATATTTCAGACCTGAAATGGGTAGCCCAAAATCAGATCCCTGAATTGATGAAAAACACTTACCCTTCTATTAAAGATATTTTACATACATTTTTTCACAAGCACCTGCTTTCATAGTGAATTAATAACATATATAAATAGGTTTAAAATAAGTGAATTTTCGTAACTGTCTTTTTAAACTTCCTAATATTACATACTACATATTATATTTTTAATTACTATGTTAGTATTTTAATTTCGGCCCATTTTGCCTTTGTTCAAACACAAAATTATAATTCCTACATCTTTTCTATTTTTACAACGTAATGGAATTATCACAAAAACACATCAATCCTTTTCACGAAATTATTTTTGAAAAATTTCAATTTCAATCACTAACACATTCCTTTATCTTAGGCAACAGCGTTGTTTTACCGGATAGCGGCAACAGTCGATTTTTTGGAATACATCCCGAAATGATCGAACTGAATGTGGGCTCATTTACCAACCCGGGATCCTCCTTAAAATTTCCGGAAGTGCTGGTGCATTACAAACGAGCTTCTTTATTAATTAGTTGTACCTGCTTTTATCAGGGAAAAAAATTATGCGAACACCAAACGCAGGTCTTGTACAATATTATGGAACGTGCCGACCTCAGGATTTTTTTTGACGCTATTTTAAGGCAGGAAAAAATTAAAGCGGTGGCTGTCAACTACGGTCTGCAAAATGAAATCAATACAGACGAACATTTCGAACTAAAATGGATAAACCGGCAGGTGAGTATTACTCCCCGGATAAAAAGTCTTTTATCAATTAATGAATCTGCTTTGAACTTGCTCGCGAGTGAATTGCTTCCAATAAATATTTTACCACCCTCTTCAAAGTTGGAAGCCACTTCCCTGATATTGGTATTTAGCGAACACAAATATTACAAACATTTACAAATTGAATTATACGAAGCCGGAACAGGTCCAACAGGAAAAATAAAAAATCCATTAACCATAACTAATGCGATGGAGTTAGTCTGGAAAACGAATGATGCAGCAGAAGTGAAATTTTATACGGGCATTGCAGGCTTTCAACAACAACCTAACAAAACCGCAGCACCTACGGATTTTAAAGGATTAAAAGCAATTGTAAATAATCCACTGCAATTAGCCACTTTTTACCATGACCCCAAAAAAGGAGAAACTATCACGGCTTTAACCCTGGTACCTGCAACATTATGCCATTTAAATATGGAACTGGAATTATTAGTGCATTTAAAAGAACCCTTTTACGAAATTAGCGGACAAATGCTAATCGGAGATAAATATTACCCGATTGAAACTTTACCGGTAAAATATCAATACTTTATTTTGACAGGTACCAACCTTCAATTGATGGGAAGTATGAACCTGATTAAAGTGGTTGACTATTTTAAAAAGCACAATAATATGATTGTAGTGCATCAATCAAAATTTGAAGAATTCAGAAGGACTATTTTAACCCGGCTAGAGCAATACATCAAAATTAAATATGCATGGCTTATTGTTGCCAATAATGAACAATTAGAAGAATCCGGATTTAACGGAGAAAAACAAAAGATAATTTATTTATCAGATGCAGGTCTTCATGTGATGATCAGTCCGGTGATG
>JACMNO010000102.1 GCA_014378485.1 Bacteroidia bacterium
TGAATGATATTACCGATGCAACGGAATCTGCAAGAACAATCTTATTGGGATTGAACAGGGAATGGATAAACAAACAGGGAGATTTCTTTGTAGAATCACCCATCAACTTTGTTACTGCCATCATTTGGTTTTTGAAAAAATATGCTGATGGAAAATATTGTACACTTCCGCATGTAATAGAACTGATGCTGGCTGATTATGACGAACTGTTTCCGATACTTAATACCCAACCTGAAATTGAAGTATTGGTAAACCCATTTGTCACCGCTTACCAAAACGATGCTATGGAGCAATTGGAGGGGCAGGTTGCCTCTGCAAAAATTGGCATGGCACGGTTGGCGTCGCCGCAGTTATATTGGGTGTTGTCGGGGAATGATTTTACCTTGGATATCAACAATCCTAAACATCCTAAAATTGTTTGCGTTGGTAACAACCCTGAGAAGCAACAAATCTATGGTGCAGTTTTGTCATTGTATATTTCAAGATTGGTTAGGCAGGTAAATAAAAAAGGAATGCTGAAATGCAGTTTAGTTTTTGATGAATTTCCCACTATTTATTTTAATAATATGGATAGCCTGATTGCTACTGCAAGAAGCAATAAAGTTGCTACTACTTTAGCCATGCAGGATTTTAGTCAGTTGAAAAAAGATTACGGTAAAGAACAGGCTGATGTAATTGTAAATATTACTGGTAATATCATCAGCGGCCAGGTAATGGGTGAAACCTCAAAACTACTATCAGAACGCTTTGGCAAAATTATGCAGGACAGGCAGAGTATTTCAGTAAACAGAACTGATACTTCTATCAGTCACTCCAAGCAACTGGACACTGCCGTACCAGCATCAAAAATCGCAGCACTTTCTTCAGGTGAGTTTGTGGGTCTTGTTGCAGATAATCCGGATGAAAAAATAAAGTTGAAAATGTTTCATGCAGAGATTATAAATGATACTGAAAAATTGAATGAAGAAATGAGCCAGTACAAAGATATTCCTGTGGTATCTAAAGTTACCCAACAGCAGGTGATGGACAATTACTATCAGGTGAAGATGGAGGTTAAGCGATTGATTGGTGAGGAGGTGGAGAGGTTGAAGGCTACTATTATAAATTAATTCATTAATTTTCGATAGAGAAATTTTTGATAAGACAAATAGCTAATTTATTAGTTAAGTTTGCGATAAACAATATTGCCCATAATGGAATATAAACATTCAATAAAACAAACTACTTTACAATTAAGAGACCAATTATCATCTGACAAAAGAAAGCTTGGTTTTTTTTCGGTGCTGGTACATCTATGGCAGTTGGTATTCCTTGTGTAATTGCTTTAACTAAAAAGATAACTGAAATACTTATTCCACCTTTTAAATCTCAATTTATAGCCCTGCATAAAGCAACCAATTCTGATAATATAGAGCAGATACTTAATAAATTAAGGACAGTAAAAGAATAAATAGGTGAAAGTTCCGACGAGGAATATTATACAATTAAAGGAAAGGAAGCTTCGTCATTTCTGGTTATTGAAATTTGCAAAGCAATATCTTTCGTTGTGTATAAAACCGATATCACCGAGATTGCTCCTCACATAATATTTTCCAACTGGTTATTTCGAAATCAGGCGTCAAGATATTCTCCAATAGAAATATTTACTACAAATTATGATTTATTAATTGAATAAGCGTTAGAATATAAAAGGATTCCTTATTTCGACGGTTTTGTCGGTTCAATAAATCCATTTCTTATTCCTGAGTGTATTGAAGCAGGGAATATTAAGAACGACCAAAGCTCATATAAACCTTATAGCTGGATTAGATTATGGAAACTGCATGGCTCAATTAATTGGTTTTTGACGAAAGATAAAGATGACAAGAGAAGAATAATCTTGATTTTTATCATCTATTAAGTTGAATGGTTTTATAAACATATTCTTTTATTGAAATTCTAACCAATTTAAAAACATTTCTTCTTTAGAATAAAAAAACTTTTGATTAGCAACAGCAGCCTGGTCCACAAATTTCCCTTTGTTGTGAGAGTGGATGTTTCTGCTGTAATTCATCGGTGGTTGCTTCCCGGATTGAAACGACCTTTACACTAAAATGAAGCGTTTTCCCAGCCAGGGGATGATTGCCATCAAGTATTACTTTATTGTCCTTCAAAGCGATAACTATCATCTCACCGCCTTCGTCAATGTCTACAATCATTCCTTGTTCAGGATGCCCTAAGTGTGCCGGAAAATTTTCTTTGTTTACAGAAACAATCAACTGATCGTTGTAATCGCCATAACCCTGATAAGGCTCCAGGGTTACCTCTCTTTCTTCATTTAAAACGGCACCTTCTAAAGCAGTTTCTAATGACGGCAAAATATTTTCGCCTCCCTGCAAATATTGTAGTGGCTCAAACTCTTTATTACTGTCTATCTTATTCCCATCCATATCTGTTACACTGTAATAAATACTGATGATATTGTTTTTTGTAACAACCATAATTTATTTTTTGACCTGTAAGATGGAACTTTTTTTGACTAACGTACCACAACAGGATTGATTTATTTTGATACCTAATAAAGAGTTTGCAAGGACGTTCAGATAATCAGCTTCGCAAGTATTCAACAATTGCTCATGTTGAAAAAATACAATATACCGTTGCAGTAAATCAATATTTATTTTCATATACTTATTGTGGAGTAATCATATTTTTTCTCAATTGCTTTTCTTTCTCTCCACTCCAGTAAGCACAATCTAATTGCAGGAATACAGAAGTATAAGGAATCGTTTCATTCGTTTTTAGTACCACTACCTTAAACAATTTTGACGCTTCATCCAACTTGATAAAAACGGAATCATGCAAAATTGTTTGTACTGGATTCCCATTAAATAATTGTTGCGATTGATTTATAAATTGTTTCACCCCTTTAGCCTGGTCTTCTGTGATAAAGCTTAACTCTTTATCCTGATAGATTATAGGCTTCACATGTGCAGATGCATTTACCTGCTGCAGCACATATTTTAAAACAGTCAACAAATTTTCGTTCGTATTAATAGTTTCCATACTAGCTGCATTCTGTTGGGGAAAAGCTTTATCAGCCACGATGATCCAGTTGCGATGCCCGAGCAATGGAAGTGTTTGATTAAATTGTTTTTCCCAATCTTTACCTGCGGTATCCGTTTGCTTTGCAGCATCGGTGGATGATTGATTGCAGGAAAGTATCGCCATTACAGCAATCAATAAAACTATCTTGTTTTTAATCTGCATATATTTATTGAATAGTGATGATCAATGTTTGATTGGTTTGAA
>JACMNO010000103.1 GCA_014378485.1 Bacteroidia bacterium
ATGAGTTACATGCGTTTTGATGAATGTGAAAAATGGTGGAATACAAAAAGTATCATCCCAAATAATATCAATTACAGAGGTGATGATTATGAAGCTTTCAAAATTGAAAAATCAGAAAAGTTATTGGATCTTTTAGAAAAAAGAATGCCTGGTATGCGTTCAAAAGTACAGTCATACACCAGTGCAACTCCTATTACTTATCGGGACTATATTGGTAGTAAGGATGGTTCATTATATGGCGCTATTAAAGATTATAAAGAGCCATTAAAAACCTTTATTACACCGCGAACAAAAGTTAGTAATTTGTTTTTAACCGGGCAAAATTTAAATTTACATGGTGTGTTAGGAGTAACGGTTAGCTCAGTTGTAACTTGTACCGAAATTTTAGGCGACCCTTTTTTAATTGATAAAATAAGGGAGAATAAATAATTCAATTAATAAACATTTATATTAAATCATAATGCTTTCAATAACTCCAAGTGACATTCCTGTTCAGCAATTACACCAGTATTTACTAGGCGCTGTTGGTCCCCGCCCTATTTGTTTTGCTAGCACTGTTGATGCAGATGGAAATCATAACCTGGCGCCTTTTAGTTTTTTTAATGTGTTTTCAGCAAAGCCTCCTATTGCAATATTTTCGCCCAATATTAGCGGTAAAACAGGGTTAGCAAAAGACACTCATTTAAATATAAAAGAAGTGCCGGAGTGTGTGATCAATATTGTAAATTATAATATGGTTCAGCAAATGAGTTTAGCAAGCAGTCCTTATCCAAAAGGTATCAGTGAATTTACAAAAGCAGGTTTTACTCCTATTGCTTCTGAACTTGTAAAACCAATGAGGGTTAAAGAAAGTCCCGTTCAGTTAGAATGTAAGGTTTTTGAATTAAAGGAAATCGGTAACTGCAACCTGGTGATGTGTGAAGTTGTTAAAATTCATATTGATGAATCGATTTTGAATGAACACAACCTGATCGATCAACAAAAAATTGACCTTGTAGCACGTATGGGAGGTAACTGGTATTGCCGGGCACACGGCGATGCTTTGTTTGAAATTGAAAAACCTATTACTACCATTGGTGTTGGTGTGGATATAATTCCAATCAGTATTAAAAACAGCCATGTGCTTACTGGAAATAATTTAGGACAGTTGGGAAACATTGAAATATTGCCAAGTAAAGAAGAAGTTGAGCTATTCAATAAAACTCTCTCTCAAAAATTTTCAACCGATCTTGAAAAGCATCAGTATGCTAAAACTTTACTTGAAATGAATAAGGTGAAAGAAGCATGGAGTGTTTTATTAAGCTAAACTCAATTTAATTTTATCTAATAATCTACAGGATTTACATTTTGTTTTTTGAATTTTTTTTATAAATTTGAAATAACTTAATTTTAACTAAAAATAAAAAGCTATGAAAAAAAGTCTGCTTATCATTTCATCAGTGTTGTTTGTGTTTTCGTCACAGTTAAAGGCAAAAAATGAACCAATTTTAAAAGAAAACTCTCCTCTTTTAGTTAAAAAGAAGAGCTTGTTTATGAAAGACGATGCTCCTGCCAGTTCACCAAAACACGTTATTAAACTAAACCTAACGCAACTAGCTCTTACGAATATTTCTATGCAATATGAGTTTGCGTTTCATAAAAATTTCTCTGCTGCATTAGGAGCAAGCTACTTAATAAAAAGAGAGATACCTTCTCAATTTTTCGCGCCATCCACTAATGGAGAAGGGTACCAACTTCCTAAATTTGGTGGCTATTCCATTACTCCTGAAATTCGATTTTATCCCGGAAAAAAAGTGAAGCATAAAGCTCCTCACGGATTTTACCTGGCTCCTTATTTCAGATATTCAAAATACAGTTTTACAACTTTATATGTTGACAGGGATTCTGTTTCCGGAAAACAAAATATTTATAATGTAAAAGCAGCTTATTCAGGATTTACAGCAGGTTTAATGATTGGTTCTCAATGGATCATTGGTAAGCATTTTTCAATTGACTGGTGGATACTTGGAGGTGGATACGGTAAGGCGAAATTTATGATCAATTCAGAATCGGCAGATGGAAGCCTTAATATGTCGCCACAGGAGCAGGAAAATCTTAAAAATGATATCCGAACAAATATTGGAGAATTGGGAAGTTTTGGTAGTGGTGAAGTGACTGTTGAAACGACTTCTAATTCAGCAACTGCTACCGTAAAAGGTTTACCAATGACAAGTATTCGTGGATTTGGCTTAGTATTAGGATTTGCTTTTTAATATTTACTACAAAATAAACTCATAAAAAAAGACCCTTTAGAGGGTCTTTTTTTATGTTACAAATTTATATTAAACTAATTTACTAAATGAAACCTATCAGTTGTAAACTCACATAGATAAATTAAATTACCTAAAAACGTTTTATTTAAAAGTAATTTATGAACTACATTCAACAAAAATTACTTTTGTTTAATTTATTTTAATATTCTTTAAACAAACTGCCTTAACTTTTGTTAAATAGAAAAGGCACAATCCGAAAAGCCAATAGAGTAGGAAAATTAAAAACAATTAACTATGGAACATTTAAAAATTGCAAGTGATAATTATGTAGCATTTACATTTTTTATCGGAACAATGGCCATGATGGCTGCATCAGTCTTCTTTTTCTTTGAATTAAACAACACATCTAAAAAGTGGAGAACATCAGTCCTTGTGTCAGGTCTAATCACTTTTATTGCAGCAGTTCATTATTACTACATGAGAGGTTACAACCTAGAGACAGGAGACTCTCCAACTTTTTTTAGGTATGTAGATTGGATTTTAACAGTGCCTTTAATGTGTGTTGAATTTTATTTAATTACAAAAAAAGCAGGGGCTAAAATTGCTTTATTATGGAAGCTAATAGCGGCTTCATTAATAATGCTACTAACTGGCTACATAGGAGAAGTTTTAGCCAGAGATAATAGCGTTTTATGGGGTGTGCTTTCAGGTGCAGCTTACTTCTATATAGTTTATATTATATGGTTTGGAGAAGTTGCAAAATTGTCTCATACTGCTGGACCACAAGTAGCAAAAGCAACACGTATACTAGCATGGTTCGTATTAGTTGGCTGGGCTATTTATCCACTAGGGTATATCTTAGGGACTCCAGGAGGATTATTTGGAATACAACTTGTTTCGGATCCAGCTGCTGCTTCTCATGCAATGGATATTGTTTATAACATTGCAGATGCTATTAACAAAATAGGTTTTGGTTTAGTGATTTATGCGCTAAGCAGAAACAGTGAGGATTAATTTTAGATTACAGTAACTAAATATAGAGGTGCATTTTTATTTAGTGCACCTCTATTTTTTTTCAATCTATACCATTCTTTAAATTTCAGCTGATCACATTTTATGAAAAAAGAGAAATGTATTAACTATGACTATGCATTTATTGGCTTAGGCGCCGGCAATAGTCTGATTTTGCTTTCTTTAATTCAAAAAGGCTTACATTCAAATAAAAAAATTATAGTTTTCGAAACCGAAAGCAAAAATATTAATGACAAAACATTTTGTTTTTGGTCAAGACCCAATGAATCAATAGTAGCAGATCTTTCTCCTATAATCTCTCATCGTTTCAATGCAATTAAAGTTAACCAGTCCTTCCCACAAAAAATCGATTTACAACCATATCATTACATCCGTAGTATTGATT
This sequence comes from Bacteroidia bacterium, assembly GCA_014378485.1. Lineage (GTDB taxonomy): Bacteria > Bacteroidota > Bacteroidia > B-17B0 > Aurantibacillaceae > UBA4416. Next base: position 3,670 of record JACMNO010000103.1, read on the forward strand.
TATACAACCATACACATCAAATACTTACCAAAGAAGAAATTAAAATTAATCGAACAGCTGTAAACCAAATAAGTCTTGAAAATAAAATTTATACTATTCACACTAATTGTGAGACTTTTAAAACAAATTTTATTTTCGACAGTCGACCACCTAAACTTATTGTAACTGATAAAAAACAAATTTATTTGGATCAATCTTTCTATGGTTTACATATCAAATGCGAGAAAGATGTATTTATAGAAAGTACATTTGAAATGATGAACTTCAATGTTGATCAAAACAACTACACCCAGTTTGTTTATGTTATTCCGTTTTCTACTAACGAAGCGTTAGTAGAATTAACGCGTTTTGGAAAAGATAAAATTGATAAGACTTATGCTTTGGGTGTTTTGAATAATTTCATTTCAAGAGATTTTGGGAAATTTAAAATATTGGCATATGAGTCTGGATGTATTCCTATGACCTCCTATATCAATCCACCAAATACCTCAGATGGTATCCTTCACACAGGCGCAAGTGCCAACTTAATTAAACCAAGCACAGGTTATGGTTTTAAAAAAATGCACGCATTTGCTAAGCTTGTTATAGAGCGTATCGAATCAAATAAATTAGAGAAATTTAATAAAATTAAACTTAACTCTAAAAATCGATTCAAATTTTACGACAAACTACTACTATTAATTTTGATTTATTGGCCTTCCAAAGGAAAGTTAATATTCACTCGTTTATTTGAGAAACAATCGATTATTACAGTATTTTCATTCTTAGATGAAAAAACTTCATTTTTACAGGAACTTAGAATCTTTGCTTCACTTCCAATTCTAGTATTTCTAAAGGCATTTTATCTGCATGTTAAAAGAGAAAACTGGCTCCGCTATATATTCTCTTTCTTAATAGTTACAACTTATCTATTTTTATCAAATAGAAATCATCAACTTGCTGGATATTACATTTATTTGGTATTAATTGCAGGTCTTCTTTTAATTGGTATTCCTCATGGCGCTTTAGATCACATGCTTTCAAAATCTCGAAATACCTCTTTATTTTTATTCGTATCTAAGTATTTAATAATAATAATTTTGTATTTTATTTTTTGGCAATTCTTTCCATTCATATCACTAATTGTGTTTATGATTTATTCATCATTTCATTTTGGAGAAACTGAATTGATAGAAACTGAAAAAAAAATAGATTCAGTTGGTTCACACTTTAAAGCATTCCTAATGGGATTGAGTATCCTCATTTTTATAATTTTTACCCACAGAGAAGAATCTTTTAATATCATTGGTTATTTTATCAAAACTCAAGAATTGAAATACGCTAATTTTAATAATATTTCATGGTCCATATCGATTGTATCTTTCATTTATCTTTTAATACAAAGTGTTTTGTCCAAAAGATGGTCTTACATAGGGCTAATTTTTCTATTACTATTAGGCATAAAAGTCCCTTTAATTTTGGCTTTCGGAATTTATTTCATTTTTCAACACAGTTCCAATGCCTGGCAGCATCTAAAAGTCGGCCTCAATATGAATTCCATACAACTATACAAAAAATCTTCTATTTATACTCTTGGCGCTTTATTCATTTTTATTCTAATAGGTCTATCCGCAAATGAAATAATAAATATTAACGGCCTAATCGCTAATTTATTCATTTCTATAGCTTGTATTAGCTTACCGCACTTCTTTTTTATGCATATTTTCTATAAATCGAAAGTTCAATAAATTACCAAAAAACACTTTAAATTTTCTTCCTTAAATTTGAACAAAAATTATGTGATTCGATATAATAAATAAAAAAATAAAAAAATATCTAGCATCTTTAAATTAATAATCATACAATCAGGTAATTTTAAGAGTAAATGTCTATTTAGAGTCTATATGTATATTTAGGCTAATATGTATTTAAATATGATTTTGAATTAAAAACTAGCAAACACTTTAAAAGATAAAACATTCATTTAAGAAAATCTTAGCTCACAAAAAGGGGCTATCTCAAAAGTCCAAAACAGTTATCCTGAATTTATTTCAGCATAACTACAACGCTTGAATTTGTAGAGATCAGATTCTGAATTCGCCAGCTGACGGATCAGAATGACAAAAAAATCAGACTTTTAAGACAACCTCTTTTTTGTACTAATGTTATTATGAATTAATTAATCACGGGTAAGTAACTGTAAGTTTTACCGTACTCCATCATTTGATCAGTGAAGCTTTTAGGGTATTCAACTTTTACATCCGTAATTTTCCCGTCTTTCATGACAGGGATTAATTTAGGCTGAATAAACCCCTGATATGGTGCCATTGAAAGTTTTTTATAACGCTCCAACACTTCTTTATGAATAACAGGATCAACTTTAACTCCGTAATTTTCAACCAGGTTTTTGCCCGCTTTATAATCACCTTGAGATTTAATACGCTGGATTTCCTTTAATAATTCGCCGAACAAAACGCGCAGCTTTAAATAGTCATTGATCACAAAAAAGGTTTTTCCGTTTTCTACTTTCTTCTCAATCACATTTTCCTTCTTACCTTTTTCAAAAGCCCAGCCAGCAACCATTTGGCGGTTACGCATATGTGCCTCTTCAATATCATCTCCAAGCTTTAAACGTGATAATTGCACCATCAATCCTTTGGTAATGTATTCATCATAGGATGCTTTACCGTAATCCAGTGAAGGCATGACACCTAATTCAACTAATTTTTTATCCATCAAATAATATAGCGCCACTAAATCGGCTCTACCTTCTTCCAAAGATGATGCATAATTTTTTAAAGTTTCATGAGGTTGCCCGATACCCGGTTCAATTTGTCCGCTGGCATGTCCGATTACTTCGTGCATATCTGTATGCAATTTATCTGCTAAACCAGCATAAGCCAAAACATTTTTCTTAATGGCATCGGTATAATAAAACTCATTTACTACACTTCCCCCTGCTGCTTTATCATAAGCCTCAACAATGTTTCCTAAATTAACAGATTTAGAGCCGTGTGTCTCTCTGATCCACTCATTATTTGGTAAATTAATTCCGATTGGTGTAGATGGAGATGAAGCGCCACTTTCCATTACAGCGTTTATTACTTTGGCAGAAATCCCTTTTACGTTTTTCTTTTTATGTTCAGGAAATAAAGTGGAATTGTCTTCAAACCATTGAGCGTTATCACCAATGGTTGCAATACGTTTGGATGCTTCAAAATCTTTAATTGAAACAACAGATTCAAAGGTTCCTTTTTTTCCTAAAGGATCTTCATACACTTCAATAAACCCATTCACAACATCAATAGCACTTTTTGAATCTTTTACCCATGCAATATTGTAATCATCAAAATCTTTTAAAGAACCTGATTTATAAAACACAACTAATTTCACCAAAGCATCTTTTTGTTCTGCGTTTTCTGCAACAGTAATTGATTTTTCCAACCAGTAAACAATTTTTTCAATCGCCTGTGTATACATACCGCCAACTTTCCAAACTTTTTCAATGATCACACCGTTTTCTTTTATTAGCTTACTGTTCAAGCCATGCATAACAGGTGTCTTAGAAGTTTTGTCAGACATTTTTTCATAAAAATCAATGGCCTCTTTTTGATTCACCCCTTCATAAAAGTTAACAGCGGAACTTGTAAGCAGATCCTTGCTTGCATCCAAGCTTACTTTTTTAGGAGCAATTTTTGGATCGTAAATCAATGGAAGAATACGTTCAGAAAACACCTTAATATTTTCACCCGCTTTCATCGGTAATTTTGAAATGTCTGTTGAAGCAATCAACTGACTGAAAAATTCCTGAGAACATTCAGGAAAGAATTTTTCGCTTCCATAATGGTGATGAATGCCTCTGCTAAACCAAACACGCTTGGCATAAACGATAAATTTTTTATAGTCATCGCTATTTACATCTCCTTTATAGTTTTCAATAATGGCATCAATGGTTTTACGAATAGTTAAATTGAATTTATAGTTCTGATCCCAAATGATATCGCGCCCGCATAATGCCGCTTCAGATAAATAATAAAGCAATTCTTTTTGTTGAAGGGATAACAGATCGAATCCTGGAATTTCGTAACGCAAGATTCTCAAATCTGAAAATTGTTCGCTAATGTATTCAAATTTCTTAGCTGTATCCGTCATAGTTGCATCATTTTTCACAATAGCGGTTTCCCCATTAAGATCTGATTGATTGGATTTACAAGCGCCTAATAATAAAGCAGCTGAAATTGGAAGTATGAGTAAGGTTGTCTTCATTTTATTTTATTTAAGAAGTACAAGAATAAGGTTTAAAAAAGGCATTTGCAAACTGATTTTACTTTGTTTGTTTAATGGCTATATTTGTCTGTAATGGGCAAAAAATTATATATAATCATTCTCCTGTTAAGCTTTGCTGTCATATCAGAAGGGCAATCCATAAAATACACATTACTCTCAGCTAATGTTTTACAGTTTCACCATCTTATTCATGTATACGGTTACAAGCAATCGGGAAATGATCTAACGTTTAAATGTTTTTCGTTTAGTGATAAATTACAATTGAAAGATAGTATAGAATTAAATCTGGGAAAACACCACCCATCCGATTATCTGGAAATAACAGTAGATACTTTGCATGATGTGCTGAATTTCTACTTCCAGCTTGCTAATCAAAAAAATATCGTGAGTCTTTTGCGGTTAAATGATTCACTGCGTAAAATTGGTACTGCCGAAAATTATGACGCCAACCACATTAATGCTTTATCAGTATTCGATGATGAAAAATATACCTTCAAACAGGATATGTATATTATCCGCACCTCATCTGATACATCCGGAAAACAATTTTATTTATCAAAATACCATGTGAAAGCCATGGATAAAGCTTTTGAATATGAATACAAATGGCAGTTTGCCTTTGAACGAAAACACATTCACCGCGCTTCCATTATTTACGCAGACACCAGTCAGGTGATTGTTTATGCTCATGTATTTGACGGATTAAAAAAAGGGCAATGGATATTACGTATTAATGCCAATACCGGCGAAGTGATCAGAGGAACTAAGTTAAATGCTAAAGGAGATCCCAGATATTTTTTAATGTCAGGCGTGATCTTCAATAAAAAAACAAAAAGCATTGAAGTGATTGGAAGTATTTATGATGGCAACATGCTTGATTTTAAAAACAAAACCTCCAACTTCACAAACCAATCAAAAAATCACAAACTTTTTCTAGTGCTCATCGATAGTTTAGGCGATGCTGCTGTAAGAGTTGAAAAAGCATTTCCAATGCCGATCCAGACAAAGGCAGGAAGCGTTTTACAGTCTTTTCATTTAAAAATCAGGGAATTTAATAAACAGGCAGATGGAAGCTATGTAATCTGGACAGACATCTACGAACAATCTTTACCTAATGTGTTTGCGTATTATAGCTCCTGGCAATTTACACTGGTACCAAACGATGTGGATTATGAAATAGTTCGGTCAATCTTTACCATAGGCAGTAAAGCAATTCCGAATTTTATGAGTTTTGGTAAAGGTGATACTTATGGAAAATTCATTTTAAATGATATTGGTGAATATGACAAATTCAAATATAAAAAACCAATGAATGATGTGGTTATTAAAACAGGTTTGATTAATAATACAACATTTTATATTCTAAAAAAGACAGACATTCTCTCCTCAAAAAAAACTTATAATTATGTATCTATGGGCAAAAAAGGGCTTGAGAATAAAATTATTTTAAAAGCAGAACAAGGTCAGCAGAGCAATCTTTTCTTCAATGGTGTAACATCCTATATCAGTTTTATCACTAATATTGGAAACTCAGATTTTGAATTGAAGTTGAATACTTTGTGATTCGAATAAAAGAACTTTTAAAACACATAGAAAAATAGAATCATAGTTTTTGAGTAGTTTACAGGAAACTTCGCTTCTCAAATAACACTATATCCAAAACATAATTCTATTTCTTACTATTTATAAGTTCTAAAACTATTTGAGTATTAAATAAACAAACTACATCTCAACAATATTAATGTGTTTATTTTGCTTCATGTCGTTAGGAATAACAGATAAAATAGTTTCTTTTAAAGATTGAATTAAATTAGCCTTTAGAAATTCGCGATGGATTACTAAACTAATTTCCCTCACTGGTGCGGGCGACTTAAATATTCGCAATCGCTTTTTCTGACTAGGATTAAAATTACGGATAGCTAATTCTGGAATAATGGTCATTCCAAAATTAGTATCCACCATGTTTTTCAAAGTCTCTATACTACCGGCGTTATAAAGAAAGCGTTCTCCTAATTCTTTTTGCTTTTTTAAAGCACATAAATTTAATATTTGAGAACGCATGCAATGCCCTTCTTCTAGTAACCACAAGCGATTAATATCAATATCTTTAGGTAAAACGTACTGTTTATTAAAACCTTTTTCTTTAGAATTTACATAAAGAAAATATCTCTCATTAAATAGCACTTGTTCTTTAATAGCACTATCATTTAAAGGCGTTGATAAAATACCTGCATCTAATTCTCCCGTTTTTAGTTTATGAGTAATTATATCTGTTGTATATTCATTAATGATTAGTTTAATTAAAGGAAAGTCTTGCGTAAACTTTTTTAAAAACAAGGGCAATAAATAAGGCGCAAGAGTAGGAATAATCCCCAACCTTAATTCTCCACTTACAATGCCTTTTTCCTCACTAATAATCTCCTTTAACTTTTTGGATTCTAAAATAATTTTACGAGCTTGAGTAATTATTTTCACACCAATTTCCGTTGTTTTTACGGGCTGTTTGCTTCTATCAAAAATTTTCGCATCCAACTCTTCCTCTAGTTTCTTTATCATCATACTCAAGGTAGCTTGAGTTACAAAACATGATTCTGAGGCTTTGACAAAGTTCTTCAATTTGTCGACAGCTATAATGTATTCTAATTGTTGTAAGTTCATAATATAGATAAAATCTATGCAAATATAGAAAATATCAGTTTGATTGATAACTTAAAAATGTACAAATTTGCATTATGAACTCGTACTTTAAAATTAACTAATTATGGAAAACAACTCAAACAGTGCTAGTAAATGCCCGTTTCATTTTGGTAAAAAAAAATATAATGTAAGCGGCAGTGGTACTCAAAACCAGAACTGGTGGCCAAATCAGCTAAAATTAAACACTCTTCGCCAAGGCTCAACTCTTTCCAACCCAATGGATGAAGAATTTAATTATGGAGAAGAATTTAAGAAGCTTGATATGGAATCTTTAAAAAAAGATCTTCATGCTTTAATGACTGACTCACAAGAATGGTGGCCGGCTGATTTTGGGCATTACGGCCCATTTTTTATCCGTATGGCATGGCATAGTGCTGGCACATATCGCACAGGTGATGGTCGTGGTGGTGCCGGTGCAGGCCTGCAACGATTTGCTCCACTGAATAGCTGGCCCGATAATGGAAATCTGGACAAAGCACGTCGTTTACTGTTACCAATAAAACTAAAATACGGCCAAAAAATTTCGTGGGCAGATTTAACGATTCTTACAGGAAATATTGCATTCGAATCTATGGGTTTTAAAACCTTTGGATTTGCTGGCGGCAGGGAAGATGTTTGGGAACCTGAACAAGATGTATATTGGGGCAATGAAACAAAATGGTTAGATGATAATCGTTATTCAGAAGAACGTGATTTGGAAAAACCTTTGGCTGCAGCACAAATGGGATTGATATATGTAAATCCTGAGGGGCCAAACGGCAACCCCGACCCAATAGCTGCCGCAAAAGATATTCGCGAAACCTTTGCCCGTTTGGCGATGAATGATGAAGAAACCGTAGCGCTTATTGCAGGCGGACATACTTTTGGAAAAACACATGGCGCAGGTGATACTAATTTTGTAGGTGCAGAGCCTGAAGCAGAAGCTATCGAGCACCAAGGCTTTGGTTGGTTGAGTAAATTTTTAACGGGTAAAGGTAAGCACACCATTACAAGTGGTTTAGAAGTAACCTGGTCGCAAACCCCAACTCAATGGAGCAATAATTTTTTTGAAAATTTATTTAATCACGAATGGGAATTATCAAAAAGCCCAGCAGGAGCTCATCAATGGGTAGCAAAAAATGCTAATGCTTCCATTCCTGATGCTTTTGATTCAACAAAAAAACATTTACCAACAATGCTTACGACAGATTTATCATTAAGATTAGATCCAGCATATGAGAAAATTTCGCGTCATTTTCACAAAAATCCTGATGCCTTTGCAGATGCCTTTGCACGCGCTTGGTTTAAACTAACACATCGTGATATGGGGCCGCGCTCTCGTTATTTAGGAGCAGACATCCCAAAAGAAGAATTAATATGGCAAGATCCAATTCCAACACTTAATCATACATTAATTAACGAAACGGATATTGTGGAATTAAAAACAAAAATCTTGAATTCAGGTTTATCCATTTCTCAATTAGTTTCAACAGCCTGGGCTTCCGCATCCACATTCAGAGGTTCTGATAAACGTGGGGGTGCCAATGGTGCAAGAATTGTACTAGCGCCACAAAATAAATGGGAAGTAAATAATCCTAAACAATTAGATACTGTTTTAATCAAACTTAAAACTATTCAAACTGAATTTAATACTAAGCAAAATGATAATAAAAAAGTTTCGTTAGCTGATTTAATTGTATTAGCAGGTGGCGCGGCGATTGAAAAAGCTACACAAAATGCAGGACATCAAATAATTGTTCCTTTTAAAGCAGGAAGAATGGATACTACTCAAGAACAAACTGATGTAGAATCTTTTCATTTTTTAGAACCCATTGCCGATGGTTTCCGTAACTATCAAAAATCAAATTACAGTATTTCAACTGAAGAATTATTATTAGATAAAGCACAACTTTTAACTTTAACAGCATCTGAATTGACAGTTCTTGTTGGTGGTTTAAGAGTTTTAAAAATTAACTTCGATAATTCAAGTCTTGGTGTATTAACTAAAAAGAATGACACATTAAGCAACGACTTTTTTGTAAACTTGCTTGACATGAATACGGTTTGGAAACCAAAAGACGATTCTCAATTAGAGTTTGAAGGGCGTGATAGAAAAAACAATAAATTAATATGGACAGCCACTCGTGCCGATTTAGTGTTTGGTTCAAACTCAGAATTAAGAGCCATTGCTGAAGTGTACGCGAGTTCAGACGTCACAGAAAAATTTATCAGAGACTTTGTTTCAACTTGGAATAAAGTGATGAATCTCGATCGCTTTGATATTATTCACTAAACAATAAATTACAAATAAATTAATTTTAATTAACTTAACATAAACTAAAAACCAAACAATACTATGAAAAGAACAGCAAAAGCACATTGGCAAGGAAATCTTAAAGAAGGTAAAGGAGCATTAACAACTCCAAGTGGTATTTTAAATAATACCAATTACAGTTTTAAAACTCGTTTTGAAGAAGGTGAAGCAGGAACTAATCCAGAAGAATTATTAGCAGCAGCCCACGCAGGTTGTTTTACCATGGCAGTTAGTGCAATGCTCACCGCTAAAGGTTTTACAGCAAAAGAACTAGATACAGAAGCTATTGTAAACATGGAAGGGTTAGCAGTAACTGCGGTTCACTTAATAATTACCGGAAGTGTTGATGGTATTACAGCAGATGAATTTGTAGCTATTACAAAAGACGCTGAAAAAAATTGCATCATCTCAAAAGTATTAAATGTGGAAATTACTTCGGAGGCAAAATTTATAGTTTAAAATAATTATTGTTTTTAAAACACCTGTTAGCTTTATAAATCTAACAGGTGTTTTTTATTAATTCAACTCATAACTTAAACTTCCCAGTTTATCTAATTCATTCATTAACTCGGTACTAACAGAAATTTTTTGAGACTTGGAAAATAATTTCACGCTCATGTTTTCCTCTGTATCTTCAATAAAAAATTCAACACTGCATTTGCCTTGTGAAGCATTAAAAATAGATTCGATATTAGCAATTAATTCGTCATTCAAGGCATTGATATTCATCTTCAATTTCATAGAAGAAAAAATGTTTTCTTTTACAGTTTCTAATAACTCAATTTTATGAATCTTTAATTCAAGACTTCCCGGTTGATTGTATCGTTCCTGAATTTTTGCTTTCACATAAACAAATAAAGGGCTCACCATAAATTTGCTATACTCCACAAAATCTTTACCGAAAAGCATTAACTCAACTGAACCATGATAGTCTTCTATAATCAGTTTGCCAAAAGCGTTTCCTGTTTTACTTGTTCGGTTTTCGAAACCGGTAATCACTCCACCAAAAGTTACATCCTTGCCTTTAAAAGGCTCAAGACCAGCTTTTAACTGCGCACAATTAGCATTGCATTTATGATTAATTATTAATTTATATGGATCCAAAGGATGGCCGGAAATAAAAAAGCCAACCACTTCTTTTTCCCTTGCTAGCTCTTCCAATTTACCCCAAGGCTCTATTTTACTTGGTAATTGAGGTTCTGTAATTTCGATCGAATCATCACCACCAAATAAACTTGCCTGAGAAGTATCATTCCCTAAACTCATTTGGTTACTATACTTAACCATTCGGTCTAACAAAGTGGTTCCATCCATTAAATCCGGCACAAAGAACATAGCACGATGAATTCCTTCAAAACTGTCAAAGCCTCCGGCAAGCGCAAGTCCTTCCAATGATTTTTTATTAACACTTTTACTATCCAACCGTTTTGCTAAATCAAAAACTGAAGTATAATTTCCGTTCGCATTTCGTTCAGTAATAATATTATCAACCGTATTTTCGCCAACACCTTTAATAGCTGCCATACCAAAGCGAATATCAGTGCCGCCCGGAATTACTGCAAACTTCGCAAAACCTTCATTGATATCAGGACCTAAAACTTTTACGCCCATACGCTTGCATTCTTCCATTAAAAATGAAATAGCATCAATACTACCGGCATGGTTCAAAACAGAAGCCATAAACTCTGAAGGATAATGTGTTTTGATATAAGCCGTTTGAAAAGCTACGTAAGCGTAACACGTTGAATGCGATTTATTAAAGGCGTAACTTGCAAATGCTTCCCAATCTTTCCATACTTTTTCGGCAACAACAGGATCATGATTATTGGCCTTGCAATTATCAATGAACTTGCCCTTCATTTTATCAAGTGTACCTCTGTCTTTTTTTCCCATTGCTTTACGCAAGGTATCAGCGTCACCTTTAGTAAAGTTTGCCAGCTTTTGTGACAACCTCATTACCTGCTCCTGGTAAACGGTAATACCATAGGTCTCGCCCAGGAATTCATCCATTCCTTCCAAATCAAATGTAATTGGCTCCTTACCGTGTTTACGATTAATGTAGTTAGGAATGTATGCAATTGGCCCCGGACGATACAAGGCATTCATGGCAATTAAATCATTAAAGCTATCGGGCTTTAAATCCTTTAATGATTTTTGCATCCCGGCACTCTCATATTGAAACACACCGTTTGTTTCTCCACGCTGAAATAATTCGTACGTTTTTTTATCTTCCAAATCAATGGCATCAATATCAATATCAATACCATGATTTAATTTGATATAACTAATAGCATCTTTAATAATCGTGAGTGTTCTTAAACCAAGGAAGTCCATTTTTAATAAACCGGCATTTTCAGCCACAGAGTTATCAAATTGTGTTACCAACATGTCACTGTCTTTTGCTTTGGTAACAGGCACAAACTTAACCATATCATCGGGTGTGATGATAATTCCGCAAGCATGAATACCAATGTTTCGCAAGCAACCTTCTAATTCGTAAGCTTGTTTTAACACATCAGCTTCCGGAGTTTTTTCTTCAGATAATTTCCTGAAATTATGAGACTGCTCAACAACTTCACGTTTATCTTTTATACCTTCTAAATATTTTTGATCAATTCCACCCGGTTTTAATAATTTTTTCAATCTAGCATCCAACGAATCGGGGAATGCTTTTGCTAATCTATCAGCATCAGGCAGAGGCAAATCTAACGCTCTGGCAGTATCACGAATTGCAGATTTACCACCCATTGTGCCATAAGTAATAATTTGTGCCACCTGATTAGCACCATATTTATTAATAACATAATCAATTACCAAACCACGTCCTTCGTCATCAAAATCAATATCAATATCAGGCATGCTAATACGATCCGGATTTAAAAAACGCTCAAATAGTAAATCAAATTTAATGGGATCAACGTTAGTAATCCATAAACAATAAGCAATGGCAGAACCTGCAGCAGAGCCACGTCCCGGCCCAACGGCCACACCCATTTTACGAGCTTCGGCAATAAAATCGGCAACAATTAAAAAGTAGCCCGGATAACCCATTCGCTCAATAGTTGCCAATTCAAATTCTATACGCTCTTTGGTTTCAGCCGGCATTTCAGGATAACGCTTTTGCGCACCCTGCCATGTTAAATGCGACATATAAATAAACTGTTCGGCAATAATTCGCATCTCAGCTTTTTGAATTTCAATGGCTTCTGCAGATAGTTTTTTATCAATCCAACTTTGTTCTTTAAAAGCTATAATTCTGTTTTTAGAAGCCTCAATTTCTATTTCATTGCTTTCGATAAAAGAAGCAGCGATTTCAAATTTTGGTAATAAAATATCGCGTCCTAATTTATACTGCTCGATCTTGGAAACTATTTCATTCGTTGCTTCAATTGCTTCGGGCATATCGGCAAACAAAGCAACCATTTCTTTTGGCGACTTAAAATAAAATTCTTTATTCTGCAAGCCATTTCTAAAACCTCTGCCTTTGCCTACCGGAGTGGCTTTTTTCTCATTATCTTTTACACATAATAAAATATCATGCGAATCGAATCCGTTTTTATTTAAATAATAATTACTATTAGCAGCAAAATATTTTACATTGTATTTAGCGGCAAATTTCAATAAAACATCATTTACGTGATTTTCTTCCTGTAAATCATGACGATTTAACTCTACATAAAAATCATCGCCAAATTGTTCTTTATACCAAACAAAGGCTTCTTCGGCTTGCTCATCTCCGACATTTAAAATTAAATTTGGAATTTCAGAAGATAAAGAACCTGTTGTTGCAATTAATCCCTCTTTGTATTGCTCTAATAAATTTTTATCAATACGAGGCACATAATAAGCGCCATCAATTAAGCCAATAGAACTTAATCTCGATAGATTCTCATAACCGGTTCTGTTCTTTGCTATCAGTACCTGAGTATAACCATTATCCTGTTTGGTTTTATCTTTATGATCTTTGCAAACAAATAATTCGCAACCAATGATACATTTTAATTCTGTTTTTTTGTCTTCGGTTTTTTCGCCCTTATCAATAGCTTCGTTCTGAGACTTAACACTTTTATTATGTTTATCAATAGATTGCCAGAATAAAAAAGCGCCGTACATATTACCATGATCTGTTAAAGCTACTGCCGGCATACCGTATTCGATAGCTTTTTTTACCAGATCACCAACATCAGTGGTAGATTGAAGCACAGAGAATTGGGTATGATTGTGAAGATGAGAAAAGGAAACTCCATCCAGCTTCTCCGCGGAAGGAGTGCCAGAACCTACAACTGCTTTTTGCTGACTGATTATTGCTGACTGAGTTTTACGTTCTTTCCAGGATTGCTCGTGATTATACAGATTCGATAAATCAGGTGCTTGATAAACAACAGAAGGTAAATCAGAAACCGTTAGTTCAGAAACTTTTGTAATACCACGTTTAATAATCTCAAAGAAAACCTTTCCTGTTGCTAATACGTCAAAAGCGGCATTATGAGCTTCTGAAAAAGAATCATTAAATAATTTTTTATAAAGTTCAGATAAAGTTGGCCATTTAAACTTGCCGCCTCTTCCCCCAGGTATTGCACAATACTCTGTAGTTTGGTCATTCTTGGTATCAATAAAAGGCTTAGCCGCTAATATATTTTCTAGACCACAACGTAATAATTCTGCGCCAATAATATTATTATCAAACTCAATATTATGTCCGCACAAATATTTTGATTGACTAACAATATCAACAAATTCCAGCAAAACTGCTTTTAAATCCTGACCTTCTTCAATAGCACGTTCGTTAGTAATGCCATGGATCTGAACTGCGTTAAACGGAATGGTGTAACCTTCGGGCTTAATAATAATAGAATTACTACTGATTAAATTTCCATTAACATCATGCAATTGCCATGCAACCTGCACCATGCGAGGCCAATTATCAGAGTCAGTTAAAGGTGCGTTATAATTACGGGGTAAGCCGGTTGTTTCAGTATCAAATATTAGGAACATTTTATAAAACGATTATGATTTGTGTAAAACTAAATTCAATAGTCTAAGCCCTATTTTTTACGGCTAGCTAAAATATCCTCTATTGATTTTTCGACAGACTCTACATAATTTACTCGAATGCCATCAAGTATGTTATTATTGTACTTCTTAAATATTTCATGCTTACCGGCATTTACTGCCTGAACGAACCAATCCAAAGGAGGTAATATTTTATAATGATTAACCAAGCCTTTTACTTTAATGATAGGTTTCCAAATGGCAAAATACCATTCCATGCTTGGCTGATGAAACGTTCTCAAATTACGCTTATCAAATAAAAGATGTTTTATACTATGCTCTTCTATATATTCAGAAATAGCTAAAAAAATAGCTCTAAAATTATCAATAGGAATGTATTCA